>JAGOQB010000002.1 GCA_017991675.1 Phenylobacterium sp. | reverse complement strand
TTGGGGAAGTGCGGCTGCAGCCGCGCCATCTGCTCGTCCGTAAGCCAATAGAGGTCGCTCATATCCAGTCTCCTTGCAGAGCCTGAATCAGATCGAGCACATCACATCAATGGGTCCTGAGCCTAGGGAATACACCCATCGGATTAGTTCGTGCACTAGTAAGATCACCCATATACCTTTGAACCAGGGCATGTATTTTAGACGGGTGTTTCTTCCGTCGGGGGAACGGGCGCCGCTGTTTGGGACTTCCTTAAGCTGTAACCGGCGAGGGAAGCGGGAGACGGACGATGGCGTTAGTCCAGACCGACGCAAGTGCGGCGGATACTTGGCGTGTACCAAGTAGACGTTCCGAGTCAGGCCATCCCGGCTTGGCGTCGGCGCTCGCTGAGCGCAAATCAGGTCAGATCACGATAATTTCAGCATGCCCGGGCTTCCGCGCCTTGCTGGCCTGCGAGGCCGTCGAGGGGCGGGAACTGAAGGCCCTGGCGCCTCCGCGTGAGGCCGAGCGGCTGCAGGTCCTGATCGAGCGCTGCCTGCAGGGGCGGCGGCCGGGCCGGCTGGACCGCTTCCTGCGCACGGATCAGCGGCCGGACGGGTCGCAGATCTGGGCCTTTCCGGTCGAATGGGGCGAAGACGGCGCCGAACAGGTGATCCTGCAGGTCCCGCCGATCGGGCGTTCGCACCACCTGACCAGTCACAGCGAGATGCTGTTCGACCATCTGGGGCCGATCAGCTCGGGGCTGCTCTACGTCTACGACGTGATCCAGCGCCGGACCCGGTACATGCACCCGCAGCTGTCCGAGAGCCTCGGGCTGTCGCCGACCGGCGCGGGCCTGGGCGAGGTGCAGGATCGTCTGCACCCGGACGACCGGCAGGTGCTGCAGCGCCACCTGGAGGACATGTCGAACCTGGGCGACCACCAGGTCTGCGAGGCGCAGCTGAGGCTGCTCGGGGCGGAAGGCGACTGGCGGATCGTGCAGTCGCGGGCCCGGGTGTTCTCGCGCATGCCGGACGGGACGGTGCGCCGGGTGGTCGGGGTGGCGTCCGACGTGACCGCGGCCGTGGCGCAGGCCAGCGCCCTGGCGCGGGCCAAGGAGGACGTCGCCCAGGCCGAGCTGGGCGAGCGGCGGCGGATCGGGCGCGAACTGCACGATTCCACCGCCCAGCACCTGGTCGCCATCGGGTTGTCGCTGGCGGCGCTGGAGCGGCGGGCGGTGTTCGACGAGAGCCACCAGTCGATCCTGCGCGACATCCGCAACGCGATCTCGGCCGCCCACCGGGAGATCCGCACCTTTTCGTTCATGCTGCATCCGCCGCAGGCCGGGGGGCGCGACCTGGTCGAGCGGCTGCGGGTGTTCGCCGACGGTTTCGGCCGCCGCGCCTCGCTGCGGATCTCGGTGGAGGTGGCCGGCCAGCCGCGCGGCGCCACCAGCGCGATGGAGAGCACGCTGTTCCGCGTCTTCCAGGAGGCGCTGATGAACGTCCACCGGCACACCGCGGCGCGCAGCGTGCGGGTGGTGCTGAACTATGTCGGGAGCGAGGTCTCGCTGCTGGTCGAGGACGACGGCGGCCAGTCGCCCGGCGGACGGGCGCCGGCGGTCGACGAGGAGACCGGGGTGGGGATCTCCAGCATGCGCGGGCGGCTCGTCGAGCTGGGCGGGCGGCTCGACCTGGAGCGCGGCGCCGATGGTCTGCGGCTGAAGGCGCGGCTGCCGCTGCAGGCGCGGGCCAACGAAATCAGGCCTTCGCGTCGTCCGAAGCGGGTGGCCGGCGAGGAGCGTTCCTTTGCGCCGCGGCGGCTGGAGCTGGACGCCGGGCGCGCGCCGCCGGGACTGGCTTGAGGGCGTCGCGAGCTAGCGAGCCGTCAGCACCACCCCGAGCAGGACCGCGGCCCAGTGGACCCCGGCGCCGGCCACGACGTGGCCGTGCCAGATGGCCCGCGCGTAGCGCAGCTGCTTGTTCAGATAGAAGGCTACGCCGCTCGAATAGAGCAGGCCGCCGATCGCCAGCAGCAGCATCGTCAGGCTGGTGGCGTTGGCCAGCAGCGGCTTGAGCGCGACCAGCACGATCCAGCCCAGCAGCAGGTAGGCCGCGACCCAGACGCGGCGCCCGACGCCGGGCAGCAGCACCTTGCCCAGGGCGCCGAAGGCGGCGACCGACCACACCGCCGCGGTCATCCCCCAGGCCCAGGCGCCGGTCAGGGTCTGGGTCGTGAACGGGGTGTAGGAGCCGGCGATCATCAGGAAGATCCCGGCGTGATCGAGCCGGCGCAGGGTGGGCCGGAACCGGGGCTTTGCGAAATTGTAGGCGGTGGAGAAGCCGAGCATGGCCAGCAGGCCGAGCGCGTAGATGCCGACCGCGAACGCCATGCTGAGCGACTGGGCCTTGACCGCCAGGGTGAGCAGCACGATCCCGCCGACCAGGGCGAGGGTCAGGCCGACGACATGCACCACGAGGTCGGCGCATTTGGCGCTGGCTGTGGGGTAGTGGCGAGGCGGAACCGTGGGCGGGCTCATCGGGGAGGCTCCTGATCCTGGGGTCGGCCCGGACGATAGCAGGTTCGCGCCGCCGCGCGAGGGGCCGCGGCGCCGCGCGCAGGCCGGAGAACTATTCATCGATTGGGGAATTATTATCGGGCGGGCGGCCTCGACGCCGTCACGCAGGAGTGGAAGCGCCTCGGGTTCAACCGCGAGGTTCCGCATGGTCTGGCGATCGATGGAGAGCGCGCCGCGAGACGGCCGCGAGATACTGGCCCTGGTCGAGGGCCGCCTGCCGATGGTGGTGTTCTGGTCCGACTGGCTGGAGGGGCACTGGCAGCCGCTCGGGCAGTCGTGGCGAGAGGCGGCGCCGATGCTGTGGGCGCCGTTGCCGCCTCCGCCGACGTGATCAGTCGCGCGTAGGACTAATCGCGCAGACTGGCGGGCACGACCCCGCCGTTCTTGGCCAGGGCGTCCCAGACCGCCTTCTGCAGGGCGATGTTCTGCTCTGCGCTGCCGTGCGGGCCGGCGTTGACGCCGAGCTCGCCGGCCAGCTCCTTGCGGGCGTCGAGGCTGGAGTCGAGGTCGAGCAGCTTCAGCAGGTCGACGATCGAGGTGCGCCAGTTGCCGCCGCCGCCCTTCAGCTCGGCGATCTGGACCAGGACCGCTTCGACATTGACCGGTTCGGGCGGCGGCGGCGGGGCCGCAGCGACGGGCGCTGCGGCCGGAGCCGGGGCAGGCGCGGCCGGAGCGGCCTCGGGCTTCTTGCGGTGAAATACCTTGTCCATGATCGAGCTGAAGATGCCCATGCGCCGGTCTCCCTGTTGAATGGCTCCCTATTAAAGCTCGGCCATGACAGGAGTTCCCGTCAGAACCCCTTGGTGATCGAGATGCCGTAGAGCCGCGGATCGAGCAGGAACACGCTGCGGGTGGCGCCCAGGTTCTCGTCGGCGATGTCGAACCCGACGATGGTGTCCTCGTCGAGCAGGTTCTTCACGAACAGCTGGACGTTCAGGTCGATGTCCGGGTTGGCGAGGATCAGGCTGGCGTTGACGTTCTCCCACGCCTCGATGGTGTCGAAGAAGGCGTTGTTGTAGCGCATGAAGCTCTCGGACTGGCGGTAGTAGTCGCCGCGCAGGGTGGCGTTCCAGCCGTTGGGCAGCTCCCAGCGGTACTGGGCGCCGAGCGAGACGGTCCATTCCGGCGCGTTGGGCAGATCGTTGCCCGAGAGGTCCTGGATCACCCCTTCGCCGGCGCCGTTGCCGAAGCGCGAGACGCCCGGGCCGTAGGTGTAGACGGCGTTGGTGAGCGCATCGGCGGTGGCCGGCGCCACGCCCGCGGACAGCAGCCGGCCGCGGATCGTCGAGGCCCCGGAGCCAGTGCCGCCGCAGGCGAAGTTGGCGAGCAGGGTCGAGCCGCCCGGAACCCGCAGCAGGTTGGCCACGCCCTGGGCGTTGAGGATGCAGCCGCCGTTGACCGAGTTGGCGTAGATGTAGTTGGAGTCGCCCTGGGTGCGGTTGAAGGTGTCGACCACCATCCCTTTTTCGATCTCGGTGTTCAGATAGCCGATGTTGGCGTTGAGCCGCAGGTTGTCGATCGGCTCCCAGATCGACTCCATCTCCACGCCCCAGATCTTGGCGTCGATGTTCTCGTTGTAGACCGAGCGGTTCACGCTGCGGCCGATCTGATAGCCCTGATAGTCGTAGTAGAAGCCCGTCAGGTTCAGCAGCAGCCGCCCGCCGGCCAGGGTGTTCTTGGTCCCGATTTCGTAGGCGTTGACGAATTCCGGCTCGTAGCTGGGGTTCAGGCCCAGGGCCACGACGCCCGGCGGGTTGAAGCCGCCGCCCTTGTAGCCCTTGGAATACGACGCGTAGATCAGGGTGTCGTCAGTGAACGACAGGTCCGGCGACCAGTCGACGTTCAGGCGGCCGGTGGTTTCCTGGAACTGCACTTCCTGGTCGGCCGTGAAGCTGGGGCCGCGGCCAGGGGTGAAGAGGGTCGAGCCGCTGCCGCGGGTCCACTTCTTGTCGTCGGTGTAGCGCAGGCCGAGCGTGACCCTCAGGTCGTCGGTGGCCTGCCAGTAGAGCTCGCCGAAGGCGGCCTTGGACTCCAGCTTATATTCGCTGAGGCTGATGTAGTAGTTGTGGCCGGTGAAGTCCGGATTGCGCAGCGGGTCGACATAGGCCGCCGGCTGGACCACCCGCACCGCCGCGGTCGCCGCGTTGGTGGCGACATAGGTGATGCTGGTCGCCTCGTAGTCCAGATAGATGCCGCCGACGTTGAAGTTGAAGGCGCCGTCGAAGTTGGACTGCAGGCGCAGTTCCTGGGTCCATTGTTCGTTATGGCTGGTGCCGCCGGACTCGCTCATCAGGCGGTCGGTGACGCCGAACTGCGGGTCGTTCAGCACCCCGTTCGGCGTGAACGGCGTGACCCCGAACGGCACCGACGAGAAGCCGCCGGTGGAGTCGCCGCGGGTGTAGTTTTCGTTCTCGTTATAGCTGGTCAGCGAGGTCGCGGTGAGCTCGGGGGTGATGTCCCATTCGAGGTTCAGCTCGTAGAGGTCGGTGCGCGGCCGGTAGGTCGGACGGCCGTAGACCTCGATCTCGCGCAGGTCGCGCGAGATGGTCTTGCCGGCGAAGGCGTCGGTGGTCTGCAGGCCGATCTGCCGGGCGATGATGCCGGTGAAGGTCGAGAGCTGGTTGGTCGTGCCGTAGACGTTGTCGCCGTAGACCGAGGCCGGCAGGCAGCCTTGGGTGAACGCGGCCTGGGCCGCGCCGGTGGGCACGCCGAGCACGTTGGTCAGGCCAAGGTCCTTCTGGCAGAGCTGCTTGCGGGCGCCGCGGGTGTCGTCCTCCGAGAAGTTGTCCCACAGGAAGAAGCCGCGGAAGTTGTCGGTCGGGGTGAAGCCCAGGGTGACGCGCGCGGCCCAGATCTGACGGTCGTCGATGTCCTGACCGTTGAGGGTGTTTTCGGTATAGCCGTCGCGTTGCAGGGCGAAGCCGGCGGCGCGCAGCTGGAACATCTCGCCCAGCGGCACATTCACGAAGCCCTGCAGCTTGATGCTGTTGAAGTTGCCGAACTCGGCGGTGATCGAGGCGTCGAACTCGTCGGACGGCTTGTTGGTGATGATGTTGACGACGCCGCCGGTGGCGTTGCGGCCGTAGAGGGTGCCCTGCGGCCCGCGCAGCACCTCGACCCGCTCGACGTCGTAAAACTCGGCGTCGGCCAGGCGGTTGGAGGTCAGGGGGACGTTGTTGTGGTGGATCCCGACGCCGTCGTCGCCGCCGGTCGAGACCAGCTGGGCGCCGACGCCGCGGATCTGGAAGTTGGTGCGCAGGGCGCGGCGGGTGAAGGTGAGGTTGGGAACCGACTGGACCAGGTTGCCGGCGGTGTCGATGCCTTGCGACTTCAGCGCCTGTTCGCTGAAGGCCGACACCGCGATGGGAACGTCCTGCACGGACTCTTCCCGTTTCTGGGCGGTGACGATCAATTCTTCGATGACGTTTCCGCCGCTTGCGGATTGAGCCCAGACGGGCGTGGACCAGACAAGCGCGAGCGCAGACGCAGAAGCCAGCAAGGCTTTGGCCATTCTTCCCTCCCTAGTCCCCAGAAGCGGGGATCTTGTCGACGGTTCCTGGTCGAGCCGGACCGTTCAGGGTTGAAAGCTTGAGCCTGACTTTCCCCCGCGTCAAACGCGTTTTGTTAGCCTTGTTCTTTGGGGCGGTATGCGCCGCCGTTCAACCGAACGGCTTATCCAGGCTGGGTTGCGGCGCGGTGAACCAGGCGGCGCCGGCCTCGGTGACGTGGAAGTGATCTTCCAGGCGGACGCCGAAGGAGTCCGGGATCACGATCATCGGTTCGTTGGAAAAGCACATGCCGGGGGCGAGCGGGGTCTTGTCGCCGCGCACCAGGTAGGGGGCCTCGTGGATCGACAGGCCGATGCCGTGGCCGGTGCGGTGGGGCAGGCCGGGCAGTTCGTAGTCGGGGCTGAGGCCAGCGGCGGCCAGCACGCGGCGGGCGACGGCGTCGATCTCCTCGCAGGGGACGCCGGGCCGCACGGCGGCGAAGGCGGCGGCCTGGGCCTGCTTTTCCAGCTCCCAGATCTTGCGCTGTTCGGGCGAGGCCTCGCCGAACACGTAGGTGCGGGTGATGTCGGAGTGGTAGCCCTGGACCTGGCAGCCGGTGTCGATCAGCACGATCTGGCCGTCCTCCAGCGCCTGTTCGCCGGGCAGGCCGTGCGGGTAGGCGCTGGCCTGGCCGAACTGCACCGCGCAGAAGTAGGAGCCGTTGTCGGCGCCGAGGGCGCGGTGGGCCTGGTCGATGAAGCGGCGGACCTCGCCGGTGGTGATCCCCGGTGCCAGGATGCGCGCGGCGCGGCGGTGGACCTCGAGCGTCATGGCCTTGGCCTGGGACATCAGGGCCAGCTCGGCCGGCGACTTGATCATCCGGCAGCCGTCGACGACCGGCGCGCCGTCCAGCAGCTTCAGCGCCGGCGCGGCCTTGGCCACGCCGTTGAACACGAAGAAGGGCAGGGCCGGGTCGACAGCCAGCGAGGCCGCGCCGTCCAGGGCCCGGGCGGTCAGTTCGTAGGGGCTCTCATGCTCCTCCCAGAGCAGCAGCTCGGCGTCGACGCCGAGGGCGGCCTCCAGCGAGCCGAGCTCGAAGCGCGGGCAGATCATCCGCAGGTCGCCCTGCCTAGGCAGCGCCATGGCCACCAGCCGTTCGGTCGGGCCCCAGGCGACGCCGGTGAAGTAGCGCAGGCTGGGGCCGGCGCCGATGATCAGCGCCTCCGCCCCGATCTCGTCCATCAGCTCGCGGGCGCGGGCGATGCGGGCGAGCCGTTCCTGGCGGGTGATGGCGGGGGCCGGATTGGGCCAGGGCGCGAGGTCTGCAAGTTCGGTCTGGGCCGTCGAGCCGCCGATGCCGTTGGTCATGTCACGCTCCGGTACTGAAGGACGCCGCGCGCGCTGGCGGCGCAGCAGGCGGGCCCGTATATACGCGGCCATGGCCGAAGCCTTCAACGAACTCGCCCTGCCGGACGCCAAGGCCGAGCGCTACGCCGCCCTGGCCGAGGAGATCGCCGCGGTCCTGGACGGCGAGCCCAACCGCACGGCGCGCATGGCGAGCGTCGCCTCGATGCTGGCGGCGAGCTTCGAGGCCTTCTTCTGGACCGGGTTCTACGTGGTCGATCCGGACAAGGAGCGCGAGTTGGTGGTCGGCCCCTACCAAGGCACGCTCGGCTGTCTGCGCATCGCCTTCGGGCGCGGGGTCTGCGGGGCCGCGGCGGCCAGCGGCCAAACCCAACTAGTGCCGGACGTCCACGCCTTTCCGGGGCACATCGCCTGCGACGGCCGCTCGCAGAGCGAGGTCGTGGTCCCGGTGTTCGACGCCGCCGGCGCGCTGATCGCGGTGCTGGACGTCGATTCCGACCGGCCGGCCGCGTTCGACGAGGTCGACGCCCATTGGCTGGAAAAGATCGTGCGGGACACCTTCGCCGCCTAGCTGGCCCTGGCGGGAGCCCCTCGGCGTGCAGACGTATGACCTGATCGCGCCCTGGGGCGTGGCCGAGGCGCACCGGCTCGGGCCGCCATGGTCGTCACCCAGACCGACCGCGGCGGTTCCTGCAGATGATCGGGGCCGCGGCCGAGCACCTGTGCGATCATGGGGTGGTCGGATAGGCGAGGGAGACGTTCGTGCTGAGGGGGAGTTGCCATTGCGGCGGCGCACATTGGACGCTGACCGGCGATCCCGGCCGGGTGACGGCGTGCAACTGCACGCTCTGCCGGCGCTACGGGACGCTATGGGCCTACGATTTCGAGAACGAGCGGATCGCGGTCACCGGGCCGACGGCGTCCTATACCCGCGCCGACAACGACGATCCCGGCCTGGAGATCCTGTTCTGCCCGACCTGCAGCTGCGTGCTGGCCTGGCGCGGGATGCGGGTGAAGTCGGACGGCCGCCGGCGTATGGCGGTCAACCTGCGGCTGGCTGAGCCGGACGCGGTCGGCGGCCTGCCCGTCAAGCATTTCGACGGCCTGGACAGCTTGGAGGCCCTGCCGGACGACGGGCGCTGCGTGCGCGACCTCTGGTATTGAGGCTCAGCGGCGGGGCGGGACCACGTCGCTGAAGATCGAGAAGCTCTTCCAGGCCGGTTCGAGCGGCGCGGCGTCCGCCTGCGGGACGTAGGGCGAGGGGGCTTTCAGCTCCAGCTCCGGGATGTAGCGCGGGCAGTTGGGAAAGATGTCGCCCGGTGTGACCTCGACCAGCAGCTGGGCGCCGGGCCACTGCGCCATCTGCGGGTCGTCGCGCAGCACCCGGGCCGCGCCGTTCACCCGCAGCCGCGCGGGCTTGGGCCCGATGCCGAGGAAGAGCAGGCCGACGTGCGGGTTGACCTCGACGTTGCCGAGGCTGCGGAACATGCCGTTGCCGTCGTAGTCGGGAAACACCAGCCGGTCGGGCGCCAGGATGCGGACGAAGCCGGGATCGCCGCCCTTGTAGGAACAGTCGGGGCGACCTTCGGCGTCGGCGGTGGCCAGGAAGAAGAACGGCAGGGCCTCGATGAACGCCTTGTCGGCGTCGGTGAAGCGGTCGTGGCGCAGCCGCTCGTAGAGCCTGTCGGCCAGGGGCGCGCTGGCGAACTCGGCCTGCAGGCGGCGTTGTCCGGAATGATACATGCTGGCCTCCCGTTTTCGCATGAGGCTAGCACGAAAACGCCGCCGGCCTTGCGGACCGACGGCGTTCCAGATCGGGTTTGGCGCGTCGCTCAGGCGGCGGCGAGCGCGAGCTTGCGGCCATGGCGGCGCAGCGCCGCGCCGGCCAGGCCGAAGCCCATGATCATCATCGCCCAGGTGGCCGGTTCCGGCACCGCCGAGGGCACGTCGAGCAGGACGCGGCCGCCGGTGACGGCGCGGCCGCCGCCGGTGTACTGGTACTCGTTGGAGGTGTGCAGGATGTTCGCCCCGCTGGCGGTCAGCGGGAAGAAGTCCAGGCGCAGCTGCTGGGCGGAGCCGCTGGTCGAGATCTGGAAGCCCTGGCTCGGCAGCGAGACCCAGTTGGCCAGGGCGGCGTTGTTGTAGGTGAAGGTCGAGAACACGCCCGGGCCGAACGTGCCCGAGGACGCGGTGATGTTGACGCTCAGCAGCGAGCTCAGGGCGTCGTCGGTGGTGAAGCTGCCGGTCAGCGTGCCGCCGCCCTGCAGGGTCACGTTGTCGAGCACGAACACCTTGGCGGCCCAGGCCGGCGCGGCGGCGGTCATGGCGGCGATGGCTGCAGCAATGGCGATCAGGCGCTTCATGTCGGTTCCAATTCGGGAAAGCTGAACTGTGTTGTACACGTCTAAGCAACATCGGCGCCAGTGATGCAAGTTAAAGGGGCGCTGTTCGCTGTGCTGGCGAGGGGAGCCGGCGCAGGCGGCTTCACGTGCGCGTAAACCCCATTGGCTTACGTGACGTCGCGCACCTAAATGACTCGCCGACGCGCGACGGACGCGCATTTATCGGGAGCGAAACCATGGGCGAAGCCTATATCGTCGCAGCGACGCGGACGGCCGGCGGCCGCAAGGGCGGCAAGCTGAAGGACTGGCATCCGGTCGATCTGGGCGCCGTGGTGCTCAACGACATCATCGATCGCACCGGCGCCGATCCGGCCCTGGTCGAAGACGTGGTCATGGGCTGCGTCGGCCAGGTCGGCGAGCAGGCGATCAACGTCGCGCGCAACGCGGTGCTGGCCTCCAAGCTGCCGGAAAGCGTGCCGGCCACCAGCGTCGACCGCCAGTGCGGCTCCTCGCAGCAGGCCCTGCAGTTCGCCGCCCAGGCGGTGATGAGCGGCACCATGGACGTGGTGATCGCCGCGGGCGTGGAAAGCATGACCCGGGTGCCGATGGGCCTGTCGGCCGCGCTGCCGGCCCAGAACGGCTTTGGCAACTATATGAGCCCGCGGATGAAGGAGCGTTATCCGAACATCCAGTTCAGCCAGTTCATGGGCGCCGAAATGGTCGCCAAGAAGTACGGCCTGACCAAGGACGAGATCGACCAATACAGCTACGAGTCGCACCAGCGCGCGATCGCCGCGACCCAGGCCGGCAGCTTCAAGAACGAGATCGTCGCGATCGAGGTGGTCGACGCCGAGGGCAACAAGACCCTGCACACCGTCGATGAAGGCATCCGCTTCGACGCCAGCCTGGACGGCATCAAGGGCGTGAAGCTGCTGGCCGAAGGCGGTGCGCTGACCGCGGCCTCGTCCAGCCAGATCTGCGACGGCGCCTCGGCGGTGATGGTCGTCTCGGAAAAGGGCCTGAAGGAACTGGGCGTGAAGCCGCTGGCCCGCATCCACCACCTGTCGCTGCTGGGCCATGACCCGGTGATCATGCTGGAAGCCCCGCTGCCGGCCTCGGAACGCGCCCTGAAGCGCGCCGGCATGAGCGTCGACGACATCGACCTGTTCGAAGTCAACGAAGCCTTCGGCTCGGTGCCGGTGGCCTACATGAAGCACCTGGGCGTCGCCCGCGACAAGATCAACGTCAACGGCGGCGCGATCGCGCTGGGCCACCCGCTCGGCGCCTCGGGCACCAAGCTGATGGCGACCCTGCTGAACGCCCTCGAGCAACGCGGCGGCCGTTACGGCCTGCAGACGATGTGCGAAGGCGGTGGTATGGCGAACGTCACGATCGTCGAGCGACTCTAAGGCCCGGTCCGGCTCCGGACACGGAGCCGGGTCGCAGCCTAGAGGAGCTACCCCATGACCGGACGCGTCTATGCAATCACGGGCGCGTTCGGCGTGCTGGGCTCGGCCGTGGCGCGCGCCGCCGCGGCCAAGGGCGCCCGCGTCGCCCTGATCGACTATGCGAAGATCCCGCCCGAGGGCCTGGGGGAGGACTGCGGTCCCGACGGCATGATCCTGGGCGGGGTCGACCTGACCGACGCGGCGGCCGCCGGCGCGGCCATCGACGCGGTGGATCGTCACTTCGGCCGGCTGGACGTGCTGATCAACGTCGCCGGCGGCTTTCGCTGGGAAACCGTGGAGGAGGGCTCCTGGGAGACCTGGCACCAGCTGTTCCGGATGAACGTGCTGACCACCAGCAACGCCAGCCGTTCGGCCATTCCGCACCTGAAGCGCAGCGGCAGCGGCCGGATCGTCAATGTCGGCGCCAACGGGGCGGTCAAGGCCTCGATGGGCATGGGCGCCTACGCCGCCTCCAAGGCCGGGGTGCACAAGCTGACCGAGGCTCTGGCCGAGGAGTTGAAGGGCGACGGGGTGACCGTCAACGCCGTGCTGCCCTCGATCATCGACACCCCGACCAACCGCGCCGATATGCCGAGCGCCGACTTCAGCGCCTGGGTCACGCCGGCCGACCTGGCCGCAGCGATCCTGTTCCTGGCCTCGGAAGAGGCGCGGGCCGTGACCGGCGCGCTGCTGCCGGTGACGGGACGGGTTTAGGGCCAAGCCCCTACTTGGCGGCGCCCGTGGGGGCGACCCGCCAGACCGCCTTGCCGACGTCGTCGGCGACCAGCAGGGCCCCGGACTTGTCGACGGCGACGCCGACAGGGCGGCCGCGCGCCTGGTCCTTGGCGTCGAGGAAGCCCGTCAGGAAGGCCTCGGGCGGGCCGCTGGGCTTGCCGCCCGCGAACGGCACGAAGACCACCCGGTAGCCGCTGACCGGCTTGCGGTTCCAGGAGCCGTGCTGACCGATGAACACTCCGCCCTTGTAGCGGGCCGGGAAGGCGTCGGCGGTGTAGAAGGCCAGGCCCAGCGAGGCGGTGTGCGAGCCCAGCGCATAGTCGGGGACGATGGCCTTGGCGACCAGGTCGGGGCGCTGGGGTTTGACCCGCGCGTCGACGTGCTGGCCGAAATAGCTGTAGGGCCAGCCGTAGAAGCCGCCGTCCTGCAGGCTGGTCATGTAGTCGGGAACCAGATCGTCGCCGAGCATGTCGCGCTCGTTGACCGCGGTCCACGGGACGCCGGTGGTCGGTTCGAAATCCAGGCCGTTGGGATTGCGCAGGCCCGAGGCGAACACCCGCGCCGGCCCGGCGGGCAGGGGATAGACGATGACCGCGGCGCGGTTGGCCTCGTTCTCCATGCCGTTCTCGCCGATGTTCGAGTTCGAGCCGACGGTGGCGTAGAGCTTCGTGCCGTCCGGGCTGGCGACGACGTTCTTGGTCCAGTGGTGGTTGATCGGCCCGCCGGGCAGGTCGAACACCTTTTCGCCGACGCCGATGATCTGGGTCTGCCCCTCGGCGTAGGGGAAGGCGACCACGGCGTCGTCGTTGGCGACATAGAGCTTGCCGCCGGCCAGGGTCATGCCGAACGGGCGCTTCAGTCCCTCGGCGAAGGTGGTGCGGACCTCGGCGACGCCGTCGCCGTCGCTGTCGCGCAGCAGGGTGATGCGGTTGGGGCTGGCCATGGTCGCGCCGGCCTTGTCCTGCAGGCGGTTGGCGATCATGGCGGTGATCCCCTTGGCCTTGGAGGGTTCCGAGGAGGCCTCGGAAACCAGCACGTCGCCGTTGGGCAGCACCAGCAGCCAGCGCGGATGGGCGAGGTCGCCGGCGAAGCGGGTGACCGTGAAGCCGGCCGGGGCGACCGGCGCGGCGCCTGCCGGCCAGCCGACCGCCTGGCGGGCGTTCAAGGTTGGGATCAGGCTGGACTTGGGCGGCGGGAGCTGCGGGCTGGCGCCGAAGCCGGCGAACGGATCGGTCGAGCCCTGTCCGCAGGCGGCGAGGGCCAGGGCGGCCAGCGGCGAGGCGATGCGGGGCGGGACGGACTTGAACAGGGTCATGACGCAGGCCTTTGAATGAACGAGGATATTTGACCATCTGCGGGCGACTCGCGCCAGAGGCCCGGCGATGGTCGTTGACAACGTTATCAGGCGTGGCCAACCATGCGGCGAACAAGGACGCGGCCACGAAGGCGGCGAGGGGAGGACGACATGATCGGCAAGGCGGGCCTGTTGGGCGCGGCCATGGCGCTGGGACTGGCCGGTGCGGCCCAGGCGCAGGGCGGCGAGGTGGTGAAAGTCGAGAGCGGCCAGCTGCAGGGCGTGATGCAGGACGGGGTGCTGGCCTTCAAGGGCGTGCCGTTCGCGGCCCCGCCGGTCGGCGACCTGCGCTGGCGTCCGCCGCAGCCGGCGGCGAAGTGGAACGGGATCCGCTCGGCCGCCGCATATGGCCACGATTGCGCCCAGAAGCCGTTCCCGAGCGACGCCGCGCCGCTGGGGACCGAGCCGGCCGAGGATTGCCTGGTGCTGAACGTCTGGCGTCCGGCCGGGGCGCCGGCGAACGCCAAGCTGCCGGTGATGGTCTGGATCTATGGCGGCGGCTTCGTGAACGGCGGCTCCTCGCCGGAGGTCTATTCGGGCCACCAGTTCGCCAAGCAGGGCGTGGTGGTCGTCAGCTTCAACTATCGCGTCGGTCGCTTCGGGTTCTTCGCCCATCCGGCGCTGAGCAAGGAGAGCCCCGGCGGGCCGCTCGGCAACTACGGCTTCATGGACCAGATCGCGGCCTTGAAGTGGGTGCAGCGGAACATCGGCGCTTTCGGCGGCGACCCTGGCAATGTGACGATCTTCGGGGAGTCGGCGGGCGGGTTCTCGATCCACACCCTGATGACCACTCCCGCGGCCAAGGGGCTGTTCCACAAGGCGATCGTCGAGTCGGGCGGCGGGCGCGGCAACATCAATCCGGGCCGCCGGGTCAGCGGCCAGGCCCCGGGCGGGCCGCCCTCCGGCGAGCAGGTCGGCCTGGCGTTCGCCAAAAGCGTCGGCGTCGAGGGCGAGGACGCCGCCGCCCTGGCCGCGCTGCGCAAGCTGCCGGCCGAAAAGGTCGTCTCGGGCCTGAACATGATGACCATGTTCACCCCGACCTATGCCGGGCCGATGGTCGACGGGCAGATCGTGGTCGACGAGCCCGGCAAGATCTATGCGGCCGGCGGCGGGGCGAACGTGCCGCTGATCGTCGGGGCCAACAGCATGGACATCGGCTTCTCGATGGCCAAGTCGATGGACGAGGTCTTCGCGCCGTTCGGGCCTGAGCGCCGGGCGGCGGCAGAGGCTGCGTTCGATCCCGGCAAGAGCGGCGACGTGCGCAAGGTCGGTACCATCGTCGCCAGCGACACCATGATGGTCGAGCCGGCGCGGTTCGTGGCCAAGGCCTGGGCCAAGGCCGGACGCCCGGTCTACGCCTATCGCTTTAGCTATGTGGCCGACTCCATGCGCAAGGAGTGGCCCGGCGCGCCGCACGCCACCGAGATCCCCTATGTGTTCGATACCGTGAAGGCCAAGTACGGCGAGGCGTTGAGCGGTTCGGACGCGGCGATGGCGCAGCTGACCAGCGCCTACTGGGTGGCCTTCGCCAAGAGCGGCGATCCGAACGGGGCGGGACGGCCGAGCTGGCCGCGCTATGAAGCCAAGGGCGACGAGATCCTCGATTTCGCCAATGACGGCGCCAAGGCGGGCCCCGATCCCTGGAAGGCGCGGCTGGACCTCGTCGAGCAGGCGGCGGACGCCAGGAAGCCGTAGGACGAGAATCCGCGCTATATCTGCGCGGATGAAGGACGCCGCAGCGTGACGACGATCAAGGACGTGGCTGCGCGCGCGGGACTGTCGGTGATGACCGTCTCGCGCGTGCTCAATGGCGAGCGTCACGTCAGCGCCCAGGCGCGCGAGAAGGTGCAGGAGGCGATCGAGGCGCTGGGCTACCGGCGCAACGTCTTCGCCCGCGGCCTGCCCGGTGCGCGCTCGTTCCTGATCTGCATGCTGATCCCGGAGATCATCCCGGACTACGTGGCCGAGTTTCAGCAGGGGGCGGTCGAGAAGTGCCGGTCGGCCGGCTATCATCTGGTGGTCCAGCCGTTCGACAGCCGCACGGGCATGGCGGCGCAGGCGGTGGCCGCGGCGGTCGCCTCGCTGCGGCCCGACGGTTTCCTGCTGCTGCCGCCGGTCAGCGACGACCTGGCAACGCTCGACATGCTCGACAAGGCCGGCGTCCCCTATGGCCGTCTGGCGCCCAGCGTGGCGCCGGAGCGCGGCGCCTGCGTGGCGATCGACGAGGTCGGGGCGGCGCGGGCGATGACCGCCGCCCTGCTGGATCTGGGCCATCGGCGTATCGGCTTCATCGGCGGGCCGCCCAACCACGGCGCTTCGGCCTGGCGACTGGAGGGCTATCTCCGGGCGATGTCCGAGCGCGGCCTGACGCCGGATCCGGGCCTGGTGCAGGACGGCGACTTCCTGTTCGAGGGCGGGGAGGCGGCGGGCCTACGGCTGTTGGACCTGACGCCGCCGCCCAGCGCGATCTTTGCCGCCAACGACGACATGGCGCTGGGCGTGATGGCCGTGGCCCAGCGCCGGGGCGTGTCGCTGCCGCACGACCTGTCGATCGCGGGCTTCGACGGCGGCGAGAGCGCCGACCTCGTCTGGCCGCAGCTGACCACCGTGCGCCAGCCGGTGCGGGAGATGGCGGCGACGGCGGCCGGGGCGGTGATCGCCATGGTCGAGGCCGGCGAGCAGGCCGCCAGCTCGCAGCGGCTGGACTTCGCCCTGCTGATGCGCGCCTCCAGCGCCGCGGCGCTTCCCTAAGGAGAGGGGGCTCGGCCGCCGGGCCCGGCCGTGGAGCCGCGAACCCGGATCTCAAAGGGCAGCTGCCGCGCCGGATGGGCCAGCTCCTCGCCGTCGGCCAGGGTGATCAGCATGTCGGCGGCGGCCGCGCACATGACGTCGATCGGCTGGCGGACCGTGGTCAGCGGGGGCGAGGAGAGCCGTGCGATCCGGGTGTCGTCGAAGCCGGCGATGGAAATGTCGTCCGGGGCCGAGAGGCCGAGCTCGCGGGCCGCAGCCAGCACGCCTAGGGCCATCTTGTCGTTGGCCGCGAACACGGCGGTCGGGCGCTGGGCGCCGGCGAGCAGGGCGTGGCCGGCCGACATGCCGGTCTCGAACGTGAAGTAGCCCTGGACCTTGCGGGCGGCCGGAACCGGCAGCGCCGCGCCGGCCATCGCCCGTTCGAACCCCGCCAGGCGCAGGTGCGAGGCGCCGTGGTCGGGATGGCCCAGCACGAAGCCGATCTCGCGGTGGCCCAGGCCGATCAGATGCCGGGTCAGGGCGAAGGCGGCCGCCTCGTCATCGATGAACACGCACGGGCCCTGGTCGCGATCGGCGGTCGGCGCGATCCGCACGTGGGCGACTCCGAGCCGTTCGAGCACCGCCAGCGCCGCCGGATCGTCCGAGATCGGCGGGGTGGCGATGACGCCGTCGAGACGCAGGCTGGAGATGATCTGTTCGACCTGGCGGGCGACGTCGCCGCGGGAGTCGATCGGCTCCACGGCCAGATGGTAGCCGGCCTCGCGGCAGCGGAGCAGGGCGCCGATCTCGGCCTCGGCGACATAGCTGTAGTTGGGGTTGTCGTAGAGGAAGCCGATCAGCCGCGAACGGCCGCCGATCAGGCCGCGGGCGGCAATGTTGGGCTGGTAATCGAGCGCCGCAGCCGCCGCCAGCACGCGTTCGCGCACCTCCTGGCGGACATGCGGCTCGCCATTGAGCACCCGCGACACGGTCTTGAAGGACACCTCGGCCCTGGAGGCGACGTCTTTGATCGTCGGTTGCCGGGACAAGCCAATCTCCACCCGCGCGGAGAAAAAGCTCTCGCGTGCTTTGGTCACGGCGGCAAGTGCCGGCCGCGTGAACCCGCCGCCAGCGAGCGCAATGCTCGGTTGTCAGGCGAATCGTCCGATGGTTGTCGATAACGTTGTCAGATTCAAATTGACAACGTTATCTGAACGCGCACACCTTCACCTTGCCCGCGTCGTATCGTCGTCGCGGACGTCAGGATGGCCGGACTTCGATACCGGCCACGGAGGGGGAAACGATGAAGACCAGGACGCTTCTGGCCGTGAGCGCGGCTGCCCAGGTGCTGCTGATCGCCGGCGCTGCGCATGCACAATCGAATGTCGAGATCGAGGAGGTGGTGGTCACCGCCGAACGCCGTGAGGAGACCGCGCAGCGGACGCCGCTGGCGATCACCGCGCTGTCGGCCGACCAGCTGACCAAACAGGGCGTGCGGACGGTCACCGACCTGACCAACATCGTGCCCGGCGTGCAGATCGGGTCGACCGGCGGCTCCGTCGAGATCGCGGTGCGCGGCATCGGCAGCACCAACAACACCGAGGTCGGCGACCCGGCCGTGGCGTTCAACATCGACGGCGTCTACATGGCGCGGCCGCGCTCGGCGGCGGGGCTGTTCTTCGACCTCGAGCGGACCGAGGTCCTGCGCGGGCCGCAAGGCACGCTGTACGGCCGCAACGCCACGGCCGGCAGCATCAACGTCGTCACCAAGAAGCCGACCGCCGAGTACGAGGCCGAGGGCCAGCTCGAGCTCGGCAACTTCTCGCTCGTGCGGGCCAGCGGGGCGGTGAACCTGCCGTTCTCCGAACAGGTCGCCGTGCGCGCGGCGTTCCAGTCCTCGAAGCGCGACGGCTACACCTCGAACGCGCCGAGCGGCGAGTACAACGACGAGGACGCCACCGCCGTGCGCCTGCACGTGCTGCTGCAGCCGACCGAGGACATCTCGCTGCTGATCAGCGGCGACTACTTCCGCAACGACTACACCGGCACCGCCAATGCGCCGCTCGGCCAGTACGCCGGGCCTGGCGATCCCTACACCTATCCGATCTCGGTTCCCGGCAGCAGCAACCAGCAGAACTACGGCGTCACGCTGCAGGCGGACTGGAACCTGCCGTTCGCGACGCTGACCTACCTGGGCGCGATCCGGAACGACATCGTCCACACCCGGGCCGGCTCGGGGCGCAACTACGCCTACGGGACGCCGCGTCCCGCCAACCGCTGCGAGCCGACCCTCAACCTCGGCTGCAACACGATCTACTTCGACTCCAAGGAGCGCCAGGAAACCCATGAGCTGCGACTGGGCAGCTCGGAGGGCGCCTTCAAGTGGGTCGCCGGCCTCTACTATTTCGAGGAGCGGAACAACGTCTTCGCCAACGTCTTCCCGGCGGTGGCGTTCATCCAGCCCGACACCTACGCCGACTCCAAGGCCGCGTTCTTCCAGGGCACCTACAGCTTCACCGAGCGGCTGCGGGGCACGGCGGGCCTGCGCTATACCCGCGACCACAAGGGGCGGACCGGGGGGACCTATGTCGGGCTCAACAACAATGGCGGCTGCATGCTGCCGGGGGGCATGAACCGGCCCTTTTTCGGCGCGCCGCCGCCCGGATGCCTGCTCTATGGGAACGTCGCCGACTTCACCTGGGAATCCACCGACTACAAGCTGGGCGTCGAATACGACCTGACCCCGACCTCGCTGCTCTTCGCCTCGACCTCGACGGGCTACAAGGCCGGCGGCTACGGCGACGGCCTGCCGCCCCTGAACAACAAGTACGAGCCCGAGCAGCTGACCGCCTACGAGGTCGGCGCCAAGAACCGGTTCCTCGACAACCGCGCCCAGCTCAACGTCTCGGCCTTCTATTACGACTACCAGGACTTCCAGGTGACCGGGACCGGCGTCGTCGCCGGCCAGCCCTCGGCAGTGACCGTCAACGCCCCGAAAGCGACGCTCTACGGGGCCGAGCTCGAGGGCACGTTCCTGGTCACGGCGAACGACCGGATCGACGCTTCGCTCGCCTATCTGCACGCCGAGTACGAGGATTTCGTCCTCGCCAACGGCGATGCTTTCTCGCCGGGCTTTGCGGACTATTCGGGCCTGACGCTGGCCAAGTCGCCGGAGTGGACCTTCAACCTCGGCTATCAGCACAGCTGGGACTTCGCCAACGACGGGCGGCTGACCGTGCGGGTTCAGACCCACTACGAGAGCAGCAAGAACCTCGACTACCACAACTTCGCGGTCACCGATCAGGACGCCTACACCAAGACCGACCTGATGGTGACCTACGACGCGCCGGGCGGCGCCTGGAGCCTGATGGCCTACGGCCGCAATCTCGAGGACGAGGCCGTCCTGGTCCAGGCCGCGCCCGACGCCCAGAACGCCAACCGCTTCGGCGGCTCGGGCGCCTACGCCCCGCCGCGTCTCTACGGCGTGCAACTGACGGCCAGGTTCTAGGCCGAGCTACTTCAAGACAAAGCGACGGCCGGAGCCACGCAGCTCCGGCCGCACATCAGGGAAGACGAAAATGACCAAGCTCATGTGGCTGGCCGGGGCTTGCGCCCTGGCCATGGCCGGGACCGCGCATGCCCAATCGGACGTCCAGGTCGAGGAGGTGGTGGTCACCGCCCAGAAGCGCGAAGGCACCGTCCAGGCGACGCCGCTGGCGGTTAGCGCCATCAGCGGCGACGTGCTCCAGCAGCAGAACGTCGTCGACGCCGGCGACCTGACCGGCAAGGTGCCGAACCTCAATATCGGCCAGGCCGGCAACGAGGTGATCATCAGCATCCGCGGGGTCAGCTCGGCGGGCGTCGTGCCGCAGCGCGACCCGTCGGTGGCCTTCCACCTGGACGGCGTCTACCTGCCGCGGCCGTCGGGCGCGAACTCGGTGTTCTACGACCTGGAGCGGGTCGAGGTGCTGCGCGGGCCGCAGGGCACGCTGTGGGGCCGCAACGCCACCGCCGGCAGCCTGAACATCATCACCCGCAAGCCGGTGATGAACACCGGCCAGGCGGCGGGCGAGATCCTGGTCGGCGACTACGGCCGGTTCACCGCCCAGGGCATGTACAACTTCCCGATCATCGACGACACGCTGGCCGCCCGGGCCGCCTTCATCGTCAATCGCCGCGACGGCTACCAGGAGAACGTCACGCCGGGGATGCCGGACCTGGCCGACGCCCAGGAGGAGGCCGGGCGCGTCCACCTGCTGTTCACGCCGGGCGAGCGGCTGCGGCTGTTGCTGTCGGCCGACTACTACCACGCCGGCGGGGCCGGGACCGGCAGCGTGCTGATCGGCAACGGCCCGGTCAGCTACATCGCCTCAGGCCGCAGCGCGCCCTATCGGGCCGAGACCAACACCCCGGGCCATATCAACAACAAGATCTGGGGCGTGGCCGCCGAGGCGACCTATTCTCTGGACATGCTCGACATCGTCTCGGTGACCGCCTACCGCGGCGACGACCAGAATGTCACCAGCGACAGCGACGGCACCGCGACCGGCACGCAGACGATTTTCTATTACAATAAAAACAAGACGTTCTCGCAGGAACTTCGTGTCGCCTCGTCGGGCGAGGGGGCGCTGAAGTACATCCTCGGCGCCTTCTACATCAAGGAAACCAACGACGATAACCTGTTCCAGTACACCAACCTGGCGCGCACCGCGGGCGTGATCCTGCAGCGGCCGGAACGGTTCGCCGAATCCTGGGCGGTGTTCGGCCAGGCCGACTACGACATCACCGACAGCCTGACCGTGTTCGCCGGCGTCCGCTACTCGGAGGACCGCAAGGGCAACCCCGTCGGGCTGACGCGGCCGATCGGGACCAACATCAACACCTTCCGCCCTGACGCCGGGTCCTGGGCCAAGACCACCTGGCGACTGGGCGCCGACTGGGAGATCACCCCCGACAACATGGTCTATGGCAGCGTCTCGACCGGCTACAAGGCGGGCGGCTTCTCCAGCAACCGCAACTTCGGTCCCGAGACCCTCACCGCCTACGAGATCGGCTCGAAGAACTACTTCTTCGACCGCCGCCTGCTCGCGAACCTCTCGGCCTTCTATTACGACTACAAGGACCTGCAGGTGGTCTCGGTCGCGCCGGACGAGAACGGGGTGGTGCGGGCCCTGACCACCAACGCCGGGGTCTCGACGGTCTGGGGGATCGAGTTCGAGGGCCGCGCCCGGATCACCGAGGCGCTCAGCATCGACGGCTCGCTCGGTTATCTCGACGCCAAGTTCGACCGCTATGTCGGCGCCATCGACCCGCTGTACGGCACGGTGCAGGACCTGTCAGGCAACACCCTGCCGCGGGCGCCGCGCTGGAACGGCAACATCGGCGTGGCCTACGCGATCCCGCTGGCCTCGGGCCAACTGACCGCCCGGATCAGCACCCGCTACCAATCCGAAGTGTTCTTCACCGAGTTCAACGACCGCCTCATCAGGGTGGCCGGCGCGGTGATCAATCCCTACGGCCAAGCCAGCCAGGACAGCTACACCGCCACCGACATCAGCCTGCGCTACGACGACGACCGCGGCTGGTACGCCGAGGCCTTCGCCGACAACCTGGAAGACGAGGCGGTCCTGCTGTCGGTCAGCACCGACTCCGCGCGCAACTTCTTCGGCAGCTACGGCGCGCCGCGGACCGTCGGCGTCAAGGCCGGCTTCAAGTTCAACTGATCCTCCTGTCCTGAGAGAACCATGATGAAGCACAAGCGCAGGCCCCTGCGCGCCGGGCTGGTCGCCGCCGGGATTTCGATCCTGGCCGGCGCCGCCCTGGCGGGCTCCGAACCGGTCAAGTTTCCGACCCTGCCCAAGGGCTACCTGCCGCCGGGTAGCCTCGATGCCGCCCGGGTGGTGCCGCCGGCCCCGAGCGACGGCGACCCGCGCGACCAGGTGGACCGGCAGGTGTTCCAGTCCACCCGCGCGCTGAAGGACAGCGAGCGCTGGAAACTGGCGACCCGCGACGTCGACATGATGCCGAGCGGGATGATGAGCGCCTTCTCGTGCGCGGTCGGGGTGAAGATGACGCCGCAGAACGCACCGAAGCTCAACGCGGTGATGCTGCGGGTGCTGGGCGACTCGATGGTCGCCAACGAGAGCGCCAAGCACCACTTCAAGCGCCTGCGGCCGTTCCAGGTGGCGCAGGGCGAGATCTGCCAGCCGACGGCCCAGGTCGCCGGCAGCTTCGACTATCCCTCCGGACATACGGTGTGGGGCTGGTCCTGGGCCCTGGTGCTGGCCGAACTGGCCCCGGACCGCGCCACCGAGATCCTCAGCCGCGGCCGCGCCTACGGCCAGAGCCGGGCGGTCTGCGGCGCGCACAACGCCAGCGCCGTCGAAGCCGGCGCCATGGTGGCGGCGGCGACCAACGCCACGCTGCACGGCTCGGCCGAGTTCCGCGCCGACATGGACGCCGCGCGGGCCGAGCTCGCCAGCCTGCGCCAGAGCGGCGAGAAGCCGGCGGCCTGCGAGGCGGAAGCCGCGCTGATCGCCCAGTCGGCCTACTGACGGGGCGCCATGCGGAGAGATGCGAGTTTCGCCCTGGTGGGCGATGTCGGCGGCACCAATGCGCGCTTCGCCGTCGCCGACCTGCAGGGCGCGCGCCCGTCGATCGTCCTGACCGGGGCTGTGCTGTGCAAGGACCATGAGAGCCTGGCCGCGGCGGCCGACGCGTTCCTGGCCTCGGCCGGCCTGGCGGCGCTGCCGGCGACGGCCACCATCGCCGTGGCCGGGCCGGTGGCGGACGGGGCCGCACGGCTGACCAATGCGCCGTGGGACGCCTCGGAGGCCGAGCTCATGGAGCTGGGCTTCGCGCGCGCGCGGCTGGTCAACGACTTCGAGGCGCTGGCCACTGGGGTCGCCGACTTGGCCCCCGAGGACAGCGTGGCGATCGGGCCGCCGGTCGAGGGGCTGACCCGCGCGCCGGTGGTGATCGCCGGGGCGGGCACTGGCTTTGGCCTGGCGGTCCTGGTCTGGCGCGCCGAGGGGCCGGCCCAGGTGTTGGCGACCGAGGGCGGGCACGCCGCCTTCGCCCCGACCGACGAACTGGAGATCGAGGTCCTGCGGGCGCTCGCCCGCCGCCACGGCCGGGTGTCGATCGAGCGGCTGCTGTCGGGGCCCGGCCTGCAGGCGCTGCACGCCGTCCTGGCGCAGATCGAGGGCTCGGCCCGGCCCCAGGACCTGTCGTCCGAGGAGGTGGTGGCGCGCGCCTGCGCCGGCGTGGACCCCCAGTGCGTGGCGGCGGTGGAGCTGTTCTGCGCGGTGTTCGGTTCGGTCTGCGGCGATGCGGCCCTGACCTTGGGCGCGCGGGGAGGGGTGTTCCTGGCCGGCGGCCTGATGCAGGGCGTAGAGCGGTTCCTGACCAGCGGCGCGTTCCGCGCCCGGTTCGAGGCCAAGGGGCGGTTGTCGGGGTTCGTCGAAGCGCTCCCGACTCGGTTGGTGGTGCAGCCGCACGTGGCCCTGCTGGGCGCGGCGAGGACCGCACGGCGGCTGTCGCCGCAAGCATTTCAAATGAGCGATTGACAACGTTATCAGCTGCGTGTGTCTTGGCCTCGCGCCAACCCGCGCAGCACTGGCGGGTCCCGGATGCCCCCGGGGCCCGCCGCACTTTGCGCGGTTGGGAGAAGAACAATGACGGGGGAGAGCGCGATGAAGGGCTGGACCTGCCTGATGCTGGGCCTGGCGATCGCCGGGCCGGCGCTGGCCGAGGCGCAACCGCAACTGGGCGCGCGCACCGCGCCGCGGCTGACGGTCGACGGCCTGGCCTTCAAGGACCTGAACCGTAACGGCAAGCTGGACCCGTACGAGGACTGGCGGCTGAGCGCCCAGGCGCGGGCGGCCGACCTCACCGGGCGCATGACGCTGGAGGAAAAGGCCGGGACCATGATGCATGGCACCCTGCCGGCGCCGGGCAACGCCTTCGGTTCGGGCGAACGCTATGACCTGGCGGGGGCGGGGGGCCTGATCGCCGACAAGCGCGTGTCGAGCTTCATCACCCGGCTGGCCGGGTCGGGCGCGGTGATCGCCGAGGAGAACAACAAAGTCCAGGCTCTGGCCGAGCAGAGCCGGCTGGGCGTGCCGGTCACCATCAGCACCGATCCGCGCAACCACTTCCAGCACACCGCCGGGGCCGGCGTCGCCTCGGGCGGCTTTTCGCAATGGCCCGAGAGCCTGGGCTTCGCGGCGATCGGCGATGCGGCGCTGATGCGCCGGTTCGGCGAGGTGGCGCGGGCCGAGTACCGGGCCGCGGGCATCCATGTGGCGCTGTCGCCCCAGGCGGACCTGGCCACCGAGCCGCGCTGGTCGCGGATCACCGGCACCTTCGGCGAGGACGCCGATCTCGCCTCGCGCATGGTCCGGGCCTATGTCGCCGGCTTCCAGGCCGGGGAGAACGGGCTGAACGCCGACAGCGTCGTGGCGGTGGTCAAGCACTGGGTCGGCTATGGCGCGGCCAAGGACGGCTGGGACAGCCACAGCCCCTACGGCCGCTATGCGACCTTCCCCGGTGGGAATTTCGCCTATCACGTCAAGCCGTTCGAAGGCGCCTTCGCGGCCAAGGCGGCGGGGGTCATGCCGACCTATTCGATCCTCGAGAACCTCAGCCTTGACGGCAAGCCGGTCGAGCAGGTGGGGGCCGGGTTCAACAAGTTCCTGCTCACCGACCTGTTGCGCGGGACCTACGGCTTCCAGGGGGTGATCGTCTCGGACTGGGCGATCACCAATGATTGCCCGGCCGCTTGCCAGGGCGGCTGGAAGCCCGGCGAGCCGCCGGTCATCGGCATGCCCTGGGGCGTCGACGACCTCAGCGAGACCCAACGCTTCGCCAAGGCGCTCGACGCCGGCGTCGACCAGTTCGGCGGCACCGAGAACAGCGGCCTGGTGGTGAACATCGTCAAGGCCGGCCAGGCCAGCGAGGCGCGGCTGGACCAGTCGGTGCAGCGCATCCTGGTGCAGAAGTTCGAACAGGGCCTGTTCGAGAACCCCTATGTCGACCCGGCCGCGGCCGGGCGGCTGGTCGGATCGGCGGCGTTCCAGGCCGAGGGCCGCGCCGCCCAGAGCCGTTCGTTGGTGTTCCTGGAACGTCGGGTCCAGAACCTGCCGCTGAAGGCCGGTTCGAAGGTCTATCTGAAGGGCGTGGACGCCGCCGCCGCCCAGGCCGCCGGCCTGGTGGTGGTCGATGCGCCCGAGAAGGCCGACGTGGCGATCGTGCGCACCGGAACGCCGCACCAGCTGCTGCACCCGGGCTATCTGTTCGGGCTGATGCAGCACGAGGGCGATCTCGACTTCAAGGACGGCGAGGCCGAGTACGAGGCGATCAAGGCGATCGCCGCCAAGGTCCCGACCATCGTCAGCGTCTTCCTCGACCGGCCGGCCATCCTGACCGGGCTGAAGGGCCGCGCCGCGGTGCTGATCGGCGACTTCGGGGTGAGCGACGGCGCGCTGCTTGACGTGCTGACCGGCAAGGCCAAGGCTGAAGGCCGGCTGCCGTTCGAACTCCCGTCCTCGATGGCGGCGGTCAAGGCGCAGGCCAGCGACAAACCCTATGACAGCGCCGATCCGCTCTACCGGTTCGGCTATCGGCTGGAGCCCTGATGATGGTTGGCCAAGTAAGCAGTCAGTCGGCGTCGCCGCCGGCGGCGGGCGTGGGCGCGGCTGCCGGGCGGGTCGTGGCCCTGGTGGTGTCGTTGTTCTTCGCCTGGGGGTTCGCGACGGTCCTGATCGACACCCTGATCCCCAAGCTGAAGGGGCTGTTTCAGCTGAACTACGCCGAGGCGATGCTGACTCAGTTCGCTTTCTTCCTCGGCTATCTGGTGTTTTCGATCCCGGCCTCGATGATCCTGGCGAGGATCGGCTACTTCCGGCAGATCGTGCTGGGCCTGGGGGTGATGGCGACGGGCTGCCTGATGTTCGCGCCGGCCGCCCAGCTGGGGATCTATCCGGCCTTCCTGCTGGCGCTGTTCGTGATGGCGGCGGGGATCACCACCTTGCAGGTGGCGGCCAATCCGCTGATCGCGCTGCTGGGCAGGCCGGAGCTGGCCCATTCGCGGCTGAATCTGGCCCAGGCGTTCAACTCGCTGGGGACCACGGTCGGTCCGCTGGTCGGGGCGGCGCTGATCCTGAAGGGCGGGGTCGAGCATCCCGACGCGGCCAGCCTGACCCCGGAGGCGCTGGAGGTCTATCGCAAGGCCGAGGCGCACGCGGTCCAGGCGCCGTTCCTGGGCATCGCCGCGGTGCTGGTGGTGCTGGCCCTGGTGTTCTGGTTCCTGCGCCGCTCGCCGGCCGCCCCGTCGGCGGCGGCCGAGGGCGGCGGCGGCTTCAAGCCGGCGCTGCTGAAGCGGCCGCGGCTGGCGCTCGGGGCGCTGTCGATCTTTCTCTATGTGGGGGCCGAGGTGTCGATCGGCTCGCTGCTGGTCAACTATCTGATGGACGGCAAGACGCTCGGCGTGGTCGCGGCCACCGCCGGCCAGCTGGTGGCGCTCTATTGGGGCGGGGCGATGGTCGGGCGGTTCATCGGCTCGGCGGTGATGCGCAAGGTTCCGGCGGGGCTGGTGCTGATGGCCTGCGCGATCGGGGCTGGCCTGCTGGCCTGCCTCTCGGCGGGCACGGTGGGGTTGGTCTCGGCGGTGGCGGTGCTGGCCATCGGCCTGTGCAACTCGGTGATGTTCCCGACCATCTTCACCCTCGGCATCGAGGGGCTGGGAGAGGACACGCCGCAGGGCTCGGGCCTGCTGTGCCTGGCCATCGTCGGCGGGGCGGTGGTGCCGGTGGCCACCGGCATGGTCGCTGACCATGCCGGCCTGAGCGTGGCGCTGCTGGCGCCGGCGCTCTGCTACGTCTGGATCGCGGTCTACGGCTTCATCTGCCGGCGGCCGCCTGCCAAAGCCTAGAGCATTTTCCGCCGAAGTGGCGACCGGTTCGGCGAGGAAAATGCTCTAGATTCAAAGAGTCCTGAGGAGTTTCCGATCCAGATCGGAAATTTCTCTAGGCCATGCCCAAGACGTCGGCCTCGGAGAGGTCGACGCGCTGGCGCGGCTCGCCCATGGTCATCGGCCGCAGGCCGAGGTCGGCCATCAGCGCGGCGTCGGTGTCCTTGTCGGGGTTGGCGGTGGTCAGCAGCTTGCCGCCGATGAACATCGAGTTGGCGCCAGCCAGGAAGCAGAGCGCCTGCAGTTCTCTGGACATGTGCTCGCGGCCGGCCGAGAGCCGCACGACGGTCTTGGGGCAGACGATGCGGGCCACCGCGATCATCCGCACGAACTCCAGCGGATCGACCGCCTCGGAGTTCCCCAGCGGCGTGCCGGGGATCGGCATCAGGTCGTTGATCGGCAGCGAGTTCGGATGCTCGGGCAGGGTGGCCAGGGCGTGCAGCAGGCCGGCGCGGTCGGCCCGCGTCTCGCCCATGCCGACGATGCCGCCGCAGCAGGTGTTCATCCCGACCGAGCGCACGGCTTCCAGGGTGTCGAGCCGATCCTGGTAGGTGCGGGTGGTGACCACCTGGTCGTAATAGGCCGGGCCGGTGTCGAGGTTGTGGTTGTAGTAGTCGAGGCCGGCGTCCTTCAGCGACTGGGCCTGATCGCGGGTCAGCATGCCCAGGGTGGCGCAGGTCTCCAGACCCAGCGCCTTCACGCCGGAGATCATCGCCGCCACCTTCGGCACGTCGCGGTCCTTCAGGTCGCGCCAGGCCGCGCCCATGCAGAAGCGCTGCGCGCCGCCCGCCTTGGCGTCCATCGCCGCGGCGATCACGCTGGTCGCGTCCATCAGCTTGCCGGCCTTCACGCCGGTGTCGAAGTGCTGGCTCTGGCTGCAATAGCCGCAGTTCTCGGCGCAGCCCCCGGTCTTGACGCTGAGCAGCTGCGAGAGCTGCACCTCGCTGGGATCGAACCAGGCCCGGTGCACGGCCGCGGCCTGGAACACCAGCTCCATGAACGGCAGCTCGAACAGCGCCTCGACTTCCGCCGGCGTCCAATCGTGACGCGGCTCTGCGGGATCGAACCTCATGCCCGCAGCTCCAGCGGCCAGGGGGCGGCCTTGCGATGCACGAGCAGCGCGCTGAGCGCGGCCTCGGCCTCGCGGCGCTCCTGTTCCAGCACCTTCAGGCGCTCGGACAGGCGCGAGACGGCGTAGTCGATATGGGCGCTGCGGTCGCCGCCGGCGTCCTGGCGGCTGAGGATGGCGGCGATGTCGTCGAGCGACAGGCCCGCGCGCCGGAACTCGGCGATGGCGGCGAGGCGCGAGAGCGCGTCCTCGTCGTAGCGGCGGCGGTTGAGCTGGTCGCGGCCGGCGCGGACCAGGCCCAGCTCCTCATAGTAGCGGATCGCCCGGGCCGTCAGGTCGAGGCGGCGCATGACCTCGCCGAGCGGGATGCACTCGGCGTCGCTGGGGGATTTCATCTGCATCACGCAAACTCCACGAGGACTTCGTCGGCGGCGACGGAGTCGCCGGCCTTGGGACCGACGGTCTTGACCACGCCCTCGCGCTCGGCCCGGATGATGTTCTGCATCTTCATGGCTTCGACGACGGCGACAGCCTGACCGGCCTGGACCGACTGACCCGGTTCGACGTCGAGGCTGACGACGAGGCCGGGCATCGGCGAGAGGATCAGCTTGGAGGTGTCGGCCGCCTGCTTGGGCGGCAGCTTCTGGTGCAGTTCGGCCGAGCGCGGGGTCAGCACCAGAACGTGGACGAGGGCCGCGCGGTGGCGGACCATGAAGCCCTCGGCCGCCGGCTTGACGCTGGCGGTGAACGGGCGGCCGTCGAGCTTGGCCTTGAACAGCGGCTGGCCCGGGCGCCAGTTGATCTCGGTGAGCTGGACGGTGCGGCCGTCCTCGAAGGCGACGCTGACCTGATCGGCGCCGTTGGCGACGCGGACCTTGCGATGGTCCTGGCCGGCGACCACCACCCATTCGTCACGCACCAGCTGCGGAGCCGAGCGGGCGGTCAGACGGCGATGCATGGCGCAGGCCGTCGCGGCCATCAGGTCGCGCTGGGCGGGCGTCGGCTCGGTCCCGTGGAAGCCGTCGGGGAACTCGTCCTTGATGTAGTTGGTCGAGAGCTTGCCGGAGACGAAGCGCTCCTGGTCCATGACCGCGGCCAGGAATGGAATGTTCTGGCCCAGGCCCTCGATGTGGAAGTCCTCGAGCGCGCGGCCCATGGCGGCGATGGCGCCGGTGCGGTCAGGACCCCAGGTCGAGAGCTTGGAGATCATCGGGTCGTAGAACATCGAGATCTCGTCGCCTTCGCGCACGCCCGCGTCGTTGCGGACCTTGGCGGCGCCGGCCTCGCCCTCCTGCGGGGGCGAGTAGCGGACGAGGCGGCCGATCGACGGCAGGAAGCCGCGATAGGGATCCTCGGCGTAGATGCGGCTCTCGATCGCCCAGCCGTTGATCGAGAGATCCGACTGCTGGAAGGCGAGCTTTTCGCCATAGGCGACGCGGATCATCTGCTCGACCAGGTCGACGCCGGTGATCAGCTCGGTGACCGGATGCTCGACCTGCAGGCGGGTGTTCATCTCCAGGAAGAAGAAACTCTTGTCCTGGCCGGCGACGAACTCGACGGTGCCGGCGCTGTCGTAGTTGACGGCCTGGGCCAGGGCGACGGCCTGGGCGCCCATGGCCGCGCGGGTGGCTTCGTCCAGCAGCGGGGAGGGGGCCTCCTCGATGACCTTCTGGTTGCGGCGCTGGATCGAGCATTCGCGCTCGAACAGGTGGACCACATGGCCGTGCTTGTCGCCCAGCACTTGGATTTCGATGTGGCGCGGGCTCTCGATGAACTTCTCGATGAAGATCCGGTCATCGCCGAAGCTGGCCTTGGCCTCGGCGCGGACGGCCGGGAAGCCTTCTTCCACGTCCTGCTCGTTCCAGGCGACGCGGATGCCCTTGCCGCCGCCGCCGGCGCTGGCCTTGATCATCACCGGATAGCCGATGTCGGCGGCGATCTTCAGGGCGTGGGCGACGTCGTCGATCTCGCCGACGTGGCCCGGCACGGTGGAGACGCCGGCCTTGGCGGCGAACTTCTTGCTCTCGATCTTGTCGCCCATGGCCTCGATGGCCTTGGGGTTCGGACCGATGAAGACGATGCCCTCGTCGGCCAGGCGCTTGGCGAAGCTGGCGTTCTCGGAGAGGAAGCCGAAGCCCGGGTGCACAGCCTGGGCGCCGGTGGCGCGGCAGGCGGCGACGATCTTGTCGGCGACCAGATAGCTCTCGGCGGCGGGCGAGCCGCCGATGAACACGCTCTCGTCGGCCATCTCGACGGCCATCGAGTCGGCGTCGGCCTCGGAGTAGACGACGACCGTGGCGATCCCCATCCGGCGGCAGGTCTTGATGATGCGGACCGCGATCTCGCCGCGGTTGGCGATCAGGATTTTCGTGAACATAAAGCGCGACCTACAGCGGGATGTTGTCGTGTTTCTTCCAGGGATTGGCGAGTTGCTTTCCCCGGAGGTTCTTGAGCGCGCCTGCGATGCGGCGGCGGGTGGAGTGGGGCATGATGACATCGTCGATATAGCCGCGGGAAGCGGCGACGAACGGATTGGCGAAGCGTTCCTTGTACTCGGCCTCGCGGGCGGCGATGGCCTCGGGGTCGCCGATCTCGGAGCGGAAGATGATCTCGACCGCGCCCTTGGCGCCCATGACCGCGATCTCCGCCGAGGGCCAGGCGTAGTTGAGGTCGCCGCGGATGTGCTTGGAGCTCATCACGTCATAGGCCCCGCCATAGGCCTTGCGGGTGATCAGGGTGACCTTGGGCACGGTGGCCTCGGCGTAGGCGAAGAGGAGCTTGGCCCCGTGGCGGATCAGCCCGCCCTGCTCCTGGCGGGTGCCGGGCATGAAGCCGGGGACGTCGACCAGGGTGACCAGCGGGATCTCGAAGGCGTCGCAGAAGCGCACGAAGCGGGCGGCCTTCCTGGAGCTATCGATGTCCAGCACCCCGGCCAGCACCTGCGGCTGGTTGGCGACGACGCCGACGCTGGCCCCCTCGATGCGGCCAAAGCCGCAAATGATGTTCTTGGCGAACTCCGGGCTGATCTCGAAGAAGTCGGCCTCGTCGACCACCTTCAGGATCAGCTCCTTCATGTCGTAGGGCTTGTTGGGATTGGCCGGCACCAGGCTGTCGAGCGAGGGCTCGAGCCGGTCGGGCGCATCGAAGCTCTCGCGCGTCGGCGGCTTCTCGCGGTTCGACAGCGGCAGGAAGTCGACCAGCCGCCGCACCTGGGTCAGCGCCTCCAGGTCGTTCTCGAACGCCCCGTCGGCGACCCCCGACTTGATCGCATGCACCCGGTAGCCGCCGAGCTCCTCGTGGGTGACCTCCTCGTGGGTGACGGTCTTCACCACGTCCGGGCCGGTCACGTACATGTAGGAGGTGTCCTTCACCATGAAGATGAAGTCGGTGATCGCCGGTGAATAGACGTCGCCGCCGGCGCAGGGCCCCATGATCACGCTGATCTGCGGGATCACCCCCGAGGCCAGGGTGTTCTGCAGGAAGATGTCGGCATAGCCGGCCAGGCCGTCGACCCCCTCCTGGATCCGCGCCCCGCCGGCGTCGAACAGGCCGATGATCGGGGCTCCGACCTTCAGCGCCTGCTCCTGCACCTTGACGATCTTGCGGGCGTGGGCGTTCGACAGCGAGCCGCCGAACACCGTGAAGTCCTTGGAGAACACGAACACCAGCCGGCCGTTGATCTTGCCCCAGCCGGTCACCACCCCGTCGCCGGGCACCTTGTTGTCGGCCATGCCGAAGTCCACCGCCCGGTGCTCGACGAACATGTCGAACTCCTCGAACGAGCCCTCGTCCAGCAGCAGTTCCAGCCGCTCGCGCGCGGTCAGCTTGCCCTTGCCGTGCTGGCTGGCGATCCGCCGCTCGCCCCCGCCCAGACGCGCCTCGCCACGGCGCTTCTCAAGCTCGTCAAGGATGTGCTTGGCGCCCGTCGGCGCGAGGTTGCGGACGATGGAATTCACGGGCCTGGCCTTCACGTCTGCGCGCCATCGAAAGCAGGCGCGGACCTGCGATAGGCGCCAGGGCAGGTGACGTCATGTGAATAGAGGCGCTATTGTGAAAAACACGCTTCACAAATTTACATTCTGCGAAGTTGCAAATGTCGCAAAAGTTGTTCGTCGGACCAAAGGTGCGCCGCCTGCGCGAGGGGCGGGGTTGGAAGCTGGAGCCTTGCGCGGCAAGGCTTGGGGTGTCGGTCAGCTACCTTTCGCAGATCGAGGCCAACCAGCGGCCGGTGACTGCGCGAGTGCTGATCTCGATGATGCGAGTGTTCGATGTGGACGCCGCATCGCTCGACGCCGACGACGATCAGCGGATGATCGCCGACCTGCGCGAGGCGACGGCGGAGAGCGCCGTCGACGCGCCCGCGCCGTCGCTGGCGGAGCTGAAGCTGGTGGTGACCAATGCGCCGAGCTTCGCGCGGCACTACCTGGATCTGCACCGGGCGCACCGGCGGGCCGGCGAGCGGCTGAGCGCCACCGACGAGGCCCTGGCCCTGGACGAGACGGTCGCGGCCAGCGCGCAGTTGCCCTATGAGGAGGTGCGCGACTACTTCCACTACAAGAACAACTACATCCACGCGCTGGACGTGGCGGCCGAGCAACTTCACGGCCGGTGCGGCCTGGCCCCCGAAATCCCGCTGGAGAGCGCGCTGGAGGCCTATCTGCGCGACAAGCTGCAGGTCGTCGTACGGCGGGTGGCCGAGAGCGACCTGATGCGCCGCTACGATCCGGAGCGGCGGGAGCTGACGCTGAACATGGCGCAGCCGGCCGAGACGCGGACCTTCCAGATGGCCTGCCACGTGGTCGCCGCCGAGCTGGGGGACATCATTGAGGCCGAACTGGCGGCCTCCGAGCTGCGCAGTCCGGCGGCGGTCGATATCTGCCGGATCAGCCTGACCAACTATGGCGCCGGGGCGCTGGTGCTGCCCTATGAGGCGTTCCGGCAGGCGGCGCAGGAGCTGCGGCACGATATCGACGCCCTGACCCTGCGCTTCCAGTCCAGCTTCGAGCAGACGTGCCACCGCCTAAGCACCCTGCAGCGGCCCAGCGCCCGCGGGGTGCCGTTCTACTTCGTACGGGTCGACCCGGCCGGCAACATCACCAAGCGCCACAGCGCCACCCGGTTCCAGTTCGCGCGGTTCGGCGGCACCTGTCCGCTGTGGAACGTGCACGAGGCGTTCGGGCGCGACGGCCGCATCCTGACCCAGGTGGCCGAGATGCCGGACGGCGCGCGTTATCTGTGCCTGGCCTGGAGCGTGCTGAAGCGGTCTGGCGGCCACGGCACGCCGGATCGCCGCTACGCCCTGGGGCTGGGCTGCGAGGTCGAGTATGCCGACGCCATCGTCTATTCCGACGGCGTCGACCTGAAGGGCCCGCCGGCCCGGATCGGGGTCAGTTGCCGGATCTGCGAGCGCGACGACTGCCTGCAACGGGCGTTCCCGCCGGTGGACCGCAGCTTCCGCGTCTCGCGCACCGAGCGTTCGATCGTGCCGTTCTCGCTCAGCTAGCCGTGGCGGGCGAAGACCCGCGTCTTGCCCGAGCGGTCGAGCAGCAAGAGGGTGGCGTAGACCTCGGTGCGGCCGTCAGGGCTTTCCATGCCCGGTGAGCCGATCGGCATGCCCGGCACGGTGAGGCCGAGCGCCTTGGGGCGTTCCTTGAGCAGCCGCAGCACGTCGGCGGGCGGCACGTGGCCCTCGACGACATAGCCGCCGATCAGGCCGGTGTGGCAGGACGACAGCTCGAAGGGCACGCCCTGCTTGTCACGGATCGGGGTGAGGTCTTCGACCTCGTGCACGGTCGGCTTGAAGCCGGCCTTGGCCATGTGGCTGATCCAGCCCTTGCAGCAACCGCACCAGGGCGTCTTGTAGACCACCAGGTCGAGCGGCGGGGCGGCCTGGGCGCAGCCGGCCGTCAGCAGCAGGGCGGACGCCGCCAGCAGCAGGCGCCGCCGGTCGGGGGCGGGGTTCGACGAACTCATCAATTCAACACCGTTACTCAAAAGCGTGGCCCCCGCAGGGCGGGGGAGCCCCGCCCATGGACAGATACGCGCAGGGGGCGAGGCGCCCTCATCAAAGCAGCCAGGCGCGGATCAGGTAGCTGACCGCGCCGACGGTCAGGACGCCGGCCAGCCAGAGGCCGACGAACCAGGCCAGCCGCCGCCAGGCGGGGGAGGAGGGGGCGGCCATCAGTGATAGCCTTCGTGGCCGACCTTGCCGCGGAACACCCAGTAGGCGTAGCCGGTGTAGGCCAGGATGATCGGGATCAGCACCGAGGCACCGACCAGCATGAACAGCAGGCTGGAGTCGGGGGCCGCGGCCTGCCAGATGGTCACCGCGCCGGGCACGACATAGGGGAACATGCTGACCCCAAGCCCGACGAAGCTGAGCCCGAAGAGGGCCAGCGCCAGCAGGAAGGGCCAGCGCTCATGGCCTTTGCGCAGACTGCGGAAGAACAGCACCGCGCCGATCAGCACCAGCAGCGGCACCTGGGCGGTCAGCAGCACGCTCGGCCAGGCGAACCAATTTTCGTAATAGGCGCCTTCCAGGAACGGGGTGACGGCGCTGACCACCGCGATCAACAGGATCGTGGCGGCGCCGAGCCAGCCGGACATGCGCCGCATGTGGGCCTGCATGGCGCCCTCGGTCTTCATGACCAGCCAGGTCGCCCCCAGCAGGGCGTAGCCGACGACGAGGCTGACGCCGGTGAGCAGGCTGAACGGGGTCAGCCAGTCCCACCAGCCGCCGGCGTACTGGCGGCCTTCGACGGTGATCCCCTGGAGGAGCGCGCCGAGGGTCACGCCCTGGGCGAACGCGGCGACCACCGATCCGGCGGTGAAGGCGAAGTCCCAGAACGGCCGGTGCGCCGGATCACGCCAGCGGAACTCGAAGGCCACGCCGCGGAAGATCAGCGCCAGCAGCATGGCGATGATCGGGGCGTAGAGGGCCGGCAGCACGAGGGCGTAGGCGAGCGGGAACGCGGCCATCAGCCCCCCGCCGCCCAGCACCAGCCAGGTCTCATTGCCGTCCCACACCGGAGCGACCGAGTTCATCGCCGAGTCGCGCTCGCGCCCGGGCTTGAAGGTCGGGAACAGGATGCCGATGCCGAGGTCGAAGCCGTCCATGACGACATAGGCGAAGACCGCGAAGGCGATCACGAAGGCCCAGATGAAGGGGAGGTCGAGGGTCACGAGGCGTCTCCCTCGCTGGCGCGGTGGACGGTGATGCCGGGGGCGGGCGTGATGCCGGCGGTGCGGACCGGGTGGTCCGGCGTCGGCTCCAGGCCCGGCTCGCCCGGATGGGGCGGATGGCTCATCAGCTTGAGGATGTACCCGGCGCCGGCCGAGAACACGATGAAGTAGACGACCACGAAGGCCAACAGCGAGGCGGCGACCGCCGGCGCGTCGAGCGGCGCGGCCGACTGCGAGGTGCGCAGCAGGCCGTAAACCGTGAAGGGCTGGCGGCCGACCTCGGTCGTCACCCATCCGGCCAGCACGGCGACGAAGCCGGCCGGCCCCATGGCCAGAGCGAAGCGGTGCAGCCAGCGCCAGTCGTAGAGCTTGCGGCGGACACGAGCGACCAGGCTGACGGCGCCCAGGGTCAGCATCAGCATGCCGAGGCCGACCATGATCCGGAACGACCAGAAGACGATGGCGACGTGCGGCCAGTTCTCGCGCGGCACGGTGTCCAGCCCGGCCAGCGGCGCGTTCGGGTCGTGCTTGAGGATCAGCGAGGAGGCCTTGGGGATCGAGATTTCGGAATGGACGGTGGCGGCCTTCTCGTCGGGGATGCCGAACAGGATCAGCGGCGCGCCGTCCGGATGGCTCTGGAAGTGGCCCTCCATGGCCATGACCTTGGCGGGCTGGTGCTCCAGGGTGTTCAGGCCGTGCAGGTCGCCGGCGAAGATCTGGATCGGCGCGGCCACGGCGATCATGCCCATGGCCATGTTGAACATCACCCGCGCGCCGACGTTGGTCTTGTCCTTCAGCAGGTGCCAGGCCCCGACCGCCCCGACCGCCAGGGCGGTGGTCAGATAGGCCCCGAGCACGGTGTGGACGAGCCGGTAGGGGAAGGACGGGTTGAAGACGATCGCCCACCAGTCCGCGGGCTCGAACTGGCCGGCGGCGTTCATGACGAAGCCTTGCGGCGTCTGCATCCAGCTGTTGGCCGAGAGGATCCAGAAGGCCGAGATGAAGGTGCCGATCGCCACCGCCAGGGTGGCCATGTAGTGCAGCCTGGGCCCCACCCGGTTCATGCCGAACAGCATCACGCCCAGGAAGCCGGCCTCCAGGAAGAAGGCGGTCATCACCTCATAGGCCATCAAGGGCCCGATCACCGGCCCGGCCTTGTCCGAGAACACCGACCAGTTGGTGCCGAACTGGTAGGACATGGTGATGCCGGAGACGACGCCCATGGCGAAGGCCAGGGCGAAGATCTTCAGCCAGTACTTGAAGAGGTTGAGATAGACCTCGTTGCGGGTCTTCAGCCACAGCCCTTCGAGCACCGCCAGGTAGCTGGCCAGGCCGATCGAGAAGGCCGGGAAGATGAAGTGGAATGAGACGGTGAAGGCGAACTGGGCCCGCGCCAGGGTGAGCGCGCTGACATCGTCAAACATCGGCCTGGCTCCCGGACTTGGCGCGGCGGCGCGATTTGCCGCCGGCGACGACCTTCAGGCGGTCCTTGATCTCGAAAACCTTTTGCACCTTGGAGCCTACCTCGAGCAGTTGGATCAGGGTCTGGGTCTCGAGCTTCTGGATGTCCTCCGACCAGCGGGTGACGAGCTCGATGAGGCCGTGCATCTCGGCCATGCGCGCCTGGGCGTGGCGTTCGCCCTCGGTCGCCGGCGTCTCGACCAGCGCCTGGCGCAGCATCGATAGGGTCGGGTCGATCTCCCGCTTGCGCCGTTCCTCGGCCAGGATGCGCACGATCTCCCAGATGTCCTCGGGCGTCGAGAAGTACTCGCGGCGGTCGCCGGGCTTGTGCTGCAGCTTCACCAGCCGCCAGGACGACAGCTCTTTCAGGCCCATGCTGACGTTGGAGCGCGAGAAGCCGAGCTTCTCGGTGATGTCGTCGGCGTTCAGCGGTTCCTCGGCCAGGAACAGCAGGGCGTAGATCTGGCCGACCGTGCGGCTGATGCCCCAGCGGCTGCCCATCTCTCCGAAGTGGAGGACGAAGGCCTGGGTGAGCGGGGGGAGATTCATTTTCACGAACTTTCAGGAATTCCTGAAAATTAGAAAATCGGCGGCGCCAGGTCAATCCCGGCGATGGCGGCGGATCGGCGCGCCTTGGCTCCCTATTGCTTGCGCATGAACGCGCGCATCTCGGCCGCGTGGTCGACGACAGGTTCGCCGCTGAGATCCACGGTCACGCGATGGAGGCTGCCGGCATACCGGAACGGCGGCTTGTATTGCGGGCTGACCGGCGAGCCGGCGTCGAGGCCGACGAGCATGGCGCCGCCCTGGCCGAGGCGGATCGGGACGGTGTGGGGCAGGGCTCCTTCGGCGACCTGTTCGCCGTCGACCAGCAGGGTGACCTTGGCCGGCGTGCCCTTGCCGTTTTTCAGGTCGGGCTTGCCGGTCGGTTCGAACTGCATGCCAAGGCTGTGGCGGCCGCTCGGCAGAACCCGATCCGATTTCACGTAGAAATAGTCCAGGGCCAGGTAGTTGTGCAGGTAGCAGAGCTTTCCGTCCTGGACGTAGAACGAGAAGCCGCCGTCATTGCCGCCGAACGAGAGCAGCACGCCCTCTGCGCCGCCCTCGGGGATGTCCACCTCGGCGATGAAGCTGTGCGGGCGGTTGAGGATCTTGGGCGCGGCGGCGGCGACGATGGATTGGGTGTTCGGATAGAGCACGTAGCGGCTCTGGGCTTCGGCCACCTTCGGCCGCTCCAGGGCGATGCGCTGGGTGCCGCGGCTGTCGATCGGCAGGACGTTGTATTTTCCCGCCTCGTTGTACCAGGTCCCGATCATGGCGATCAGCCGGCCGCGCTCCTCCGCCGCCAGGTCGTGGGTTTCGGCGAAGTCCTCGGCCACGTGGTAGAGTTCCCAGCCGCTCTCATCGAGCAGGGTGAGCATGTCGTAGCTGATCTCGTCGCCGAACTTGCGGCCGGACTCGGCGAATGACGCGCCTGGCCAGGGACAGACCGCGCGCCAGCCGTCGTGATAGATCGAGCGGTGGCCGAGCATCTCGAAGTACTGGGTGATGTGGGTGGCCGGCGCCTTGGCGTCTTCGAAGACCGGCCTCAGGCTCACGCCTTCCATCGGCGCCTGGGTGACGCCGGCGATGGCTTGGGGTGAGGCCACGCCCAAGGCGTCGAGCACCGTCGGGACCATGTCGATCAGGTGGCCGTACTGGCCGCGCACCTGGCCCTTGGCCTTGATGCCCTTGGGCCAGCAGACGATGAACGGGTCGGTGCTGCCGCCGCGATAGGTCTCGCGCTTCCAGCGGCGGAACGGGGTGTTGCCGGCATGGGTCCAGCCCCACGGGAAATGGTTGAAGGTGGTGGGGCCTCCGATCTCGTCGATGTGGGCGAGCCCGTCCTCGACCGTGTCGGCGACGTTGTTGAAGAAGCGGCATTCGTTGACGGAGCCCGTGGGGCCGCCCTCGGCGCTGGAGCCGTTGTCCGAGACCAGCATGATCAGGGTGTTGTCGTATTCGCCGATCTCCTTGAGGAAGGCGATCAGCTCGCCGATGTGATGGTCGGTGTGCTCGAGGAAGCCGGCGAACACCTCCATCATCCGCGCATAGAGCCGCCGCTCGTCGGCGGAGAGCTTGCTCCAGTCCTGCACGTCGGGGTCGGGCCGTGAGAGTTCGGTGGTCGGCGGGATGACGCCGCGGCTCTGCAGGGACTTGAAGGCCCGCTGGCGATAGGCCTCCCAGCCGTCGTCGAACTTGCCCTTGTAGCGGTCGGCCCATTCCTTGGGGACGTGATGCGGCGAGTGTCCCGCGCCGGTGGCGAAATAGAGGAAGAACGGCTTGCTCGGCGCGATCTGCTTGGTGTCGGCGATGAAGGACTTGGCCCGTTCCACGAGGTCGGGGGTGAGATGATAGCCCTGTTCGGGCGTCGTCTCCGGCTCGACCTGGTGATTGTCGTAGACCAGCTCGGGATACCACTGGTTCGTGTCGCCGCCGAGGAAGCCGTAGTAGCGCTCGAACCCACGGCCCAGAGGCCAGCGATCATAGGGACCGGCGGCGGTGTTGGTCTCCTCCGGTGACAGATGCCACTTGCCGACGCAGTAGGTGCTGTAGCCGTGGGGCTTGAGGATTTCCGACAGCATGCCGTTCTCGAACGGCATGTAGCCGTCCGAGCCGGGGAAGCCGGTCGAGCCGTTCGACAGGCAGCCCATGTGGTTCGAATGGTGGTTGCGCCCGGTCAGGATGCAGGAGCGCGAGGGCGAACACAGCGCGGTGGTGTGCATGTTCGAGAACAGCAGGCCGTCGGCGGCCAAGGCGTCGATGTTCGGGGTGGCGATCTGGCCGCCATAGCAGCCGAGGTGGCTGTAGCCGACATCGTCGAGCACGATGAAGAGCACGTTGGGGGCGCCGGCCCTGGCCCTGACCGGACGCGGCCAGGCGGGCTGCGAGACGTCGGCGGTGCGGCCGATCACGCCGGGAAAGGCGCCGTGCGGGTCGTATTCTTGCAGGGGCATGGGAAACTCCGGCGTCAGGTCTTTGAACGAGGACGGGAAAAGTCGAGGTCGGCGGTCGCGCCGGCCCGCTTGCGCCAGGCGACGTACGGGATCGACAGGAGGGCGTTGACGAGGAGGAACAGCAGAACCGCGGCAATGACGGCCTTTTCGTCCGGGAAGTTGATGTGGACGATGGCCAGGGCGACGCCGGGATGGCGCGAGGCGGTGGCGAGGGCCAGGACGGTCCGGTCGTCGGGATCCGGGCCGCCCAGCAGGTGGCCGACCAGCAGGCCGAGCGCCACGAAGATCGCGAAGGCGGGGGCCCCGCCCGGCAGCAGCCCGAAGACCGCGCGCCATTGGCTGACGAGGATCGCCAGGGCGGCGATGGCCAGCAGCAATCCGCCAAGCCGCGCGAGGTGGGGCGCGAAGCGTTCGGCCAGGCCAGGCGCGAGCTGGGCGACGATCACGCCGGCGGCGAGCGGGAGCAGGATCGTGATCCCGACCATGGTCGCCACCCTGGCCGGCGGAATGCCGAGGGGAATGGAGAAGACGCGCTCGACGATCTCGAGCGCCAAGGGGATCCAGACGATGGACGCCAGGCCCACGGCCGCCAGCAGGCCGATGGCGTAGGACGCGTCGCCGCCGGCCTTGGCCTGCTTGCGCGGCAGCACCGGAGGCACCGGCGACAGCGACAGGGCGATCAGCATGACGGCGATGGTGTGGGGCAGGCCAAAGCCTCTGACCAGCAGGACCGCGATCACCGGCATGGCGACGAGCATGGCCAGCAGCGTGCGGACCAGACGACCAGGATGGCGCAGGAAGTAGGTCAGGTCGGCCGGCCGCGCGTTCAGGCCCAGCGAGAAGACGATGATCAGGATGCTGGCCTTCAGGACCAGCGGGATCAGTTCGGCGAGCGACATGGGCGGCCCTGCGCTTGGTGGAACGGCTAGAGCCGCATGGCCGGGCGGGCGGCGCCATCGGGCCGAGACCGCAGAACGCTCAGGGTTTGGGCCGATAGACGCGGGCCGCGGCCGCCGTCCTGATCGCCGGGTGTGACCAGGGAGGACGCCCGATGCCGAAAGCCGAACACATCGACGGCAGGGTGCTGCCGTTCCCGCCGACGCCGTCGGCCAGCAAGGCGGGCTACACGCTGGCGGAGTCGACCCACCAACGGCGTCAGGAGCCGCGGCGGCTGGCGGCCGATGCGCCGAACGTCCTGATCGTGCTGCTCGACGACGTCGGCTTCGGCCTGGCTGACACGGTCGGCGGGGAGGTGCACACGCCGGCCTTCAGCCGGGTGGCCGAGGCGGGGATCTGCTACAACGCCTTCCACACCACCTCGATCTGCTCGCCGACGCGTGCGGCGCTGCTCACGGGCCGCAACCACCATCGGGTGCATTCGGGGACCATCGCCGAGCGGGCGGTGGACTGGGACGGCTATACCGGGGTGATCGGCAAGGACACCGCCACGGTCGCCGAGGTCCTGCACCACTACGGCTACAAGACTGCTGCCTTCGGCAAGTGGCACAACACCCCGGCCACCCAGACGACGGCGATGGGGCCGTTCGACCGCTGGCCGACGGGGCACGGGTTCGACTACTTCTACGGCTTCGTCGCGGGCGAGACCTCGCAGTGGGAGCCGCGGCTGTACGAGAACACCACGCCGGTCGAACCGCGCCGCGACGAGCGCTACCATCTGTCCGAGGACCTGGCCGACAAGGCGGTCGAGTGGCTGCGCAAGCACGAGGCGTTCGCCCCGGACCAGCCGTTCTTCATGTACTGGGCCGCGGGCGCCGCGCACGGCCCGCATCACATCTTCCAGGAGTGGGCGGACAAGTACAAAGGCAAGTTCGACGACGGCTGGGACGCCTATCGCGAGCGGACGTTCGCGCGCCAGAAGGCGCGGGGCTGGATCCCGGCCGACGCCGAACTGACCCCGCGCGCCGACAGCATGCAGGGCTGGGACGAGATCCCGGAGGCGCAGCGCCCGTTCCAGCGCCGGCTGATGGAGGTGTTCGCCGGTTTCCTGGAACACGTCGACGTCCAGGTAGGGCGCATCCTTGACGAGCTGGAGCAGCTGGGTCGGGCCGAGAACACCCTGGTGCTCTACATCTTCGGCGACAACGGCTCGTCGGCGGAGGGGCAGCGCGGCAGCATCAGCGAACTGCTGGCGCAGAACGGCATCCCCAACACCGTCGAGGAGCAGCTGGCGGCGCTCGACAAGCTGGGCGGGCTGGAGGTGCTGGGCGGCCCGAAGACCGATAACATGTACCACGCGGGCTGGGCCTGGGCCGGCAGCACGCCCTTTCACCACACCAAGCTGGTGGCGAGCCATTTCGGCGGCACCCGCAATCCGCTGGCCGTCGCCTGGCCCAAGGGCATCCTGCCGGACGGCAGGATGCGCGGGCAGTTCCATCACGTGAACGACATCGTCCCGACGCTCTACGAGATCATCGGGATCGCGCCGCCGGAGGTCGTGGATGGATACGAGCAGAAGCCGCTGGACGGGATCAGCCTGGCGTACACCTTCGCAGCCCCCGAGGCCGCGCCCCGCAAGGCCCAGCAGTATTTCGAGAACAACGCCAGCCGCGGGATCTATTCGGACGGCTGGTACGGCTGCGCGTTCGGGCCGTTCGTGCCGTGGGATACGCCGAGCGCAGGCAAGCGGATGGCGGCGTGGGACATCGAGACCGAGCCCTGGGAGCTCTATCATATCGACAGCGACTTCTCACAGGCGCGCGACCTGGCGGCGCAGAACCCGGCGAAGCTCGAAGAGCTGAAGTCGCTGTTCAAGGAGGTCTCACGCGACAACCTGGTCTGGCCGGTCGGGGCGGGGCTGTGGCTGCGGATCCACCCTGAGGACCGGATCGCCTCGCCGTATCGGAAATGGCGCTTCGATGCGGCGACGACGCGGATGCCGGAGTTCACGGCCCCGGGCCTGGGCCGCCAGGACAGCCGCGTGGAGATCGAGCTGGAGATGGCGGACCGCGCCAGCGGCGTGCTCTACGCCCTGGGCGGGTTCGCGGGCGGGGTCAGCCTGTTCCTCGACAAGGGCGTGCTGGTCTACGAGTACAATATGATGGTGCTGGAGCGCTTCCAGGCGCGCAGCGCCGTGCCGCTGAACGCCGGAAAACACGAGGTCGTGGTCGAGACCCGGTTCGAGAGCCGTAAGCCGATGGCGCCGGCCAAGGTCGTGCTGAGCGTCGACGGGGCGGAGGTCGCCAGCGTCGTCGTGGCCCGCACGGTTCCAGCCGCATTCAGCGCCAGCGAGACCTTCGGCGTCGGCGTGGATCTCGGATCGCCGGTCTCGCCGGACTACTTCGACCGGGCCCCGTTCCGGTTCGAGGGCAAGATCGAGCGCGTCGATGTTGAGGTGTCGTAGGCGCGCGTCGGGTCGGGCGTTCCGGCTCGGCGGGCGGGTCTATTTCGGGAAGAGGAAGGTCGCCACGACGCGCGCGCCCCAGTCCAGCTCATCGTCGGGGCTGACGGCGTAGACCTTGACGCCGCCGGTGAGCTGAACTTTCTGACCCCCGAAGCTGTAGAGGTGAGCGACCGTCAGGTTGATCGGCACCGTCCATTCCTCGGCCGTCCAGTCGTAGGTCGACTCGGTGTTCACCCCGATCGTGGTGTGGTTCTCGCTGGTCCAGCTGACGAAGGGCTGAAGGAAGGTCGCGCTGACGTCGCTGCGCTGCGGCCCTCCGTGGTCGGCGTAGGACCAGAGGTGGTTGGCCAGCATGCCGTAGGTCCAGCCGCCGGTTTGCTTGAGCACCAGCGCCGTCGGCCCCGCCGCCCAGCGCTCGGTCCCCAACGCCCCCTTGGCGGTCGGCCACAGGAAGGCCGGCCCGACCGCCCAGGTCACGCCGTTCGGCGAGGCTTTCGGCGAAAAGAAGAAGCTCTGGGTGATGTCGCCGATCCCCGTTTCGCTGCCGTTCAGGGGGGAGGTCCGCTCCTGGTGGATCACCGGCATGATCGTCCGCACCACCAGGTTCCAGTCGTCGTTCATCGAGAACGGCATGACCGGCTGGACGTTGAGCGTCGTGCGGCCGCCGTCGTCGGGTCCGAAGCAGCAGTCGTAGTTGAGCTGGAGCGGAACGCTGACGAGGCTGGCGACCGGATTGCTGAGTTGTTTGGCCAGCTCGGCGTCGCTCTGTTGGGCCCAGGCGAGTTGGGGCGACAGGCCAAGCACGGCCAGAGAAGCGATCGCAGCGCCGCAGCGCCTTGTTCCCCGGGTGAACATGGTGGCCCTCCTCGATCTGCGTCGGCCGCAGCGGGGGTTGCAATCAAAAATTGCAACTCGACCAAGCTGTCGGCTTGGTGGCGTTGCGCGCCACCGCCTGCGCCGCAGGGTAGGTCACGCGTTTGGGACAATCTATGCGGGTTTCTACCGATAGGCGGCGCTACGGGAGCCCACTAGCCTCGGCCCCCAAAGGAGTTCCCGAGCATGCTCACCCACGCCAACGCCGCCCTACGCCACCCCGCCCCGCAGCGCCGGCCTGAGCCCCGTTTTCCAAGGCGCCGCGTGCTGTTCGCGGCCTCCGCGATCCTGGCCGCCGCCGCCGCCCCGAGCGGCGCGGCCGCCCAATCGGGAGCGGCCTCGCCGGCGCCGGACGCCGCGCCCGGCACGGCCCCTCAAAAACGCGCAGGCGGCGGCAAGCCGAACATCCTGATCATCTGGGGCGATGACGTCGGCATGTGGAACATCAGCGCCTACCACCGGGGCATGATGGGCGGATCCACGCCGAACATCGACCGCATCGCCAAGAACGGCATGCTGTTCGTCGACCACTACGCCCAGGCCTCGTGCACCGCGGGCCGCGCGGCGTTCATCACCGGCCAGTACCCAATTCGAACGGGCCTCAGCACTGTGGGGCTGCCTGGCTCCTCGCTGGGGCTGCAGAAGGAAGACCCGACCCTGGCCGAATTCCTGAAGCCGCTGGGCTACGCCACCGGCCAGTTCGGGAAGAACCATCTGGGCGACCTTGATGAGCACCTGCCGACCAAGCACGGCTTCGACGAGTTCTACGGGATCCTCTACCACCTGAACGCCGGCGAATATCCGGAGCAGTACGACTATCCGAAGGACGCGCCGGCCTTCCAGCAGCGGGGCGTGGTCCACAGCTGGGCCGACGGCAAGGGCGGCCAGCGGGTCGAGGACAAGGGGCCGTTCGGGCGCGAGCGGCAGCGCCACCTCGATGACGAGATCATGGTCGAGTCCAAGCGCTTCATCTCCGACTCCGTGAAGGCCGGCACGCCATTCTTCGTCTGGCACAACACGACGCGGATGCACTACCGCACGAACCTGCCGCCCGAGTACGACGGCAAGACCGGCTACGGGCTGTACGCCGACGGGATGGCGCAGCTCGACGACCACGTCGGCGAGCTGCTGAAGCTGCTCGACGATCTCGGCGTCGCCGACAACACCCTGATCATGTTCTCGACCGACAACGGCGCGGCGTCGAACAGCTGGCCCGACGGCGGCAACCAGCCGTTCAAGGGCGAGAAGGGCGTCGGCGGCTACGAGGGCGGGTTCCGCGTGCCGATGGTGGTGTCCTGGCCCGGGCGCATCCCCGCCGGGGTGACGACCGGCGAGTTCATGACCATGGAGGACTGGATCCCGACGATCATGTCGGCCCTGGGCCAGCCGAACCTCAAGGACGAGCTGCTCAAGGGCAAGAAGGTGGGCGGGGCGACCTACAAGGTCCATCTGGACGGCGTGGATCAGACGGAGCTCTTGAGCGGGCGCGGTCCGTCGAAGCGCAAGGAATTCTACTACTTCACCGAAACCACCCTGCACGGGCTGCGCTACGGCGACTGGAAGTTCCTCTTCAAGAAGCAGGACAAGTGGTTCAACGGCGTGCAGGAGCAGATGACCACGCCGTACATCACCAACCTCAAGCTGGACCCGTTCGAGCGGTTCCATGAGGCGCGCGGCTACGACGAGTGGCAGGAAAACCACTCGTGGACGTTGGGGGCGGCGAGCGGGCAGGTCGCCAAGTTCCTGAAGACGCTCACCGAGTATCCGCCCCGGCAGAAGAGCTTCAACCTCGACATCGATACGATGATGAACGACGTCTACGGCTCAAGCTCGCGCTAGCGTGCGGCGGCCGCCCACGTCCTTCGTGGCGCTGGGCGGCCGTCTCGGGCGTGTCCACAAGGGGCGGCCAGCTAGGACGTCCATCGCATCCAGCCTGTTCCATCCCCACCCGCGGCGTTCGGCTGCGCGATGATTCTCGCCGCGGCGCCTTGTCGAGACCTCCATCTTGCGACATCAATACCCGAACGCATGTTCGGGTATAACATTGGTCGGCCTTCGAGGCCGCCCCGTCGCAGGAGACCGACAGATGCCGCTGCGCTACGAGGTGAAGGATCACATCGCGGTCTTCACCCTCGACAATCCGCCCGTGAACGTGTGGACCCCCGCGCTTCACAAGGAGTTCCACGACCGGCTGGTCGAGTTCCTGGCCGATGACGACGTTCACGTCGGCATCCTGACCGCCGCCGGCGATCGTGCGTTCTCGGCGGGCGACGATATCAAGAGCCCGCGCCCTGACTGGTCGGAAGCGGAGCTCGCGCGGCGGCACCTCAACGGCATGCGCAAGGACACGGCGATCGGCTATCCCGGCTGGGAGGCTGAGATCGCGCTGCTGCCGCGGACCAAGCCGATGATCGGGGCGGTGAACGGCGTGGCGATCGGGCAGGGGTTCATCTACCTGGCACTGCTGACCGACATCCGCATCGCCTCGGAGACCGCGCGCTTCGGCATGGTGGAGATCGCCCACGGCATGGGCGGCGCCGCCGGGGCGCTGCAACTCGCCCACGCCATGGCCGAGGTCGATGCGATGTACCTGGCGCTGACCGGCGAACTGATCGACGCGCGCCGCGCCCACGAAATCCGGTTGGTCAACGAGGTCGTGCCGCCCGAGCGGCTGATGGTGCGGGCCCTGGAGATCGCGGCCCGGATCGCCAGTCATCCGCGCTTGGCCGTACGGGTGGAGATGGAGGCGCTCCAGGCGACCCGCACGATGAGCCGCGAACAGGCCATCCGCTACTCCACCCACATGTTCCGCATCCTGCGGACCACGATCAACAACCCGCTGCCGCTTGGCGGCCAGGCCTGACGGCGTCCCTGAACCGAAGGACTTTGACGATGAGCGCTGAGCTGGACCAGCCCGACCTGACCGACACCATCACCGTCATGCTCGACCGCGAGGCGGCCCGAAACCCGAACGGCGTGCTGATCGACTTCTTCGAGCTGGAGGAGCAGCTGACCTTCGGCGACCTGGCGGACCGCTCGAAGCGGCTGGCCGCCAGCCTGCTGGCGCAGGGCGTGCGCAAGTCGACCCACGTGGCGCTGATGATGGGCAACCGGCCGGAGTGGGTGGTGTGCTGGATGGCGATTGCGCGGCTCGGCGCGGTGATGATCCCGGTCAATCCCAACTACAAGCCAGCGGAACTGCAGTTCGTGCTGGCCGACAGCGATGCGCAGGTCCTGATCCTCGACGGCGACTGCGGAGAGACCTTCGCCGCCATGGAGACGTGCCCCGACTTGCTGCGCGAAGGGGGCGTGATCAGCGCTGAAGCGAACCCGCCGGCGGGGTTCCTGTCGCTCGACGCGCTGATCGCGGCGGGCGACCCTGGCTTCACCCCGCCGGACGCGGTCTGCCCGTCGGACCTGCTGGCGATCCAGTACACCTCGGGCACCACCGGTTTTCCCAAGGGCTGCCTGCAGACCCACGAATATTGGATGATGGTGTCGCAGATCTACGCGGCGACCCTCCAATCGGACGTGCGCACGATCCTCGTGACCTTCCCGTTCTACTACTTCGAGCCGCAGATCCAGATCCTGATGGCCCTGATCCGCGGCGGCACGGCATATGCTCCGCGTCGCCACAGCCTGACCAAGTTCATGGACTGGCTGCATGCCTACCCGATCGACGTCTGCACGGTGACGCCGCAGCTGACGAACAATATCCCGGTCCAGGACAGCGACGCCCGGACGGGCGTGAAGCGGGTGGTGGGCTACTACTACAAGGGCCAGGAACACCTGGACGTGGAACGCCGGTTCGGCGTGCCCGTGCGCGAAGGCTTCGGAATGACCGAGATCGGGGTGGGGACCATCCTGCCGGTCGAGGCGACCGACATGGTCGGCAAGGGCAGCTGCGGCTCGGTCGCGCCGTTCCGCGAGGCCAAGGTGGTGCGCGACGACGGCAGCGAGGCGGCCGTGGGCGAGGCGGGGGAACTCTGGTTCCGCGGCCGGGCCATGCTGCTGGGCTACTACAAGCGGCCCAAGGCCAACCGGGAGAGCTTCAGCGGCGGCTGGTTCCGGACGGGCGATCTGGCGCGGCGAGACGAGCAGGGCTTCTACTGGATCGTCGGGCGCCTCAAGGAGATGGTGAAGCGCAGCGGCGAGAACATCGCCGCCCAGGAGGTCGAGGCCGCCATTCGCAGCCATCCCGACGTCGTGGAGGTCGGGGTGATCGGCGTGCCCGACCCCAAGCGCAAGGAAGAGGTCAAGGCCTACGTGGTGCTGGGCCCGGGCAAGACCCACGACGACGTCAGCCCCGCCGTGCTGGCCGCCTGGGCTGAAGAGCGGCTCGCGGCGTTCAAGGTGCCGCGCTACTGGAGCTACGTGGCCGACTTCCCACGCACGGCGACCAACAAGATCGCCAAGCAGCGGCTGGTCGACGCCCAGGCGGACCTGCGGGTCGGCGCCTACGACCGGATCGATGCGGTCTGGCGCTGATTAGCGGGCGCCGCCCGGCTCGGGCTGTAGGGTGCGTTCGAAGAAGCGGATGAAGGTGGCGTAGGTCATGTCGCGATAGATCGCGCGCTGGTTCGGCTCGGCGTCGAGCTGGAGCTGGATGTTGAGAATGTCGATCTCGACCATGTAGCGGGCCAACGCTTCCAGGCCCGCCTGGCTCCACTTCGATCCGCGCGAGCGGCACAGGGCGAGGTAGCGCGCCTCGAGCTGGCGGTGGAAGTCGCGGCGCAGCGCCTCAAGCGGTCCCTCGCGGTGTTCGGTGCCGAACAGCACCACGTCCATCCGGCTCCACATCCGCTCGCGCGCCATGTCGGCGTCATAGGCGGCGATGGCCTGCGCGATGTCCTCATCCGGCGACAGGTGCGCCAGGTGGCGGTCGAGGATCGCAAGCCGGCCGGCGATCCGTTCCTCCAGCAGCCAGGCCATGATGCTCTCACGGCTTGGGAAGTACTCGTACAGGGTGCCGAGGCCGACACCGGATTCGCGCGCCACCGCCCGCATGGTGAAGCCTTTGACGCCGTCGGCGCCCAGCAGCCGGCGCGCTCCGTCCAGGATGCGTTGACGGCTTTCGATCGCGCGCTTTTGCCGAGGCTGACGCCGGACGTTGGCGCTGTCGGCGCTGGGGGGCGGGGTATCGGCGGGACTCACTGACAGGTTTCCTTGGCGGCGGACGAGGATTACGCCATGAGCGCTCTCCTGACGCTACGATAAGGCTTGCGGTTCGTTGAAATAACCCGAACATATGTTCGGGTTGGTGGCCGACCGGTCGGCCACCCCGAGGAGGCGGTCATGCCAGCCACTGAGCCCAAATCCCCGCATCGCTTCGCCGTTTCGGCGTCGGCCATGGCCATGAGCCTGGTGCTTGCGGCCATGACGGGAGGCCCTGCGCAAGCCGCCGGCCCTAAGGCCGACCTGATCCTCACCCGCGGCGTCGTCATACCGATGACGGGGCCTGAAAAGCGGTTCGAGGCGATCGCAGTCCGCGACGGCCGCATCCTGGCGCTGGGGCGCGCCGCGGACATCGACGCCTTGCGCGGCCCCTCGACCAAGGTCGTGGATCTGCAAGGCAAGGCCGTCTTGCCGGGCTTCATTGACGCCCACGGCCACATTTCCGGGGTTGCGCAGCAAACCGCAGCGGCGTCGCTTCAGCCGCCGCCTGTCGGGGCGACCGCGGACATCCCGACCCTGCTGCGCCAGATGAGCGAGTTCGCCAAGACGACGAACGAGGGCTGGATCGTCGGCTTCGGATACGACGACGCCGAACTGGCCGAGCGCCGGCATCCCACTCGCCACGAACTCGACGGGATTTCGGCCGACCGCCCGGTGATCGCCATTCATGCCTCCGGACACCTGGGGGCGCTTAACACCCGCGCGCTCGAGCTGACCGGCATGCTGCATGCCGAGAAGGATCCGGAGGGCGGCAAGATCGCGCGCGAGGCCGATGGAACGGCCGCCGGACCGGTCGAGGAAACCGCCCTGGCGAAGGCCATGGCGCTGCTGCCGGCGCCGACGCTCGACCAGTCGATCGAGCAGCTTCGGCGGGCCGAGGACATCTATGCCGCGAACGGCATCACCACCGCGCAGGACGGCGGCACGGTTCCCGGCTATTGGCCGATCCTGCAGGAAGCCGCGCGACGCGGGGCGCTGAAGCTCGACGTCGACGCCGTGCCGATGATCGCGCAGAAGTGGCCGGCGATCGAGACGCTGCCGATCGGCCAGCCCCGCGCCGACCGCCTGCGGGTCGTGGGAATCAAGATCGTGCTCGACGGCTCGCCGCAGGGGCGGACCGCCTGGCTCAGCCAGCCCTACTTCCACCCGCCGCACAACCAGCCCGCCGACTATGTCGGCTATCGGCGGATGAGCGACGCCCAGCTCGACAGCTACCTCCAGGTCGCCGCGCGCCATGGCTGGCAGGTCTTCGTGCACGTCAATGGCGACGCGGCGATCCAGCAGCTCATCGACGGGGTCCGGCGGGTCAACGCCGCGTCCCCGCAGCCGCTGCGCCGCACGATCGCGATCCATGCCCAGACCGCGAGATCCGATCAGCTGCGGGAGATGAAGGCGCTGGACATCGAGCCGAGTTTCTTCGCCAGCCACACCTACTTCTGGGGTGACTGGCACCGGCAAGAAGTGCTGGGGCCTGCGCGGGCGGATCGCATCTCGCCGCAGCGCGAGAGCATTGACCTTGGGCTGCGCCCGACGATCCACAACGACTCGCCCGTCGTGCCGCCGAACATTCTCCGCCTGGTCTGGTCGGCGGCGACGCGGCAGACCCGCTCGGACTACGTCCTGGGGCCGGCGCAGCGGATCACGCACTACGAGGCGCTGCAGGAGGTGACCACAAACGCGGCCTATGAACTGCACGAGGAGCAGATCAAGGGCACGCTGGAGGTGGGCAAGCTGGCCGACTTCGTGGTCCTCGATGGCGATCCATTGGCCGTGTCGAGCGAGAAGCTCCTGAACCTGCAGGTCCGCGCGACGATCAAGGAAGGCGTCGTGGTGTGGCAAGCGCCGGCCGAACCTGCGGTGGCCGCTCGGTAGCGCCGACGGAGCCGAGCAGGCGGAACGAGCCGGCGAAAGCCTGCCTGCCGTAGCCGTACATCCCGCCGGTTCACAGCGGGCTAGATCCTGGCCGCGATGAACATCGGTCCGCGCTGCGACATGGCGGCGTCTAGCGCGACATCGAATTCCTCGGCGGTGGAGCATGCTGTAGCTGGCAGGCCCATACCGCGGGCCAGTGCGATCCAATCGATCTCGGGTTCGCCAAGGTCGAGCAGCCTGCGCGCCGACGATCCGGGCGGGCCCGAACCGGTGCGCTCCATCTCCACATTGAGAATGCGGTAGGAGTGGTTGACGAACACCACGACAGTTATGTCCAACCCCTCGCGGGCCATGGTCCAGAGCGCCTGGAGGGTGTAGAGGGCCGAGCCGTCCCCGTTGAGGCTCAGCACCTTGCGGTCTGGCGCCGCGACCGAGGCTCCGATGGCGAGAGGCAGTCCGATCCCGATCGCGCCGCCTGTAAGCGCCAGGACTTCGTGAGGACGGGCTGTCGCAGTACCTGTCACAACGCCCACGCTCGAGGTGACGGAGTCGTCGCACAGGATGGCGCCCTCGGGCATATGCCGGGCGAGCGCCGCGCCCACGAAAAATGGGTCGAGGGCGCCCTGCGCGCGCGCGTCTGGCAGCTTGAGTTGCTGGCGCAGCCCGTCTCTTGGAGCATCGAGCGCCTCTGCGAGCGCGAGCAGGCCCATGGCGGCGTCTTGGCCGCGCTCGACCAGGGTGAGCGTCGAGCAGCCTTCAGGCAGCAGGGTGCTGGGGCGGTCGGGATAGGCGAAGAAGGCCACTGGCGCGCCTGTGTCGACGCATATCATCAGATCAACACCCGTCAGTTCAGCCAGCGCCACCTCGCCGTGGTAGGGCATCTTGCGCGGCGCGTACGCGCCGGCGCCTCGTGCCTGACGCGGCACGAAGGTGTCGGCGTAGATGGTGATCCCCGCTGCCGCGAGGCGGCCGGCCTGGGCGAGGGCCTCGGCGCGGCAGGCTTGCCCGCCCAGCAGAATTACCGGCTTGCGCGCGCGCCGGATCGCTCGCGCCACGTCTGCGACGACGCCGACGTCCGGCTCCGATCGTTGAGGGGGCGACATGACGATCGTCTCAGCGGACGTCGGCAGCCATGCCGTGTCGGCGGGGAGTATCAGGCTTACAGGTCCGCCGGGCGGGCCATAGCTCGCCTGCACAGCCTCGGCCGTCAGCGCGGCGATCTGATCGGCGCTGTCAGCCGACCTGGTCCAAATGGAATTGGGCCTGGCCAGCGTCGCAATGTCTGAATTGAGAGGCGGGTCGTACTGCCGGTGGTAGGTCGCATGGTCGCCGACAATATTGACGAGCGGCGTAAAGGCCCGTCGCGCATTGTGGAGATTGGCGACCCCGTTCCCGTAGCCTGGTCCAAGGTGAAGGAGCGTGCAGGCGGGTCTGTCGGCGATCCTGCCGTACCCGTCCGCGGCGCCTGTCGCGACGCCTTCGAACAGGCACAGAACTGGTCGCATCCGCGGCTCGCGATCAAGCGCAGCGACGAACTGCATCTCGCTGGTCCCCGGATTTGCGAAACAGGCCGTCACCTGATTGGCGACGAGCGTCTGGATCAGAGCGCCAGCTCCGTTCATGTCCTGGTCTCCCCAAATGTCGTTGGCCGGCGCGATGTCTGCTGAGGGCTTGCGTCGGCCGGTGGAAAAGTCGTTGCAGGTCAGGTCAGCGGGACCGGACGCAGGAAGATGAAACCGACGCCTTCCAACTGCTGGACGAACCTGGCCTCGAACTCGAGGCGTTCGTAGAGAGGGTGTCTGATGGCGATCCTGTCGTGCGGCCCGGCCGTTCTGATGTGCTGTCGCTCGCTGGTGGTGTAGGTCTGACACACTAGGTTCAGGCTATCGGCCGGCCCCCTTGTGTTGACGACCGGGATGTTGGCGGCCGGCGCTCGCGCCAGGCGCAGCGTTCCCAGAAGGCCCATCTGACGGGTGAGCCCCCATGCCTGTGCAAGGGACAGCTGGGCGGGAGGCGAAACGGCGCCTTCGGCGATCAGATTTCCCTTCGAGTCTCGAAACCCGAAGGCCCAGGCCCCGCCGTCACGGTCGATCTTGCTGGAGGTCATGGCGGCGTCGAGGCGCAGGTGCTCGACGTTGTAGTCGACGACACGCTGGGTGTTGTTCCACAGTCCGTGGCAGACCATTTGAAGGTCGGGCAGGGTTGCGAGCGCGCGAAAGTAGACAAAGGGATGCGCGGGCAGGTCCTGGGAAGGCCTGGACGTTGCAAACAGCGAAATCTGCAGTTCGTGATGGGCGCCGAGATTTGCGTCGGTGAAGTCGCACACCCAGATCGCCGCCAAGGCCCGACCCCGCGTATCCAGGACCGGAAACAGATGCTCGCGGGCGAGCAGGGCGGAGGCCATGTTCCCGGCGACCGTGCCTCCGAGGCACAGCATGGCCCCGTCGTAGACGTGATACGGGGTGGTGAGCTTCTCCCCTGCGATCGTAACGTGCCCATCCAAGGGGAAGCGCTTGAAAATGGGCCGCGTGTGCTTCTGCATCTGTGCACCTGAGGTGAGGGTGAGCGTTGCGCACGGGCGTGGCGGCGCGGCGACTTAGGGGGACGGGGGGAGAGCTTGCGATCGAGCGCAGGCGTCAGCGGCCGGCCGCTTCCCTCCCGCGGAAGGCTCGGTTGGCGTACTGCAAAAATGCCCTGTGCTCCTGGGGCGGCCTGATCGCCGATTGTCAGTCAGGCGGCTCCCTCGGACGGATCAGCTCGAAACGGGCGCGGCGGTTATCCGCTGGCTGCGAACTCCTGCGGCTGAGCGCCGGCCGGGTCTGCGAGGCGCGCCTCGAGGCCTGCAATGCGATCCTGGAGCCGATCCCACTCTGTCGCGGCGACAATGCTCCCGAGAGCCAGCGCCGTTCCGTACTCCGACTGCACCTTCCAGCCCTCGCCATCGATCCGGCCGACGATCCAAAGCACCAGCGATCCGAGCCAGTTCGTCTCCAGTTGGCCGGCAAGGACGTCGAGGTCACGCCCAGTCCTCAACTGTCCGGCCTCCAGCGCCGCCACCAGCCCCGCTCGCCATGAGGCGTTGGCCCGCTGAAGGGTCTGGAAGGGCGAGCTTGCCGCGTTGCCTGCCAGCTCGCCCAACACCGGTCGGTAGAGTTCGGGCCTTGCTGCATAGAAGGACACCACTCTGTCGGTGTGGCGGAATATGTGTTCGAGCGGATCGCCAAGGCCTTGTGGCGGGACGTCTGAGGATCCGAGCTCTTCCAGGCTCCGATCCACAATGGCGCTGAGAATGCCTCGCTTCGAGCCGAAGTGATTGAATGGGGTGGCCGCGCTTACGCCCGCCCGCGCCGCCAGCTCCCGCGTTCCGAACGAGGTGTCGCCGGCCTCGCTGATCAGGGCCTCGGCCGCATCAAGGATGCGGCCCCGGAACTCGTTATGGCGGGCGATATAGCCATCCAATCTCGCACCTTGGGTCTGATCTGGCGATGGCGGGCGGGCGCTGTTCATCCGTTGGCTTCCAATCTAGTCACAGACGACGGTCATCTGCGTGTAGCTCTTGAGGCCTTCGTCGCCCAACTCAACGCCAACACCGGACAGCTTGGCGCCGGCCAGCGGGAAATCTGCGGGAGAGACCCCGTGCCTGTTGATCCATGCCTGCCCGCACTCAAGTTTGGCGGCGATGGAGCGGGCTCGCGCCGGATCATTCGACCAGACTGAACCGCCGAGGCCGTACGGACTATCGTTGGCCAGGGCCAGCGCCTGATCCTCGTCCTCGTACCGGACTATCGGCATTATCGGGCCGAACTGCTCCTCGTCGACAATCCGGCAGCCATTCGTGACGTCTCGCACGATGGTCGGCGGTACAAAATAGCCCCGCCGGTCAAGACGGGCGCCGCCGGTCAGCACCGTGCCATGGGCGTGAGCGTCCGCCAGGTACTCGACCACCTTGTCCAGCTGCGATTTGTTCTGAACCGGGCCGATGGTTGTCCCCGCGGCGGCCGCCTCGCCGACCACCGAGCCGTGAGCGAGAGCGCACAGTTCGTCCGTGAGCTGGTCGTAGATGTCTTCGTGGACGTAGATCCGCTTGGGCGCTGTGCAAATCTGGCCGCAATTGAACATCGCTATGCCGAAGAGCCCGCGCGCCGTGCGCTTCACGTCGGCATCCCTCAGCACCAGCGCCGCATCCGACCCGCCAAGCTCCATCGTCAGGCGTTTCAGGGTCGGCGCGCAGGCGGCCATCACCTTTCGGGCGGTCGTCGTCGAACCCGTGAACCCGACCTTTGCGACGCCGGGATGTTCGGTCAGGAGAGGCGCAAGGTCGTGTTGGTCCGATATGACGTTGACGACGCCGGCGGGAAAGATCGGAGCGGCGAGGGCTCCGAGGGCGAGGGCCGACAGCGGCGTTGTCGGCGCGGGTTTCAGAATGATCGTGTTTCCGGTTGCTATGGCCGATCCGAGTTTCACGCAGGCCTGCAGCAGCGGCATGTTCCAGGGCGTGATCCCGGCTACGACCCCCAGGGGCTTGCGGTGCACCACGGCTGTGGCTCCCGACGCGCTCGCAAGGCGTTCGGCAGGAAGCTCGGCGTTTGCAAAGTACCGCAGCACGGCGACGGCCGATGCGACCTCGATCTGGGCTTCATAGCTCGGCTTGCCAACCTCCTGCGTGAGCAGTGATTGAAGATCGCTCCCACTGGCTTCCACCGCCTGGGCCAGCGCCAGAAGCGCGACCCTGCGTTCGGCGGTCGGCGCGGCGCGCCAGGTCTTGAAGGCGTCGCCCGCAGCCTCGACGGCGCAATCGAGTTGGCGCCTGCTGGCCCAGGGGGCGGTTGAGAACGGCTCTTCGGTGGCGGGGTTGATGACCGGAAATGACGAGGCGCCGCTTTGGAGCTCCCCGCCGATCAGCAAGTGATGGTCGGCCATTTAGAGCACTCCTGAAGGGGCGTCGAACCGGCGCAGCCCGAGAACCGCATCTGCGACAAAGATGTCGCCGCCGGCGCCGACGACGAGATCGTGGGGAGCCAGCAACTGGCCATCGCCGGCGCCGTATGAGGCTACGCGGCGGACCGCCTGGGTTCGCCGGTCGACGATTGCAATGCCGGCGCGCTGGTCCTCGGGGAAGCCGCAGTCGGCGACGTAGATGGCCTCCGGCGTGACGCAAAGGCCGAACGGCTTGCCGATCCCCGGGTGCGAGATCGTCTGCACATGGGTTCCGTCGGGCTCGAAAATCTGAAGGCGCTTGTTCTCGCGATCGGCGACGTAGACTTGGCCATCCTCATCGAGGTCGATGGCGTGCGGCAGTCTGAACTGGCCATCGGCGTCCCCGTGGCCGCCCCATTCGAGTTCGAACTCGCCCGTCGCAGAGAACCTGGCCACCCGCGCGTTGCCGTAGCCATCGGCCACGAAAAACGACCCATCGGCGGCGATCGCCACGGCGGTCGGCAGGGCGAACGCGGCGCCTGACTTGCCCATTTTCCGAGGCGTGCCGACCGCGAGGTGGACCGTTCCAGAGGCGTCAAGCTTGAACACCTGGTGCAGGCCGACGTCGGTCACCCAGAAGTGGCCCATACTGTCGATCGTCAGGCCATGGGGCATCACGAACAGACCTGCGCCGTAGGCTGCGATCTCATGGCCGCGGGCATGCCAGCGGCGGATGACGTCGGCCGCGAGCGCGGTGTCGGCGTCGCGTTCGCGCCACTGCCGACCTGCGCGATCGAGCGAGTGGAGGCCTCCGTCAGGTGCGAGCGCCACGGCCGACATTTCCAAGGGCCCGGGCGTGGCCGGAACGTTGGGGCCCGGGCCCGCGCGGGGGCGTGTTGAAGCGCTCATGCTCTGGCCTCGAAAACGCGCGGCTTGTCGAACTGGAACTCGTCAGCTTTCCCTTCGAGCGCGGCTCGATGCAGGCGTCGGGCAAGCAGTTGCGGAAAGTCCTGAGGCACGCTCTTTTCGAAGCTGCGACGACCAAGGTCGATCCAGGGCTTCGCGCTTTCCAGGAGGACCCGATCCTGGGCCAGGAGCTTCAGCTCGGAGTCGTCGAACTTCGCGATCGGCGCCGTAAGGGTCGCCTCCGCCTCCGGGTCGTATCGCGCGCCCATGAACTCAAGCCGGCATGATCCATCGGCGAGGGGAACCCAATTGTAGATGGCGAGCGTCTTTTCCCGGACGAGATAGACGTAGTTGCGATAGGGCAGCTCAAATCGGACCCAGGAGACCATTTCCCGCCAGGGTCGGATGCCCGCGCCCTCAGGCGCCGGCGGCAGGTGCAGTTCGACGCCGCCGTCCACCATGCGGCATTCGACGCTGAACTGGCGAAGCGGCGGCATGACGCCGTCGTCCGTCTTATGGCCCGGATAGATTCCTGGATGCGAGAACGGGGTGTGAGCCACGTCGAGCTGGTTTTCGACGGCGTCCATGATGTTCGCGTTCCAGCGCCCGGTCTGCTGGATCCAAAAGCGGTTATCAATGCCGACCAGGGCCGGCTGATAGGTCGGAGCCTCGCTCTCGCCGGCGATCCAGACCCAGATGTAGAAGTCCTTTTCGGCGATGGGGAACGCCGGTGTTGCGCACGAGGGCAACTCCTCCCCGGCGATCAAGGAGGGGACGTGAACAAGCGCTCCCGAGCCGTCGTACTGCCAGCCGTGATACCCGCAGGCGATGTTGCCGTCAGTTATTCGGCCCAGCGAGAGCTTGACGCCGCGATGGCAGCATCGGTCCAGCAGAGCGTGGGCTGCTCCCGCCGCGTCCCGGAAGAGAACAAGGTCGATATCGCCGATCTGAACGGCTTTGGGTGAGGTCGCCGACAGCTGTGACGACGGACAGGCGACATACCAGTGATCCTTCAGCAGCACGAACGCATCTCCCTCTGGTGCGATTTATATGACGATATAGTCTAATTTATAGCATGATATAAATTCACTTCGCGCAGGTGTCAAATTCCATGAGACCGGCAGCGGTCGAGGTCGGCGGATCGCTCGCCCAAAGGGGCGTCGGCATTGCGACGCTTGCCAGGTACGCTTGCTGATCGCTTCGACGGCGCGCGGTCCAAGGCGACCTTTCAGCCGGTCTCCTGTGGGCTCCTGCGAGGCCGGAGGACCCCGGGCGGGCCTTGAGCGGGGAATGTTGAACTTTTGCGTCGGGCGCGCCCCGGGGGCGGCGGACACATGGTCGACGTGGGGCATGGCGGCCCACATCGAGTGCGGGGGCTCAAGGCCTCCCGGTGAGGCCGCGATCGGCGGCGCTCGGGTCTTGGCAAGTGAAGGCGCGGGACTGCGCCTTCACTTGCTTGGCCGTGGGACTAAGGCGCCAGGACCGGGAGGCGCAGCGCCGAGGGGCGAGCGATCCCGTGGTGTACGGTCTGTCTTGCGATCCGCCACTCGGTGTCGTCGGCGACTTTCGCCCCCGTGTTCTGGTTCGGATTGATGACCGGATAGGCGCTGCTGGATATCTCCAGCCTGATCCGGTGGCCGGCCTTGAACCTGTGTGCGACGTGGCCGAGTTCGATCTTGAACAACTCGGGTTTGCCAGGCGTCAGCAGTTCGGCGCTCTCAAGGCCATTGCGGTACCGCGCCCGCAGGACGCCGAACGGCAACGGCCCCAGCGAGACTGCGCGCCCATCGGGCCCGACGTCGGTCAGGCTCGCCGTAAAGTCGGTGTCGAGGGCGTCCGAGGCGGCGTAGAGGTCCAGCCACACCGAGCCGACCACGTCCACCGGCTTGTCGAGCACCGGACCAGTATAGACCAGGACGTCCTTGCGCGACTGGATCACACGTCGGTCTGCGCCCTGGCCGATGTCGGAGGTGCTGGCGCCGGTCGGCTGTACGATGGGATCGCGGGGGTTGAAAACGTAGTGATCCTTGCCGGCCCGGCGGGCCGCGGCGCGCGTCAGTACGCCGTCTCCGGACAGGGTGTTGGCCGCGCCCCGGCTGTCCAGGAACAGCTTGGCCTCTTTCGTCCCCGCCTGCGGGTAGCGATCGAAGGTGCGCCATTCGTTCGCACCCGTCATGAACACCCGAACGCGCGGCTGCTCGAAGGGTTTGCCGTCCTGTTTGAGGTAGTGGTCAAAGAACCGCAGGGCCAGCGCGCGGTTGTCGCTGGCGGTGTCCTGCGGGAATGTCAGCTCGCCGACCGGGTCGGCGCCGCCGGCAAGACTCTGGTCGTGGGTCCAGGGGCCGATGACGAGGAAACGTTCGCCTGCCTGTTGCGGAGCGTTGGCCTCAACCTTTGTCCAGTTCAAGAGCGCGCCGGACTGGTCGGCGTCGAACAGTCCGGTGATCTGCAGGATCGGAACTTTGATCTGCGCGTAGTCGCCAGGCTGAAGATAGAGCCGCTGCCAGTACGCATTGAGCGTGTCGTTCTCGAGAAACTCCCGATAGAGGCGCATCTTGCGCCCCATAGCCTCGTCCGCCGTGCGCAGAGGGCGATGGGACAGGACCCGGGCCCAGTCGACGTCGGCGGTGTTGCGGGCCTGAAGTCCGTGGTCGGACGTCGCATTGAGCCAGGTCAGCCCCCATTGGGCGCCGAACGCGCCGCCGACTGCGGGGATTTCGTTCATGAACCGAGCCGCGGGCGAAACCGACGCCATGCATGTCAGGTGCGGGGGCCGCTCGCGGGCCGCCAGCCACTGCACCGTCGCCATGTAGGAGACGCCCAGCATGCAGACGCGCCCATTCGACCAGGGCTGGCCTGCGATCGCCTCGACGGTGTCGTAGCCATCCTTGCCTTCCTGGAAGAAGAAATCGAACTCGCCACCTGAGTCTCCGCGACCGCGGACGTCCTGGACGACCACCGCGTATCCATGCCGCGCGAAGAAGGCGGCGTCCGCATTGAAACTCCCCAGGGCCTTCACGTAGGGCGTTCGAATGAGGATGACTGGATGGGGCCCAGGGCTCTTGGGGAGCCAGACGTCGGAAGACAGCTCTACGCCGTCGCGCAACGCTGTGCGCAGCCCAAATATGTGTCGCAGCGAGGAAGCATCGGCTGGCGGGGGAGGGGGCGCGGCCTGGGCGGCAAGTGCGGCCCCGCCAAGCGTCACGGCCCCAAGCATGGCGGCGCACATTCCTGCGGCGGCCGCCAGCGGTCGTTGTCGAGTGATCATCCTACGGCTCCTAGAAGGTGGTTTTGAGCCGCACGCCGTAGGTGCGCGGCATTCCGTATCGTCCCCGTTCGGAGCCCAGGAAGCTGGTGTCGTGGGTGCGCAGATAGCGCTTGTCGGCGAGGTTCTGGCCGAAGGCGGAGATCTCCCACCCATTGTCGAAGGCGTAGCTGACGCGGGCGTTCACGAGGCCGTAGCCTGGCAGACGCGAGGCTGCCGAGTTGCTGGACGAAACGTACTGGTCGCCGGTGTAGCTGTAGTCGACGTGGAAGCTCGCCTCGCCCGGACCGACCGGCAGGCGATAGTCGGCGCCGAGATAGAACTTGGTGCGCGGGGCGTACGGAAGGTCATGGCCGTCATAGTTGACGCCGAGGCCGCCGCCATCGGCGAAGCTGTCGAACTTGGCCTCGGTATAGGCGCCTGAGGCCGAGAGCGTCAGGCCGCTGACCGGAACAGCCTCGATTTCCGCCTCCAGGCCCTGGGTGGTGACCTCGCCGGCGTTGGTGAAGGTGATCAGCGTCCCGCCGTTCGAAAGGGTGATGAACTGGAAGACCTGATAGTCTTCGTACTTGGTGACGAAGCCCGTCAGGTTCAGGCGGAGGCGGCGTTCGAAGAGAGTGGATTTCAGCCCCGCCTCGAAGCTGGTCGCCTCTTCGGGGTCGAAGGCGATGCCTTCCAGCGTGGTGATGGTGTCGGCGTTCCAGCCGCCGCTTTTGAAGCCCCGCGAGAGGCTGGCGAAGAGCATGACCTCCTCGGACGGATAGTACTGGACGCCGATCTTGGGTGACAGATCGGTGTCCTCGCGCTTGTCCCGGAAGTTCTCGAAGTTGGTGAAGAGGCCCATGGTGTCGACGATGCTGAAGTCGAGCGACTTGCGCTCGTAGGTCAGGCGCAGACCGCCGTTGACCTTCAGTTGCGGAGTGATGTCGTAGTTCACGTGGGCGAAGGCTGCGGCCGAGCGGGTCTGGATCGAGCCGGGGGTCCTGACGAAACCGTTTCGGAGCGCAGGCCCGCCCTCGGACAGCCGATTGGTCTCGAGTTCCTCGTCCATGTAGAAGACGCCGGCCAGCCACGAAAAACGTTCGGTCTCGGATGACGCCAGACGCAGTTCCTGCGTGAACTGCCGGCTGCGTTCGTTGAAGTTCGAACGCGCGACGAAGGTGGGCAGGTAGTCCTCCTCCTGGAGGAAGTCGTAGCGCGATTTTCTGAACGCGGTGATCGAGGTAAGGGTCAGGTCGTCGGTGATCTGGTAGTCCGCGCTCGCCGACAGGCCTGCATAGCTGCGGCTGTCGCGTTCGTCTGTGTCGTGCGCGATCGTAAAGGGACCCGGCGCCAGCCTCGCCGCCGTCCCGCCCAGGCCCTCGTACAGTACGAACGGTTGGCCTTCGTCGAGAGCGTCCGCGGCGAAGTCGAGGGTCAGCCTGTCGGTCGGACGCAGGCGTAGCTGGACCCTGCCGGCCCAGCGATCCACTCCATTCAGGTCGGTGTTGCGCGTGACGTTGCGGATGTATCCGTCGCGGGTTTCGCGCGCGACGCTGACCGAGAGCGCCGCCGTGTCCCCGAGCGGCAGGTTGAAGCGCCCGGCCAGACGCCGGTAGTCGTAGGAGCCAAGTTCGACCTCGGCCTGACCCGCCAGGGTGTCGCCCGGCTTCTGCGTCGTGATGTTCAGGGCGCCGGCGACGGTGTTCTTGCCGTAGAGCGTTCCCTGAGGCCCGCGCAGCACTTCCACCCGCTCAATGCCCAGCAGCGACTGGTCGGTGGCGTACGAGCGGCCGACATAGACACCGTCGACATAGACGCTGACCCTCGCGTCCACTCCGATGTTCCGGGATGAATCGATCACCCCGCGCACGCCGATCGCGTTGAATGATCCGCCCGCGCCCGATCCAAAGCTGACATTCGGCGCGGCGCGCTCGATATCGCCAAGTTGCTGGGCGTTGAGCCGTTCGAGGGCCGCCGCCCCGAAGGCGAGGACCGACACAGGGACGTCCTGCACGTCTTCGGTGCGCTTCTGGGCCGTCACCACGACCTCTTCCAGTGCGGCGGGCTCCTGAGCCCACGCCGTACCAGCAGCCATGCTGAGAGCGCCCGCGGCGCACGAGGCCAGCCATGCCTTGCTCGTCATCTAAGTTCCTCCTCCACTTTTGTCTCGTTATCTTTACGCTACAGTTGTGGAGCGGAATGTCAAATCGCTACGTGGGTGTGGCGAAAGTGAACTTGCGCCACTAGGCTTGGCCCCCGCGTCAGGGAAGGCGCCCGTGGCGCGGCAGTCGGGAGAAATCGATGACGATACCGCCCAGGCCCCGCGGACGGCCTAAGGACGAAGGGCTCGAGCGTCGCTTGCTGGAAAGCGCGATCGATATCCTGATCGAGGGCGGCTTCAGCGGGCTTACGATCGAGAAGATTGCAGATCGGGCGGGCGCCCCGCGCACGGCCTTCTATCGGCGCTGGTCCACGGCCAAGGAGGCGGTGATCGCGGCGCTGAAGGTGGTCTATGTCGAGGTATACCCTCCAGAGCCCGACACCGGCGACGTCGTTGAAGACCTCGTCCAACTCGCCAAAGCGATGGGTGGTCTCGTTCGTGACCCGCGCTACGGTCGCGTGCTGCGTTTCCTGATCGCGGAGATGGCCATCGATGCGGCGCTACGCGAGCCCGCCATGGAGATCGTCAGGGGCCGGCGCAGCTCAGCGGGCTCCATTCTTCGCCGGGGGATCGAGCGCGGCCAGCTTCCGCCGGACACCGATGTTGAGCTCGTGATCGAGCTGGTGTCCGGCGCGCTGATGTTCCACCACTTCTTCGGGGAGAGCGAAGTCGACGCGGACTATGCCGCCCGGGTCGTGGCGAGGGTCATCGGAGGCGGACGCAGTGTCGCAAGCGCGAGGGCCGAGGCGGCGACGCCTGCTGCGCAGAGACCGAGCAGCAGTTCGTAGCTGGTACGGGCCTGACCGAGGGTGAAGATGCTGGGGCCCGCCGCCAATCCGACCATGAAGGCCGAGGCCTGAACGGCGTAGATGCGGGCGAAGTTCGCCAGGCCGAAGTAGCGGCTGACGAGATACGAGGCGACATCACTCTCCGCGCCGAGGCAAAGGCCAAGGGCGGCGCCGGCGAGCAGCAGCACCGCGACGTTGTCGCCCCCGTAGATCAGCAGAGCCAGGCCTGCCGCGCCGAACAGGCCAAACAGGGCGCCGACGCCGTGCGCGGGCCAGCGGTCCATCATCATGCCGCCCACCAGCCGCCCGATGATGGTCGCCGCGCCGATCGCCATCTGAAAGCCCGGGACGCTCAGGGAGGTGACGCCCAGTCCCGACCAGACCTCGCTCAGATGGGCCACCACGCCCGAAAGGGAGAGGCCGAGGAGGACGAACGCTGCGGCGATCTGCCAGAAGGCTGTCGTGTGCGCAGCCTGGGTCAACGTCGCGCCGGACGTCGCTTTGGAGCTGCTCGAGCCCCTGAGCTCGCCATCGCCAATCGCCGTAGCTGCGATCGTGCCGGCGAGCGCGGTCAGCAAGGCCAGCACCGCCAGGGCCGTGCGCCAGCCGGCCGCAAGGGTGATCGCCTGTACAACCGACGGGAGTATCATGCTTGCGGCGCCGACCCCGGCCAGCGCGATGCCGAGCGCAGCGCCGCGTGAGGCGTCGAAGCGCGCGACCAACGCTCTGGCGTAGGTGATGGGGGAGGCGCCGGCGCCGAGGATCGCGGCGAGCGCGAGGGCGCCATAGAGTTCCGCCCTCGACCCGGAGGCCGCCGAGACCCACCAGAGGCACGCCCCGTAGAGCACGGCGGAACCAGCGGCGGTCTTCTGCGGCCCCAGCCGGTCGGCGACAGCGCCGGCCATCGGCAGCGAGAGGATCAGCAGCCCCAGGTGCAGGCTCAGGCCGAGGGAGAGTTCGGCGACGCTCAGTCCCAGATCGGCGCTCATCGGCCCGACGAGGTAATTGAACACCGTGATGAAAACGACGGTGACGCCGAACGCGACCCCGAGCGCCGCCCCGAGGGGCGCCACGATCGCGCGGCCCTGTAACTCGCCCATCAACGGCGCGCGCCGTTGAGCGGCCAGAGATCGCGAGGCGCTTTGCGATAGGGAATACGCGCAAAGTCCAGCGACAGGGCGCCGGGCGTGTCCACATAGAAGGTGCGCGTTGCGACGGGGTCAAAGCCTGCGCGGAAGTGTTGTGTGCTCTTGACGATGACCGCGCGCGTGGCGGCGAGGTCGACGCCGACGGCTGTGAAGACGCCGGGCGAAAAAACCTGGCTGCGTCTGCTGGCCAGAACAATCGTCACATCGCCGATCTCGACGGCGGCCAGATCGCCGAAAGCCACATGCAGCCCGCCATATCCGGGAGCTGGCTCATAGTGACGGCGCTTGAGACCGGTCACCACGACCTCGCCCACGACCGGCGGTCCGGAGATATCTCCGAAGCGTCCGCCGATGCTCATCTGCAGAACTGCGCCGACGCCGGCCTTGTGGGCCATGGCCACGTTCTCGGGATCCCAGAGCGCAGCGACTGCGCTCGGGATCCCCGGATGTTGAAGCAGGGCGTGGATCAGGAAGGTGGAATCACCCGGCGCTCCGCCTCCTGGATTGTCGGCCACGTCGGCCAGCACGCTCAGCCCTTCGAGAACCGCAACGCGGCGAACCGCATCGTCCGGCCCGATCGTACGGGGCCCGCAGAGGCCGCGCAGGGACATCACCTGTTTTCCGAGGCTGGTGGCGAGGTTTTCGGCCAAGACCTGATCGGCCCTGGTGTAGACCAGCGTCCTGGCGCCAAGCTCGGGGTCGTCGCCCCAGGGAAAGCCGTGCGCGATGGAGGCTGCGAGCACGCCGGGCGTGCTCTCAAGCTGGCGCAGATAAGTCACCTGTTCGCGCATGGGCGAGGAGGTCGTGTAGTAGATGTCGATCTGCTGGCAGTCGAAGACCGAGTGCGTGATCGTGAACGGCTCGTCGAGCCACTGGGCGCATACTTCGACGAGCTGCGCCGTCGCCTCGGCGATGTCAGTGTGCGGGTACTCCTTGTAGATCGTCAGCAGATCTGAGTGGCTGAGCATGGACGCCGAGAGGTGACAGTGTGGGTCGAGAACCGCCCCGATGAACACCGTCGGCCCGACGAGCTCGCGCACGCGGCGCAGGATATCGCCTTCGCAGTCGCCGATGTCTTCCGCCGCCATCGCGCCATGGAGATTGAGCAGCACCGCGTCGAGCGGGCCGCTTTGGGCGATCTCGCCCAACAGCCGATCGCGAAGCTCCGTGTAGGCGAGGCTTGCGATCGGCCCTGCGGGTTGGGCGACGAGGTTCACCCCTTCAATCAGCTCAGCGCCGCGGTTGAGCAGCGCCCCGAAGATCTGGCTTCGCGACGCCGGGGCCCGCGCCAGGGTGAAAGGGGCGAAATCTCCCACGCCACATGGGAGTGGGGAGAAGGCGTTCGTCTCGTTTGAAAGCCCGCCGTAGAAAACTCGCACGCGCCTGCTCCTCCCGGACGCCCACGGTGGGCGTTTTCTTGGTGGGATTGTTTATGATACACAAATGTAGCGAATACAATGTGCGCGGACAACAGGGGGTGAACTGATGCGCCAGGCGAACTTCATCATTATCGGCGGGGGAATCGCTGGCGCCTCGGCCGCCTACGAGCTGAGCGCCTCAGCCAGCGTCATCCTGCTGGAGCGCGAAAGCCGGCCCGGATACCATTCGACCGGACGGTCTGCGGCGCTCTTCAGCGAGACCTATGGGCCGCCCATCGTCTGTGCGTTGAGCTGCGCGAGCCGAGCCTTCCTGGAGGAGCCGCCAGCCGGCCTTTGCGAGTACCCGCTACTCTCGCCGAGCGGGTCGCTTCACCTGGGTTCGGAGGCGGATCGGGAGGCGTTGGAGGCCCTCGTCGCGCACGCTCGGGGGCTGGGCGTCGAGGCCTATGAGATGGATGAGGCTGCGATCAGGCGTCTGGTTCCGGCAATGCGTCCTGAGCACGCCCGACTTGGTGTCCTTGAGCCAGGGGCGAAGAACATTGACGTCGATGCTCTCCATCAGGGGTGGCTGCGCGGCGCGCGCCGGCGCGGAGCAGAGGTCCGCACCGACGCGGAGGTCGTGGGGTTGGAGCGTAGGGGCGATCTTTGGCGGGTGAGGCTGTCTGACGAGGTGCTCGAGTGTGCGGCGATCATCAACGCGGCCGGCGCCTGGGCGGACGACGTGGCCGAGATGGCCGGATTGGCGCGCCTCGGCGTCGCGCCGCTGAGACGGACCGCAGCCGTCGTAAAGGCGCCGCAGGACGTGGACATTTCCGGCTGGCCGCTGGTGATCGCTGCAGACGAGAGCTTCTACTTCAAGCCGGACGCCGGCCTGCTCCTGGTTTCCCCCGCCGACGAAACGCCGACGCCTCCCTGCGACGCCTGGGCTGACGACTTCGACGTGGCTGTGGCGCTTGATCGGATCATGACTGCGACCACCCTTCAGATCGACCGGGTCGTTCGCTCTTGGGCCGGGCTTCGCAGCTTCGCCCCGGACCGCAAGCCCGTGGTGGGGCCCGACCCTGAGGCGGAGACCTTCCTCTGGCTCGCGGGGCAGGGGGGGTATGGAATTCAGACCTCGCCAGCCGTTTCACGGCTGATCGCGTCGTTGGCGCTGCGCGGCGACTGGCAGGGCTTTGATCCAGGCGAACTGTCGCCAGCACGATTCCTCGCGCGAACAGCTTAGCCGGGGGCGCATGCGGGTGATCAGGGTCTCGGATTTTCGGTTTCGGATCGAGGCCGTTTCGAGTGCGAAACGGGTGCGGCAGGTTAGGGGGCGAACTCCGTCGTGAAATGGCGTAGAACCGCGCCTCCGACGGCCCGCCCAACCTTTTGGCTCCATGAACAACGCGAAGCAATTTCAACCGCATAGGCTGTCCGTTGCGCCCATGATGGACTGGACGGACCGGCATTGCCGGAGCCTGCATCGCACCCTGTCGAGCCGGGCGCTGCTCTATACCGAGATGCTGACCACCGGGGCGGTGCTGCATGGCGACCGCGAGCGGTTGCTGGCCTATGACCCGGCCGAGCATCCGGTCGCCCTGCAGCTGGGCGGCTCGGAGCCGGCCGATCTGGTCGCCGCGGCGAAGATCGGCGAGGCCGAGGGCTATGACGAGATCAACCTCAATGTCGGCTGCCCGTCCGACCGGGTGCAGAGCGGCCGGTTCGGCGCCTGCCTGATGCGCGAGCCCGAGCTGGTGGCGCAGTGCATGGCGGCCATGGGCGCGGCGGTGAAGATCCCGGTGACGGTGAAGTGCCGGATCGGCGTCGATGACCAGGACCCCGAGCAGAGCCTGTTCCGGCTCGTCGACCTGTGCGCCCAGGCCGGGGTGTCGAGCTTCGTCGTCCACGCCCGCAAAGCGTGGCTGAAGGGGCTGTCGCCCAAGGAAAACCGCGACGTGCCGCCGCTCGACTATCCGCTGGTGCATCGCCTGAAGCGCGAGCGGCCCGACCTGACCATCGTGATCAACGGCGGCGTCGGGTCGCTGGACGAGACCGAGCAACATCTGTGCGCCGTCGACGGGGTGATGCTGGGACGCGCGGCCTATCACACGCCCGCGTTGCTGGGCGAGGTCGACCGCCGGGTGTTCGGCATGGCCGTCGAGGACGTCGACGCCTTCCGGGCGGTCGAGCTCTACCGACCCTATGTCGCGCGCGAACTGGCGCGCGGCACGCACCTGGCGGCCATGACGCGCCACATGCTGGGGCTGTTCCACGGCCTGCCGGGCGCGCGCGGCTGGCGCCGAGTGCTGACGGTCGAGGGCGTGAAGCCGGGCGCCGGCCTCGAGGTGATCGACGCGGCCCTGGCCCAGGTCCTACGGGCGCAGGATGAGCGCCGTGCGCGTAGCCTCGAAACTGGCGAGGCGGCCTAGATAGGTCATGCCGAGCAGCGAGCTTTCCAGGCCGCTCTCAATCACCATGGCGTCGACGTCGTTGAGCGCGGCGCCGGCCACCGAGACGCGGCCCAGCTTCACGGCGGCGGCGCGGGTCTCGCCCGAAGCGGTGACGACCTTGTAGTTGTAGTCGAGCTTGTCAGTGGCGATGCCGAGGCGCTGGGCGTCGGCCAGGGTCAGGGCGACGGCGCTGGCGCCGGTGTCGACCAGGAAGCGCACCCGCGAGCCGTTGACGTCGGCCTCGGCCCAGTAATGGCCGTCGCCGCCCTTGGCGATCGAGGCCGGCTGGGCATGGGCCGCGGCCTGCGGCGCGATGGCCAGCGCCGCGCGCAGTTCCGGCTTCGGGTCAGTGAAGGTGTTCAACGCCTCGGCCGCGCCCACCGCAGACACGGCGCCCAGAAGCGCCATCATCGCCAGTTTGAGCATATCCCACACCTTGCCGCTTCGGCTTCACCGCGGGCCGTTTTCGACCCTGTTCGGCGCGGACCTTACGGCGGCGAGGTTTGCAAGGCGTGAATCGGACGTTGCTGAAAACCTAACTACAGCAAAGGTTTAAGGTTAAAACATTCCCAACTTCTCGGGGCGGATCCGGCTGCGCCGCGAGGGCAGTTCGGCCATGATCCGGGTCCGGTCCTCGTCGCTCAGCTTGGCCCAGCCGGCGACCTCGCTGAGGCGGCGATAGCAGCCGAGGCAGAGCCCGCTCTCGCCGTCGACGACGCAGACCTTGACGCAGGGCGTCTTGATGGGGGCGGGCGGGGTGGCGGGAGCGTCGGTCATGGGTCCGGGTGCGGCTGATCAGGGGATAGCGTAGGTGACGGTGGCCTGGGCCGCCAGTCGGTCGGGATGTTCGGTCCAGAGCCGAACGTCGCACACCGCGTTGCGCCGGCCGAGCCGCAGCATCTGCGCCTCGGCGTAGAGGTCTCCAGGCTGGGCGCCGCGCAGGAAGTTCATCACCAGCGCGCTGGTCACCGCCATCAGCTGGTCGCCGATGTGGGAGAGGATCAGCGCATAGGCCGCGGTGTCGGCCAACGCCATCAGGTTCGGGCCGGAGATCAGCCGCCCCGGGCGCAGCATGCTGTCATGGTAGGCGCGCACGAGCACCGCCCGCCCGGGCGCAACCTCGGTCACGCGGGGGAAATGGGCGTCGGATCCGTCGGGAAAAGCGCGCCGAAGCAGGGTGTTGACCTGGGCGGCGTCAAGCTTGAGCGAAAGTGTCATGCCATAGCTTTGCGTCGTGCGCGGAACATTACAAGGTGTTTATGTTCCGTAGTAATCATTGCGTATTGTGACTTTAATTTAATCTGCGAATACTAATCATTGCCGGGAATTCATTTGAGTGTTCGCGGCGCCGCGAGCAGTTTCCCCTCATCGAATTTCGAGGGAGTTACGCCATGAAACTGTTCGCCATCGCCCTGACGTCCGCTGGTCTGCTGGCTGCGGCCGGTTCCGCTTCGGCGGCTGTCAGCGACGTGGATTACCTGAAGGCCAACCGCTGCCGCGGACTGGCCGCCTCCGGCATCGCCAGCGTCGACACCACGTCGATGGACGCCTTCATCAAGAGCGAGGGGCGCACCCGCAACGCCTTCGTCACCGATCGCGGCAAGATCGAGTTCGACAAGGCCAAGCGTGAAGGCAAGACCGACAGCACCGACCGCAAGGCGCGCCTGGTCGCCGAACTGAACGGCCCCTGCCAGGCCTACAAGGGCTAACCCCCGACCGCCTGTCGGTCCCCACCCGGCAGTCGCTTCCCGACTGAGCGCCCGCGTCCCCCCGGCCGGGCGCTCTTTTCTTTTGCAGCGGAACCAGGCTTGGCCATAGGCTTTGATGGGTGGAGGCTGTGGCTGGGCGATTGGGTCGGTGATGGATTTGTTGAGGCCCGGCGAGACGTGCTGGCGCAAGGAGCGCGCGGGCCGCGCCGCCTTTCTGGTCGATACCGAGGCCTACTTCACGGCGGTTTTCGAGGCGCTGCGCAAGGCGCGCCGCTCGGTGCTGCTGCTGGGCTGGGGGTTCGACCCGCGGGCGCGGCTGTTTCCTGACGGCTTCGATGGCCCCTCCGATCCCGACGAGGTGGGCCGCATCCTGGTGGCGCTGGCCAAGGCGCGGCCGGATCTCGACATCCGGGTGCTGATCTGGAAGTCGGCCCTGCCGATCGCGGCCAGCCAGCAGTTCTTTCCCCACAAGGCCCGCAAGTGGTTCCGCGGCACGGGCGTCAAGTTCTGGCTGGACGATCACGTGCCGTTCGGCGCCTGCCACCACCAGAAGGTGCTGGTGGTCGACGACGCCCTGGCGTTCTGCGGCGGCGGGGACATCAGCGTCGATCGCTGGGATACGCCCGGCCACCTGGAGCATGACCCGCGGCGGATCATGCCCGACCAGCACCATCACGCCCCGCGTCACGAAGTGATGATGATGGTCGACGGCGCGGCGGCGCAGGCCCTGGGCGACCTGGCGCGCGAACGCTGGCGCCGCGCCACGGGCGAGGCGCTGCCCAAGCCTGAGCCGGCGGAGGAGGATCCCTGGCCGGCCTACGTCCCTGCGCACCTGAGCGACGTCGAGGTCTCGATCCAGCGCACCGAACCGGCCTGGGATGAGCGCCCCGAGGTGACGGAGATCCGCCGCCTGACCATCGAATCGATCCTGGCGGCCAAGTCGGTGATCTATCTGGAGAACCAGTACTTCGCCTCGCCGCTCTACGCCGCGGCGCTGGCCAAGCGACTGGCCGAGCCGGACGGACCGGAGGTGGTGCTGATCTCGACCGGCCAGAGCCCGAGCTGGTTCGACCAGCTGACCATGGATCGGGCGCGGTCGAACATGCTGTGGCGGCTGCGCTCGGCTGACGTCTTCGGGCGGTTCCGGGCCTGGTATCCAACGACGCCGGCCGGGACGAAGATCATCGTGCATTCGAAGGTGACGATCATCGATGAGCGCCTGGCGCGCGTAGGGTCGGCCAACCTCAACAACCGCTCGGGCGGCTTCGACACCGAGGTCGAGCTGGGCGTTCAGGTGGACGGCGGCGGCGAGGGGCGCACCATCGGCGCTCTGCGCGACCGGCTGATCGGCCATTTCCTGGGCTGCACGGGCGAGGCGGTGGCCAATGCGCGCGACGAGTGCGGCGGGATGATCGCGGCGATCGAGCACCTGAACGCGCAGGGGCGGCTGTCGCCGATCCTGCCGATGAAGCAGACGCCGCTGGGCGAGATCATCGCCACCTATCACCTCGGCGATCCGTACTCGGTGGCCGACTCCTGGCGGGCCACGCGCCGACGCGACCTGCTTTACACCGAGGACCTGATGCACACCCGGTTCATGCCACGCTGAAGTCCATCACCAGCGGCAGGTGGTCGGAGGCGACGCGAGTCAGGGGATCGAAGGGAACGAACACGTTCTCGACCTTGATCTCGGGGCTGACGAAGATGTGGTCGATGCGCAGCACCGGCAGGGCCGACGGAAAGGTTGAGGTCGGCGAGCGTTGCGGCGAGAGCCGACGCGCTGCAGCCAGCTTGGCCGCCAGGGTGCGATAGACCACCGACGAGCCGGTGGCGTTGAAGTCGCCGAGCAGGATCGTCGGCCCCTGCCGCATCGGGTGTCCCAGCCAGGCCGGGCCGGCCAGCCAGGCGGCCTGGATCTGCTGCTCGCGGGGGACGAGGCCCAGGTGGGTGTTGATCACCTGCACGGGGCGGCCGTCGACCTCGGTCGAGATCCACACCGCGCCGCGCGGCTCCAGCCGCGGAATGGGGGCGTAGCCGGGCAGGGGACCGGTCTGGATCATCCGCTCCGGATAGACGGTGAGGATGGCGTCGCCGTAGAGCTCCTCCTCGACGCGCAGGGCCGGGTGGAAGTGGAAGGCCATCTTCAGCCGCCGGGCGATCTGGTGGGCCTGATCGACGCCGCCGGTGCGGGCGCGGCCGACGTCCAGCTCCTGCAGGGCGACGATGTCCGGTTCGAGCCGGGCGATCACCTCGGCCACGCGGCCGACGTCCAGGCGCCGGTCCGTGCCGACGCAGCGGTGGACATTGTAGGTGAGGATGCGCGGCATGGGGCTCAGGGATGCACGTCGCGGACGCGGGACGCAACGGCTCCAACGCTGGCGCAAGGCGAAGGTTCGCGAGATGCCCGATGCGGGTCCCGCGAGCAGCCACCCGCGAGCCGTGCGCGGGTTTGCATTTCCGTCTCGAACGAGCCTAAGTGAACCGCGATAAGTTGATGTGACGTTGACGTAAGGGTCATCTTCACATTGTCACGCGACGCGCGTATGTTCCGCGCCCAACGAAATACGCTGTAAATGCTCGCGCCTGGGAGCCGCCTATGAACCTCGACTTTTCGCCCGAAGACGCCGCCTTCCGTGAGGAGGCCCGCACCTTCATCGCCCAGAATTATCCCAAGGAACTGCGCGAGAAGCAGGATCGCGGCGAGGAACTGACCAAGGAAGACTACCTCTCCTGGCACCGTATCCTGGCCAAGAAGGGCTGGGCGACGCCGTCGTGGCCGGTTGAGTTCGGCGGCACCGGCTGGACCCCCACCCAGAAGTACATCTGGTCCGAAGAGCAGGCCCGCGCCGACACCCAGGGCATCCTGCCGTTCGGCGTCTCGATGCTGGCCCCGGTGATCTACACCTTCGGCACCCAGGAGCAGAAAGAGAAGTTCCTGCCGGGCATCCGCGACGGCCTGGTGTGGTGGTGCCAGGGCTATTCGGAGCCGGGCGCCGGTTCGGACCTGGCTTCGCTGAAGACCAAGGCCGAGCGCGTCACCGGCGACGACGGCAAGGAATACTACATCGTCAACGGCCAAAAGACGTGGACGACGCTCGGCCAGCACGCCGACTGGGGCTTCTTCCTGGTCCGCACCGACCCGGACGCCAAGCCGCAGTCGGGCATCTCGTTCCTGCTGATCGACATGAAGACCCCGGGCATCGAGGTGCGCCGCATCACGACCCTGGAAGGCGGCCATGAGGTCAACGACGTCTTCCTCGACAACGTGAAGGTGCCGGTCGAGAACCGCGTCTTCCACGAGAACCAGGGCTGGACCTGCGCCAAGGCGCTGCTCGCCCACGAGCGCACCGGCATCGCCGGCGTCGCCCGCTCGAAGCGCGGCCTGGAGAAGGTCCGCGAGATCGCCTCGACCGAACTGTCGGACGCCGGCGGCAAGCTGCTGGCCGACCCGTTCTTCAAGCGCAAGGTCGCCGAGCTGGAGATCGACCTGACGGCGCTGGAGTTCACCGAACTGCGCACCCTGGCCGGCGAAAGCAGCGGCAAGGGCCCGGGTCCGGAAAGCTCGATCCTCAAGATCAAGGGCACTGAGATCCAGCAGCGCCTGACCGAGCTGGTGCTGGAAGCGGTCGGCCACTACGGCGCGCCGTACCTGCGCGACCTCGGCCACAACACCAACATCGGCCCCGACTACGCCGACGGCGTGGCCGGCAGCTACTTCAATATGCGCAAGACCTCCATCTACGGCGGGTCGAACGAGATCCAGCGCAACATCATCGCCAAGATGGTGCTGGGCCTCTAAGCGCCGATCGTCTTAAGTCACATAACAACACTTATTTCCCGCCTGGGCCGGAGCGCCCGGGCGGGGTGATGCACGGGGAAACCAGATGGATTTCAGCTTCACCGAAGAACAGTCGATGCTGCGCGACACCGTCGCGAGCTATCTGGCCGACCACTACAGCTTCGAGCAGCGCCGTGACGCGCTGAAGGCCGAGCCGGGCTGGCGTCCGAACGTGTGGAAGGCTTTCGCCGAGGAACTCGGCATCCTGGGCGCGCCGTTCGCCGAAGACCTGGGCGGTCTGGGCGGCGGCTCGACCGAGAACATGGTCATCATGGAAGAGCTCGGGAAGGCGCTCGTCGTCGAGCCCTATCTCGGCACCGTGGTGATCGGCGGCGGCTTCCTGAAGCACTCGGGCTACGCCGGCGCGGCCGACCTGATCGGCGGCATCATCGGCGGCGAGACGATCATCGCCTTCGCCTATGCCGAACCGCAGGCGCGCTACACCTGGCAGGACCTGAAGACCACCGCCAAGAAGGACGGCGCCGGCTACGTGATCAACGGCCAGAAGGCCGTGGTCATCGGCGCGCCCTACGCCACGCACCTGATCGTCACCGCCCGCACCGGCGGCGGCCAGCGTGACGCCCAGGGCGTCTCGGTGTTCATCGTGCCGAAGAACGCCAAGGGCGTGACCACCCGCGACTACCCGACGGTCGACGGCTTCCGCGCTTCGGAAGTGACCTTCGAGAACGTCTCGGTCGGCGCCGACGCGCTGATCGGCGCCGAGGGCGCGGGCCTGCCGCTGGTTCAGAAGGTGATCGACGAAGCCGTCGTCGCCACCTGCGCCGAAGCCTGCGGCGTGTTCCGCAAGCTGCACGAAGGCACCCTGGAATACACCAAGCAGCGCAAGCAGTTCGGCCAGCCGATCAGCCAGTTCCAGGTCCTGCAGCACCGCATGGTCGACATGTTCATCAACCTCGAGCAGTCGATCTCGATGACCTACATGGCCAACATCAAGCTGGGCGACGAGGACGTCGAGCGGGCCAAGGGCGCTGCGGCGGCCAAGGTGCAGATCGGCAAGGCGGCCAAGTTCATCGGCCAGAACGCCATCCAGCTGCACGGCGGCATGGGCATGACCGACGAAATGGCCATCGGCCACTACTTCAAGCGCGCCACCATGATCGAGAGCGCCTTCGGCTCGACCGATCATCACCTGGCTCGCTACGAGAACCTGAGCCTGGGCGCCGCGGCCTAAGCCGCCGACGCCAAGCGACATCGAAGCGCGTCCGGTTCGCCGGGCGCGCTTTTTTTGTGTCGTGAATGTCGGGACGGCCCGGCCAGCTTCGTCCTAGGGTGCGTAAACCCGGAGGAGCCCCCCATGCGTATGATCTTTGTGAACCTGCCCGTGAAGAGCGTGACGGCGTCGCGCGATTTCTTCGGCGCGCTCGGCTTCACGTTCAACGAGCAGTTCTGCAGCGCCGACACCGCGTGCATGGTCATCGAAGAGAACATCTTCGCCATGCTGCTGGAGCATGACCGGTTCAAGGACTTCGTGACCGGCGAGATCGCCGACGCGCACAAGACGACGGAAGTCCTGACCTGCCTGTCGGCGAGCAGCCGCGCCGAGGTCGACGGGCTGCTGGGCAAGGCGCTGGCCGCCGGCGCCAAGCCCTGGAAGCCGAATATCGACATGGGACCGATGTACGGCTGCAGCTTCCAGGACCTGGACGGCCACGTCTGGGAGCTGATGTACATGGACCAGGCGGCGATGGCCGAAGGCGCGACGCCGGAGGCGGCGAACGCTTAAGACGTCAGCCGAAGACGGCCGCCAGCCGCGCGTGCTCGGCGGCCATTTCGGCGCGGAAGCTGTCCTTTGACCACAGGCGGTAGTCGCCCTGGGCGTAGGCCTGGGCGTTGCGCCAGTAGAGGAAGGCGTTCAGCGCGTTGGCGCGGCTGTTGTCGCGGGTTTTGGTCGCCACGCCGGGCGAGCCCATGACGATGGAATTGGCAGGTATCACGGTGCCTTCCTTCAGGAAGCTGCCGCCCGCGACGATCGAGCCGGCGCCGATCACGCAGCCGTCCATGATCGTCGCGCCAATGCCGATCAGGCAGTTATCGCCGATATCACAGCCATGCAGCGTGACGTGGTGGGTGATCGAGCAGTTCTCGCCCACGATGGTCGGCGTGCCCGAGCCGACATGGATCATCACGAAGTCCTGGATGTTGGTCCGCCGCCCGATCACCACCTTCTGGCTCTCGGCGCGCACCACGACGTTGCACCAGATCGAGGCCTCGGGCGCGATCTCGACCGCGCCGAAGATCCGCGCCGATGGGTCGATCCAGGCGCAGCCCTGGTCTTGGACGTCGGGGCCGAGGAAGGGCGCGGCGGTCATGTCTGGAACTCCGATAGGGAACTGGGCGCCACAATCGGAGATTTCCCAAGCGTCAGACAAGCCGCGGCCTTGCCAAACGCGGGCCAACCGCGCCTAACCGCAGGGTCATGGCCCTTCGCGACTTCGCCCTCCTGGTTTTCGTCTGTCTGCTGTGGGCGACCAACAACATCGTCTCGAAGTACGTCGTGGCCTACCTGCACGCGCCGCCGCTGTTCTATGCGGCCGTCCGGTTCATCCTTGTCGCGGCGGCGGTCTTTCCCTGGCTGCGCAATCCGCCGCGGCCCCTGTGGCGCCTGCTGCTGATCGCCGTATGCATGGGGGCCGGCTCGTTCGCGTTCATGTTCATCGCGCTGAAGACCGCCAGCCCCTCGTCGGCGGCGATCGTGAGCCAGCTGATGGTGCCGACCACCACCTTCCTCTCTTTCATGCTGCTGGGCGAGCGGTTGAACCGCCGCCGCATGCTGGGCATCAGCCTGACCCTGATCGGCGCGCTGGCGGTGATGTGGGACCCGCACGGCTTCACCCTGACCGGCGGCCTGGCCTTCGTGCTGGTCTCGGTGGTGCTGGGCTCGCTCGGCTCGGTGCTGATGAAGCAGATGGAAGGGGTCAAGCCGTTGCAGTTCCAGGCCTGGGTCGGACTGGCCTCGGCCGCGGTGCTGATCCCGATGTCGCTGATCTTCGAGCCCGGCGGGATCGAAATCGGGCTGTCGATCGGCTGGCGGTTCTGGGCGGCGGTGATCTTCTCGGCCCTGGTGGTCTCGGTGTTCGGCCACACCGCCTACTACTGGCTGATCCAGCGCTATGAGGCGAACCTGATCTCGCCGTTGACCCTGATGACCCCGCTGGCCACCATCGGCCTCGGAGTCGTCATCACCCACGACCCGTTCGACGCCCGCATGGCCTTCGGCGCCGCGGTGGCGCTGGCGGGCGTGCTGATCATCGCCATGAGGCCCAATCAGATCATGCTGCTGCTGCTCAATCTTCGGGGGCGCGCCCGATGAACTTCATCGAAGCCGTCTCGCCGAATTTCAACGAGCGCAAGGTCCCGCCGGACATCATCGTCCTGCACTATACCGGCATGCAAACCGGCGAGGAGGCGCTGGCCTGGCTGTGCAACGAGGAGTCCAAGGTCTCGTCGCACTATCTGGTCGAGGAGGACGGGCGCGTGTTCCGCCTGGTGCCCGAGGAGCGCCGCGCCTGGCACGCGGGCGTGTCGTCGTGGAAGGGCGAGACAGACATCAACGGCCGCTCGATCGGCATTGAAATCGTCAATCCCGGCCATGAGTGGGGCTATCGCCCGTTCCCGAAGCCTCAGATCGACGCAGTGATCGAACTGCTGGGCGACATCCGCAGCCGCTGGCAAGTCGAGGACGGCCGGATCGTCGGCCATTCAGACGTAGCCCCGGCCCGCAAGGACGATCCGGGCGAGCTGTTCCCCTGGAAGACCTTGGCGCAGGCCGGGCATGGCCTGTGGGCGGAGCCGAACGCCGCCCCGGGCGCGAGCCTGGCCGAGGGCGAGGAGAGCGCCGGGGTGTTCGCGCTGCAGGCCGGGCTGACGCGGCTCGGCTACGACTGCGCGCCGTCCGGCAAGTACGACCCCGACACCACGACCATCGTGCGCGCCTTCCAGCGCCACTGGCGGCCGGAGAAGGTCGACGGCGTCGCCGACGGCATGACCCGCGCGCGGCTTATCGGCCTGCTGCGGGCGGCGGCCGGCGCGTGAGCGCGCCGCTCATCCGGGCGACGACGGCGCAGGACGCCGCGCAGGTGCTGGCGCTCTATCGCGCCGCGGCCGGCGGCTCGGGCGGGCTGGCGCGGCGTCCGGACGAGATGGACCTGGCCTATGTCGAGGGCTTCCTGGCCAAGGCGCGGGCCGGCGGCGTAACCCTGGGGGCCTGGATCGACGGGCGATTGGCGGGGGAGATCCATGCCTCGCGCATCGGTCCGGAGCAGTTCGCCCATGTGCTGTCGGACCTGACCGTCGCGGTCGACCCGGCCTGGCAGGGGCAGGGCGTGGGGCGGGCTCTGTTTGCGGCGCTGTTCGAGGCCGCGCGCGCCCTGTCGCCCCAGGTCACCCGCATCGAGCTGATGGCCCGCGAAGGCAATATCGACGCCATCCGCCTCTATGAGCGGCTCGGTTTCGTGATCGAGGGGCGCTTCGTCCAGCGCGTGCGCATGCCCGACGGGCGGCTCGAAGACGACATCGCCATGGGACTGCTGCTGACGCCGGCTTGACGGCGGGGGCGAGCGGCGTCAGCAGTTCGGGCCACGAGATTTCCGCCTTCCGGCATACCTTTATTTCGAATTTGAGGGACGTATTCGATGCGCAACCTGTTCAGCGTTGAGGGCAAGGTCGCCCTGGTCACCGGCGGCAGCCGCGGCATCGGCGAGATGATCGCCCGCGGCTATGTCGAGAACGGCGCCAAGGTCTACATCTCCTCGCGCAAGGCCAATGTCTGCGACGGCCTGGCCGAAGAGCTGTCGAAGTACGGGACCTGCATCTCGCTGCCCTTCGACCTGTCGAACATGGAGGGCATCACCGGCCTGGCCGCGGCCCTGGCCGAGCGCGAGGACAAGCTCGACATCCTGGTCAACAACGCCGGCGCGACCTGGGGCGCGCCGATCGACGAGTATCCCGAGGACGGCTGGGACAAGACCGTCGACCTCAACGTGAAGTCGATCTTCTTCCTGACCCAGAAGCTGCTGCCGCAGCTGCGGGCCGCGGCGACGCACGAGAACCCGTCGCGGGTCATCAACATCGCCTCGGTCAACGGCATCGAGCCGCCGGCCCTGGAGACCTACGCGTATTCGACCTCGAAGGCCGGCTGCATCATGCTGACCCGCCACCTGGCCAAGCGGCTGGCGCCCGAGCACATCCTGGTCAACGCCATCGCCCCCGGCCCCTTCCAGAGCCACATGATGGCCGCGACCCTGGCCCGGGCCGGCGACGCCATCGCCCAGGCCAACCCGCGCGGCCGCATCGGCACGCCCGAGGACATCGCCGGGGTGGCGATCTTCCTGGCCAGCCGCGCCAGCGCCTACACGACGGGCGCTGTCGTGCCGTGCGACGGCGGTTCGGCCGAGTTCTAGAGCGTCCAGGCGAGGGGCGCGGGCGTGACTCGCCCGTGTCATCCCGGTTTCGGCCGTAGGCCGAAGACCGGGACCCATTGTCGCTTGTCGATGAGAATGGGGCGTGGTCGAGCCACGTCCTGTTCCATCTGGTGGGTCCCGGTCTTGCTGCGCAAACCGGGATGACAGCTACTAGTGCTACCCCCTTCGCCCACGTCCGCCGGGGCGGATCGGGGCGGGCGACCAGCCGCCCTTGCCGGGCTTGTGGACGCCGCCGGCTTTGCCGGCGTTGAGGTCCGGCGGTCCGCCGTGCTGCTTGCTGGCCAGCTGACGCTCGATGATCGCGCGGGCCCGTTCGGCCGGGGTCAACGGCGCAGCGTCGGTTTCGGGGTGGCGCACAGGCGTGCGCGGTTCTTGGAATTTCGGCATGTTGTGTCCAGTCGACATGAAGCGCCCGCGCGCATCGGCGCGGCGGGTCAGGGAACAGGCGTCAGCCTGGGGTTCCTCAGGGCCTCAATCGATCACAGCACACACGTGAACATCCTCTGCCGGACAACTCGATAGAAGCTAGGCGCGGGGGGCGGGTTCCGCAAGACTGCGCTGGAGACGCTGCTCCAGCCCTGCGATCAGCAGGTCGAGGCCGAACTCGAACCCGGCGTCGATGCCCGGCGGCCCCTCTTGCAGCGCCCAGACCAGGTTCGGCTGCAAGTCGGGGGAGGGCGCGGCCGGGCGGGCGCCCTGCGCCTCGTTGGCGCGGCGGGTGACTTCGAACCGCGACCACCCGACCACATAGGACAACGCCGTCCCGTAGGCGGCGATGGCGTCGGTTGGCGCCATGCCGGCGGCGCGCATGATCCCCAATGACAGTTCCAGCGGCCGCGCGGCGCGCGGGCCGGAGCTGTAGTCGTCGGGGAACAGGCGGGTGATGTCGCGCGTCTCGACCAGCCGGCGGCGCAGGACTCCGGCCATCCGCTTCAGGTCGACGCGCCAGTCGCCGGTCGGCGCGCCATAGTCGAGGTCGGAAATCAGGTGATCGAACAGCAGCAGGGAGAGGCCCTCCTTGCTCTTGACGTGCCAATAGAGCGCGGGAGCCTGGACGCCGAGTTCGGCGGCGACGCCGCGCATGGTCAGCCGATCGTACCCCTCGCGCTCGAGCAGGCGCGCGGCGGCCTGGACGACGTCTTCACGCGATAGCTGCGGACCGGGCTTGCGGGGCATGGCGACCTTATTGACGTAAGCGGGACGTCGGCGCTAGCTTCGTATTTAACGGCGTTAAATAAAGGTGTCCCATGCAGGCCCCGCTTCCGCCCGTCCCGGTTCCGCCGCCGCGGCCGCTGCCCCTGTGGCGGGCGCTGCGCGTCGCGCGCGGCAACACGCTGGCGGTGATCCCGCAGGGCGCCTTCGTCGAGCCGGTGTTCGCCCAGCGCAGCCCGCTGGGGCCGAGCTTCCTGGTCAGCGCGCCGGAGGGCGTCAAGCACGTGCTGCTCGACGCGGCCGACAACTATCCGAAGGCGGCCATTCAGAGCCGGCTGTTCGAGGCCTTTCTCGGTGAAGGCGTCCTGACCAGCGAGGGCGAGGCCTGGCGGCGGCATCGCCGGCTGATGGCGCCGGCCTTCGATCCGCACAGCGCCTTGGCGGCGATTCCGACCATCACCGCCGCCGCCCGCGAGGTGATCGGGGCCTGGAGGCCGGGGCAGGTGATCGACGTCTCCGCGGCGATGGGCGACCTGACCCTGAAGATCATTTCGCGAGTGATGTTCTCGGCGGCCGGCGACGACCTGGGGCCGGTGATGGAGCGCACCCTGCGGTCGGCCGAGGCGGTGCTGGAGCGGTTCGGGTTGGCCGACTTCACGCCGGGCCTGAGGACGTGGCGGGCCCGCCAGCGCGAGAGCCGGATCTCGGCGCTGTTCGCAGTGTTCGACGCCTGGATCGCGCGGCTGATCGCCGAGCGCCGCGCCGCGCCCGGCGGCGGCGATCTGCTCGACCGGCTGATCGCCGCGCGCGACCCGCAGACCGGGCAGGGCCTCAGCGACCGCGAGGTGCGCGACCAGTTCGTGACCATCTTCATCGCCGGGCACGAGACCACCGCCGTGGCCCTGACCTGGACCTGGTACCTGCTGGCGGTTCATCCGCAGGTCGAGGCGCGGCTGCATGCGGCGCTCGACGCCTCGCCCGAGGCGCCGCCGGCCTATGCGCGGCAGGTGATCGAGGAGGCGATGCGCCTGTTCCCGCCCGTGCCGCGCATCCCGCTGCGCCAGGCGAGGGCGGAGGATGAGATCTGCGGCGTGCGCATCCCCAAGGGGGCGCTGGTCTGTGTCGCGCCCTGGGTCGTGCATCGTCATCACGACCACTGGGACGATCCGGAGCGCTTCGACCCGGACCGCTTTGCGGGCGAGCGGCCGGGGCGCTACGCCTATCTGCCGTTCGGCGCGGGGCCGCGGGTGTGCATCGGCGCCTCGCTGGCCATGGCCGAGGCGGTCGAGGTGATGTGCGATATCGCCCGCCGCTACCGCCTGAAGCTGGTCGATCCGGGCGAGGTGGGCATGAAACCCCGCATGACGCTGCGCCCGATGGGACGAATTGGGATGGAGTTGGTCGCGCGGGCGCCTTGACCGGCGGCGCGGGGCGGCCCACTTAGCGCGCGGACCAGACGGCCGGGCGATCGCGGCTGCTTAGGCAGTCGAGGAAAGTCCGGGCTCCACTATGACATGGCGGCGGGTAACGCCCGCCGGGGGCGACCCCAGGGATAGCGCCACAGAGAGCAGACCGCCCCGGTTTCGACCGGGGTAAGGGTGAAAGGGTGGGGTAAGAGCCCACCGCGGACCTGGTGACAGGGACGGCATGGCAAGCCCCGCCAGGAGCAAGACCGAATAGGGATTCCGCGCCCCGCAAGGGGTAGGGCCGTCATAGGCCTGAGGCGTCCGGGTAGGTCGCGAGAACCGTCCAGCAATGGGCGGTCCAGAGGAATGATCGTCGCGCCCGTTCGCGGGCGGCACAGAACCCGGCTTATAGGCCGTCTGGTCCGTACTTCCGTCCCGCTTATCCACCGCCGTCCACAGACGCGGCGGCTATACTTAAATTGTTCATTGTATGTTCTGTGAATAATGACTGTGGATGACTGCGGCGTGGCCGTAACGTCTTTGAGATTCCCCAGAAATTGCTGTCTGGAGTCATTGTCTCCCAATTGATCCCATGTTAACCCAATCAGCATCCGTTAAGGATCGGCGGCGCGTCGGAGCTGGAGGCTCTGCGGGTCCGAAAACGGGGTGAAGTTGGCGGCTCGCTCGGAGCCGCGATCTGGGGCGCGGCGAGATGTTTCTCTCGACCTTCGAGAAACAGGTGGACGCCAAGCGGCGCATCGTCGTGCCGCAGGAATTCCGCGCGCTTGTCTCCGGCCCCTTCGACGGCATCGTCTGCTTTCCCTCGATCGAGGCCGACTGCATCGAGGGCGGCGGCCGGGCGCTGTTCGACCGCTACATCGCGCTGATGGACGAGATGCCGTTCGGCGACCCGGTGCGCTCGGCGATCGAGCTGTCGGTGCTGGGCGGGCAGGCGAAGATGAGCTTCGACACCGCCGGCCGCATCACCCTGCCTGAGCAGCTCTGCGACCAGTTCGGCCTGACCGACTGGGTCGTGCTGGTCGGCCTGGGCGACCGGTTCCAGATCTGGGAGCGCGAGGCGTTCCAGGCCCATCGCGCCGCTCAGCGCGAGCTGGCTCGCGCGGGTCTGGCCGAACTGCGCGCCCAGCAGCGCGCGGCGAAGCTGGGGGCCGCCCAATGAGCGCGCCCCACACCTCGGTCCTGCTGGATGAAGTGATCGCCGCGCTGGAGCCGGCGAGCGGCAAGCTGATCATCGACGGCACCTTTGGGGCCGGCGGCTACAGCCGCGCCTTCCTGGCGACCGGCGCCGACGTCGTCGCCTTCGACCGCGACCCGAGCGCGCGCAAGTTCGCCGAGGGGCTGGGCGAGCGTTTCCGCCTGGTCGACGGGCGCTTCTCGCAGATGGCCGACGAGTTGGGCGAGGGCGTCGCCGACGGCGTGGCGCTGGACCTCGGCGTCTCCTCGATGCAGCTCGACCAGGCCGAGCGGGGCTTCTCGTTCATGCGCGACGGGCCGCTGGACATGCGCATGGGCGCCGACGGCCCCACCGCCGCCGACATCGTCAACACCGCCGAGCCGGCCGAACTGGCGCGGATCTTCTACGTCTACGGCGAGGAGCGGCAGTCGCGCCGCGTGGCTTCGTTCATCGCCCGCCGCCGGGCCGAGCAGGCCTTCACCCGCACCCTGGACCTGGCCGAAGTCATCGAGCGCGCCCTGGGCGGGCGGCGCGGGGCCAAGGTGCATCCGGCCACCCGTTCGTTCCAGGGGCTGCGCATCGCGGTCAATGAGGAGCTGTCGGAGCTCGAGGCCGGGCTGGTCGCCGCCGAGCGGGTCCTGAAGCCGGGCGGCCGCCTGGCGGTGGTGACGTTCCACTCGCTGGAAGACCGGATCGCCAAGGCCTTCTTCACCGAGCGCGCGGGCAAGACCCCGGGCGGTTCGCGCCACGCGCCGCCGGTCGAGGCCGGCGCGCCGCCGAGCTTCCAGCTGCTGTTCAACGGCGCCCGCGCGCCCAGCGAGGCCGAGACCGCGACCAATCCGCGCGCGAGATCGGCCAAGTTGCGCGTGGGGGTTCGCACCTCCGCTCCGGTATGGAAGGAGGCGGCATGAGTCTCCTGACCCGCAAGATTCGGGGCTTCCGGCTGGTCGACGTGGTCGCGCTGGGGGTTCTGATCGCCGTGATCCTGTCGGTCTACCTGGCCAAGACCATGGCCGGGCGCGAGCGCGCGGAGATCGCCTCGGTCGAAAAGCAGATCGACGCCGAGAAGGCCCGCATCCGCCTCCTGCAGGCCGAGGTCGCCCACCTGGAGCAGCCCGCGCGGATCGAGGCGCTGTCGAGCGCCCATCTGGGCATGGGGCCGGTCGGGGCCAAGCACGAGACCACCATCGACAAACTGGGCGAAGTCGCCCTTGGGAAGCCAAAGCCGTGAGCCTTGCTCATCCATCGTTCGAAGCGCCGGGCTGGCGCTGGCTCAAGGCCAAGGTCTGGGGGCTGGAGCACGCCTTCGAGCGGGCCAAGGCGGCCGGCAAGGCCGAAGACGATACGCGCATCCGCATCTTCTTCGTGCTGGCGCTGTTCGCCACCGCCTTTCTGCTGCTGGCGATCGGCGCGACGCGGGCGGCGCTGTTCTCGGACGCCGGCCGCAGCGGCGGCTACGCCCCGCCGGTGGGGGCCTCGCGCGCCGATCTGGTCGACCGCAACGGCGCCATGCTGGCCGCCGACCTGCTGCACTATGGTCTCTATGTCGACCCGCGCGAGATCTGGGATGGCGACGAGACCCGCCGGGCCCTGCGCTCGGCCCTGCCGAACCTGAACCGCCAGCGCCTGGAGAAGGTGCTGAGCGGCGAGCGCCGCGGCTTCGTGGCCGCCGGCCTGACGCCCGAAGTGCGCGCCCGCATCCACGCCCTGGGGCTGCCGGGCGTGACCTTCGAGCCGGAGGAGCGCCGGGTCTATCCGCTGGGGACGACGGCCGCCCATCTGGTCGGGTTCGCCGACACTGGCGGCGTGGGGCTGGCCGGCGCCGAGCGGGCGCTGAACGACACCATCCGCGGCAACGCGGCCTCGAAGACGGCGGTCGCGCTGTCGATCGACCTGCGCGTCCAGGCTGCGCTGGAGGACGAGCTCTACAAGGCCGCGGCCGAGTTCCAGCCGCGCGGCGCCGTGGGCATCGTGACCAATGTCCACACCGGCGAAATCCTCGGGATGGCCAGCTATCCGACCTTCGACCCGAACCAGGTCGCCAAGGCCGACGACAACGCCAAGCTGAACCGTGCGGCCGCGTCGATCTACGAAATGGGCTCGACCTTCAAGGCGTTCACCGTCGCCATCGGCCTGGACACCGGCGTGGCGACGCCGTCGTCGACCTTCGACGCGCGCGTGCCGTACCAACTCGGCTATCGGACCATCAAGGACTACCACGCCACCCGGAAGATCCTGACCCTGGTCGAGGTGTTCCAGCGCTCCTCGAACATCGGCACCGCCAAGCTGGCCGAAAGCGTCGGGGCCGAGCGGCTCAGCAAGTATTTCACCGCCCTGGGCCTGACCAAGCCCGCGCAGGTCGAGCTGATGGAGTCGGCCCGCCCGCTGACCCCGCGCAAGTGGGACATCGACACGGTGGCGTCGACCTCGTTCGGTCACGGCATGAACGTCAGCCCGGTTGCGCTGTCCAGCGCAATGGGCGCGCTGCTGAACGGCGGCTACATGGTGCCGCTGACCATCAAGAAGCTGGAGCCGGGCCAGCGGCCGCAGGGCCAGCGGGTGCTCTCCGAGCAGACCTCGCTGCAGATGCTGCAGATCATGCGCGCCAACGTCATCGGCGGCAGCGGCAAGTCGGCCGACGCCCCGGGCCTGAGCGTCGGCGGCAAGACCGGCACCGGCGAGAAGTACGATCCGGCGATCCGCGCCTACTCGACCCAACGCCAGGTGTCGTCGTTCGCCGCGGTGTTCCCGACCTCAGGCACGGTGCAGCAAGACCGTTACTTCGTGCTGATCCTGATGGACGAGCCGCACGGCACGGCCAAGACCTACGGCTACTCCACCGGCGGCTGGGTCGCCGCGCCGGCCGCCGGCCGCGTCATCGACCGCATCGCGCCGTTCCTGGGCGTGCAGCGTCAACCGGAACTCATCAAGGTCGTCGGCGACGGCGCCGCCCAGCCGATTTCGGACGGGCACTGATGGTCAAGACGCTTTCCCAGCTGGTCCAGCAGACCTTTGCCGGCGATCCGGCGATCGCCGGCGTGACCGCCGACAGCCGCAAGGTGAAGCCGGGGTTCCTGTTTGCGGCCCTGCCGGGTTCCAAGGTCGACGGCAAGGCGTTCGCCGCCAAGGCGGTCGAGGCGGGCGCCGTGGCGGTCATCGCCGCTGAGGACATGCCGGACCTGGGCGTTCCGGTGATCGTCACGCCTGATCCGCGCCGAGTCTACGCCCTGGCCGCGCGGGCCTTCTGGGGCGCGCAGCCGCCGGTGGTGGTCGCCGTCACCGGCACCAACGGCAAGACCTCGGTCGCCGCCTTCTGCCGGCAGATCTTCAACCGCCTGGGCCATCGGGCCGCCAGCATGGGCACCCTGGGCGTGCGCGCGACGGGCCCTGGCCTGGACGAGCAGATCACCCCGCCGGGCCTGACCACGCCGGACGCCGCCGACGTCGCCGAGCTGATGTCGGTGATGGTCGCCAAGGGCGTGACCCACCTGGCCATGGAGGCCTCGTCGCACGGGATCGACCAGCGGCGGCTGGACGGGGCGGAGCTGACTGCGGCCGGTTTCCTGAACCTGACCCAGGACCACCTCGACTATCACCACACCATGGAGGCCTATCGCGACGCCAAGCTGCGCCTGTTCGAGGCCCTGCTGCCGCGGGGCGGCGTGGCGGTGCTGAACGCCGACTCCGACGCCTATGGCGCGTTCGCCGCGGCGGCCATCGGATCGGGCCAGTCGGTGCTGTCGGTCGGCGAGGCGGGGCAGGGGCTGAAACTGGTCGGCCATGCGGCGACGCCGGACGGCCAGACGCTGAAGATCGAGGCCAAGGGCAAGACCTATGAGGTCCGCCTGCCGTTGGCCGGCGCGTTCCAGGCGTCGAACGCCCTGGTGGCCGCCGGCCTGTGTATCGCCGCCGGCGAAGCGGTCGGGGACGTCCTGGCCGCGCTGGAGAGCCTGGAGGGCGCGCCTGGCCGCCTGCAACGGGTAGGGACCAGCGCCAAGGGCGGCGAGGCCTATGTCGACTACGCGCACACGCCCGACGGCCTGGAGACGGTGCTGAAGTCGCTGCGCCCGCACGTCGAGGGCAAGCTGATCGTGGTGTTCGGGGCCGGCGGCGACCGCGATCGCGCCAAGCGCCCGCTGATGGGCCTGGCCGCCGCCCGGCATGCCGACATCGCCATCGTCACCGACGACAATCCGCGCACGGAAGTCCCTGCCGACATCCGCGCCGAGATCCTGGCCGGGGCGCCGGGCTCGCGTGAGGTCGGCGACCGCCGCGAGGCGATCCGCGCCGGCGTGTCGCTGATGGGCCCAGGAGACGTGCTGGTCGTGGCCGGCAAGGGCCACGAGCAGTACCAAATCGTCGGTTCGACCGTTCACTTCTTCGACGACGTGGCCGAAGTGGCCGCGGCGCTGGAGGCTGCGCATGTCTAAGCCGCTCTGGACGTCCGACGAGATCGCCGCGGCGACCGGCGGGGCGCTCTCCGGCCCGGCCTTTGCGGTTGGCGGGGTGTCGATCGACACGCGGAGCATCGAGACCGGCGACCTGTTCGTCGCCCTGGCCGGGGCCCGCGACGGGCATGAGTTCGTGCCGCAGGCCCTGGCGGCCGGCGCCGCCGCCAGCCTGGCTTCCAAGAGCGTTACAGGTTCCAGCGTCGTCGTAGACGACACGCTGAAGGCCTTGGAAAGGCTGGGAGAAGCCGCGCGCGAGCGTGCGCCCCAGGTTCGTCGCGGCGCGGTCACCGGTTCGGTCGGCAAGACCAGCGTCACCCAGGCGATCCGGGCGGGCCTCGAACGGGCCGGCCGCGCCCATTCGTCGGTCAAGAGCTACAACAACCACATCGGCGTGCCGCTGACCCTGGCCCGCATGCCGCGGGACACCGAGCGGGCGGTCTTCGAGATCGGCATGAACCACGCCGACGAGATCACGCCCCTGTCGCGGTTCGTGCGGCCGCATGCGGTGGCGATCACGACGGTCGGCCCGGTGCACGTCGAGAACTTCCCGGACGGCGAGGTCGGCGTGGCGCGCGCCAAGGCCGAGATCTTCGCGGGCATCGAGCCGGGCGGCGTGGCGGTGCTGAACGCCGACAACAAGTGGTTCGAGCTGCTGGCCGAGGAGGCTCATAAGGCCGGGGCCACGGTGCGCAGCTTCGGGACCGGCAAGGACTGCGACGCCCAACTGGTCGACTTCGCGCCCGAGCCCGGCCGCGCGGTGATCAAGGCGCGGCTGCATGGCAAGGCGCTGGACTTTCCGATCCTGCAGACCGGCTTCCATTGGGGCCCCAACAGCATGGCCGTGCTGCTGATGCTGGAGGCCCTGGCCGTCGGCCTGGACGACAGCCTTGCGGCGCTGGGCGCGTTCGAGCCGCTGGCCGGCCGCGGCGCGGAAAAGCTGGTGAAGCTGGCCGGCGGTCTCTTCACGCTGATCGACGAAAGCTACAACGCCAACCCGATCTCGATGGGCGCGGCGTTCGCCAGCCTGGGCGCGCGCAAGACCGGGGGGCGGCGTATCGTCGCCCTGACCGACATGCTGGAGCTCGGAGCCGAGGCTCCCGCCTTCCATGCCGGCCTGGCCGGGCCGCTCGAAGCGGCGGGCGTGGACCTGGTGTTCGCGGCCGGGCCGTTGATGAAATCCCTGTGGGACGCCCTTCCGCCGACTCGTCGCGGCGGTTACGCCGAAAGTGCGGCGGAGCTGGCGCCGCTGATCAGCGCGGCCGTGGGGCCGGGCGATCTGGTGATGGTGAAGGGGTCCAACGGCTCGAGGGCCGGCGCGGTCGCAGCTGCGCTGAGCGCGCTCGACGTGCGTTCGGGGGAGACGGCCTGATGCTTTACTGGCTGTATCAACAGCTCGCCGCGGACGGCTATGTGCCGTTCTTCAACCTATTGAAATACCAGACCTTCCGCACGGGTATGGCGCTGTTCACGGCGCAGCTGGTGGTGGTCGCCATGGGCTCGCGCTTCATCCGCTGGATGCAGGCCAAGCAGGGCAAGGGCCAGCCGATCCGCGCCGACGGCATCGAGCGTCACGTGGTCGAGAAGGCCGGTACGCCGACCATGGGCGGGGTGATGATCCTGGCCGGCCTGCTGGTCGGCACGCTGCTGTGGTCGGATCTGACCAATGTTTACGTCTGGGCGGTGATCCTGGTCACCGCCGGCTATGGCGTGCTCGGCTTCACCGACGATTACGCCAAGGTCACCAAGCAATCGACGGCGGGCGTGTCGGGCAAGATCCGCCTGATCATGGAGGCCGCGATCGCGGTCGCCGCCGTGGCGCTGATGGTGGTCTTCGGCACCAGTCCGCCGGAGACGCCGGAACTGGCCACCTCGGTGGCGTTTCCCGTCTTCAAGCAGCTGCTGATGCCGCTCGGCTGGTTCTACTTGGCGTTCGGGGCCTTCATCATCGTCGGCGCGGCCAACGCCGTGAACTTCACCGACGGCCTGGACGGCCTGGCGACCGTGCCCGTGATGATCGCCGCGGCCGCCTTCGGCTTCATCGCCTACCTCGTCGGCAACTACGTCTTCGCCCAGTACCTGAAGCTGCACTTCGTCCCGGGCGTGGGCGAGATCGCGATCTATTGCGGGGCGATGATCGGCGCCGGCCTCGGCTTCCTCTGGTACAACGCCCCGCCGGCCAAGATTTTCATGGGCGACACCGGCTCGCTGGCGCTGGGCGGCGGCATCGGCGCCGTGGCCGTGGCCACCAAGCACGAGATCGTGCTCGGCATCATCGGCGGTCTCTTCGTGATGGAGACCCTGTCGGTGATGATCCAGGTCGCCTCGTTCAAGCTGACCGGCAAGCGGGTGTTCCGCATGGCCCCGATCCACCACCACTTCGAAAAGCTCGGCTGGTCCGAAAGCACCGTCGTCATCCGCTTCTGGATCATCGCCGTGATGCTCGCCCTGCTGGGCCTTGCCACCCTGAAGCTGCGGTAAGGGGAGGGCTGGTAGTCTCATGATCCCGGTCCGCGGCTTCGAAGGCAGGACGGTCGCCGTGTTCGGCCTGGCCCGCACAGGGCTGACGGCCGCGCGCGCCCTCGTGCTTGGCGGCGCCAAAGTCGTGGTCTGGGACGAGAAGCCTGAGAGCCGCGCCGCGGCGGAGGCCGAGGGGCTGGAGCTGCTGGACCTCTCGACCGCCGACTGGTCGCAGTTCGCCGCTCTGATGCTGTCGCCGGGCGTGCCGCTGACCCATCCCAAACCGCATTGGACGGTCGAGAAGGCCAAGGCGGCCGGCGTCGAGATCCTCGGCGACATCGAGCTGTTCGCCCGCACCGTGAACGCCGCGCCCGAGCACAGGCGTCCGAAGATCGTCGCGATCACCGGCACCAACGGCAAGTCGACGACGACGGCGCTGATCGGCCACATCTGCGCCTCCGCCGGCCGCGACGTGCGGGTCGGGGGCAATATCGGCCAGGGCGTGCTCGGCCTGGAGGACATGCACGGCGGGGCGGTCTACGTGCTGGAGCTGAGCTCCTACCAGCTGGACCTGACCTCGAGCCTGAAGCCCGACGTGGCGCTGCTGCTCAACGTCTCGCCCGACCACCTGGACCGCCACGGCGGAATGGAAGGGTATGTGGCGGCCAAGCGCCGTATCCTGCTGAACCAGGGCAAGGGCGACACCGCGGTGATCGGCGTCGACGATCCCTGGGGCCAGCGGATCTGTACCGAAATCACCGCCGCCAATCGCCGGACCATCGTCCCGATCTCGGCCTCCAAGGCCATCGGCCGCGGAGTCTACGCCCTGCAGGGCCTGCTCTACGATGCGACCGGCGAGCGGGCGGTGGAGGTCGCCGACCTGCTGCGGGCGCGCTCGCTGCCGGGCCGCCACAACTGGCAGAACGCCGCGGCCGCCTACGCCGCGGTGCGCGGCCTGGGCCTGACCTCGCAGGAGGCGGCCGACGGCCTGATGAGCTTCCCGGGACTGGCGCACCGGATGGAGACGGTGGGCGCGGTCGGCAAGGTCCGCTTCGTCAACGACAGCAAGGCGACCAACGCCGACGCCGCGCGCCAGGCGATGTCGAGCTATCCGAAGTTCTACTGGATCGCCGGCGGCGTGCCGAAGGCGGGCGGCATCGACAGCCTGGGCGACCTCTTCCCACGTATCGAAAACGCCTATCTGATCGGCGAAGCGCAGGACGACTTCGCTGCGACGCTCGAGGGCAAGGCCAAGTTCGCCAAGTGCGGGACGCTGTCGGCGGCGGTGGCGGCGGCCTATGCGGACGCCTCGGCGTCCGGCCAGGACGCGGTCGTGCTGCTGTCGCCGGCCTGCGCCTCGTTCGATCAGTTCGCCGATTTCGAGGAGCGCGGCGAGGCGTTCCGTGCGGCGGTGCAGGGGCTGAGCCGCCCCGCCGCGAAGGGCGCTCGCGCCTAGACCCTGTCCCGGTTGGCAAGCCAACCGGGATAAACAGGGTCGATTCTTTGATTTTGGAGCCCTTCTTATCCACTCACGATGATCCATCGTGAGTGGGAAGGGCTCTAGGCTCTCGCCGTCACCAGCCAGCAGCCGGCGACCATCGGCACCACGCCGTCGACCGCCTCGGCCTCCAGCGCCGTCGTCACCGCGTCACGCACCTTGCCGCGCGTCGTCTCGTCCGCTTCCCGCAGGGCTGTGGCGACGGGGCCCATCCGCAGGCTGAGCGTGACCAGGTCGTCCAGGGCGATCGGGGTCGGGGCGTCGAGCCGGGTGATGTCGATGTCGCTCCAGCCGCTGCGGCTCAGGACGCCGCGCACGCGCTCGGCATCGGCGAAGGCGAAGCGCCCGGGCGCGAGCGGATCGGCCGGCGGCGAGGGCGGCAGGAACGGGGCGGCCGCCCTGGCGGGGATGACCGCCATCGGGTTGTCGGCCGGACTGCGCCAGCAGGCGAACACCAGCTCGGCGCCCGGTTTCAGGCCGCTGCGGATGTTGGCGAAGGCGGCGTCGAAGTCGCTGAAGAACATGACCCCGAACCGCGACATGGCCGCGTCGAAGCGGGCGGCGCCGAAATCATAGGTCTGGACGTCGGCCTGGACGAAACGGGCGCCGGGCGCGGCCTGGCCGGAGGCGATCTCGATTAGCGGCGCGGAGATGTCGACGCCGAGGCTCAGGCCCTCGGCGCCCAGCCGGCGGGCCATGGCCAGGGTGGTCGCGCCGGCGCCGCAACCGATGTCGAGAACCTGCTTGCCGACGCCGGGAAAGGCGCGGTCGACCAGGGCCTCCTCGATCGGGCGGTTGAGCGCGTCCATCATGTCCTGCAGGTCGACCCAGGCCTGGCCGCCGGTCTTGTTCCAGTAGGCGGCCTGATCGGTCGGGGCGGAGGGGACATCGGTCATCGGGGCGTCCTTCATCGGCTGGAGGGCGATGTCGCCCCGCCCGGCGAAAGATTTCAAGTCGCAGGGCGCCCAAGGCCGGGCTTGGTTAAGGTATCTTAAGCATGCCGCGGGCATCTGGAAGATACGGGCCGCCGCGCCCGCGGAGACGCCCATGAGTCACATCCATCGCCCCCAGCAGGCCCACGCCTTTGCGCGGAGCGACCGCTCGTCGGTCGGGATCTGGTGGTGGACGACGGACCGCTGGATGTTGGGGGCGGTGGCCGCCCTCATCGCCATCGGAGTGATGATGTCCTTCGCCGCCAGCCCGGCGGCGGCGGCGCGGATGAACGTCGGCGATCCCTTCCACTTCGCGGTGCGCCAGTGCGTGTTCGCGGTGACCGGCGCGGCGATCCTGATCGGGGTCTCGATGCTGGATGCGAAAGGTATCCGTCGCGCGGCGTTCTTCATCTATCTGGTCGCCATCGCGATCATGCTCATCCTCCCGTTCCTGGGGCATACGGCCAAGGGCGCGACCCGCTGGGTGCAGCTGGGCGGCTTCACCCTGCAGCCGTCGGAGTTCATGAAGCCGGCGTTGATCGTGCTGGTGTCGTGGATGTTCTCGGAGGGCCAGAAGGGGCAGGGGGTGCCGGGCGTCTCGATCGCCTTCGGGCTTTATTTCCTGTCGGTCGGCCTGCTGCTGATCCAGCCTGACGTCGGTCAGACGGTGCTGATCACCATCGCGTTCGGCGCAGCGTTCTGGATGGCCGGGGTGCCGCTGTCCTGGGTGATGCTGCTGGGCGGGGTGGCGGTGACGGGCCTCAGCTCGACCTACTTCCTGTTCCCGCACGTGGCCAGCCGCGTGGACCGCTTCCTCAGTCCCGACCGCGCCGACACCCACCAGGTGGACCGCGCCGCCGAGGCCATCGCCGCCGGCGGCTTCTTCGGCCGTGGTCCGGGCGAGGGCGTCATGAAGCGCCACGTGCCCGACCTGCACACCGACTTCATCTACTCGGTCGGCGCCGAGGAGTACGGGCTGATCTTCTCGCTGCTGCTGATCATTCTTTTGGGCTTCATCGTCACCCGCGGCCTCTATCGCGCCATGAAGCTGACCGATCCCTTCGAGCAGGTCGCTGCGGCGGGGCTGTTCGTCCTGGTCGGGCAGCAGGCCTTCATCAATGTGGCGGTGAACCTGAACATGATCCCGACCAAGGGCATGACTCTTCCGTTTATTTCGTACGGCGGCTCGTCGATGTGGGCGATCTGCCTGACTTTCGGCATGGCGCTTGCGCTGACCCGCCGTCGACCGGGCGCCTATTCCCAAGGCGAGGGCCTCGCCAAGGCCGGCGCGTTCGCCTAAAGGCTCGTGATGCGTAAGATCGCTGTCGTCGCCGCCGGGGGAACCGGCGGGCATCTGTTTCCCGCACAGGCCCTGGCCGAGGCGCTGATCGCCCGTGGATGGCGCATCGTGCTGGCCTCCGACGAGCGCGCCGCCGCGTTCGCCGAGAGCTTCCCGGCCGAGGAGCGCATCGGACTTTCGGCCCGCACCTTCCAGCGCGGCGACGTGGTCGGCATGGCCCAGGCGGGCCTGGCGATCGTGCGCGGCGTGATGCAGGCGCGGGAGGCGTTCACCCGCATCGACCCGGCCGTGGTCGTCGGCTTCGGCGGTTATCCGTCTGTCCCTGGGCTGCTGGCCGGCATCACCCAGGGCCGGCCGACCCTGCTGCATGAACAGAACGCGGTGATGGGCCGCGCCAACCGCCGTCTGGCCGGGCATGTGCGCGCGGTCGCCTGCGCGTTCCCGGTGCTGCAAAAGGCGCCGGGCCGGGTGGCCGAGAACGCCGTCGTCGTCGGCAATCCGATCCGGCCCGACATCCGCGCCCTGGCCGACCACCCCTATACGCCGCCGACCGCCGACGGCCCGATCCGCCTGCTCATCACTGGCGGCAGCCAAGGCGCGCGGCTGCTCTCGGAGCTGATGCCCGAGGCGATCAAGAAGCTGCCCGAGGATCTGCGCCAGCGTCTCGACGTCCAGCAGCAGACCCGCAAGGAGTCGATGGACAACGCCCGCCGGATCTACGCCGACGCCATGGTCCGGGCCGAGATCGCCCCGTTCTTCCGCGACATGGCGAGCCGCCTGCGTGACGCCCACCTGGTGATCGGACGTTCGGGCGCCGGCTCGGTCTGCGAGTTCGCGGTGGCCGGCAAGCCGGCGATCCTGGTGCCGCTGGCCATCGCGCTGGACGACGACCAGGGCCAGAACGCCCGCGTCATGGCCGAAGCGGGCGGCGCGGAAGTGGCGCGCGAGAGCCAGCTGACCGTCGATACGATGGCGAGCGCCCTGCAGAAGCTGCTGACCAACCCCGACCGCCTGGCGCGCATGGCCGCCGGCGCCCGTTCCATCGCCAAGCCCGACGCGGCCGAACGCCTGGCCGACCTGGTCGAGAGAACCGCCGTCCAAAAATGAACAAGCGTCCCGTCCCCTTCGCCCTCGGCCCCGTGCATTTCATCGGCATCGGCGGCATCGGCATGAGCGGCATCGCCGAGATCATGCTGCGCATCGGCTACACGGTGCAGGGCTCCGACGCCAAGGCCAGCGCCAACACCGAACGGCTGGAGAAGCTGGGCGCCAAGGTGTTCATCGGCCAGGGCGCGGCCAATGTCGAAGGCGCGTCGGCGATCGTCTATTCGACCGCGATCAAGGCCGACAATCCGGAGATGGTCGCCGCCCGCGAGAAGCGCCTGCCGCTGGTCCACCGCGGCGAGATGCTGGCCGAGCTGACCCGGCTGCAGTACTCGGTCTCGGTCGGGGGCACCCACGGCAAGACCACCACCACCTCGATGGTCGCCGCCCTGCTGGACGCCGGCGGGCTGGACCCGACCGTGATCAACGGCGGCATCATCAACGCCTATGGGACCAACGCCAAGGTGGGCGAGGGCGACTGGATGGTGGTCGAAGCCGACGAGAGCGACGGCACCTTCCTGAAGCTCAAGTCGACCTGCGCCATTGTCACCAACATCGACCCGGAGCACCTGGACCACTACGGCGACTTCGAAGCCGTGAAGAAGGCCTTCCAGGACTTCGTGGAGAACGTGCCGTTCTACGGTTTTGCGGCCGTCTGCACCGACCATCCGGAAGTCCAAGCCATGGCCGCGAGGGTGCAGAACCGCCGAGTCATCGCGTATGGAACCAACCCGCAGGCCGAGGTCCGCGCCGAGAAGATCAGCATGGGGCCGGACGGCTCGCGGTTCGACGCGGTGTTCGCCCCGCAGGACGGCCCGGTCGTGCGGCTGGAAAGCCTGCACCTGCCGATGGCCGGCCAGCACAACGTGCTGAACGCCACCGGCGCGATCGCCGTGGCGCGGGAACTGGGCGTGTCGGACGACGACATCCGAAAGGGCCTGGCCGGGTTCGGCGGCGTGAAGCGGCGCTTCACCACCACCGGCGTGGCGAACGGCGTGCGCATCATCGACGACTATGGCCACCACCCGGTCGAGATCGCCTCGGTGCTGAAGGCCGCGCGGGCGGTGACCGAGGGGCGTGTCGTCGCCGTGGTCCAGCCGCACCGTTACACGCGCCTGCACGACCTGTTCGACGAGTTCTGCGGCTGCTTCAACGACGCCGACACGGTGATCGTGGCCGACGTCTATACCGCCGGCGAGAGCCCGATTGCGGGAGCCGATCGCGACGGCCTGGTCGAGGGGCTGCGCCGCTTCGGCCATCGCCGGGCGCTGGCGCTGGAAAGCCCGGCCGACCTTGCGCGGATCGTGCATGAGGAGGCCAAGGCCGGCGACCTGGTGGTCTGTCTGGGCGCTGGCGACATTACGGTCTGGGCGCACGCGCTACCCGGGCAGCTTGAGGCGTTGAACCGATGAGCTGGCGAGACAACCTGCCGGAGGTGCGCGGCCGGCTGCTGCGCGACGAACCGCTGGGTCCGTTCACTTGGTTTCGCGTCGGCGGCGCGGCCGAAGTGCTGTTCCTGCCGGCCGACGAGTCCGACCTGAGCGACTTCCTGGCGGCCCTGCCGGCCGAGGTGCCGGTCACGGTGCTGGGCGTCGGCTCCAACGTCATCGTCCGCGACGGCGGCGTCGAAGGCGTCGTGATCCGCCTGGCCGGCAAGGCCTTCGCCGAGATCTCGGTCGACGAGGAAGAGGGCTGGGTCATCGCCGACGCAGGGGCGCTGGACGCCATGGTCGCCAAGGCGGCGGCCAAGGCCGGCCTGGCGGGGCTGGAGTTCTACGCCGGCATTCCCGGCACCATCGGCGGCGCCCTGACCATGAACGCCGGCTGCTACGGCAGCGAGACCAAGGACGTGCTGGTTTCGGCCTGGGGCTTCGATCGCAGCGGCGAGATCGTCAGCTATTCGCTTGAGGACTTCGGCTACACCTATCGCCACAGCACCGTGCCGCCGGGCGACGTGATCTGGATGCAGGCGGTGTTCCAGGGGCGTCCCGACGAGCCGGCCGCCGTCGAGGCGCGGATGGCCGAGATCACCGCGCGCCGCGAGACCACTCAGCCGATCCGCGAGAAGACCGGCGGCTCGACCTTCAAGAACCCGCAGGGCCATTCGTCCTGGAAGCTGGTCGACGACGCCGGCTGGCGCGGCAAGCCGTTCGGCGGGGCGATGTTCTCGCCGCTGCACGCCAACTTCATGATCAATACCGGCGAAGCCACCGCGGCCGACCTCGAGGGCCTGGGGGAGGCTGTGCGCGCCGACGTCAAGGCCAAGACCGGCATCGAGCTGGACTGGGAGATCAAGCGGATCGGCCGGACGGCCTGAGCCGCTTGCTGATCCTGGTCGAACGCTGCGCGCCGCGCCCGGAGCCCCGGACGCCGCCCTCGCAATGGACGCTAGCCGCGGGGCTGGAAGCCGCCTGGCGGGTGATCGAACCCTAGGTCGTGGGGACGGTGGCCAGGATGTTGCGGCGGCGGCCGGCCCGCACGGCGGCCCCGGCGATGCCGAAACCGACAATCATCATCGCCCAGTTGGCCGGCTCCGGCACCGCGGCGGAGACCAGGCGCAGCTGCGCGCGCAGCTCGGCCGAGCCGTCGTCCTGTTCGCGGGTCCAGAATTCCTCGACCGGGTTGCCGTTGTGGACGAGGCCGGAAATATCGAGGGCGTAGTACTTGCCGTCGATCTTCACCAACTCAGCCGACTTCAACGGCTCGCCCGGGGCCTCGCAGTCGCTGGGCGCGCTGGCGTCGCGCTGCTCATCGCAGCCAGCCGATTTCTGGCCGACTCCGTAGGCGAAGTTCCGCACATCGACGCCGCCGACGACCTCCGTCGCCGCGACATGCGTGATCGATCCGACGCTGATCGCGGGGGCGTGATGGCCGAGGGGCGCGCTGCCGAGCGGCTGTACGGCGTCGGCCAGCGCGGTGGAACCGCCCGCGGGCCCCGCCGAGTTCCAAGGCGCGTGCACCTGCTCCGCGCCATCCAGACTGACAGCGTCTGCGGCGGTCGGATCGGACCAGACGTTGGCTAATTCGGTGAACAGAATCGTAGCCGCGACAGCGGGAGCGACGGCCGCGCCAAGCGATAGGATCGCTGTGGCGGCGACCCCCATGGAGCGCGCCTTCATCTGGAACCTCTCAATGACCCGAGCTGGTCACGCCGAACCCGACGACCTTGGTTAACAGGTAGCGGCGTTACGTCGCATTTACAAGCGGGAATAGAGATTGTCGGGGATTCACCCCAGTATTAGCTTGACCGTTCCAGCCGACGAAATTCTGCAAAGCCAAAGTATTCGTCAGGCGATTCACTTGTGAGAATAGTTAACGCGATCCGTGGTTGAGTTTGATCAACCGCCGCGTGAGGGGATCGGTCGGAAGGCCTGCGTCCGGTAAGACCATGGGGGAGGGGCGCCTTGACAGGCTTCCCGACGAAAGGCACCCGCCGCGAATGCGCATTGCTTTGCTCGCGGCCGTCGCCGCCACCTTGGTCTCCACCAACGCGGTCCATGCCGCCGATCTCGCCCTCACCGCCGTTGCGCTTCGCGACAAGGCCCTGACCGACAGCACCGCCTGGAACGTGACGGAGTCGCTGACTACCGAGGTCGGCGCCCGCCCGCAGGGCTCGCCGGCCATGGATCGGGCCCGGGACTGGGGTGTGGCCAAGCTGAAGGCGCTGGGGTTCGAGAACGTCCACGTCGAAACCTTCGAGACCGAGTCCTGGCTGCGCGGCGCGGAGGCCGCCGAGGTGGTCGCGCCGTTCCCTCAGAAGCTGCAGATCCTGGGTCTCGGCCGTTCGGCGGCCACGCCGCCCGGGGGGCTGGAGGCCGAGATCGCGCTGTTCCGCAGCTATGACGAAATGCTGGCCCAGCCGCCTGGCGCGCTGAAGGGCAAGATCGCGGTGGTCACCGAACCGATGCGCCGCACGCAGGACATCCGTGGCTATGCCGGCGCGGTGCGCGCCCGCTCGGGCGGCGTCGAGGCGGCCAAGCGCGGGGCTGTGGCCTATCTGGTGCGCTCGATCTCCACCGACGACAGCCGGTTGCCGCACGGCGGCGGCGCGGCGATCTCGGGAATTCCGATGGCGGCGCTGTCGCCGCCCGACGCTGAGCTGCTGGAGCGCATGGTCGCCCGCGGCAAGCCGGTGCGGATCAAGCTGGCCATGGCCTCGACCTATCGCGCCAAGGCCCCCGCCTACAACGTGGTCGGCGAGATCCGCGGCCGGGAGAAGCCGGAGGAGGTCATCGTCATCGGCGGCCACCTGGATTCCTGGGACGCCGGCACCGGGGCGGTCGACGACGCAGCGGGCATCGGGATCACCACGGCGGCGGCCAAGCTGATCGCCGACCTGCCGCAGCGCCCGCGCCGCACGGTGCGCGTGGTGATGTGGGGCGCCGAGGAGCAGGGCGGTTCAGGAGCCGCCTATGCCGAGGCCAACAAGGCCGAGGTCCCCAACATGATCGTTGCAGGCGAGAGCGACCTGGGCGCGGGCGAGATCTTCAACGCCAAGCTGCCGGCGGGCAGCCTCGAACACCCGGCCATGAAGGCCTTCGCCGCGGTGGTGAACCCCCTTCGGGTGATCATTTCACGCGACCCGGCCCGCGACGGCGGCGCCGACGTGGCGGGACTGAAGCGCCTCGGGGCGCCGGTCGTGGAACTGCAGCAGGACGCCGCCCGCTACTTCGACCTGCACCATTCGGCGGACGACACCCTGGACAAGGTCGACCCCCGCGAACTCGCCCAGAACGTGGCCGTCTGGGCCGCCTTCGTCTACACCGTGGCGGATAGCGATATCGACTTCCGCAAGACTGCGAGCGTGAGCCAGTGAGCCTTCCCCTTTCCGGACACCATGTCGCCCTGCTGCTGGGCGGTCTTTCTTCCGAACGCGAGGTGAGCCTGTCGTCGGGCAGGGAGTGCGGCGCCGCGCTCGAACGCCTGGGCGCCAAGGTCACCTATGTCGACGCCGGCCGCGACCTGGCGCAGGTGCTGACCACCCTGAAGCCGGACGTCGTCTTCAACGCCCTGCACGGGGAGTGGGGGGAGGACGGCTGCGTCCAGGGGATCCTGGAGACCCTGAAGGTCCCCTACACCCATTCAGGCGTGCTGGCCTCGGCCCTGGCGATGGACAAGGCCAAGGCCAAGGCGGTGATGGCCGCGGCCGGGGTCGCGGTGCCGGGGGGCGGGCTGTTCAACCGACATGTCGCCGCGGCCGATCACGTGATGGCGCCGCCCTATGTGATCAAGCCGAACGCCGAGGGATCTTCGGTGGGCGTGTTCATCGTCCGCGAGGGCGCGAATCGCCCGCCGCAGGAGCTGGTCTCGCCGCAATGGACCTTCGGCGAGGAGGTGATGATCGAACCCTATATCCGCGGCCGGGAACTGGCGGTGGCGGTCATGGACGGCAAGGCGTTGAGCGTTACCGACATCATCCCGCAGACCGAATTTTACGATTACGAAGCAAAGTACGCGGAAGGCGGTTCCGTGCACGTCGTTCCGGCCGATATTCCGAAGCATGCCTTTGAAAAGGCGTTGGAATTGTCAGAGCTGGCGCATGCCGCGCTTGGTTGCCGGGGGGTTACCCGGTCCGATCTTCGTTATGACGACATTAACGACATTCTGGTCCTTCTGGAGGTCAACACCCAGCCCGGCATGACGCCGACCTCGCTCGCGCCCGAGCAGGCGGCTCACAAGGGGGTGGATTTCGACCGTCTAGTGCTTTGGATCACGGAGGATGCGTATGCCCGCGGCCATGCGGGGGGAGTCGCGAGCTGAAGCGAAGCCCCGGGCTAAAGCGCCCGCAAGCACCAAGACCGCCCCCCGCGCCAGAAAGCCGGGGGCGGCGTACGCGCCCGGCAAGCTGGGCGCCGCCCGCGGCGTCGGGCTCTCGCCCTGGCATGCGCTGATCGCGGCCGCCGGGGTGGTGACGATCGCGCTGACCGTGACCATGACGACCGGTCATCGCGGCGAGAAGCTGGGCGCCTCGATGGGCTCGGCGATCGGCGGCCAGTTCGCCGGCCTTGGCTTCAAGCTGAAGGCGATCCACGTCGAGGGCGCGTCCGAAATGGCGACCGCCGACATCCTGCGCGCGGCCGCCGTCTACCAGGACGAGCCGGTCGTCGGCATGGATCTCGAGGCGATCCGCCAGCGGGTCGAAGCGGTGGGCTGGGTCAAGGAAGCGCGCGTCGTGCGCCTGCTGCCCGACACCCTGGTCCTGGCCGTGGTCGAGCGCCGCCAGATGGCGGTCTGGCAGAACGGCGGGCGCAGCCACGTCATCGACGAGACCGGCCGGGTGATTCCCGAGGCCGATCCCGGCCGCTTTGCGACCCTGCCGCTGATCGTCGGCGTCGGCGCCAACGAGGCGGCCGCGGCGATTCTGCCGGAAGTCGCGGCGCGGCCGCGCCTGGCCGAGCGGACCGAGGCGCTGGTGCGCGTCGACGGCCGCCGCTGGGACTTGAGAATGAAAGACGGCTCGCTGGTGCAATTGCCGGCGGTCGACGAGGGCGCGGCCCTGATCCAGCTCGAACAGCTCGATCAGCGTTCGCGCATTCTGGAACTGGGCTTCGAGCGGATCGACCTGCGCGATCCGACCGTGGTGGCCGTGCGCCCGCGCGACGGCGTGCTGCCGGGCCAACTGGTCGCCAACGGCGCGTGAGACTGAAGGAAGGACGTACGGACTTGTCGACCCGGGTTGAGGAACGCAAGGAAAGCCGCGAGGGCCTGAAGGCCGCGCTCAGCCGCCAGCCAGTGGTGGCGGCCGTGGATCTTGGCGCGTCCAAGGTCACCTGCTTCATCATGAAGCCGGACGGCGTGCGTCGCGGCGACCGCACCCTGACGGCCGCGGGCGTCGGCTATGTGCAGTCGCGCGGCGTGCGCGGCGGCGCGATCATCAATCTCGACGAGGCCTCCGACGCGATCGCCCAGGCGGTCGAGCGAGCCGAAAATGTCGCGGGCGTGCAGGTCCAGGGCGTCACCGTCGCCACCGCCGGCGGCCAGCTGGCCAGCCATCGCATCGCCGGCCGCGTCTCGCTGGGCGCCCGCCCGATCTCGGACGGCGACCTTGTCCGCGCCATCCAGCAGGCCCTGGGCCAGATCAAGATTCCGGGCCGCCGCGCGGCCCACATCCTGCCGGTCGCTTGGAGCGTCGACGGCCAGGCGGCCATCCGCGACCCGCGCGCCATGTTCGGCCGCTCGCTGGGCGTCGAGCTGCTGGTCGTCACCGTCAGCGAGGCCGTCTACCAGACCCTCGGCGCCTGCGTGGAGCGCGCCCACCTGCAGTTCGAAGGCGTCGTCGCCGCGCCGTTCGCCTCGGCGCTCGCCGCCCTGGAAGAGGACGAGATGGACCTCGGCGCGGTGTGCATCGACATGGGCGGGGGCTCGACCTCGGCCGCGGTGTTCTCCGGCGGCAGCCTGATTCACGTCGAAACCCTGCCGGTCGGCGGCAGCCACGTCACCGCCGACATCGCCCGCGGCCTGTCGACCTCGGTCGCCGGGGCCGAGCGCATCAAGACCCTGCACGGCTCGGCGATCGCCTCGGCCAACGAGGACCGCGAGATGATCGAAGCGCCGCCGCGCGGCGACGATCCGGGCGCCGGTCCGGTCATCGCGCCGCGATCGCTGCTCAAGGGCATCATCGCCCCGCGGGTGGAAGAGACCCTCGAACTGCTCCGCGACCGCCTGAAGGCCTCGGGCGCTCCGGTCGAGGCCGGGGCCGGCCTGGTGCTGACCGGCGGCGCCAGCCAGCTGGCCGGCGTGCGCGAAGTCGCCGTGCGGGTGTTCGATCGCCCGGTGCGCCTGGGCCGCCCGCGCCGGGTGCCGCACCTGGCCGACGCCGCCTCCGGGCCGGCGTTCTGCGCCGCCGCCGGGGTGTTGCAGCGCGCCGCCTTCGGCCCGCGCGAGGCGGTCTCGTCCAAGACCCTGGCCAGCGCCAAGCTGCGCCGCGAACCGCTTGATCCGCGCGCCAATCCGGTGGCCAAGGCCGCCGCCTGGTTGCGGGAAAATCTCTAGGCGGATCGATTCAAGCTTCGCCATGAAGCTGAATCGTGCTGCAGGCATGCTCGCTCAGGCTGCAAAGCTGAGTTTGTAGAATGGTTTAGCGCACGGCGTTCGATAAACGCCGGCAGCTGAACGACGGGTCGAGGCGTGGTTAACGCTCAAGCCTTACGCAGCAAGAAATTTTGTTGTGGATGCGCCTTCACGCGCCTCCGACTCGCCTTATGCAGTTAACCGCCAATTAACGATGGTGGGCGCTTCCTTAACGCCAGCCGTCGCGGGAACCGGGCGGGCGGGTCGCCTTCAGTTCCCTTGACCACGGTACGGAGGACACAGGGTCCCAATGGCTATCGCACTTTCCGCGCCGCGCGCGACCGAACTGAAGCCGCGGATCGTTGTGTTCGGCGTCGGGGGCGCTGGGGGCAACGCGGTCAACAACATGATCGAAGCCCATCTCGAGGGCGTCGAGTTCGTCGTCGCCAACACCGATGCGCAGCAGCTGGCCTTCGCCAAGACCGACCGCCGCATCCAGCTCGGCGTGCAGGTCACCCAGGGCCTTGGCGCCGGGGCGCACCCGGAAGTCGGGATGAGCGCCGCCGAAGAATCGATCCCGGAGATCGGCGAGCACCTCGACGGCGCCCACATGATCTTCATCACCGCCGGCATGGGCGGCGGCACCGGCACCGGCGCGGCCCCGATCATCGCCAAGTGCGCCCGTGAGCGCGGCATCCTGACCGTCGGCGTGGTGACCAAGCCCTTCCACTTCGAAGGCCGCCACCGCATGCGCCTGGCCGACGCCGGCATCGGCGAGCTGCAGCGCTATGTCGACACCCTGATCGTCATCCCGAACCAGAACCTGTTCCGGGTCGCCAACGAGCGCACCACCTTCGCCGAAGCCTTCGGCATGGCCGACCAGGTCCTGCACTCGGGCGTCCGCTCGATCACCGACCTGATGGTGCTGCCGGGCCTGATCAACCTCGATTTCGCCGACGTCCGCACGGTCATGACCGAAATGGGCAAGGCGATGATGGGCACCGGCGAGGCGAGCGGCGAAGACCGCGCCCTGATGGCCGCCCAGAACGCCATCGCCAACCCGCTGCTCGACGAAGTCTCGCTGAAGGGCGCCAAGGCGGTGCTGGTCAATGTGACCGGCGGCCTGGACATGACCCTGCTGGAAGTCGACGAGGCGGCCAACGCCATCTCCGAGCAGGTCGACGCCGAAGCCAACATCATCTTCGGGGCGGCCTTCGATCCGACCCTGGAGGGCATGATCCGCGTCTCGGTGGTCGCCACCGGCATGGACGGCGCCTCGATGGCGGCCATCGAGCCGAAGGTGGAGCGCAAGCCGCTGACCGCGCCGCCGCTGCGGGCCGAGACCGTGCGTCCGGCCCCGGTGACCGAGCCGGTGATGCGCGCGACCCCTACCTATGAACGCCCGGCTCCGCCGAGCTTCGCCGACCGTCCGGCGCCGCGCTATCCGGAACCGGCCGCCTATGTGCCGCCGGCCCCGACCATGACGCCGGTCGCCGCTGCGGCGCCCGCGCCCGCGCCGATCCCGGCGCCGGAGCCGGTCAAGGCGGTGTTCGAAGAAGAGCAGGGCGACCTCTACAGCGCCCCGGTTCCGGCGCCCGCGCCGGCTCCGGTGGTCGCCGCCGCGCCCGAGCCGCAGATCACGCGCCCGATGACCAAGATCGTCGATCCGGCGGTCGAGGAATTCGAGGAGGAGCCGCTGTTCACGGAACCGGCCTACGAGGAGCGTCGCCCGCAACGCGGCGGTTTCCTCAGCCTGTTCGGCAGCCGCCCCCGCTACGAGCAGCCGGCCCCGCAGCCGACGCGCCAGCAGGCGCCGGTGAGCCGCGGCGGCGCGCTGCCGGCCGAACAGCCGGCCCAGGAAGCGCAGTTCGACAACCAGGAAGACCTGGAAATCCCGTCGTTCCTGCGCCGCCTGGCCAACTAGGCGGTCCACCAGATCGATGAAACGGCCGGGCGCTCGCCCGGCCGTTTTTCGTTTCAGGCCCTCGCGACTTCCCAGGTCGAGCCGATGAAGGGCAGGCCGAGCTTGGCGGCGACACGCTGCGAGGCGAGGTTCGTCGTCGCGGTGCTGTAGAACAGCGTCAGATCGCGCAGCTCGGACAGGACGCTCCAGCCGGCGACGGCCTGCCCGGCGAGGCCGCGGCCGCGGAAGCCGGGCAGGGTGACGAGGCCGAGCTCGGCGCCGCGTGGGCCCCGTCGGGCGGTGAAGGCCAGGGCTGCGACACGTCCGTCCTCGACCACCAGGCAATAGGGCGGCCAAAGGTCGGCGACCTGCCGGAAGTTCAGGTCCAGCAGGTCTCTCGGCATGCCCTCGCGATCGAAGCGGGCCTCGAGGTTCTCCGCTTCAGCGGACCCGGAGGCGATCGTCCGGGCGGCTCCCAGCGCCTGCGTCCCATGCGGCAGAAGATAGCTGAGGCCGCCGGAAGCCGCCCCAGATTTGGGGAGCAGCGTCAGGCAGCGGTCCAGGCCCCCGGGCGTTTCGTCGCGCGCCAGCCGGCTCAGTTCGTCGAGGATCTGGGGTGTGATGCTCTCGTCGCCCCAGACGCGGCCGCCGGCGACGTACAGCAGCGGGCCGGGCGCATTGTCGGGCGGCGCCTCGCTGGCGATGCGGCCGTCTTTGAGGGTGAAGCGGGTCTCGGCTTCGAGTTCGAGGAGGCGCCTGGCGGCAGGCGCAGGCATATCCGCACGCTGCGGCGCGGCGGGTTGAAGGTCGGACATATTGGTCTCGTCACAGGGCGCTTGCGCCCGGATGGCCGTCTCGGCCGGAAGCGTGACGGCGGCTAGCGATGGCCCCAGAGGTGCGTCACGAGCGATGGATGTGCGCTGGAATGGGTCATCATGGGCCTCCATCACTCGCCGACGTCTTGCAAAGAGGGTAGCGGCCCTCCAAATCGGCTGTCAACGAAGCCGCGCAGAGACATCGGGAAGGGCGGCTTGCGCCTTGAATCCTAAGGCTTTCCTAACCGTCCCAAATCGAAACATTGCGAAACAGGAAGTGTTTTGCTGCGGCGCGGCATAGCCCTTACCTGACAGTTGGGGCGTTATGCGGCCATCTGGCCGCGTGCCCGAACGAGGAAGGCGGCGAGCTTTGCGCGCACAAGAGTTTCAGCACACCCTCCAGGGTCCGGCGATCTTCGCCGGCGTCGGCGTCCACACCGGCGCCTATACGCGTGTCGCCGTTCGTCCCGCGCCGACCAATTCGGGCGTCGTCTTCGTCCGCACCGACGTCACCGACCGTGACAACCGCGTCCCGGCCACCGGCGAGGCGGTGACCAAGACCCAGCTGGGCACCGTGATCGAGAACGCCGCCGGCGTGTCGGTGTCGACCATCGAGCACCTGATGGCGGCCCTGGTCATGCTGGGCGTCGACAACGCGGTGGTCGAACTCGACGGCCCGGAAATGCCGATCATGGACGGCTCGTCGCTGCCGTTCGTGCAGATCCTCGACCGCGCCGGCCGCCGTCCGCAGGACGCGCTGCGCGCCTACATCGAAATTCTCGAGCCGATCGAGTTCGTCGATGGCGACAAGCGCGCCAGCCTGACCCCGTCGGACCATTTCGAGGTCGCCTTCGAGATCCGTTTCCCGTCCGCCGCCATCGGCCGTCAGGCCGTCGACCTGGTCATGGACGAGCAGGCGTTCCGCGATGAGCTGGCCGACTGCCGCACCTTCGGCTTCCTGCACGAGGTCGAGTATCTGCGCTCGATCGGCCTGGCCCGCGGCGGCTCGATGGAGAACGCCGTGGTCATCGAGGGCGACCGCATCCTCAATCCCGAAGGCCTGCGCCGTCCGGACGAGTTCGTGCGCCACAAGGCGCTGGACGCCATCGGCGACCTCTATGTGCTGGGCGCGCCGATCCTCGGCCGTTTCGAGGGCGTGCTGGCCGGTCATAGCCTGAACAATCAGCTGGTCCGCGCGCTGCTCGCCGCGCCGCAATCATGGCGCTACCGCACCCTGGCGCCGGAACTGGCCCAGGCGGTCTGAGCGACTTTCGCAACTTTCGCTTGCGAACCGGAAGCGTTGTGAGATCATTGTTCCTCGTTTGTTCCGAACGAGGAATGCATGAGCTACGGTCGACTTGCCTTTGAGACGACGCCCCAATCGAACGCGGCGGGGCCGCCCGACGATGCATTTGAGACCGTAGGGGGCGCGGGATGGATGGCGCGACGCGCTATGCAGTTGCATCCCGAGATCGAGCCAAACTTGCGCAACACGGTTCGGACTATCGTCGGCCCGAGTTTCACCGATAGGGAGCTTCTCACCATCCAGGAGCGGGCGCTGAACGAGGCCGAAATGAAGGACCTCGAAGTTCTTCAGGGCATTCGGGCGGGGGCGCCGGTCTATCTAACGCCCGCCCAGAAGGCGCGGATCGATCGGCTGATGGGATTGTCGGGCGAGGACGATCTCGGGCGGCTGGCTCGAACCGAATACGAGAGAGCCCAGAAAAACGGCCAGATAATCGTCAAGTGACATGATGCGCCTTCCACGTGCGCTGGTTTTGACCCCGCTCGCTGCTAGCTTCGTCGCATTGCAGAGGCAGTTATGGAGTTGGGACTTGGGCGAGCCTAGCGGCCTCGCACGGCGGCTTCACGAGGTCGTTGATTGGGGCGGTATGGGTTTTCCCCATTCCATGATCTACCCACTGGCAGCGCTCCAAGTTCCTGCCGCCCTGACTTTCTTTGCTGTCCTACTCGTCGATGTGGCGGTGATCTGGGGCGCGAGAAGCGTGCTTCCAGTTCAATTGAGCGCAACGACCACCGCCGCCCTATGGGGAGCGTGGCTTCTGCTTTCAGTCCTTGCCGTCTCTTTGACGCCCTTCCTTTTGGGATGGATTTGGACCTGATCGAGGGGGCGGAGATGGCTTAGCGGTGTCATTGCGCTCCGCCGCATTTGCGCCCTGCATTCCATGCTGTAGAAGCGGGGACTCGCGGCGCGGGGGCGCGCGTCGATCCTTTTGAGGTGAAGGTGTCCTTGCTTCGCAATTCCCGGACTCGCACGGCTCTTATCGTCGGCTGCGCCGCTCTCGCCCTGGCCTCTTGCGCGGGCAAGAAGGAGAAGCCTCGGCTGGCCTATGAAGAGCGGCCTGTGGAGCTGCTCTACGCCACCGGCGCGGACCGGCTGGACCGCGGCCTGTGGAATCAGGCCGTTCAGTACTTCGGCGAAGTCGAGCGTCAGCACCCCTATTCGGAGTGGTCGCGCCGCGCGATCCTGATGACCGCCTACGCCCACTATCAGGGCAACGACTATGCTGAGGCGATCGGCGACGCCGACCGCTTCATCTCGCTCTATCCGGGCAACCCGGCCGCCGCCTATGCGCACTATCTGAAGGCCATCTGCTATTTCGAGCAGATCGTCGACGTGGGCCGCGACCAGGCCGCCACCGGCCAGGCGCTGGCTAATCTGAGCGAGGTGGTCCAGCGCTACCCGCGCACGGAATACGCGGCCGACGCGCGTTTGAAGATCGACATGGTCAACGACCAGTTGGCCGGCAAGGAAATGACCATCGGCCGCTGGTACCTGCGTCAGGGCGACACCCTGGCGGCGATCGGCCGTTTCAAGACGGTCATCGAGCGCTACCAGACCACCAGCCACACGCCGGAGGCGCTCTATCGCCTTGTCGAAGCCTATCTGACCCTGGGCCTGGCCGAGGAAGCCAAGCGCAACGGCGCGGTGCTCGGCTACAACTATCCGGGCGACGTCTGGTACCGCGACGCCTACAAGCTGCTGACCGACAGGGGCCTGCGCCCGGCGGTCGAGCCGTCGCAGTCGAAGAAGCCGAGCCTGGTCTCGCGCCTGCCGTTCGTGAAGGACAAGGACGCGACCATCAAGCCGCCGGCCGCCGACGCCGTGCCCGCGGAGGTTCCGGCCGCCGAGCCGTCGCCGGCCCTGGAAACCCCGCCGACCGCGGCCAACGAGGCGACCGCGCCGGCGGAACCCGCAAAGCGCCGGGGGCTGCTCTCGCGCATCCCGGGCCTGGGCGGCGAAAATTAGAACCTAAAGCGAACTTAAGCGTCTTCCGAACCGGCTGATTCCGAGCGATCTTGCGGCCATGCTGATCGGACTTTGGATCCGCGACGTCGTGCTCATCGAGGCCCTGGACCTGTCCATCGGCCCGGGGCTGACGGCGCTGACTGGTGAGACAGGGGCGGGCAAGTCGATCATCCTCGACAGCCTGGGCCTGGCCGTCGGCGCGCGCGCCGACGCCGGGCTGGTGCGCCAGGGCGCGGCCCAGGCGGCGGTGTCGGCGGTGTTCGCGCCGGCGCCCGACCACTCGGTCTGGGACGTGCTGGAAGACAAGGGCATCTCCTACGATCGCAGCGAGGACCTGGTGCTGCGCCGGACGCTCAGCGCCGACGGCCGCAGCCGCGCCTTCGTCAACGACCAGGCGACCAGCGCCACGGTGCTGCGCGAACTGGGCGAGATCCTGCTGGAGGTGCACGGCCAGCACGAGACCGTCGGCCTGCTCGACGCGCGCAAGCATCGGCCCCTGCTGGACGCCTATGGATCGCTGGGCGCGCTCGGCGCCGGCGTCGCCCGGGCCTGGTCGGACTGGCGCAGCGCGCGCGGCCGCGCCGAGGAGCTGCGTGCGATCGTCGCCCGCTCAGCCGAGGAATCCGAGGAACTGACCCTGCGCCTGGCCGAACTGGACCGGCTGGACCCGCGCGAGGGCGAGGAGCCGGCGCTCGCCGAGGAACGGGCGATCCTCGGGGCGTCCGAGAAGGCGCTCAGCGACATCACCGAGGCGCGCGCGGCCTTCGAAGGGCTCGGCCCGCGGCTGGCCCAGGCCGTCCGTGCGATCGAGCACGCACGCACCCGGGCGATCGCCGCCGGCGCGGCCGAAGATTCGGCCGCCGTCGCCCGGCTGACCGCCGCCAGCATCGTCATCGACCGCGTGTTCAGCGAAGCCCAGGAAGCCGAGGCGGCGGTGGACGCGGCGGCCGACGCCTTCGACTTCCGTCCCGACCAGCTGGAAAAGACCGAGGAGAGGCTGTTCGAGCTGCGCGGCATGGCCCGCAAGCTGCAGGTCAGCGTCGAGGAGCTGCCGCTGCTGCGCGTGCGCTTCGCCGAGCGGCTGCAGGCCATGGAGTCGTCCGAGGACGACCTGAAGGCCGCCGAGGCGGCGGTGACCGCGGCCCGCGCCGCCTATCTGGCCGAGGCCGGCAAGTTGAGCGAGGCGCGCCGCGGGGCGGGCGAGCGGCTGGCCGTGGCGGTGATGGGCGAGCTCGGCCCGCTGAAGCTGGACAAGGCCCGCTTCCGCGTCGCGGTCGAGCCGCTGGGCGAGGATCGGGCCGGGCCGGGCGGGCTCGACCGCGTGGCCTTCGAGGTCGCGACCAATCCGGGGGCGCCGTTCGGCGACCTTGGCGCCATCGCCTCCGGCGGCGAGCTGGCGCGCTTCGCTCTGGCGCTGAAGGCTTCGCTGGCCGGTCGGGCTGAGGGGCCCCAGCCGCTGATGATCTTCGACGAGGTCGACCAGGGCGTCGGCGGGGCGGTGGCCGACGCCGTCGGCCTGCGGCTGCGGCGGCTGGCCGCCGATGCGCAGGTGCTGGTGGTGACTCACAGCCCGCAGGTGGCCGCGCGCGGCGACGCCCACTGGCGCATTTCCAAGAGCGGCGACGCCGATCGCATCCGCACCGCCGTCGAGACCCTGTCCCTCGCCGACCGCGAGGAGGAGATCGCCCGCATGCTGGCCGGCGCCCAGATCACCGACGCCGCCCGCGCCGCGGCCAGGGCCCTGATGGATGCGTAGCGCTGGCTCTGTCGCTCCCCCGCTGGGGGAGCTGTCGGCCGTATGGCCGGCCGAGGGGGACTTGGGCTCAAGCGGCCCTGAGAGTAGGCCCCCTCCGTCTCGCCTACGGCGATCCACCTCCCCCAGAGGGGGAGGAACTAGAACATGAAGCCGATATCCGACCTGACCGAGGCCGAGGCCGTCGAGGAGCTGACAGCGCTCGCCGACGAGCTGGCGCGCCACGACATCGCCTACCACCAGCAGGACGCGCCGACGATCTCGGACGCCGAGTACGACGAGCTCAAGCGCCGCAACAGCGCGCTGGAGGCCGCGTTCCCGCACCTGATCCGTGAGAACTCGCCCTCGACCCGGGTCGGGGCGGCGCGGGCCGAGCAGTTCTCGCCCGTCGAGCACGGCGTGCCGATGCTCAGCCTCGACAACGCCTTCTCGAACGAGGACGCGCTGGAGTTCGACGCCCGTATCCGCCGCTTCCTGCGCCTGTCGGGCGCCGAGGAGGTCGGCTACACCGCCGAGCCGAAGATCGACGGCCTGTCGGCCTCGCTGCGCTACGAGAAGGGCGTCTTCGTCCAGGGCGCGACGCGCGGCGACGGGCGGGTCGGCGAGGACGTCACCGAGAACCTGCGCACCATCGCCGACATCCCCAAGCGGCTGGCCGGCGAGGGATGGCCGGACGTCATCGAGATCCGCGGCGAGGTCTATCTCGGCCACGAGGAATTCGCCGCGCTCAACGCCGCCAACGAGGCCGCGGGCCTGAAAACCTACGCCAACCCGCGCAACTCGGCGGCTGGATCGCTGCGCCAGATCGATCCGAAGATCACCGCCACGCGGCCGCTGAAGTTCTTCGCCTATGCCTGGGGCCTGCTCAGCGAGCCGTTCGCCCAGACCCAGTGGGAGGCGCTGTCCAAGCTGAAGGCCTGGGGCTTCCAGACCACGCCGGAGAGCCGTCGCGTGGTCAGCGGACAAGGGCTGCTCGACGCCTATGGCGCCATGGAGGCCGTGCGGCCCAAGCTCGGCTACGACATCGACGGGGTGGTCTACAAGGTCGACCGTCTGGACTGGCAGCAGCGCCTGGGCTTCATCACCCGCACGCCGCGCTGGGCGATCGCCCGCAAGTTCCCGGCCCAGCAGGCGCGCACCATTCTCGAGGCCATCGACATCCAGGTCGGGCGCACCGGCGCGATCACGCCGGTGGCGCGGCTGCATCCAGTGACGGTCGGCGGCGTCGTGGTGGTCAACGCCACCCTGCACAACGCCGACGAGATCGCCCGCAAGGACGTGCGCATCGGCGACACCGTGATCCTGCAGCGGGCCGGCGACGTGATCCCGCAGATCCTCGGCTACGTGCCCGAGGAACGGCCGGCTGACGCCGTGCCCTACGAGTTTCCGACCGTCTGCCCGTGCGACCTGAAGACGCCGATCGTCAAGGAAACCACGGCCGCCGGGGCCGAGACCGTGGTGCGGCGCTGCTCAGGCGAGTTCGCCTGTCCGTTCCAGCGGATCGAGCACCTGCGCCACTTCGTGTCACGCCGCGCCTACGACATCGAAGGTCTGGGTGAAAAGCAGCTGACCGCCTTCTTCGAGCGCGGCTGGGTCAAGGAGCCGGCCGACATCTACCGCCTGGCCCGCGACGAAGAGAAGCTGGCCGAGCTGCGGGTCACCGACGGCTATGGCGAGACCTCGATCGCCAATCTGGTCGCCGCCATCAACGCCAAGCGGGCGATCCCGCTGGACCGCTTCATCTTCGGGCTCGGCATTCGCCATGTCGGCGAGACCACCTCGCTGGCCCTGGCCCGGCACTTCGAGACTTACGACCACTTCGTCCAGATCGCGCAGGCGGCGGCCGGGCAGGTCGGCGGCGAGAACTATGCCGCCCTGGTGGATCTCGACGGCCTCGGGCCGACGGGCGTGCGGGCGCTGCTCGACTTCGGCGGCGCGCAGCAGGCGCTGCTGCTGCCCGACGAGACCTCGCTCGACAAGCGCCTGCAACTGGCTGTGCCGAAGCTCAACTCCCGCGCCCGCGCCGCGGTGATCGAGCGGTTCGGCGACTGGGAGACGATCGTGCAGGTCGCGCGGGACGCCGCGCAGGAGGAGCCGGGCGAGGAGTTCCGCGAGCTGTCCGGCGTCGACGCGGTCGGTCCGGTCGCCGCGCGGATGATCGCCCAGTTCTTCGCCGAGCCGCACAACCGCGCCAAGGTCGAGGCCCTGCGCGGTCAGCTCGACGAAGTGATCGCCGCCGAGCGGCCGAAGACCGACACCGCCGTCGCCGGCAAGACCATCGTCTTCACCGGGGCGCTGGAGAAGATGACCCGCGACGAAGCCAAGGCGCAGGCCGAAGGGCTGGGGGCCAAGGTTTCCGGCTCGGTGTCGAAGAAGACCGACCTGGTGGTGGCTGGCCCCGGCGCGGGCTCGAAGCTGAAGACGGCGACCGATCTCGGCATTCAGGTGATGACCGAGGACGAGTGGCTGGCCCTGGTCGCCGGGTAGGCGTCGGCCGGACTTGCCGCGGGGACGCCCAGTCCCCAACCTTGGGTAAGGCACAAGGAGGATCGCCGTGGCGTCGCACTGGCTCGTGAAGTCCGAACCGGACACCTATTCCTACGCCGACCTCGAGCGCGACGGGCGCACGACCTGGGACGGGGTGCGCAACTTCGCCGCCGCCTCGCACCTGAAGTCGATGAAGGTCGGCGACCAGGTGTTCTTCTACCACTCCCAGGCGGGCAAGGACGTCGTGGCGATCGCCCAGGTCGCCAAGGAGGCGTTTCCCGACGCCAGCGATCCGACCGGCAAGTTCGTCGCCGTCGAACTGACCCCCGTGCGCAAGCTGAAGACGTCCGTCACCCTGGCGGACATGAAGGCCAATCCGGCGCTGTCGGAGATGGCCATGCTGCGCCAGGGGCGGCTGTCGGTCTCGCCGGTCAGCGACGCCGAGTGGGCGACGATCCTGAAGATGGCGGGTGAATAGGTCCTCGATGCTCCCCCGCTGGGGGAGCTGTCAGCCGAATGGCTGACTGAGGGGGCTTGCTTGAGTCAGCAGTCCCCCTCCGTCTCGATGCTGCGCATCGATCCACCTCCCCCAGGAGGGGAGGAATTGAAAACGTTATAGCGGCGCGCAGGCCGCCTCGAGCCAGGCGCGGACCTCGGGCTGCTCGACCCGCGGGCCGACCACCTCCAGCACCCGGGCGTGATAGGCGTCCATCTGGGCGCGCTCCTGGGGCGAGAGCAGCTCGACGACGATCAGCCGGCGGTCCATCGGCGCCAGGGTCAAGGTCTCGAAGCCCAGCATCTCGCGCTCGGCGCCGGGAATGGCCGACGGCTCGGTGACGAACTGCAGGTTCTCGATCCGGATGCCGTAGGCGCCTTCCTTGTAGTAGCCGGGCTCGTTCGACAGGATCATGCCGGGCCGCAGGGCCACGAAGTTGGGCAGCTTGGAGATCCGCTGCGGGCCCTCGTGCACGCCGAGGTACGAGCCGACGCCGTGGCCGGTGCCGTGGTCGTAGTCGAGGCCGACGTTCCACAGCGGCGCACGGGCCAGGGCGTCCAGGGCCGAGCCGGTGGTGCCGGCCGGGAAGCGGATCGCCGCCAGCGCCAGGTGGCCCTTCAGCACCAGGGTGAAGCGTTCGCGCATTTCCTGGCTGGGCTCGCCGATCGCGACCGTGCGGGTGATGTCGGTGGTGCCGTCGAGATACTGCGCGCCGCTGTCGACCAGCAGCAGCGAGCCCTGCTGGGCCTGCTTGTTGAGCCGCGTGGTCGGCCGATAGTGGACGATGGCGCCGTTCGAAGCCGCCCCGGCGATGGTGTCGAACGACAGGTCCTTCAGCGCGCCGGTGTCCTGGCGGAAGCCTTCCAGCCGGGTGACCACCTCGACCTCGTCGATCATGCGGCTCTGCCCCTCGGTGGCGACCCAGTGCAGGAAGCGGGTCACCGCGACGCCGTCGCGGGCGTGGGCCTCGCGCGTGCCGGCGATCTCGACCGGGTTCTTGCAGGCCCGCGGCAGGGCGCAGGGGTCTTCACCGCGCACGACCTCGGCGCCGGCCTGGGCCAGGGTGTCGAAGTACCAGGCCGACGATTGGCCCGGGTCGACCAGCACGCGCTTGCCCTTGAGTTCGCCGAGGGCTGCAGGCAGGTCGTCGGGCGTCTCCAGCCGCACCTCGTTGCCCAGCCAGGCCCGCAGCTCCGGCGAGACCTTGACCGGATCGAGGAACAGCCGCGCCGTGCCGTCCTGGTTCAGGATCGCCTGGCCGAGAGGCAGGGGCGAGCGGATGACGTCGCCGCCGCGGACATTGAACAGCCAAGCGATGGACGAGGGCGCGGTCAGCACCGTGGCGTCGGCGTTCTTGCCGGCCAGGAGCTGGCCGATGCGGCCCCGCTTGGCCGAAGACTCTTCGCCCGCATATTCCAGCGCATGGGGGACGACCGGCGCGGTCGGCTGGGCCGGGCGCGCGGCGCCCCAGGCCTCGTCCAGCGGATTGGCGGCGACGGGTTTAAGCGCCGCGCCGGCCTTGGCGGCGGCGGCCTTCAGGCGCTCCAAAGCGTCCGGCGAGTGCAGCCGCGGATCGTAGCCGATCAGCTGGCCCTTGGCGGCGGCGGTCTCCAGATAGGCCGGCACGCCGCCCTCGACGAGATCACGAATCTCGAAGGTCGCGGCGTCCACCTGGTCGCGGACCTGCAGGGTGTAGCGGCCGTCGACGAAGATCGCGGCCTTGTCGGCGAGGATCACTGCGGCGCCGGCCGAGCCGGTGAAGCCGGTCGCCCAGCCCAGCCGGTCGTTGGCCTCGGGCAGATATTCGTTCTGGTGTTCGTCCTCGTGGGGCACCAGGAAACCGTCCAAGCCTTGCGCCTTCATCGCCGCGCGGATCAGGGGGACGTGCTTCGGGCCGAAGGACGGATCGGTGGTTTCATCAAAGGTCTGACGCATGGCGCGAACTTAGTCCCGCGGCAGCCCCTGCGCCACCCTAGGCGGCGGGTTTGCGCAGGGCGAAGAGACAGCCGAGCGCACCCAGGCAGGCGATGATCAGCACCCACAGCGACATCTGCGCAGAGCGTTCCATCCCGAGGGCGAACAGCAGCGGCGCGACCGCTCCGATCAGCCGCGAGGGCACGCTGAGCATTCCCAGCCGGCGTCCATAGTTGCGGCTGCCGAACAGCACGAGCGGCAGCGTGCCGCGTACGATCGTGAAGAGGCCGTTGCCCGCGCCGTAGAGGGCCGCGAACGGCGCAGCGGCCAGCGGTCCCAGCACCAGCAGCAGCGCCGCTCCGGCCGGGAACATCGACACGGCGACCCGGGCCGAGACCAGCGGGTGGATGCGGCGGACCAGGAAGAACTCGCCCAGCCGGGCCGCCACCTGGGCCGGGCCGACCAGCATCCCGGCGGCGATGGCGGCCGTGGCGCTCGCCCCCAGTCCGATCAGCAGGGGCGGCAGGTGCGCGGCCATCACCGAGCCGACCCCCGCCATCACCGCCAGCGCCGTGGCCAGCAGCGCCATCTTCAGCGCGGCCCCAGGCTCAGGCGTGTCCACGTCGTCCGGAGCGGCATGGGCGGCGCTCGCCGGTTGCGTCGGGCGCGGCAGGGTCCAGTGCAGGGGCAGGGCGATCAGCAGGTTGGTCGCCGCCCAGAACAGGGCGGTGGCGCGCCAGCCGTAGGCGCCCTCCATCCAGGCCGACAGCGGCCAGGCGATGGTGCTGGCGAAGCCGGCGATCAGCGTCACGCCGGTAATCGAACGCCGGGCGTCCTGACCGAACCAGCCGACCAGGCCTGCGAAAGCGATGTCGTAGAGGGCCAGCGCCATCCCCGCGCCGAGCACCAGCCAGGCCAGCGCCAGCTGAACGCCGTCCTGCGCCGCCGCCATGCCGATGAGGGCCAGCGTCAACACCAGACTGCCCAGGGCCAATGGCCGGCGCGCGCCATGGCGATCCACCGCCCGCCCGGCCGCCGGCCCGAGCAGCGCCGAGATCAGCAGGCCGCCGGAATAGGCGCCGAACACGAAGGCCGTGGAGACGCCCAGCGAGCTCGCTTGGGCCTTGGCCAGGGTGGCGGGCAGATAGCTGGTGCAGCCATAGCCGATCAGCTGCGTCACGCCCAAGGTCCAGACCGCGCGGCGGGGAGTGATGGTTGGCGCCTGCATGTCCGGCCTCCTTGGCTCTGACGCCTAAGGGGAGTCGGTCGCCGACGGCGGCTCAAATAATTTACCCGGATATAATTGACTCAAGCCGCTTGGTCGGGCCATTGGGTCGGTATGGACAAGACCAGCCGCCGCGACGCCGTACGCCAGTACAAGGAACGCAAGGTCCCGGTGGGGATCTTCGCGCTGCGCAGCCTGTCGACGGGGGAGACCTTCGTCGGCGCCTCGCGCAATCTGGACGGCCAGCGCAACTCCTCGCTGTTCTCGCTGCGCCTGGGCAGCCATCGCAACAAGGCCATGCAGGGCGCCTACAACGCCGCCGGCGGCGAGGCTGGGTTCGAGTTCGTCATCCTCGAACAGTTGCAGGACGAGGAACTCGGCCCGATCGGCCGCGACACCTGGCTGAAGGAACGTGAACGCCACTGGCGCGCCGAGCTTTCCGCCCAATCCGCAATCTAGACGCGGCGCCGGGCGTGGCGCATAACGCTGCTATGCATCGCGCCTGCGCCCTCTCGAATTCGAACGGTCCCTTCGGGGCCGTGCGTCTTCGCGTGGGCTAGACCACCCAGCGAACGAACGCCGACCCCGCCGCAGACGGCCGGGGTCGATGGCGATGCAAGCGATCTCCTGCCGAGCGGTCTCACCCTCGAAAGGAACGTCTCATGGATCCGACGCCCCCCTACAGCCTCCGCACCGAACGCCTGCTGCTGCGCGAATTCGCCCCGGACGATCTCGACGACGTCCATGCCTATGCCTGCGACGACGCGACCGTCCGCTACATGGACTGGGGCCCCAACACGCTGGAGCAGACCGGGGTCTTCCTGGGCGAGGAGATCGATCGCGCGCAGGCGAGCCCGCGAACCCACATCGGCCTGGCGGTGCAGCACCTGGGCAGCGGAACGGTGATCGGCTCGATCCGGCTGGGGCTCTGGCCGCACCACAACGCCGATATCGGCTACAGCTTCGGCAGCCCTTGGTGGCGGCGGGGCTATGGTTACGAAGCCGCGCACGCCTTGGCCGCGCACGCGTTCGAGGCGCTCGGCGTGCACCGCCTGTGGGCGACCTGCGACACCCGCAACGCCGGCTCCTACGCCATCATGGAAAAGCTCGGCATGCGCCGCGAGGGGACGATCCTTCAGAACCAGCCGTCACGCGACGGCGGCTGGCGCGACACCTATCTCTACGCCGTGCTGGCGTCGGAATGGCGCGCGCGAGCCGGCTAGCCTTGCCGTCAGGCCCGGCGCAGGACCAGCGTCGCCCAGGCGTCGCGGTGGATGCGCCGGTGCAGGCGGAAGCCCTTGGACAGGTAGGCCGCCAGCACCCGGCGTTCCTGGGTGCGCAGCAGGCCCGAGAGGATCGCAAAGCCGCCCGGCTTCAGCGCTGTCTTGATGTCCTGCGACAGGGCCACCAGCGGCGGGGCCAGGATGTTGGCGAACACCAGGTCGTAGGGCGCCGCCTTGGCCACCAGCTGGTGGCCGAGGCCCGAGGCGTGGACGAAGCGGGCGGTCGACTTGTTAAGCTTGGCGTTCTCGTTGGAGATCCGCACCGACGGCCCGTCGATGTCGGTGCCGACCGCGAGCTTGCTACCGGTCAGGGCCGCGGCGATGGCCAGCACGCCGGTGCCGGCGCCGACGTCCAGCACCTTGTCGAAGCGGCGCGACTTGATCAGGTCGTTGTAGGCGATCAGACAGCCGACGGTGGTGCCGTGGTGACCCGTGCCGAAGGCCGCGCCGGCTTCGATGCGCAGGTTCACGGCGTTGGTCGGGGCGCGGCCCTTGTCATGGGCGCCGAACACGAAGAACCGGCCCGCGCGCACCGGCGGCAGGCCCGACAGCGCCATGGCCAGCCAGTCGGCGTCGGCCAGCTTCTCGACCACCGTCTTCATGTCGGGGAATTCGGCCAGGGCGGCGACCAGGCCGTCGGCTTCTTCGGTCGTGGTCGGGAAGGCGTCGATCCGCCAGACGTTGCGGTCTTCGTCCTCTTCCAGGATCGAATAGGTCGCCCCTTCCAGCAGCGGATTGGCGTCGATCGCTTCGGCGGCGGCTTCGGCCACGGCGCGGGGACCGCGGGAGATGATCTGAACGGCGTCTTGGCTCATGCGCGCCGTTTAGAGGCTGGGCGCGCGAAAGGCGAGGGGGCATGGGCGGGTTTCAGTTCCGCGCCCGGCCGTGCCATCATGTCGCATCCAGTGACGAGGTTTTCGCCCATGAGCAAGTACAGCCCCCTCTCGGACTTTCTCGCCCAACGCGCCGAGGACGACTGGCGCGCGAGTTTCGCCGAGGTCGAGATGGTGCTGGGCGCCTCCCTGCCGAAGGCGGCCAAGCAGCCGGCCTGGTGGATCGGAACCGACAAGCCGCACCAGAAGGCCTGGCTCGACCACGGCTGGCGCGTCTCGGCGGTAGGCGAGGGCATGGTCTCGCTCAAGCGCGCCGTCGCCCACGAGGTCCAGCCGCCGGCGCTGAAGGCCGCGGCCGAGAACGCCTCGACCCAGGCGCATGTGCGCCAGACGGCCGGCATCGCCGCGATCGTCGGCGGGGCGATCGCGGTCGTGGCCGGCCTGGGCGTGCTGTCGGCGAAGCTGCTGAAGGCCCGTGCGCGGAGCTAGGCGGCTCCGACGCCGGCCTTCCGGGTCGCCCGTTCGATCAGATCGGCGACCGACTTCCAAAGTCCCCGGGGCAGGTTGTGGCCCATGCCGGGGATGATGTGCAGTTCGGCCCCCGGAATGGTCGCGGCGGTGTCCTCGCCGCCCTGCACCTGCACCAGCGGATCGTCGGCGCCGTGGATCACCACGGTCGGAGCGGTGATGGTCGCCAGCGCCTTGCGCCGGTCGCCGCTGGCGACGATGGCGGCCATCTGGCGCGAGACGCCGACCGGATAGTAGGCGCGCTGATAGTCGGCCAGCAGTTGGGCGCGTTGTTCGACGTCGGCGACCGGATAGGCGGGGCTGCCGATCACCTTGGCGCCGGCCATGCCGTAATCGAGGAAGACGTCGAGATCGGCCTTGGGATCTGGCACCACGCCGGTCAGGCGCTTGGACGCCTCGGCCGTGGCCGGCGGCACGGCCGGGTTGCCGGTCGTCGACATGATCGAGGTCAGGGTCAGCACCCGTTCCGGATGCTCGGCGGCGACCATCTGGGCGATCATTCCGCCCATCGAAGCGCCGACCACGTGCGCGCGCTGGATCCCCAGGGCGTCCAGCAGGCCGACCGCGTCGGCGGCCATGTCCGACACCAGGTAGGGCGCGTTGGGCTTCTCGCCCTTCATCAGCGAGGCGTAGAGCCCCGGCATGTCGGCCGGGCCGAGGTCGTCGAACCTGTGCGACAGGCCGCAGTCGCGGTTGTCATAGGCGACGACCCGATGGCCGTTCGCGGTCAGCAGTTCGATGAAGCCGAGCGGCCAGCGGGTCATCTGCGCGCCCAGGCCCATGATCAGCAGGATGACGTCGCCGTCGGCCGGACCATGGTCCTCGTAATAGAGGGCAATCCCGTTGGCGGTGATCGTCGGCATGGTCTTCGCTCCCTGACGTTGTCGGGAACAACCTGAAGCAGGGCAGGGGCGGCGGCAAGGCCGCCCGCGCCCTCAGGCCTTTTCGACGAAGCTGTCGATGACCTTCTTGTCGCCGGCCTTGTCGAAGGCGACCGTCAGCTTGTTGCCGTCGACGGACTTTACCTGCCCGTAGCCGAACTTCTGGTGGAACACCCGCTGGCCGCGCTTGAAGTCGCTGGCGGCCGAGGATTCCGAGACCACCAGCCGCCCTTCGCCCTCGATCACCGCGCCGCGGCCGGGATGGCTGCCTTGGAAGCTCCGTTCCTGGGCGCGCTTCCAGCCGGGGCTGGAATAGCCGGCGCCGAAGGTCGGGCTCGCGTCCCAGCGGCTGCCGTGCTGCTGCTGCATGCCCGGCCCGCCGCCGTAGTAGCCGGTCTCGGAGCTGGCCTCGACGTTCTCCAGCGGCAGCTCGTCGACGAAGCGGCTGGGCAGCTGGCTGGTCCAGCGGCCGTAGACCTGGCGGTTGGCGACAAAGGAGATCCGCGCCTCCTCGCGGGCCCGGGTGATGCCGACATAGGCCAGGCGGCGCTCCTCCTCGAGGCCCTTCTCGCCCTTCTCGTCCATGCTGCGCTGGGAGGGGAACACCCCTTCCTCCCAGCCCGGCAGGAAGACCAGCGGGAATTCCAGGCCCTTGGCCGAGTGCAGGGTCATGATCTGGACGGCGTCGGCCTGCGGGCCGCGGTCCATGTCCATCACCAGCGACACGTGCTCCAGATAGCTTTCGAGCGTGTCGAAGGCCTGCATCGACTGGACGAGTTCCTTCAGGTTCTCCAGCCGGGTCTGGGCGGTCGGCGTCTTGTCCAGGCGCAGGGCGTCGGTATAGCCGCTCTCCTCCAACACCTGCTCGGTCAGGCGTGAATGGTGGATGGCCTGGGCCTGGCCGCGCCAGCGGTCGAGGTCGCGCAGGAAATTCGACAGCGCCGTGCGCGTGCGCGCCGCCAGCTCGTCGGTCTGCACCGCCTCGCGCGCAGCCTGCATGACCGGCACGCCGTTCACGCGGGCGATCTGCAGCAGCTTCTGGACCGTGGTGTCGCCGATGCCGCGCTTGGGCACGTTGACGATCCGCTCGAAGGCCAGGTCGTCGTCCGGCGACTGGATCAGCCGCAGGTACGCGTGGGCGTCGCGGATTTCCGCCCGCTCGAAGAAGCGCGGGCCGCCGACCACCGTGTAGGGGATCTGCAGCATCACGAACCGCTCTTCGAAGGCCCGCATCTGGAACGAGGCGCGCACCAGGATGGCGATGTCGCGATAGTTGCGCGGGTCCTTCTCGGTCCCGCCCTTCTTGGCCCGCTCGATCTCCTCGGCGATCAGCCGGCTCTCGGCCTCGCCGTCCCAGACCCCGCGCACCACGACCTTTTCGCCGCCGTTCTGCTCGGTCCACAGCGTCTTGCCGAGCCGGCCCTTGTTGGCCCGGATCAGCCCGGAGGCCGCCGCCAGGATGTGGCTGGTCGAGCGGTAGTTGCGTTCCAGCCGGATCACCGTCGCGCCCGGGAAGTCGCGCTCGAAGCGCAGGATGTTGTCCACCTCCGCGCCGCGCCAGCCATAGATCGACTGGTCGTCGTCGCCGACGCAGCAGACGTTCTGGCGCTTCTGGGCCAGCAGCCGCAGCCACAGGTACTGGGCGACGTTGGTGTCCTGGTACTCGTCGACCAGCACGTACTTGAAGCGCTCGTGGAAGTCGGCGAGCACGTCCGGATTGGCCATGAAGATGGTCAGGTTGTGCAGCAGCAGGTCGCCGAAGTCGCAGGCGTTCAGCACCCGCATACGCTCCTGATAGAGGCTGTACAGCTTCGCCCCCTTGCCGTTGGCGAACTCCATGCCTTCACCGGTCGGCAGCCGGTCGGGCGTCCAGCCGCGGTTCTTCCAGTGGTCGATCATTCCGGCCAGCGCCTTGGGCGTCCAGCGCTTGGCGTCGACGTTCTCGGCCTCCAGCACCTGCTTGATCAGCCGTTCCTGGTCGTCGGTGTCCAGGATGGTGAAGTTCGACTTCAGGCCGACCAGCTCGGCGTTGCGGCGCAGGATCTGGGCGGCGACCGAGTGGAAGGTGCCCAGCCAGCGCAGGCCCTCGGCCGCCGGGCCGATGATGTGGGTGATGCGCTCGCGCATCTCCTTGGCCGCCTTGTTGGTGAAGGTGACGACCAGCAGCTCCCACGGCTTGGCCCGGCCGGTGGCCAGGATGTGCGCCAGCCGCGTCGTCAGCACCCGCGTCTTGCCGGTGCCCGCGCCGGCCAGCACCAGCACCGGCCCCTCGGTCGCCTCGACGGCGGCGCGTTGCTCGGGGTTCAGGCCGTTCAGGTAGTCGGGACCGCGCACGCGAGCCAGATCGCTGACCCTCTGCATCGGCGCGGCGTCGTCGAACGGGTTGTCGAATGATTCAGGGGAGGACATCGGAACATATGTAGCACACGGCGCGCCCGGCTTAAGCCCGGAACCGCCTTCGCCAGCGTTCGTTCTCCACCGCGACTATGAGAGCCAGGGAGATGTCCATGGCCGATCGTTCGGGCTCGAGCATGCTGATCTGGCTGGCGATCCTGATCGGGGCGCTGGTCCTGGGCGTCGGCGTCATCGGCTATGCGGTCGTCAGTCGTCAGGCCGAGGCCGAACTGCCCCGGTCGATCGATGTGGACATCAACGTCCCGCGGCCCCCATCATTGCCCGACGCGCCACGGCTTCCGGACGCGCCGCTGCCAACCCCGAAATGAACCGTGAGCGACGACGACTTGCCTCCGCCCCGCCGCAAACCCATCCCGCTGTTCCTGTGGGCCGTGATCGGCTTCCTGTTGGTGCTGGGTTTCATGTTCGCCATGCGGGCGCTCAATCCGCCGTCGGCGGGCGTGAGCGCGCCGGCGCCGGACCTCATACTGCCCGACAGTCCCAAGCCGGCGCCGTCGCCGGACGCACGCCCCGTCACCTAGCGCGGGCGTAGGCGAGGGCGGCCACCCGGCAGGCCGAGGCCAGCGGCCGCTCGCCCCGGTTTTCGTCGATCTGGGCGATCAGCACGGCCAGGGTGACGTCGCGCGCCGAGGCCATCTCGTCCATCACCGCCCAGAACTCCGGCTCCAGCGCCATCGAGGTTGCGTGCCCGGACAGCAGGATCGAACGTTTCTTCAAGGAAGCCATGGGAGGAGTTGTGGCCCAGGCGCCACGTTGCGGCCAAGCATTCCTTTGTTATCTTGCAAAAAGATGACGCCTGCGTCATTTTCAATCCAAACGTTGTTCGCATTGAAGGCTCTCGCCATGGCTATGACCGCCGACGCTCTCGACGCCCCCGCCTACCGCCAGGCTCCGCCCGTGAATGCGCGGTTGCCGAAGCCGCGCCTGCAATGGGGGGCGGCCCTGAAGGCGCTGCGGCGACTGCTGAACGACAAGGAAGACACCGGCCAGGTGTTCGAGATCATGCGCGCGCTCAACGGCACCTCGACCGCCGCGTGCTACCGTCGCCTGCTGACCACCACCCAAGGCGGCCGCATCGCCTATGAGGGCCAGGAGTTCGCCGATCGCCTGATGGACGACGCCTGGCTCGACTCGCTGCCGGCCGGCAGCGTCGGCGCGGCCTATCGCGAGTTCATCCGTTCCGAGGAGCTGTCGGCCGAGGGCCTCGCCGAGGTCAGCCGCATTGAGGGCAGCGAGGTCGATATCCAGCATCCCTACGCCTGGATGGGGCGCCGGACCCGCGACGTGCACGACATCTGGCACATCCTCTCGGGCTATCATCGCGACGGCCTGGGCGAGGCGTGCCTGGTCGCCTTCTCCTACGCCCAGACCAAGGGCCTGGGCTGGGCGCTGATCGCACTGGGCGCGGCCTCGCGCTCGCGGGGCGCGAACTATCCGTACAACAAGGCGATCTGGCAGGGCTACAAGCGCGGCAAGGCCGCCGCATGGCTGCTGGGCGAGGACTACGAGCGCCTGATGGCCGAGCCGCTGGACGCCGCCCGCAAGCGTCTCGGCATCACCCCGGCGACGATCTACGAATCCATCCCGGTCGAGGCCCGCAACGACGCGGTGCCGGCCCGGATGTAACCGGTCCTGCGCGCCGATCCGGGGGGACGGCGCGCAGGCGGCGCTGGGGACAGCGCCGGGCGGGTGGGGGAGTGTCGAGCCTTCCCCACCCACGCCCTTGGCCTATTCAGGCTTGTCGAGCTTTGCGCCGTCCAGGGCTTGCTCAGACTTCTGCGACTCGGCGTTCGCCAGATCCTTGTCGGCCTTGGTGCGGCCGAACCTGACGCGGTTCTCCCGCGCCTGTTCGCGCGCGCGGTCGCGGTCGCGCGCCTTGCGGGCCTTGTTCAGGTTCACGACGTTGCTCATCGGTCCTCCCTGGCTCCCGGCCCTGAAGTGCTGCGAGCACTGACGATACGCCTTCAGGCGCGCGGTGTCAGGGCGGCCGCTGTTCACGGCCCGCCATCGCCCGTCCATGATAACGGCGTTCTTTCCTGGGCGCCTATTCGGAGCTAAGGCGTTGATCTCGGCTAGGATCGGATGACGCCGTGGCGGCCAGCTTTCGCGAGAGATTGATAGAGCGGGTGCGCGGGTGGCCGGTCCTCACCTGGCCTGCGATCGTGACGGCAGTCGGGCTCATCGCCACCCTGGCCGGCACCTACATGATGGAGCAGGGGCGGCAGGCGCGCGAAAGCCTGCGCTTCGACGCCATCGTCGACCAGGCCAACGAGGCCGTCGCCAACCGCCTGGACACCTACATGGCCGTGCTGCGCGCCGGGGCCGGACTGTTCGCGGCCAGCGAGGACGTCAGCGCAGCCGAGTTCCGCGCCTTCGCCCAGCGGGTCGAGCTGACGCGCCGTTATCCGGGCATCCAGGGCATCGGCTACACGATCCGGGCGCCGGCCGGGGGGCAGGCGGCGCTGAGCGCCTACATGCGCGCGGAGGGCGTGCCGGACGCGCCGCTGCGTCCCTCGGCGGACGGCGAGTTCTACGCCATCGTCTATCTGGAGCCGCTGGACTTCGTGAATCGGCGCGCGCTCGGCTTCAACATGTACGCCTACCCCGTGCGCCGCGAGGCGATGGACCGCGCGCGCGACACCGGCCTGCCGGCCCTCTCCGGCAAGATCGAGGAAGTCGAGGAGATCGAGGCCAATCGCCAGGCCGGATTCCTGATCTACGAGCCGGTCTATCGCGGCGGAGACGTCCCGCGCACCGTCGCCGCGCGGCGCGAGCTCCTGAAGGGCTTCGTCTACGCTCCGTTCCAGGCCGGCGACCTGCTGGCCAGCGTCCTGCCGGCGGCCAAGGGCGCGGGGCTCGACTACGCGGTCTATGACGGCGCGCCGTCGGTCGCCACCCTGCTCAACCAGTCTCCCGACGCGGCGGCCCAGCGCGGCGGCCTGGTGGCGACCCGCACGCTCGACATCGCCGGCCGGACCTGGACCATCATCTACCGCGCGCGCACCGACTACGACCACGGCGCCGACCGCTGGGTCACGTTGGCCTTCATCATCGGCGGGCTGCTGGCGACCACGCTGGTCAGTCTGGCGACCTGGCGGCAGGTGAAGGCGCGGCTGGCCGCCGAGCGCGAAATCGTGGCCCGCATCGCCGCCGAGGCCCGCCAGAAGCTGCTGCTGGACGAGTTGAACCATCGGGTGAAGAACACGCTGGCCACGGTGCAGTCGATCGCCGCCCAGAGCCTGCGGCACGGGGCCGACGTGAACAGCGTGCGCAAGAGCTTCGAGGCTCGGCTGATCGCGCTGTCGCAAGCCCACAACCTGCTGACGCGCGACAACTGGACCGGCGTCAGCCTCGCCGAACTCATCGCCGGCGAACTCAGTCCGTATGGCGGCGACCATGGCGAGCGGGTGATTGTCACCGGCGAGGCGGTCTGGTTGCCGCCCAACACCGCCGTCGCCCTTGGCATGGCGTTCCACGAGCTGGCCACCAACGCGGTGAAATACGGCGCGCTCTCCAATGAAGACGGCCGCGTGCAGGTCACCTGGACCCTGGCCCCGGGATCAGGCCGGCGCCAGATCCGGATCGTCTGGCGCGAGAGCGGCGGCCCGCCGGTGACGCCGCCGGACCGCCGGGGGTTCGGCACCCGGGTCATCGTCGGCGGCCTGGCGCACCAGCTCGATGGCGTGGTCGACCTCGACTTCGCGCGCGACGGCGTCGTCTGCACGATCGTCTTCATCCTGCCGGCCGCAGGCGCGGAGGAGGACATCCTCGATCTCGGATCGGCGGCTTAGGGCCGCCGATGGGCGCCGGCGGATCAGCGCGGCGTCGGATTCCTCGGCGGAGTGACGATCTCGTCGTTCATGCGCACGATCCGGTAGCGCAGCGTGTAGTCCGGGCTCGGCCCGAACGTCCCGCCCGAGACACAGTCGCCGTCGCAGCCGCCGAACAGCGAGACCGATCCGTTGTAGGCGTCGCCCACCCGAGGCATGGCCGCGACCAGCTCGGCGACGTTCAGCCTGACCGGGCGTCTACCAATCAGGACGGCGACTTCGCCGTCGACCCGGCAGTCGGTCGACTGCGGCGGCAACAGGTCCGTGGCGTCGCCGCCGTGGACGCAGAAACCGGCCGGGAAGCGGACGCCGTCATATTCGTAGAGCGCGGCGATGAAGGACACCGGCCCGGCGGCGCCGTTCGGCGCGCAGCTCCAGGCGCGGTCGCCGCCGCTGTTGTCCGTCGCCGGGGAGATACAGGTCTGGCCGTCTCGGAAGGTGCGGCTCTCGCCGCCGTCCACGTCGCCGAAGGTATCGGTCATCACGCGGTAGGTCCCGGTGTCGAAGACCGCGATCACTTCGTCGGAGCCGAGAAAGTCCCAGCCGGTCTCATTGTGCGCGCGAAACCCCACGGCCTCGACCTGGAAGCGCGGCCGGGTCGTCAGTGCGGTCTCGGGGCGGCGGACGCTGCGACCGGCGTCGATCGGTGGCGCGGGCTGAGCGAAGGCGGACCCCGCCGGGGCCAGGATGAGGGCTGCAAGCCAGACGCCAACACGGGATGTCATGCCAACCTCCCAGAGCCGAGGCCGACAGCTTAGCATCGCTGCTTGCGTGCAGATAGAGCTATCCGGAAATGCGCCTTTAAGATGAAGTCTACCGCTTTAGATCTTCCAGCGTCAGGGCCGCGAACACGGGCGCTTCCAATCCTTCGATGCGCGCCGGCAGGGGGCCGCGCCAGACCGCGCAGACCACGGCCACCGTGATCGCGCCGGCATCGTCCAGGCGGGCCTTGGCGTCGCGGACGGCGCCGCCGGTGGAGATCACGTCCTCGACGATGACCACGCGTCTGCCGGTCAGGTCTCCGCCTTCCACCGCCAGGCAGGTGCCGTAGGCCTTGGCCTGCTTGCGCACGAAGGCGGCGGGCATGCCGCTGGCCAGCGACATCGCCGTGGCGATCGGCACGCCGCCCAGTTCGACGCCAGCCAGCACTTCGGCGTCGCTTGGAACGAGCGGGACCATGGCGGCGGCGATCCGCGACAGCAGCCGCGGATCGGCCTCGAACCGGTACTTGTCGAAATACTCGCTCGCGGTCGCGCCCGAGCGCAGGACGAAGGTCCCGGTCAGGCGCGCCACGGCGTCGATGTCCGCCGCAAGCGCGCGGCGTGCGGCGGCGTCCATCACTTCAGGTTGGCGCAGAAGCGCTGGATGCGGGTGCAGGCGTCTTCCAGCACCGCGTTCGAGGTCGCGTAGCTGATGCGGAAGAACGGCGAGAGGCCGAAGGCCGCGCCGAACACCACCGAGACGCCTTCCTGCTCCAGCAGTTCGACGGCGAAGTCCTGGTCGTTGGTGATGACCTTGCCGCTCGGCGAGGTCTTGCCCAGCAGCTTCTCGACCGAGGGATAGACGTAGAACGCGCCTTCCGGGGTCGGGCAGACGATGCCGTTGGCCTGGTTCAGCATCGAGACGACCAAGTCGCGGCGGGCTTCGAACAGCTTGGCGTTCGGCTTGATGAACTCCTGCGTGCCGTTCAGCGCCTCGACCGCCGCCCATTGCGAGATGGAGGCCGGGTTCGAGGTCGTCTGGCTCATCACCTTGGCCATCGACTTGATCAGCGCCTCGGGGCCGGCCGCATAGCCGATCCGCCAGCCCGTCATCGCATAGGCCTTGCTGACCCCGTTCATGGTCAGGGTGCGGTCATAGAGCGCCGGCTCGACCTGGGCGATGGTCCAGAACTGGAAGTCGCCGAACACCAGGTGCTCGTACATGTCGTCGGTCAGGATCCAGACGTGCGGATGGCGCAGCAGCACGTCGGCGATGCCGCGCAGCTCTTCCTTGGTGTAGGCCGCGCCGGACGGGTTCGACGGCGAGTTCAGGAACACCCACTTGGTCTTCGGCGTGATCGCCGCTTCCAGGTCGGCGGGCTGCAGCTTGAAGCCGGTGGCGTCCGAAGTCGCCACGGCCTTGGGCGCGCCGCCGGCCAGCAGCACGATGTCCCAGTAGCTGACCCAGTACGGCGTCGGGATGATCACCTCGTCGCCGGGGTTCAGCGTCGAGAGCATCGCGTTCCAGATCACCGGCTTGCCGCCGGGCGAGACGTTCACCTGGCTGGTCTTGTAGGTCAGGCCGTTCTCGCGCTGGAACTTGGCGACGATGGCCTCCTTCAGCTCGGGAATGCCGTCGACGTTGGTGTACTTGGTCTTGCCCTCGCGGATCGCCTTGATGGCGGCTTCCTTGATGTTGTCGGGCGTATCGAAGTCGGGCTCGCCCGCCGCCAGCGAAATCACGTCGCGGCCCTGCGCTTTCAGTTCCCGGGCTTTCGCATCCGCCGCCAGCGTGGCGGACGGCTTAACGCGGGCGAGCGCGGAGGATTCGAGCGACATGGCGGGCAGACTCCCGGAGCAGGTTGAATGGAACGCGCGCGGTTTAACCGAAGGCCGCGCAAAGGCAAAGCGGACATCGGCCGCCTGGGGGCATCGCCATCGAAAGCGACGTCTTCACAGCGGCATCACACGCTTCGGAATCTCAGAATTACATAAGTGTTCTTATTTTGTTCAGGCTTGTCGCAATTGATGACACCCTGGGTTGAAAACATGGAGTGAAGTCGTGACGCGATTTTTCAGCAGTGGATCTGTCGGGGCGAACGGTGCGCGCAACCGATGATCCTGTGCTCGGGCAGTTTGATGTCGCGTTGAACGGACCTCGAAAGGCGATTGTCAGGAGTGCGCTAAAGGCGAGTGGAGCGGAGGGAGCCGTGCGAGGGACGCTCCAGAGCATCGCAGGTCCCGAATTTAGTTCGCGCGAGCTTCAGATGCTGGAGGAGCGGGTTCTCGACGCGGCAACGTGGAACGAGGCGGGGCGCCTATGGACAATTGAGGGCGGCCGGCAAATTGTCGTCAGCCCGGACCAGAAGGCGGCGCTTGATGCGATTTTCGGCCGATTGGGCGATGATGAGTTGGCGAGAAAAGCGCGCGGCGCGTACGAGCGCAAGATGCGCAATGGGCAAGTGAAGGTGCGCTGAATGAGTCGCCTTTCTGTCCCGCGCTGGGTGTTTCACGTACTCCTGGGCGCCGGCCTCCTCGTTCAGCTGATCGCCACCCACCCCGCGGTGCAGACTCACAGTCCGCGACTCGTGACCTGGCTCGCGGGAATCCTGACCTTCTATGTCGCGCCATACATGACGCTCTTCTTCTGGGCGTTCACGGCGCGCGACTGGAGGGCCGGTTACGTCGGCGTGTTCGCCATGGCGCTGGTCATGGCGCTGGTCTTCCAGCGTCTGGCTCCGCCCCGCCTGACCCTGCGACAGGCGGGGCTGACGGCGGCGGCTTGGCTCGGGCTGGGCGCGCTGCTCCTGGCGTTGCTGCTCATCGTCGGGCGTTGACGGCGTCAGCCCGAAAAATGGCGGGACCGCGGCTCCTGCTGCTAAGCTTCGCCCATGGTTGAGGAACAAGCGCGGTTGCGCCTAGCCGAACCGGCCGACGCCGAGGCGATCGGCGCGCTCACCCGCGAGGCCTATGCGAAATGGGTCCCGCTGATCGGCCGCGAGCCGCTGCCGATGACGATCGACTACGCTCAGGCGCTGACGACGCATCGCTTTGACCTGCTGCATGTGGGCGAGGACCTGGCGGCGCTGATCGAGACCGCGCCGGACGGAGATCAGCTGCTGGTCGTCAACGTCGCCGTGCGGCCGGCCTTCCAAGGGCGCGGCCTGGGTGTGCGGCTGATGGCGCTGGCCGAACAGATCGCCGCCGAGGCCGGGCTTTCGAGCGTGCGGCTCTACACCAACCAGCGGTTCGCGGCCAATATCGCCCTCTATGCCTCGCTCGGCTACCGGATCGACCGCGAGGAGGCGCTGAACGGCGGCGTCGCCGTCCACATGTCCAAGCGCGTCGAGCATCCTGAGGCGATCGCCGCCGCCATCGCCTGCATCGAGGCCTTTACCGAGCGCTTCAACGCCCGCGACGCGGCCGGCATGGACGCCCTGCTGCACTTCCCGCACGTGATCCTCGACGGCCCGCGGCTGATCGTCTGGATGTCCCCGGGCCAGCTGCCGGACGGCTATTTCGACGGACTGGCCGCCGCCGGCTGGCGGCGCAGCACCTATCACGACAAGCAAGTGGTGCTGTCGAGCCCGACCAAGGTGCACCTGCTGGTCGACTACTCCCGCGACGGAGAGGGCGGGGCGGTGCTCAGCCGACACGCCAACGTCTGGATCGTCACCTTCGAGGACGGCCGCTGGGGCGTGAAGCAGCGCTCCTACTGATCAGCCGGCCGCTACGCCTTGCCGTCGAAGCGCCAGGGCTCGCCGGCGCGCGCCTCCACGCGGCGCGCTACAGCGGTGGCGGGATCGGATCCGCGCGGATCGGCGACCGCCACGAATTCGGCGGCGACGGTCTGCCGGGTCAGGTGCAGGGCGATGAAGCCGATCGCCAGGTGGTCGCACCAGGCGATGTCGCGATTGGCGGCCGCGAGCCGCTCGCCCAGCGGCGCCTGCGTCATGGCCAGCACCGAGCCCAGCGACGGCCCCGTGATCGTGGTGGCGGCGACTTCCAGCGCGACCTGGCCCTGGGAGTCATGCAACTCGTTGGCGAAGGCCATGTGGCTGTCGCCCGACAGCACCACGGTCTGGGCGCCGGTGCGGCGGATGATGTCGTAGATGCGCTGGCGCTCGGCCCCGTAGCCGCTCCAGGCGTCGAGGTTCAGCAGCGGCAACTGCAGGCGGGTCATCTCGAAGAAGCCCTTGAGCTGTCCGCTGGCCGGGGCGAAGTCCGACATGTCCGGATAGTCGTAGTCGCCCATGATGGTGGCGCTGCCGAGCAGCACCCATGGGCGGCCGGCGGCGACCGAGCCCTCGATCTCGCGCGCCAGCCAGTCCAACTGCTGGCCGCCCAGCATCGCGCGCTCCGGTGCGGCGATCTTGCGGCGGAAGCCTTCGATGTCGGGAACCTTCGACCCGTCCGGTCCGGTTGTGAACTCCAGGTCGCGCTGGATGCTGAGCTGTTGTTCGCGCGCTTTCAGCCGGGTCTCGGGCACGATCAGCGTGGCCAGATCGCCGAACGCCGCCGCCCGCTGCACCCCGTAGGGATCGGCCGGGGCCGGATCGCGGATCGGCATCCATTCGTAATAGGCGCGCACCGCGGCGATCTTGCGGACCTCCCAGTCGCCCTGACGCTCGGCCGCGTGGCCCTGGGCCCCGCCGGTCCAGTCGTCGTTGGCGATCTCGTGGTCGTCCCAGGTGCAGATCCACGGCGCGCGGGCGTGGGCGGCCTGCAGGTCGGCGTCGGTCCGCGCCTGGGCGAAGCGGCGGCGATAGTCGCTGAGCGTCAGGGTGTCGTGCGGCGGATCGGCGGGGCGCAGCGTGGCCATGCCCGGATAGTTCGACGCCCCGTACTCGTAGATGTAGTCGCCGACGAACAGCACCGCGTCGAGCCGTGGCCGTTCGGCGATGGCGCGATAGCCGTGGAAACGGCCCATCGTGTACATGGCGCAGCAGGCGACCACGAGGTCGAGCTGGTCGAGCCGCCCGCTCGCCAGCGTTCGGGTCCGGCCGATGGGCGAGAGCGCCCCGGCCGCCTCGAACTGGTACCAGTAGTCGGTTCCCGGCTGCAGGCCCGCCGGCTCTACCTTGACCGTGAAGTCGCGCTCGGCCCGGGCGGTGAAGTCGCCCTGGGCGACGACGTCGGCCATCTGCGGATCGCGCGCCAGCCGCCAGCGGCCGGCCGCTTCGCCGGCGCCGGTCAGCCGCGTCCAGAGCAGCAGGCCGGTTGCGGTCGGCTCGCCACTGGCGACCCCGTGCTGGAAGGGGGCGAGCGCCGACCTCGCAGCCGCCCCGCTCGCCGCGCCCAGCGCCAATCCAGTTCCGATCAACGCGCGACGGTCGAGGGCCATGGGGACACTCCGAAGGCAAAGGGGCCCGCCGGACGCGTCCTGTCCGGCGGGCCAGTGCTGGGGCCCGAATTGGGGGTGGGCCCCAGGGGGGATCAGTAGCGCCAGCTCATCCGCATGCCGTAGGTGCGCGGCGGGTGCGGGCTGGCGGTGGCCGCCGAGATGAAGGCGTTGCGGGTCTCTTCGAAGTAGCTGTCGAGGGCGTTGTTCACCCACAGCCCGATCGAGTAATGGCCGTCGATCGGCCGCGCGGTCAGGTTGGCGTTGACCAGCCAGTAGTCGCCGATCACCGAGTTCGACGTCGTGCTGAACAGCGAGCTGCGATAGTTGTAGTTGGTCTCGGCCTCGAACTGCCACGGACCGACGTCCATCACGTAGCTGATCGCGCCCTTGTAGTCGGCGCGCGGGAAGGGCAGGCGCTCGCCCGAACGGTCGCTGTAGACGATGGTGTTGTACTGGCCGGTGACCGGGTCGCGCGCCGCTTCGGTGGCCGCAGAGTTGACGAAGTAGAATTCGTCGTACTCGCCGTACTTGTAGCCGAGCGACTGGTTGATCGTCAGGCGCTCGGTCGGCCGCCAGGTCAGCTCCAGCTCGCCGCCCCAGATGTGCGACTTCGGAATGTTGATCATCCGCCCGACCCGGCCGGTCTGGGTGTAGAGGATCCCCTGCAGCTGCTGGTCGCGGTAGTCGTAGTAGAAGGCCGACAGGTTGACCCGCAGCCTGCGGTCGAAGAACTCCGACTTCACCCCGGCCTCATAGGCGTAGAGCGTCTCGGGGGTGAACGGCTCGAGCTGTTGGGGCAGGCCGCTGTTGTAGGTGGTGAAGCCGCCGGACTTCACGCCACGGGCGGCGCTGGCGAACAGCAGGACGTCGTCGCTGGCCTTGTACTCCAGGCCGATCTTGCCGGACCATTCGCCCATCGACTGCTCGGCGCTGGTCGAGGCCAGACGGTTGGGGACCGGGGCCAGGACCTGGGTCAGGAAGTCCTTCAGCTCGCGGGTCTCGTCCTCGTAGCGCAGGCCCGCCGACAGCGTCAGGCGCTCGGTCAGGTCGTAGTCGATATTGCCGAACACGCCGGTGGTCTGGACGTCCTGGGTGTAGCTGGTGCTCATCCAGTTGCGCAGGGCCGAGGCTTCCGAGAAGTCCGAATAGAAGCCGCCGTCCACCGTCTCGGTCGAGTGGTAGAGCCCGGCCAGCCAGCGGAAGCTGCCCTCGGCCGGCGAGACCAGGCGCACTTCCTGCGACAGGGTCTCGATGTCGTTGAAGAAGAACGTCCCGGCCTCGTTCGAGGCGGTGGCGTCCCAGTCGTTGAACTCGCGCCGCTCCAGGGTCTCGTAGGCGGCGACGGCGGTCAGCGCCGCCCAGCCGAAGTCGTGGCGCAGGCGGACGTTGGCGCCCCAGCCCTCGTTGTCGCGGAACGGCTTGGCGTTCGTCGAGACCCCGATCAGCTTGGCGAAATAGGGGCTGATGCCCCAGCCGGTGATCCGGCGCTCGGTGTCGATCGGGTAGAGCCGGCCGATCGGCGCATAGTTGTGCGACTGGAACGGGCGGGTGACCAGGCGCAGGCCGAGGCCGTCCGACTGGTCGCGGTTGTAACGCAGCGAGCCGTCGATCTGGGTGGCGTCGGTCGGCTGCCAGTCCAGGCGCAGGCGCACCGCCCAGCGGTCCTTGTCGCCGAGCTCTTCCAGCGTGTCGCGGTGGTATTGCCAGGCGCCGCCCTGGTCGACGGTGGCCGCCAGACGCGCCGACAGGGTGTCGGTCAGCGGACCGGAGACGAAGCCGTCGGCGTGGACAGCGTTGTAGCGGCCGTACGAGGCGTTGATCCCGGCGTCGAAGGCCTTGGTCGGGGCGTTGGTGATGACGCTGACCGCGCCGCCGGTGGTGTTGCGCCCGTAGAGGATGCCCTGCGGCCCGCGCAGCACCTCGATGCGGGCCACGTCGAACAGCGCGCCCTGGGTCATCGACCCGTAGGGATAGGCGACCTCGTCGATATAGACCCCGACGGTCGAGGTGTTGTTGGCCGCATAGTCGGTCATGCCGACGCCGCGGATGCGGAACTGCGGCTGGCCGCCGCCCAGCTGGCTGGTGACCTCCAGGTTCGGGACGCTGTTCTCGAGATCGTTGACGGTTTCGATGTTGCGGCGTTCCAGCTCGTCGCCGCTGAGGACGGTGAGCGCCGTGGCCACCTTCTGTTCGGATTCCGCGCGGCGGCGGGCGGTGACGATCAGCTCGTCGACCTGGGCCGCGTCATCGGCCGCGGCCGGCATGGCGGCGGCGCTGGCGCCGGCCAGCAGAACGGCGGCGAGCGCCGCCTTGGACTTGAAGTTCATGGAAATCCCCGCCCCGAACTGGGTTACTCGAAAAAGCAGTCGTTCGATGTGGCGTGGATATAGTGTTGGCTTGCGATGCTTTAATGACGCGCAGCGTTACGTGAGGGAGAAAAACGCCTGTTCGGCCTTCTAGGCGCGCGAGGCGAGAGTAAGGGCGGCCACGCGCAGGCGGTCTTCGGGCGTGTCGGCGGGCGTGATTGCGGCGTCCAACAGCGCGCGGCCCTTGATCCAGATGGCGAAGTGGGCGGCGCTCAGGCGGGTCAGCACGTACTGCGGGGGCCAGATCGCCTCGCGCCGGGCATAGGTGCCGCCGCCCTCAGGCCCACGCAGCAGCGCGGCCAGATCCTGGAACGCCGGATCGCGCCGGGCGAGCAGGCAGATCTGGGCGATCAGGCGCGCATACTTCACGTAGAAGCCGGCCTGGCCGTCTGGAGAGGCCGGCTGCAGGGTCGTCGCCATCAGCCGCGCCCAGTCGTCTAGATCGGCGGGGCGCTGGGGATCCAGCGGCCGGCGCCAGTCGAGATAGGGCGGGATCGCGCGGAACACGCTGTGCCAGATGGCCTCGGCCAGGAAGCTGCGCATGTCCCCGAAATGGTAGAGGATCGTCGAGGTCGAGGCCTTGGCGTGCTGGGTGACCGAGCGGTTGGTCACCGCCCCGACGCCGCCCTCCATGATCAGGTCCGCGGCGATGTCGAGCAGCCGCAGCTTCATCGTCTCGCCCTCGTGCCGCTTGCCCGGCGGCTGCGGCGGGGTCAGCCCCTCAGCCACCCAGTCGATCACCGGCGCGCCGTTGGCGGGGGCCCGGGCCGTCAGCCCGTCGAGCGATTCCTCAAGCAGCAGGCTGTAGTCGAGCCGCCCGCCCAGGGCGCCGGCATAGAACTCCTCCATCACCAGATAGGGAAAGATCACCGGCGCCAGGCCCGACAGCGCCGGCGCACGGCTGAGGAGCTCGGTCCAGGCCCGCTCGCGCAGCCCGGCCCAGGCGGCCAGTTGGCCGGCGGCGGCGGCGCAGGCCTCGCGGTCGGTCAGATACTCTTCCCACACCCTGGCGAAGGCGGCCTGCGGCGCAGTCCGGGCGGCGAGGTAGCGCGCCGTCAGAGCCCGCAGGGTCTGGCGGTTCAGCGGCGCGCCGTCCGTCTGCGCCAGGAAGCGCGCATGAAACGCGGCGTCCATCTCCAACGCCGCTTCGGCCGTCGCCGCCAGCAGGCCGGCCTTGGTCTGGAACAGGTTGACGATGACGGTGGTGCTCTTGCCGATCGCCTGCGCCAGGTCGCGGATCGACAGCGCGGCCACGCCGCGGTCGGCGATGATCGCCATGGCCGCGGCCATGGCCTGGGTCCGAATGTCCGCAGCAAGGGCCATGCGCCCTTGATGGCGTGCGGCGCGCCCGGCGTCGAGGTCGAGGGCGGCGGCGCGGCCACAAAACGCCGTCCTGGGCGTTGAACTGCGGCTGATCCCGCAACCAGGAAAGAGCGCCATGAAACTTGTCACCAGTCTCAGCTTCCAGGGCCAGTGCCGGGCCGCCTTCGACTTCTACGCCAAGGTCCTCGGCGGCAGGGTCACCGCGGCCTTTCCCTATGGCGAGGGTCCGCCGGACATGCCGGTCGACCCCAAGCACAAGGACTGGCTGATGCACTGTTGGCTTGAAGCCGGCGACCAGGCGCTGATGGGCGCGGACATGGCGCCCGAGTTCGCGCCGAACATCGACAAGCCCAAGAACGGCTTCGACGTCACCTTCCACAGCGAGGACGCGGGCGAAGCGCGCCGAGTGTTCGACGCCCTGTCGCAGGGCGGCAAGGTCGCGATGCCGTTCGCCGAGACCTTCTGGTCGCCCGGCTACGGCGCCCTGGTCGACCAGTTCGGCATCCCCTGGATGGTCAACACCATTCCCGGCGCAGACTGGAAGCCGACCGGCGCGGGTTAGTCGCCCAGCAGCCGCGAGGCCCTCCTTGACCACGCGGCGCGAACAGGCGACGGGAGAGCGATGCGCCGCATCATCCGCTTCCTCACCGAAATGGACGCCAAGGCCTGGCGCACGCTGGCCGTGTCCTTCGTGCTGTTCGGCGGCGTCGGCGTGGTCTTCCTGTTCGGGGCGCAAGTCCTGGGTTTCGATGGCGAGGCGACGGTCGAACGCTGGCTGGGCCTGGCCTCCGACGGGCCCTGGGCGTTGCCGGTGGCGGTCGCGGCCTTCGCGATCCTCGCCTTCGTGGGGGTGCCGCAGTTCGTGCTGATCGCCGCGGCGGTGGTCGCCTTCGGCGCCTGGACGGGCTTCGCCTACAGCTGGATCGGCACCATGGTCTCGGCCCTGGTCGGCTTCTATCTCGGCCGCACCGCCGGAGCGCGCAGCCTGCAACTGCTGTCGAGCCAGGGGGTGCAGCGGTTCATGGACCTGGTCGGCCGCAACGGCTTTCTCGCCAGCCTGATCGTGCGGCTGGTGCCCTCGGCGCCGTTCATCGTCGTCAACATGGCCGCCGGCGTCACCCCGATGCGATTGCGCGACTTCGCGTTCGGCACCGCCATCGGCATCGTGCCGAAGATCGTGCTGACCGCCTTCGCCGGCAATTCCATCGTCCAGGTGTTGAAGGGGGAGGGCGGCGCCCACCTGCTGTGGCTGGCGCTGATCGTGATCGCCTGGATCGCCATCGGCTGGTTCGCCCGCAACTGGCTGAAGTCGCGTGAGGACGCGATCAGCGGGCCGATGAGGGACGACTGATGCTCAGGCTCTTCTACTCGACCGGCTCCTGCGCCCTGGCCTCGCACATCGCGCTGGAAGAAGCCGGCGCCGAGTACGAGGCGATCCGCATGGATCTGCGCGCCGGCGACCAGCACAAGCCCGAGTTCCTGGACCTCAATCCCAAGGGCCGGGTGCCGGCGCTCGTCACGAATCTGGGCGTGCTGACCGAAAACCTGTCGATCCTGGCCTACATCGCCCAGTCGTTCCCGGACGCCCAGCTGGCGCCGAGCGACCCGTTCGGCTTCGGCCAGGTGCAGGCCTTCAACGGCTATCTCGCCTCGACCGTGCACGTGGCCCACGCCCATGGGCCGCGCGCCTCGCGCTGGGCCGACGACCCGGCCGCCCAGGCCGCGATGCGCGAAAAGGTCGCCGACAACATGGCCACCTGCTTCCAGCTGATCGAGGACGAGATGTTCGTCGGTCCCTGGGTGATGGGCGAGCAGTACACGATCTGCGATCCCTATCTGTTCACCATCGCCAGCTGGCTGGACGACGATGGAGTCGACCCCTCGCAGTTCCCGAAGATCAGCGAGCACATGGTCAGGATGATCGCTCGGCCCGCCGTCTGGAAGGCGCTGGCGATGGAAAACGCCTGAGGCGCCCAGGGGAAGGTTATTGCGCGCATAGGTCTCAGGCGTTGATCTTGCGCAATAGTCTTGCGGCCTGATCCCCCTTTGGGTACACACGGCGCCATGCGCACGCAGCTGAACAGCCTGCTTCTTCTCGACCTGGGGCTTAGCCGCCCCTGGGCGACCCTTTAGGCTGCGCGACTCCGCGGCCGGGCGCTCAGGGGACAATTCACCCGCCGCCCGCCCCTACAGAATGCCCGCGAAGAGAGTTCGCAAATGACCAACGTACCTGACGCCGCCGCCCGCGATTCTCGTGATCGCGTGATCGTCTTCGACACCACCATGCGCGACGGCGAGCAGTCGCCCGGCGCCTCCATGTCCCTGGAGGAAAAGCTGGAGCTGGCGAAGATCCTCGAGGACATGCGGGTCGACGTCATCGAGGCTGGTTTCCCGATCGCCTCCAACGGCGACTTCGAAGCGGTCCGCGAGATTTCGAAGATCGTCACCGAGAGCACCATCTGCGGCCTGGCCCGCGCCGGCATGGTCGACATCGAGCGCTGCGCTGAGGCGATCCGCCCGGCCAAGCGCGGCCGGATCCACACCTTCCTGTCGACCAGCCCCAGCCACCGCGACCACATCCTGAAGGCCAGCCAGGAAGACATCCTGGAGATGATCACCAAGTCGGTCGGCCACGCCCGCAACCTGTGCGGCGACGTCGAATGGTCGGCCCAGGACGCCACCCGCACCGAGCAGGAGTTCCTGCGCCGCTGCGTCGAGGCCGCGATCAAGGCCGGGGCCAAGACGATCAACATTCCCGACACCGTCGGCTACACCTATCCCTCGGAATACGCGGACATTTTCCGTGACCTGATCGAGCACGTGCCCGGCGCGGACACGGTGATCTTCTCTACCCACTGCCACAACGACCTGGGCCTGGCCGTCGCCAACAGCCTGGCCGGCGTGCAGGGCGGGGCGCGTCAGGTCGAGGTCGCGATCAACGGCATCGGCGAGCGCGCCGGCAATGCGGCGCTGGAAGAGGTCGTCATGGCCTTGAAGGTCCGCGGCGACGCCCTGCCGTTCCACACCGGCATCGAGACCCAGCACATCACCCGCGCCAGCCGCTACGTCTCGGCGATCACCGGCTTCCCAGTGCAGTTCAACAAGGCGATCGTCGGCAAGAACGCCTTCGCCCACGAGAGCGGCATCCACCAGGACGGGATGCTGAAGGACCGCGGCACCTACGAGATCATGAGCCCCGAAACGGTCGGGCAGGGCTCTTCGAACCTGGTGATGGGCAAGCACGCGGGCCGCGCCGGCTTCCGCGAGAAGCTGAAGGAGCTGGGCTACGAGCTGGGCCAGAACGCCCTGAACGAGGCCTTCCAGCGCTTCAAGGACCTGGCCGACAAGAAGAAGCACGTCTTCGACGACGACATCATCGCCCTGGTCGACGACGCCCTGGCCTCCGGCGCCGATCGCATCCAGGTCAAGCATCTGCGCGTGATCGCCGGCACCGACGGTCCGCAGGAAGCCACCCTGACCGTCACCGTCGACGGCGAGGAACGGGCGGCGACGGCCACCGGCGACGGCCCGGTCGACGCGGTGTTCAACGCCATCCACGAGGTGGTGCCGCATACCGCGATCCTGCGCCTGTTCCAGGTGCACGCGGTGACCGAGGGCACCGACGCCCAGGCCCAGGTCTCGGTGCGTCTGGAGGAGGACGGCCGCATTGCGACCGGCCAGGCCGCCGACACCGACACCCTGACCGCCTCGGCCAAGGCCTATGTCAACGCGCTCAACAACCTCTTCGCCCGTAAGGAAAAGAGCGCGCCCGACGCCATCGCGAGCGGCTTCTAGCTCAAGGTGTCATCCCGGTTTCCGCGCCGCGGAAGACCGGGACCCATCAACACTGACTTTTCCGGAAGGACCTGTGCGAATGGGTCCCGGACAAGCGCTGTCGCGCTTTCCGGGATGACGTTTCGCGCGGGCGTTGAGACATGCTCTGGATTTTCCTGACGGCGGCGGCCGCGCCGCTGCAGGTCGCGCGCAACGCCCTGCAGCGCGGCCTGGTCGGCGACGCCGGCCCGTGGGGCGCGACCCTGGTGCGCTTCCTGTTCGGCCTGCCGTTCGCCCTGATCATCTTCGCCGTGGTCGCCCTGGCCACGCCCGACGCCGATCCCCGCTTCTCCTGGCGCTTCGCCGCGGGGGTCAGCGCCGGGGCGGCGGGCCAGGTGGCGGCGACCGCGGCCCTGCTGGTCGCCATGCGCCGCTCGGGCTTCGCGGTGGCGACCTTCATGCAGCAGTCGTCCCTGCCGCTGGCGGCGCTGATGGGCGTGCTGGTCGGGGATCATCTCACCACCCAGGCCTGGATCGGCGTGGCGGCGACCACGGCGGGGCTGGCGGTGCTGTCCTGGCCCAAGGCCGGGGCTGAGAAGGGCGCAGCGCAGGGCGCGCTGTTCGGCCTGGCCTCGGGCCTGGCCTTCGGCGTGACGCTCAACGCCTATCGCCAGGCCGGCGTGGCGCTCGATCCGACCCATCCGCTGTTCGCGGCCACGGCCTCGGTCTGCGTCGCCCAGACCCTGCAGTCGATCGGCCTGCTGATCTTCCTCGGGGCCACCCGCCCGCAGGCGCTGCGCGCCGTGCTGACCTCATGGCGTCAGTCGCTGGGCGCCGGCTTCTTCGGGGCGGCGGCCTCGGCCTGCTGGTTCGCGGCGTTGGCCATGGCTCCGGCCGGCGCGGTGCGCGCCGTCGGCGTGATCGAGGCGCCGATCGCGGCGGCGGCGGGGCGGCGGCTGTTCAAGGAAAAGCTCACTGTCCGCCAGATGCTGGGCGGCGCGGCCACCGCCGCCGGCGTGGTGATGACCGCGCTCGGCTGAGCTTCGCCGCAAGGCGTTTGATCCTGCTCATCGAGTCGCGTTATGTAGTCGTGCTTCATAACGAACGGGGTGGATCTGTTGCGACGTCTTGTAGTGCTTCTGGCGCTGGCCGCGCCGACCGCGGCCTTGGCCGCCCAACCCGACGACGCCTATACCCTTGGCGAACTGCAGGTGACCGCGCGCACTCGCGGCGGCGAACTGATCGGCGGCTCGGTCATCGGCTCCGAAGACCTCCGCCGCTTCGACAAGGTCAGCCTCGACCGCGCCCTGGATCTCGCGCCCGGCGTCATCGCCGGCAATTCCGGCGGCTCGCGCAACGAGCGGCTGATCTTCGTGCGCGGCTTCGACCGCTTCCAGACCACGCTGTCGATCGACGGCGTGCGGGTGTTTCTGCCGGCCGACAACCGCATCGACTTCGGCCGCTTCCTGACCGCCGACCTGTCGCAGATCCAGATTTCCAAGGGCTACGTCTCGGTGCTCGACGGCCCCGGCGGCGTGGGCGGGGCGATCAACCTCGTCACCCGCAAGCCGACCCAGGCGCTCGATGGCGAGCTGCGCGCGGGCGTCAATCTCGACGGCGACGGAGCCTACAACGCCTACACGGTCTCGGGCCGGATCGGCACGCGCCAGGATCTCTACTACCTGCAGGTCAGCGGCGCGAAGTACGAGCGCGACCACTTCAGCCTCTCCGACGACTTCAGGCGGACGGTCCTGGAGGACGGCGGCGAGCGGGGGCGCTCGAACAGCGAGGATTGGCGCGTCAACCTCAAGGCCGGCCTGACCCCCAATGACACCGACGAGTACTCGATCAACTTCACCCGTCAGGAGGGCTCGAAGAACGCGCCCTATCACGTGACCGACACCGCCAGCACCCGCTACTGGAGCTGGCCGTTCTGGAACATCGACAGCCTGTCGTTCCTGACCTCGACGAAGATCGCCGGCAACGCGACGCTGAAGACCCGGCTCTACCGCAACACCTTCGAGAACGGGCTGTTTGCGCACGACAACGCGTCCCAGGCCAGCCAGACCCTCGGCCGCGCCTTCCGCTCGTACTATGACGACGAGGCCTATGGGGGGAACGTCGAACTCGGCGTCGATCTGGGGACCTCCAATACGCTGAAGGTGGCCGCCTACTACCGTAAGGATCGCCACGTCGAGTGGCAGCAGAGCTTCAGACCGGCCCAGGTCGAGCCGCGCCAGACCACCACCGAGACGACCGGTTCGCTGGCGCTGGAGGACACCCAGACCTTCGGCGAGACCTTGGATGTCGTGCTGGGCGTCTCCTACGACTGGCGCGACCTGAGCCGGGCGGAAGACTTCAACGCCGGCAAGTTCGTCTACTATCCGCTGACCGACGACGACGCCTGGAACTGGCAGGCCGCCGCGCGCTGGCAGGTGAGCGAGGCGGCCTCGCTGCACGCCAGCGTGTCCTCCCGCACCCGCTTTCCGACCCTGTTCGAACGGTTCTCTTCGCGGTTCGGCACGGCCATTCCCAATCCAAACGTGAAGCCCGAGCGCGCCACCAGCTTCGAGCTGGGCGGCCAGGCCCAGGTTTCGCGGGTGAACGTCTCGGGCGCAGTGTTCTATAGCGACATCCAGGACGCCCTGATCCAGGTGCCGGTGGCGCTCGGCCCGCCGTTCGGGACCGTGAACCAGACCCGTAACGCCGGCGACGGCGAGTATTACGGGGCCGAGCTGGCGCTGACCGCCGACCTGACCGACGCCATCCAGCTGGGCGGCAACTACACCTACATCCGCCGCGAGCTGACCGATCCGACCAACGCCGCGTTCAAGCCGCAGGGCGTGCCCGACCACAAGCTGTTCGCCTATGTCGACTGGAAGGTGACCGACACGGTCCGGATCACCCCGACCGTCGAGGCCGCCAGCAATCGCTGGACGGTGACCTCCAGCTCGGCGATCAATCCGCCGCGCTTCTACAAGACCGGGGACTACGTCCTGACCAACCTGTCGGTGCAGTGGGCGATCACGCCGAAGATCGACCTGGTGGTCGGCGGCCGCAACCTGTTCGACCAGAACTATCAGCTGGTCGACGGCTTCCCGGAGGAGGGGCGCAGCTTCTTCGCCGACCTCCGCATGAGGCTCTAAGCATGAGCGCCGACGGCTCCCTGGACGCAGCCCTGTTCCTTCGCCGCGGCGCCAGCCGCGTCGGGGCCGAGCGCATCGCCCTGCTCGAGGCGGTGGCCGAGCTCGGCTCGATCAGCGCCGCGGCCAAGCGCCTGGGCCTCAGCTACAAGGGCGCCTGGGACGGGGTGCAGGCGCTCAACAACCTGTTCGACGCGCCGCTGATCGCGGCCCAGCCCGGCGGCCGGTCGGGCGGGGCGGCCCAGGTCACCGATCGCGGCCTGGCTGTGATCGCCGCCTTCCACAAGGTCGAGGCCGAGCTCGCCGCCGCCCTGGCGCGCATCGAGGCCGGTCTCGGCGGCGACGATCTCGGGGGCCTTTTCTGGAGTCTCGGCATGAAGACCAGCGCACGCAACGCCCTGCGCGGGGTGGTCAGCGACATCACCCCCGGCGCGGTGAATTCCGAAGTCACGCTCAGTGTCGCCGACGGGGTCGAGATCGTCTCGGTCGTCACCCGCCAGAGCGTCGAGGACCTGGGCCTGGCGGTCGGCAAGCCGGCCATCGCCCTGATCAAGTCCAGCTTTGTCGTCCTGGCCAAGGGGGAGGGGCTGGTGACCTCCGCGCGCAACCAGCTGCGCACGCAGGTTCTGCGCCGCGAGGACGGCGCGGTCAGCAGCGAGATCAGCCTGGCGCTGGCCGACGGCAAGACCCTGGTCGCCACCATCACCCGCGAGAGCGCCGAGATCATGCAATTGGCGGCCGGCGACGCCGTCACCGCCCTGGTCAAGGCGCCCCACGTCATCCTGGCCGTCGAATAGGAGGCGCCGATGCGCACGCTATCCCTGATCACTGTGCTCGCCGCCCTCTCGCTGGCCGGGCCCGCCCTGGCCCAGAGCGTGGCCCTCAAGGGACCGGATGGGCAGAGCGCCAGCCTGTCAGCGGCGGACCTCGCCGCCCTGCCGCAGGTCAAGCTGACCGTCACTCACCACGGCAAGACCTCGACCTTCGAAGGCGCGCCGCTCGCCGACGTCGTCGCGCGGGTCGGCGCGGCCAGCGGCAAGGCCGTCCGCGGCCCCGAGCTGGCCACCGTCATCCGCGTCACCGCCAAGGACGGCTATCAGGTGGTGTTTGGCCTGGCCGAGACCGACCCCGGCACCCGCAAGGGCAGGATCATCCTGGCCGGCCGCGACGCCTCCGGCCCGCTCAAGGAGGACGGCCCCTTCCGCATCGTCGTCGAAGACGATCTGCGGCCCGCCCGTTCGGCCCGCATGGTCGAGACCATCGAGGTCATCCGCCTCGCCAACACCGCGCCGGTCGCCGGCGAGCACAAGCACTAGGAGCTCGCAGTCATGAAGCTGCTTCGTTGGATCACAGCGCTGCTGGTCGCGTCGCTGATGGCGACCGCGGCCCATGCCGCTCCGGTCACCGTCTTCGCCGCCGCCTCGCTGAAGAACGCCCTCGACGAGGTCGGGGCCGAGTACGAGAAGGCCGGTGGTCAGGCGCGGTTCTCCTATGCGGCCTCCTCGGCCATCGCCCGCCAGATCGAGCAGGGCGCGCCGGCCGACGTCTATGTCTCGGCCGACAGCGACTGGATGAACTACCTGGCCGATCGCAAGCTGATCGTCGCGGCCAGCCGCCGCGACTTGCTGACCAACCGCCTGGCCCTGATCGCGCCGGCCGACTCCAAGGTGGCGCTCAAGGTCGCCAAGGGCATGCCGCTGGCCAAGGCCCTGGGCTCCGGGCGGCTGGCGGTCGCCGGCCCCGACGTGCCGGCCGGCAAGTATGCGAAGGCCTCGCTGACCGCGCTCGGCGTCTGGGACGGCGTCTCGGGCAAGCTGGTCCAGGCCGAGAACGTCCGCGCCGCCCTGCAGTTCGTGGCCCGTGGCGAGACCCCGCTGGGGATCGTCTACGACACCGACGCCAAGGTGGAGCCGAAGGTCCGCATCGTCGGCCTGTTCCCGGACGGCTCGCACCCGAAGATCGTCTATCCGGCCGCCGTGGTAGCCAGCTCGAAGAACCCGGATGCGGCCAAGTTCCTGGCCTTCATGCGCACGCCTAAGGCCGCGGCCGTGTTCCGCAAGTACGGCTTCACGGTGCTGCGCTAGCGCGGCTTGCGGCGCGCCAGCCACATCGGGAAGAGGGCGGCGATCACCCCGGCGACGTTGGAGACCAGGTCCTTCCACTGGAAGGAGCCCGACACCACGCCCAGGATCTGGCCCAGCTCCAGCCCCGCGCCCAGCGCCAGGTAGACGCCGCCGATCTTCCAGGGCTTGATCTTCGGCAGCGCCAGGATCGACAGCACTGTCAGCAAGTAGCCGTAGATGATGTGCATCACCGCATCGGCCGGCGGCGCCCACTTCTTGGCGTTGTAGTGCGGGTCCAGGGCGCCGACGACGCACACCGCCAGCACGACGAGAAGGGCCCCGCGGCCGGCCCAGGTGATCACTTTCTGCATGCCGCAGACTTACGGCGTTTCGCGCCCCGCGCCTATTGGGCCGCGAAGAACGCCTCCGGCCCGTCCACCTCGACCAGCTTGCCCTTGCGGATCTCCAGGAAGCGGTTGGCGGCGCTGCGCGTGAAGTAGCGGTCGTGCGAGACGAAGACGCAGGCGGTCTCGCCGCCCTCCAGCTGCGCCTCCAGCTCCTCCTGACCCTCGATGTCGAGGTGGTTGGTCGGCTCGTCCAGCAGGTAGAGGTTGGGCCGCGCCAGCTTCATGCGCAGGAACACCAGCCGCGCCCGCTCGCCGTGGCTGAGGTCGCCGATGGGGCCCTTGATCCGCACATAGGGAAAGCCGGCCTTGGCCAGCAGGGCGTTGGCGTCGCGGTCGGTCGCGCCCTCGGCGGCCGCCACATAGTCGAGCAGGCTGGTCTTCAGCGGCAGGTCGGCCATCTTCTGATCGAAATAGACCAGCCGGCTCTGCGGATTGAAGCTGATCGGCGCCTGGCCGTCATAGTGCTCCAGCTCCGGGTCGAAGGCGCGCGCCAGGGCCGACAGCAGCATCGACTTGCCGGCGCCGTTGACGCCCAGCAGCGCGATGCGGTCGCCGCGCGCCACGTTCAGCCGTTCGATCGAGAACAGCTTGCGTCCGCCGTCGGGCGTCGTCACCGCATAGTCGCGGATGCGCAGCGCCACCTTGGCGTCCATGTCGCCGTCATGCAGCTCCAGCCGCCGCTCGCGGGCCGAATAGGCGCTGGTGCGGTCGGCCTCGATCCGCTCGATGCGTTTCTCGGTCGCCTTGGCGCGCTTGTCGAACTTGTCGTTCTTCACGCCCCAGATCCGATAGCGGGCCGCAACCTTCTGAAGGCGCTCGATTTCCTTGCTTTCCAGCTGCCGGCGCACGGCGTCGGCGGCGTCCCGTTGCAACAACGCCTCGCGCGCCTCTACGAACGGGGTCCTGAAGCTGTGCGCCCCGTCCGAGCGCAGGAACAGCGTCCGCGTCGTCATGCGCTGCAGGAACTCGCGGTCGTGGCTGACGATCAGCATCGGCAGCCGCTGGTCCTGGTCCAGCCAAGTCTCCAGGGTGTTGATGTTCGACAGGTCCAGATGGTTGGTCGGCTCGTCGAGGATCAGCAGGTCCGGCTCGGCCAGCCGCGCCGCCGCGGCGATCAGCAACAGCCGCTGCCAGCCGCCGCTGAGCGATCCGAACGCCTGCTGGGCGGTCTCGTAGGTGACGCCGATCTCGTCCAGCAGGACGTCGACCTTCCAGTCCTCGGACCCGTCGGCGGCGGGCAGGGCGGCCTCCAGCACCTCGCGGACGGTTTTCGCCCCTAGGCCCGGCGGCGTCTCCTGCGGCACGTAGCCGATCTTCAGGCCGCGCGAGCGGACGATCTGGCCGTCGATCAGCTCCAACTCGCCCAGCAGGCACTTCAGCAGGGTCGACTTGCCGGCGCCGTTTTCCCCGACCAGCGCGGTGCGCGCATCGTCGAGCTGAAAGCTCACGCCTTCGAAGACCTTGCTGGATCCGTAGAAGAAGCTGGCGCCTTCGACGCCCAGGACGGCCTGGCGAGATGACATCTTCGTGCACACGACGTTCGGCCCTCACGGCCGGTAGACGAAACGGCCTTTGTAGACCTGGGGTTGCTGCTTGGCTGTAGCGCGCGGGAAACAGTCCACGCTTCGTCCACAGCAGAGTCGTCAATGTGGCCGACTCGACGGAACAATCTGGAACGCTGACTGATTTGAGGCCCCAAATGCACAGTAGCGGGCGGCGACATGTACGATGTCGGGGGAACTCCGGTGGGTGAGGCGGGACTGTCCGGTCGGGCGGCCGCCGCCGAGGTCCTGCTTCGGCGCGCCTTCCACACCTGGGAGGGCCTGCTCGAGCGGCTGCCGATCGGCGTCTATGTCTGCGACCGCAAGGGCGCGGTGATCCAGTTCAACAGCCGTGCGGTCGAGATGTGGGGCGGCAAGCCGCCGGCTCCGGGAGGCCGCGCGCCGTTCGAACGCTCCTTCCATTCCGACGGCAGCCCGATGTCGGCCGAGCAATCGCCGGTCGCTGTGGCGCTGGCGACCGGCGCGCCGGTCAAGGACCGCGAGGTGATCATCCTCCACCTCGATGGGCGGCGCAGTCATCTGCTGGCCAATGTCGAGCCGCTGTTCGACGAGGCCGGTCGCCTGATGGGCGCGGTCAACAGCCTGCAGGACGTCACCGAACTGCGCCAGGCGCGCGAGATGCTGCGCAATCGCCAGGCCTGGACCCAGCGGGTGGTCCAGACCTCGCCGATCGCCACCTACCAGACCGATTCCGAGGGCCGGATCCTCAGCTACAACCACGCCGCCGTGACCTTGTGGGGCCGCGAGCCGAAGATCGGCCATGACCGCTGGTCCGGGGCCTACCGGCTCTACGACGCCGACGGCGCGTCGCTGGCGGCCGAGAACTGCCCAATGGCGATCGCCCTGCGTGAGCGTCGTCAGATCGCCGGAGCCGAGGTGATCTTCGAGCGGCCGGACGGCAGCCGCGGCGCCCTGCTGGCCTACCCGACCCCGCTCAGCGGGGCTGACGGCGAACTGGTCGGGGCGATCAACATGCTGGTCGACATCACCGAGCGCAAACGCGCCGAGGACCTGCAGAAGACCCTGCTCGACGAACTGAACCACCGGGTGAAGAACACCCTGGCCACGGTGCAGTCGCTGGCCGCCCACAGCTTCCACGACGTCGGCGACCCGGCCGGGATGCGTCAGGCGTTCGAGGCGCGGCTGATGGCGCTGTCGGGCGCCCATAACCGGCTGGCCGAGCGGCGGTGGGAGACCGCGGACCTGGGCGACATCGTCGCGGGCGTGCTGGCGCCCTACGGTCCGGACGTCGCCATCTGCGAAGGGCCCTCGGTCCAGCTTTCGACCCGCGCCTCGGTGACCTTCGCCATGGCGCTGCACGAGTTGGCGACCAACGCCGCGCGGCACGGGGCGCTGTCCTCGCCGCAGGGCCGCCTGCTGGTGCACTGGACGCGGGTGGGGGACTTCCTGTTCCTGGAGTGGCGCGAGACCGACGGTCCGCCGCCGCCGTCGCATCCGCTGCGCCGCGGCTTTGGCCTGCGCTTCATCAAGGGCGCGGTCGAACGTGAACTCAGCGGCCAGGTCGAGGTCGACTTCCAGGAGTCCGGATTGCGCTGCCGTATTTCCGCCCCGATTTCAGCGACGGTTTGAACCCATCCCCCATCATTGGACGGCTCCCTCGGGCGCGTCCCCCTGTACACGTGCGACGCGAAATCACAGACCACTCATTAAGCCTTGAAATCAGCCCACTTGCAGGGCACACGGACCTTCTGTCCTGCAAGCGGAGGCTGGCGTCGCCTGGCGTTTCGAGTTTCGAAACGAAGCGTCGGCAGCCTGGGCTTCGCACACCCCCAATTCCGCTCCCCACCCTCCAGGGCCCTGCATGATCTCGTCCCTCTTCGGCGCCATTTCGAACGACATCGCCATCGATCTCGGCACCGCCAACACGCTCATCTACATGAAGGGCAAGGGCATCGTTCTGAACGAGCCCTCCGTCGTGGCTCTGCGTAACGTCGGCGGCCGCAAGGTCGTCCATGCGGTCGGCATCGAGGCCAAGCAGATGCTGGGCCGTACGCCCGGGCACATGGAAGCCATCCGCCCGATGCGCGACGGCGTCATCGCCGACTTCGAAGTCGCCGAGGAGATGATCAAGTACTTCATCCGCAAGGTTCACAACCGCAAGGGCTTCGTGAACCCGAAGGTGATCGTGTGCGTGCCGTCGGGCGCCACCGCCGTGGAACGTCGCGCCATCAACGATTCCTGCCTGAACGCCGGCGGCCGCCGGGTCGGGCTGATCGACGAGCCGATGGCCGCCGCCATAGGGGCTGGCCTGCCGATCCACGAGCCGACCGGCTCGATGGTGGTCGACATCGGCGGCGGCACCACCGAGGTGGCCGTCCTCTCGCTCTCGGGCATCGTCTATTCGCGCAGCGTCCGCGTCGGCGGCGACAAGATGGACGAGGCGATCATCAGCTACATGCGCCGCAACCATAATCTGCTGATCGGCGAGACCACCGCCGAGCGCATCAAGAAGGAAATCGGCACCGCCCGCGCGCCGGCCGACGGCGAAGGCCTCTCGATCGAGGTCAAGGGCCGCGACCTGATGCAGGGCGTGCCGCGCGAAGTGCGCATCAGCGAAAAGCAGGCCTCGGACTCGCTGGCCGAGCCGGTCGGCCAGATCGTCGACGCCGTGAAGATGGCGCTGGAAGCCACCCCGCCGGAACTGGCTTCCGACATCGCCGACAAGGGCATCATGCTGACCGGCGGCGGCGCGCTGCTGCGCGGCCTCGACGCCGAAATCCGCGACCACACCGGCCTGCCGGTGACCGTGGCCGACGATCCGCTGTCGTGCGTCGCGCTCGGCTGCGGCAAGGTGCTCGAACATCCGAAGTGGATGAAGGGCGTCCTGGAGTCCACCCTGGCGTAGTATTGCCGAGTCGCGGTCTGGGGGAGGGCTCCCAGGCTGCGCCTCTAGGGCGAGCAGGTTCAGGTGGCGCTGCGCGAGAACCCGTTTGGCGAACTGAAGGTGCCCTTGGCCTGGACGGCCGGGGTCGCGCTGGTCGTCGCCATGGTCGTGGCCCTGGTGCTGCTGCTGTCGGACCGCCGCGAGACCTTCCAGACCGAGGCCTATGGCGCCACGCGCAAGGTCGGCGACGCGATCGCCGCGCCGGTGACCGGCGTGCTGGCGACGCCGGGCGAGTGGATCGGCGCCGGCGTCGACGGCGTCCGCGGCTACTTCTTCGCCGTCTCCGAGAACCGCCGCCTTAAGGAAGAGCTGCGCGAGGCGAGCGAGTGGCGAACGGCCGCCCTGGCCCTGCGCGACACCAACGACCGCTACAAGGCCCTGCTGGGCCTGAAGACCGACCCGCCGATCCCGATGGTCGCCGCCCGCACGGTGAGCGAGGCGAGGGGGCCGTTCTCCAACACCCGCCTGGCCAACGCCGGCAAGGAAAAGGGCATCCAGCCGGGCAACCCGGTGATGAGCGAGAACGGCCTGGTCGGGCGCGTCATCGGGGTGACCGACGGCGCCAGCCGCATCCTTCTGCTGACCGACATCGCCTCGCGCACGCCGGTGATGATCGACCGCACCAACGCCCGCGCCATCCTGGCTGGCGACGGCGGCCCCAATCCTCGGCTCGAATACCTGCGCGGCCAGGACCCGGTGAAGCAGGGCGACCGCATCGTCACCTCCGGCGACGGCGGGGTGCTGCCGCGCGGCCTGCCGGTCGGCGTCGCGGTCAAGGGCCTGGACGGCCGCTGGCGGGCGGTGCTGGCCTCGGACGCCGCGCCGGTCGACTTCGTGCAGGTCATGCTGTTCCAGGACTTCTCGCAGCTCGCCGCGGCGGCGGCCGCCGAACTGAACCGCATGCCCGTGCCGCCGCCGGCCAATCCGCCGCCGGTGGTCGGGGTGACCTCGACGGCGCCTGCTGCAGCCGCTCCGGCCGCAGCCGCTCCTGCCGCGGCGGCCAAGCCCCGGCCCGCGACGACCGCCCCGGCTCCGGCCGCCGCCCGGCCCGCGACGCAGGTTCCGGCGGCCGCTCGACCGGCGACGCCCACCACGACGCCCGCGCCCGCGCCGGCGCGACCTGCCGCGTCCCGCCCAGCGGCGACGCCTGCGCCCCGGCCCGCCGCCCCGCGACCGGCGACCACCAGCCGTCCGCCGGCGAGCCCCGCTGCGCCGTCGACGCCCGCAGCCCAGCCGACTGCGCCGGAGGTCCCGTTCTAGATGGCCGGCGCGCGCCCCTTGGCCCCCTGGCGCTGGATCGGGGTCCCGCTCGTCCAGTGCCTGATCCTCACCGTTCTCTTCTCGCTGCCGTTCCGGCCCTTCGGCCTCAGCCTGCCTGAGCCGATCTTCCCGATGGTCCCGGCCTTCGCCTGGGCGGTGATCCGGCCCTCGATGCTGGCCCCGGTGGCGGTGCTGGGGATGGGCCTGTTCCTGGACATCGTCTGGGGCGCGCCGATGGGCCTATGGGCGCTGTCGCTGCTGCTGGTCTATGGCGCGGCGCTGATCGGCCGCAGCATGATGGCTGGCCAGAGCTTCCCGGTCATGTGGGCCTGGTATGCGGCCGCCACCGGCCTGGCGCTTGGGGCCGCCTTCCTGTTCACGATGGTCGGGGCGCATGCGACAGCAGACCCCATCGCCGTCGCCTGGCAATTCCTCGCCACAATCATATTGTTTCCGTTCGCGCACCTGCTCATCGACCGGTTCGAGGATGCAGACGTGCGTTTCCGCTAGGGTCCCGAAGCGATGGCCGAGCCGTCGATCTTCTTCTCCGAGGTCAATGAACGGCAGGGGGTGTTCCACCGCCGGATGTTCCTGCTCGGCGGCATTGCGGGCCTGGGGCTGGGCGCGCTCGGCGCGCGGCTGGCGCACCTGCAGATCATCGAGACCCAGCGCTATGAGAAGCTCTCGGCTTCGAACCAGTTCAACTTCCGCCTGGTGCCGCCGCCGCGCGGCCTGATCGTCGACCGCAACGGCGCGATCCTGGCCTCCAACCGTCCGAACTTCCGGCTCCTGGTCACGCGGGAGGACAACTCCACCGACGTCGAGGGCACGCTGAAGACTCTGGCGACCTTCGTGCCGCTGGACGAGGCGCGCCAGCTGCGGCTGATCAAGGACATCAAGCAGACCCCCAAGCGCGTGCCGGTCTCGGTGTTCGAGGACATGAGCTGGGACGAGTTCTCGGCGATCAACATTCGCGCCCCGGAACTGCCCGGCGTCACCGCCGACATGGGCGAGGTGCGGGTCTATCCGCACGGCGGCGCCTTTGCGCACGTCATCGGCTACGTGGCCAAGGTCAACAAGGAAGACCTCACCCCGACCGGGCCGAACTCCGATCCGATCCTGCTCAATCCCGGCTTCCGCATCGGCCGTCAGGGCGTCGAGAAGGCCTTCGACCTGGACCTGCGCGGCAAGGCCGGTGCGCGGAAGGTCGAGGTCGACGCCAACGGCCGCGAGGTCCGCCAGGACGAGGCCGGCGACATCCCGAGCACGCCCGGCAAGCGCATCGAGCTGACCCTGGACGTCGACATCCAGAACCGCGCGCTGGAGGTTATGGGCGACGAGAGCGGGGCCATCGTGATGATGGACTGCCGCACCGGCGACCTGCTGTGCATGGCCTCGTCGCCCAGCTTCGACGCCAACCGCTTCGTACGTGGCCTGTCGGGGCCCGAATACCGCGCCCTGGCGCAGTACGAGCGCAAGCCGCTGCTCGACAAGGTGATGACCGGCACCTATCCGCCCGGCTCGACCTTCAAGCCGACGGTGGCGCTGGCCGCCCTGACCGCCGGGGTCGATCCCGAGGTCCGCGTCCACTGTTCCGGCGGCTGGTATTGGGGCGGGCGCACCTGGCGCTGCTGGAAGCATGGCGGGCACGGCTCGCAGAACATGCACGACGCCATCAAGAACTCCTGCGACATCTACTTCTACCAGACGGCGCTGCGGATGGGCCCCGATCCGATCGCCAAGGCCGCCCACGCCATGGGCTTCGGCCAGATCTTCGACCTCGGCATTCCCGGCCAGAAGAAGGGCGTCGTCGGTTCACGCGAATGGAAGCGCAAGGCGGTCAAGCGCGAGCCGGTCTGGCAGCCGGGCGACTCCGTCAGCTACGGCATCGGTCAGGGCTATGTGGCGGTGAACGCGCTGCAGCTGGCGGTGATGACGGCGCGGCTGGCCAACGGCAAGAAGGCGCTGAACCCGCGGCTCATCAAGTCGGTGGGCGGGGTCGAGCGGCCGCACGGCGACGCCGTGCCTGACCTCCCGTTCACCAAGGAACAGCTCGACTATGTCCGTGGCGGCATGGTCGCGGTGGCCAATGACACCGGCGGCACCGCCTATCGACAGAGCCAGCTTGGCCTGGGCGACATCCAGATGGCCGGCAAGACCGGGACGGCGCAGGTCCGCTCCTACGCGGGCCTAGCCTCGCGCAGCAGCGCCGGCGTCACCTGGCGGCTGAAGGATCACAACCTGTTCGTCGCCTTCGCGCCGGTCGATGATCCGCGCTACGCCGTGGCCGTCATCGTCGAGCATGGCGGCCTGGGCGGCGCCACCGCCGGCGCCCCACGCGCCCGCGAGGTGATGCGCGTGGCGCTGATGAAGGATCCGGAGCTGCGCTCTCGCATCGAGACCCCGATGCCGATGCCGCAGGCGCCAGAGCCGCTGGAGGCCGAAGGCGTCGCGCCCGAAGCGCCGACCGTCACCGCCGCCCCGACCGCGCCGGCCGCGCCGGCGGCTCCGGCTCCGGCCGCAACCACCCCGACTGGAGGCGCGATATGACCGTCAGCGCCCTGACCCGCCCCGGCGAGCGCGACCGCCTGGTCGTCAAGCTGTCCGAGATCGACTGGCTGTTCGCCCTGGCGCTCTGCCTGATCGCCGGCGCCGGCGCCCTGATGATGTTCTCCATCGCCGGGTCCTCGTGGGAGCCGTGGGCCGCCAAGCACCTGACCCGCTTTGCGCTGTGCTTCGTGCTGATGATCGGCCTGGCGATGATCGATCTGCGGGTCTGGTTCGCCATCGCCTATCCGCTGTACGGCATCGGTCTGCTGCTGCTGGTCGCGGTCGAGGTGGCCGGCGATGTGCGCATGGGCGCCCAGCGATGGCTCGCCATCGGGCCGTTCAGCTTCCAGCCGTCGGAGATCATGAAGCTGGGGATCGTGCTGGCCCTGGCGCGATTTTACCACGGCATCTCGGCCGACAATGCGCGGCTGTCCTGGTGGCTGCTGGTCCCGGCCGCGATGATCGGGGCGCCGACCGTGCTGGTCATGCACCAGCCGGACCTGGGCACCGCCATGCTGATCGCGATGACCGGGATCGCCATCGTCGTGCTGGCGGGGCTGTCCTGGCGGATCATCTTCGCCGGGGTCGCGGCCTTCGTGGTCGCCGTGCCGCCGCTGGTGATGTTCGTACTGCACGACTACCAGCGCAAACGGGTGCTGACCTTCCTCGATCCCGAAAGCGACCCCTCGGGCTCGGGCTATCACATCCTGCAGTCCAAGATCGCGCTGGGCTCCGGCGGCTTCTTCGGCAAGGGCTACGGACTCGGTTCGCAGAGCCAGCTCAACTTCCTGCCCGAGAAGCAGACCGACTTCATCTTCGCCACCCTGGCTGAGGAGTTCGGCTTCCTGGGCTGCTTCTCGCTGCTGTTCCTCTACGGCGCGGTGATCTTCATGGCGCTGCGCACCTCGGCCCTGGCCCACTCGCACTTCGGACGGTTGTCGGCGGCCGGGACCACCGCCACCTTCGCGCTCTACGTGCTGATCAATGGGGCGATGGTCATGGGCCTGGCGCCGGTCGTCGGCGTGCCGATGCCGCTGCTGTCCTATGGCGGCACCGTCATGCTGACGGTCATGATCGGCTTCGGCCTGGTCCAGGCCGTGCGCGTCCACCGCTATTCGGAAGTGACCAGCGGCAAGGGCGCGCTGATGTAGGTCAGGCGACCGTCACGGTCGTTTCGCCCTCGCCGATGGGCGCTTCGAAGCTGCGCAGGAAGCGGGCCAGCATCGCATCGTCGACCGGGATCGCCCCGCGCAGGTCGGCCTGCTCGCGGCGGTCGGCCAGCCGGCGCTGCAGCAGTTCCGGCTGAGCGTGCAGGTAGATGAGCCGCCAGCGCCCGCCGGCGCGCTCGACCTCGGCCTTGAATTCGTCGCGGTGGGCGCGGCTCCAGAAGCTGGAATCGATCACCACGGCCTGGCCGCCGCGCACCGCCTCGCCGACCTGGCTCCGCAGCCAGGCGCGCACGGGCTCCAGCAGGGCTGGGTAGGCGTCCGCGGGGAAATCGACGCCGTACCGGCCATGGCGACGCCAGACCTCCTCGTCGATCGACAGCCGCAGGAAGCCGGCTTCCTCGAGCGCCGCCGCGAAGGCGGTCTTGCCGCTGCCGGCGACGCCGCACATCAGCACCGCCAGGCCGGGCAGGGGTCTTAGGGACAGAAGCGCGTCGGCGATGGTGACTGCCATGGCGACGCTCCGGGGCCTACAGCTTCAGCGCCTGGTCCGTCGCCCGCACCAGGCCGTCGACTATGCCCGGCTCGGTGGAGGCGTGGCCCGCGTCCCAGACGATGTCGAAGCTGGCCTCGGGCCAGGCGGTCTTCAGCCGCCAGGCGCTGTCCATCGGCGTGACCACGTCGAACCGGCCCTGGACGATCCAGCCCGGAATGCCGCGGATCTTGTCGATGTTGTTGAGGATCCAATTGTCCTCTTTGAAGAAGCCGCCGTTGGCGAAGAAGTGGCACTCGATCCGCGCGAAGGCGATGGCGAAGTCGATCTCATTGAACTTCGAGGGCCGCGCCTCGGGCCCGCGGATCGAGATGGTGTCGCCCTCCCACTGGCTCCAGGCGGCCGCGGCCTCGGCCTGGATGCGGCGGTCGGTATGCGTCAGGCGCTTGTGGTAGGCGGCCATCATGTCGCCGCGCTCGGCCTCTGGGATCGGCGCGCAGAACCGCGCCCACGCGTCGGGGAACAGCATCGAGGCGCCTTCCTGGTAGAACCAGCGCAGCTCGCGCTGGGTCAGCAGGAAGATCCCGCGCAGCACCAGCGCCTCGACCCGATGCGGATGGGTGATGGCGTAGGCCAGCGCCAGGGTGCTGCCCCAGCTGCCGCCGAACACCGTCCACTTTTCGACGCCGAGGTGGATGCGCAGGCGCTCGATGTCCTCGATCAGCGTCCAGGTGGTGTTGTCTTCCAGGCTGGCGTTCGGCCGCGACTTGCCGCAGCCGCGCTGGTCGAACAGCGCCATCCGCCACCGGGCCGGGTTGAAGAACCGCCGCATGGTCGGATTGACCGCCCCGCCCGGGCCGCCGTGCAGGATCACGCACGGCTTGCCGTCGGGATTGCCGCACTCCTCGTAGAAGATCTCGTGCGTCCCACCGGTCGGCAGCCAGCCATAGGCGAACGGCTCGTTGTCCGGGTACAGCCCCTTGCGGTGCGCGGTGTTCGAGACGGCGAAGGGCGGGGTGTTGCGTTCCATCCGCGCCAGTCTACTTCGGGAAGCGGCGCCCCATCCAGTCCAGGATAAGCCGGTTGACCTCCTCGGGCTTCTCCTGCTGCGTCCAGTGGCCGCTGTCCTTGATCAGCGCCTTCTCCAGGTCGGCGATCACCTCTTCCATCCCGTCGGCCATGGCGGGCGACAGCACCACGTCCTTCTCGGCCATGATCATCAGGCAGGGAACGCCGTCGATGCGGGTCGGCAGGTCCGCCGAACGCTCCCAGTTGCGGCTGAAGTTGCGGTACCAGTTGATCCCGCCGGTGAAGCCGGTCGCCTGGAAGGTCTCGACGAAGCCGGCCAGTTCGTCGGCGTTCAGCAGCTGATTGGCGGTGTCGGCCTTGTCCCAGGCCTTCAGCGCGTCGCCGAACGCAAAGGTCGAGCCGCCGGTCGGGGCCGCGACCTGCTGGATGGCGGCCGGCCGGCGCATGAAGAAGCGCATGGTCTTGTCGACGTCGGCGGCCAGGGCCGCGTCGGCGACGCCCGGCTTCTGGAACCAGACGATGTACATGTCCTCGCCGAACACCTTGCGCATGCCCTCGATCGGGTCGATGGGCGCGCGGCGCATGAACGGGGTGTTGAGCCCGATGATCCCGGCCACGCGGCCTGGATGCATCAGCGGCAGCTGCCAGACGACGATGCCGCCCCAGTCGTGGCCGACGAACACGCCCTTGGCCGCGCCCAGGTGGTCCAGCAGGCCGACCAGGTCGCCGGTCAGGTGCTCCATGTCGTAGTCGGTGACCGCCGCCGGCCCCTCGGTCAGGCCATAGCCTCGCTGGTCGGGCGCGATCGCCCAGACGCCCGCCGCCTCGCAGGCCGCCAGCTGATGGCGCCAAGAGAACGCCAGCTCCGGGAAGCCGTGGCAGAAGATCAGCGGCACGCCCTGGCCGCGAGGCCCGACCTCATAATAGGCCATGTCGATACCGTTGACCTTGGCGTGCTGGACGGGCGGCATCTGGCGGGCGAGGGCGGTGGACATGACGGGCTTCCTCCGAAGGTTTGCATGAGCTTGCCAGGGTTCCTTGCGCGGAAGGCAAGCGGCGCTTGGCGCGATCGGCGCGAATGACGCTAGAACGGGCCGATGACCAGCCAGCAAGCCGCCGCCGCCGATCGCACCCCCTGGGGCCTGGTGTTCCTGCTTGGCGCGCTGACCGCCTTCGCGCCGATGTCCATCGACATGTACCTGCCCAGCCTGCCGGCCATCGGCGCGGACCTGCGGGCGACCTCGGCCCAGACGCAGGGCACGGTCGCGGCCTTCTTTGCGGGCATGGCCATCGGCCAGTTCTTCTACGGCCCGGCCTCGGACCGCTTCGGCCGCCGCGGACCGATCCTGGTCGGCGTGGCGATCTATGTCGCCGCCTCGGTCGCCTGCGCGCTGGCCGCCTCCGGCGACATGCTGATCGCCGCCCGCTTCGTCCAGGCGCTCGGCGGCTGCGCCGGCGGGGTCGTCGCCCGCGCCGTGGTCCGCGACCGCTTCAACCACACCGAGACCGCGCGGATGCTGTCGCTGATGACCCTGATCATGGGGCTGGCGCCGATCCTCGCCCCGATGCTGGGCGGACTGCTGCTGACGCTCGGCGGCTGGCGGCTTAACTTCTGGGCCTTGGCGGTGTTCGGCCTGGCCTGCGGTGCGGCCACGCTGCTCTGGCTCAAGGAATCGCGCTCGGCCGAGACCGCCGCCCAGGCCGCGGCCGAGAACCCGCTGAAGGCGTACCTCGCCCTGCTGCGCCAGCCGCGGCTGGTCGGCTACGCCCTGGCCGGGGCGCTGAACGGGGCGACGCTGTTCACCTACATCTCGGCTTCACCGGACCTGTTGATCGGGACCTACGGCATCTCGCCCCAGCATTTCGGCTGGGTGTTCGGCCTCAACGCCGCGGCGATCATCGGGGCGAGCCAGGTGAACCGCTATCTGCTGCGCCGGTCCACGCCCGACCAGGTGCTGGAACGGGCGAGCCAGGCGGCGGTGCTGGCCTCCATCGCCCTGGCGCTCGCCGCCCTGACCGGCTTCGGCGAGCGCTGGAGCATCCTGCCGCTGCTGTTCGTGCTGCTGGCCAGCTACGGCTTCATGCAGGGCAACACCATGGCCGGGGCGCTCAACGTCGATCCGCGGCGGGCCGGCTCGGTCTCGGCCCTGATGGGCGGCGCCTCGTTCGGCGTCGGGGCGCTGGCGGCCAGCCTGTCGGGCGCGTTCCATGACGGCACGCCGCGGCCGATGGCGGTGGTCATGGCGCTGGCGGTGATCGGCTCGGCCCTGGCGCTGCGCACCCTGGCCCTGCCCAAGACCGCTCAGTCCTGAGGTTTCTGCAAGGCGGCCCAGGCCAGCACGGCCCAGCCGACCATGAGCAGCAGTCCGCCGATCGGCGTGATCGCTCCGAACCAACGCGGCGCGCCCAGGGCCATGGCGAACAGCGACCCCGAAAAGATCGCGATTCCGCTGAGGAAAAGCGGCGGCGTCACCCGCGCCAGCCGCCCGCCGGCGTTAACCACCACCACCGACGCGAAGACTGCCAAGGCGTGCAGGAAGGCGTAGGTTGCGCCCGTATGCATCCACTCCTTGGCCTTGGGATCGGTCACGCCATGGGCGGCGAAAGCGCCAAACGCGACGGCAAGAAGGCCACAGGCTGCGGCGGCGGACATCCAGATGCGCAGATTGCTCATCCCGTCTGCCTAGCGACTCCCGCTAGCATTGACCACAAGTACAGGGGGGACGGGCAATGAACCCGGCATCGGTCGCCGACTATCGCGAACTGGCCCGGCGGCGTCTGCCGCCGATGTTTTTCGAATACATCGACGGCGGCTCCTACGCCGAGGTGACGCTGGAACGGAACGTCGCCGATATCGAGGCGCTGGCCCTGCGCCAGCGGGTCATGCGCGACATGACCCAGCTTGACCTGTCGGTCGAGGTGCTGGGCCAGAAGATGGCCATGCCGATCGGGCTGTCGCCGGTGGGCATGGCCGGCATGTACGCCCGCCGCGGCGAGGTGCAGGCCGCCAAGGCCGCGGCCGCGGCCGGCGTGCCGTTCTGCCTGTCGACCGTCGGCGTCTGCTCGGTCGAGGAGGTCGCCGAGAGCGGCAAGGCCCCCTGGTTCCAGCTCTACATGCTCAAGGACCGCGGCTACATGCGCGAGCTGCTGGGCCGGGCCAAGGCCGCCGGCTGCCCGGTGCTGGTGTTCACAGTCGATCTGCCGCTGCCGGGCGCGCGCTATCGTGACGTCCGCTCGGGCTTCACCGGCGCGACGGCCCTTTCCGGGGCGCTGAATACCGCCTGGCAGGGTGTGACTCACCCCGAATGGCTGTGGGACGTCTGGCTCAACGGTCGCCCCCACAGCCTCGGTTCGGTGGCCGGAGCGATTCCCCAGGGGCGCAGCGTCACCGACTTCCTCAGTTGGATCGCAAAGAATTTTGATCGATCGGTCACCTGGGCCGACCTCGATTTCGTCCGCCAGGTCTGGGACGGCCCGATCGTGGTCAAGGGCGTGCTCGACCCGGAGGACGCCCGCGACGCGGTCCGCGCCGGCGCCCAGGGCCTGGTGGTCTCCAATCACGGGGGGCGTCAGCTCGACGGCGTGCGCTCGTCGATTTCGGCCCTGCCGGCCATCGTCGATGCGGTCGGAAATGACCTCGAAGTCCTTATGGACGGCGGGATTCGCTCGGGTCTCGACGTGCTGAAGGCGTTGAGCCTGGGGGCCAAGGCCTGCTTCATCGGCCGGGCCTGGGCCTATGCGCTGGGGGCAGGGGGCCGGCCGATGGTCGCCAAGATGCTCGGAACCCTCCGCGCCGAGCTCTCCACGGCCATGGTGCTGACCGGCTGCACCGCCGCGCGAGACGCCGATAAGTTGCTACTAGACGTCGCACCTTAGAAAATCTTTTCAATTTGAGGCGCGCAGGCCCATCGACAAGGGCTGATCTTGCCGGGTAAATGCCCGCCGAATTTGCGCGCAACAACGGTCGCCGAAAGCCGGCCCTGCTGCGTGCCTGAGTTTTGAGAACGAGGTATCCGGATGGGAGCTCCCGAGCGGCAAGGTCTTTACGACCCGCGCAACGAACACGATGCGTGCGGCGTGGGTTTCGTGGCCAATATTAAAGGTCGCAAATCGCACGAGGTCGTGACCTCCGGCCTCGAGATCCTGATCAACCTCGATCACCGCGGCGCGGTCGGCGCCGACCCGCTGGTCGGCGACGGCGCGGGGATTCTGATTCAGATTCCCGATGCGCTGATCCGTGACTGGGCGGCCAAGGAAAGCGTCGATCTGCCGCCGGCCGGCGAGTACGCCGTGGCCATGTGCTTCCTGCCCAGCGACGACGCCGCGCGCGATGTCGTGATGGCGCAGTTCGAGCACTTCCTGAAGGTCGAGCACCAACCGCTGCTGGGCTGGCGCGATGTGCCGGTGAACCTCGACGGCCTCGGCGCCGCCGTGCTCGCCGACATGCCGGTCATTCGCCAGGCGATCATCGGCCGCGGCCCGAACATCCGCAGCCAGGACGCGCACGAGCGCAAGCTGCTGGCGGTCCGCAAGCAGACCCAGAACCCGCTGGCCGAGCTGGCCGTGAAGCACGGCATCCCCAGCATCGCCAACCTCTACATGCCGTCGCTGTCGACCCGCACCGTGGTCTACAAGGGCCTGCTGCTCGCCGATCAGGTCGGCACCTTCTACAAGGACCTGCAGGACGAGCGCTGCGAAAGCGCCCTGGCCCTGGTCCACCAGCGCTTCTCGACCAACACCTTCCCGTCCTGGAAGCTGGCGCACCCCTATCGGTTCATCGCCCACAACGGCGAGATCAACACCGTCCGCGGCAACGTGAACTGGATGAACGCCCGCCGGCGCACCCTGGAAAGCGATCTGCTGGGGCCCGACCTCAACAAGATGTGGCCGCTGATCCCGCACGGCCAGTCGGACACCGCCTGCCTCGACAACGCGCTCGAGCTGCTGGTCGCCGGCGGCTACCCGCTGGCCCATGCGGTGATGATGCTGATTCCGGAAGCCTGGGCCGGCAACCCGCTGATGGACGCCAAGCGCAAGGCTTTCTACGAGTACCACGCCGCGCTGATGGAGCCGTGGGACGGCCCGGCCGCCGTGGCCTTCACCGACGGCCGCCAGATCGGCGCCACCCTCGACCGCAACGGCCTGCGTCCGGCCCGCTTCATCATTACTGATGAAGACCACGTGATCATGGCCTCGGAAGTCGGCGTGCTGACGGTCCCGGAGGAGCGCATCGTCCGCAAGTGGCGTCTGCAGCCGGGCAAGATGCTGCTGATCGACATGGAAGAAGGCCGCATCATCGAAGACGAGGAGATCAAGCGCTCCCTGTCCGAGGCCGAGCCCTACGCCGACTGGCTGCGCGACACCCAGTTCAAGCTGGAAGAGCTGCCGGAGATCGCCTTCAACGAGGCGCTGTCGAACGACGCCGCCCAGCTGCTCGATCGCCAGCAGGCCTTCGGCTACACCCAGGAGGACGAGCAGTTCTTCCTGGCGCCGATGGCGACCACCGGCGAGGACCCGATCGGCTCCATGGGCGCCGACACCCCGATCGCCGTGCTCTCGAAGCGCTCGAAGCTGCTCTACGACTACTTCAAGCAGAACTTCGCCCAGGTCACGAACCCGCCCATCGACCCGATCCGCGAGGAACTGGTCATGAGCCTGGTCTCGATGATCGGCCCGCGCCCGAACCTGCTCGGCCGCCATGCCGGAACCCACAAGCGCCTCGAAGTCTCCCAGCCGATCCTCACCAATGAGGACCTGGCCAAGATCCGCTCGATCAGCGAACTGCTGGACGGCTCGTTCCGCACCGCCACGATCGACACCACCTGGGCGGCCGCCGACGGCGCCGAGGGGCTGGAGAAGGCGCTGGACCGTCTGTGCCGCGAGGCCACCGACAACGTCCTGGCCGACAAGAACATCCTGATCCTGTCCGACCGCCGCGTCGGCTCGGACCGCATCCCGATTCCGGCTGCGCTGGCCACCGCCGCCGTGCACCACCACCTGATCCGCCAGGGCCTGCGCATGCAGACCGGCCTGGTGATCGAGACCGGCGAAGCGCGCGAAGTGCATCACTTCTGCGTCCTGGCGGGCTACGGCGCCGAGGCGGTGAACCCGTACCTGGCGTTCGAGACCCTCGAGAACCTGCGCCAGCGCGAGGGCATCGCGCTGTCGGCCTACGAGGTCCGCAAGAACTACATCAAGGCCATCGGCAAGGGCGTGCTGAAGGTCATGTCCAAGATGGGCATCTCGACCTACCAGTCGTACTGCGGCGCCCAGATCTTCGACGCCGTCGGCCTGTCGTCCGAACTGATCGAGACCTACTTCACCGGCACCGCCACCACGATCGAAGGCATCGGCCTGGCCCAGATCGCCGAGGAGTCGGTGCGCCGTCACCGTGACGCCTACGGCGACAATCCGATCTACGAGACCATGCTGGACGTCGGCGGCAGCTACGCCTTCCGCCTGCGCGGCGAGCACCACGCCTGGACCCCGGAAACGGTGTCCAAGCTGCAGCACGCGGTTCGTGGCGGTCGTTCGGACGACTACCGCGCCTTCGCCGAGGGCATCAACGAACAGTCCGAGCGCCTGCTGACCATCCGCGGTCTGATGCGCTTCAACTTCAACGAGACTCCGGTGCCGATCGAGGAGGTCGAGCCGGCCAGCGAGATCGTCAAGCGCTTCGCCACCGGCGCGATGAGCTTCGGCTCGATCAGCCGTGAAGCCCACACCACGCTCGCCGTGGCCATGAACCGCATCGGCGGCCGCTCCAACACCGGCGAGGGCGGCGAGGAAGCCGACCGCTTCAAGCCGCTGCCGAACGGCGACTCGATGCGTTCGGCCATCAAGCAGGTGGCCTCGGGCCGGTTCGGCGTCACCGCCGAGTACCTGGTCAACGCCGACGACATCCAGATCAAGATGGCCCAGGGCGCCAAGCCCGGCGAGGGCGGCCAGCTGCCCGGCCACAAGGTCGACAAGAACATCGCCCGCGTCCGGCACTCGACGCCGGGCGTGGGCCTGATCAGCCCGCCGCCGCACCACGACATCTATTCGATCGAGGATCTGGCCCAGCTGATCCACGACCTGAAGAACGTCAATTCGGGCGCCCGCATCTCGGTGAAGCTGGTGTCGGAAGTGGGCGTCGGCACCGTCGCCGCGGGCGTCGCCAAGGCCCGCGCCGACCACATCACCATCTCGGGCTTCGAAGGCGGCACCGGCGCTTCGCCGCTGACCTCGCTGGTCCATGCCGGCTCGCCCTGGGAAATCGGCCTGGCCGAGACCCAGCAGACCCTGCTGCTCAACGGCCTGCGCACCCGCGTCGCGGTCCAGGCGGACGGCGGCCTGCGCACCGGCCGTGACGTCGCCATCGCCGCCCTGCTGGGCGCCGACGAGTTCGGTTTCGCGACCGCCCCGCTGATCGCCGCCGGCTGCATCATGATGCGCAAGTGCCACCTGAACACCTGCCCGGTGGGCGTGGCGACCCAGGACCCGGTGCTGCGCGCGCGCTTCACCGGCCAGCCCGAGCACGTGATCAACTACTTCTTCTTCGTGGCCGAGGAACTGCGCGAGATCATGGCCTCGCTCGGCTTCCGGACGGTCAACGAGATGGTCGGCCGCGTCGACCGCCTCGACGCCCGCGAGGCCGTCGATCACTGGAAGGCCGAAGGCGTCGACCTCTCCAAGCTGCTCTATGCGGCCGCTCCGGAAGGCGCCAAGGGCCTCTGGAACATGGACCGCCAGGACCATGGCCTGGGCAAGGCGCTGGACAACACCCTGATCGCCGACGCCGCCCCGGCGCTCGATAAGGGCGAGCCGGTGCTGCTCGAATACCCGATCAAGAACATCAACCGCACCGCCGGCGCGATGCTCTCGGGCGAGGTGGCCAAGCGCTACGGTCATGCCGGCCTGCCGGAAGACACCATCGCCATCAAGTTCCGCGGCCAGGCCGGCCAGAGCTTCGGCGCCTTCGCGGCCCGCGGCGTGACGCTGGAACTGACCGGCGACGGCAACGACTATGTCGGCAAGGGGCTGTCGGGCGGCCGCGTGGTCGTGCGCCAGCCGGCCGAGGCGCGGCGCGACCCGACCCAGAACATCATCGCCGGCAACACCGTGCTCTACGGCGCCATCGCCGGGGAGGCCTACATCCAGGGCGTGGCCGGCGAGCGGTTCGCCGTCCGCAACTCGGGCGCGGTGACCGTCGTCGAAGGCGTGGGCGACCACGGCTGCGAATACATGACCGGCGGCGTGGTCGTCGTGCTGGGCGACACGGGCCGCAACTTCGCGGCCGGCATGTCCGGCGGCGTGGCCTATGTCTACGATCCCAAGGGCCGCTTCGCCGACCTGTGCAACAAGGCGATGGTCGACCTCGAAAAGGTCGAGCCGGCGACCCCGGCGACCCGCGAGGACGAGCCCTTCCGGCCGAGCCAGCGTTCGCTGTCGGTCGACAACAACGGCATGGGCGACGTGCTGCGTTTCGACGCTGAACGTCTGCGCATCCTGATCGAGCGCCATCACCTCTACACGGGGTCGGAGCGTGCGCGTCAGATCCTGGAAAACTGGGACCAGACCCTCGGCTCGTTCGTGAAGGTCATGCCCAAGGATTACCGCCGCGCGCTGCAGGAAATGGCCGCGGAACGTCAGGCGGCTGCGGCCGTCGCGGCGGAATAGTCAGAGAGTCGGAGGACAGCATCATGGGTAAGGTCACCGGCTTTCTCGAGATCGAGCGCCAGGAACGGACTTACGAGGCGCCGCAGGAGCGCCTGAAGAACTGGAAGGAATTCGTCCACCCCATGCCGGCGGCGGACGTGTCCAAGCAGGCTGCGCGCTGCATGGACTGCGGGATTCCGTTCTGCCACCAGGGTTGTCCGGTCAACAACCAGATCCCGGACTTCAACAACCTGGTCTATCGCGACCAGTGGAAGACGGCGCTGGAGAACCTCCAGTCGACCAACAACTTCCCGGAGTTCACCGGCCGTGTGTGCCCGGCGCCCTGCGAGGCGTCCTGCACCCTGAACATCATCGACACCCCGGTCGCCATCAAGACGGTCGAGTGCGAGATCGTCGACCGCGGCTGGCAGGAAGGCTGGATCAAGCCGCAAATGTCGCCGCGCGGCACCGGCAAGCGCGTCGCCGTCGTCGGCTCGGGCCCGGCCGGCCTGGCCTGCGCCCAGCAGCTGGCCCGCGCTGGCCACGCCCCGACCGTGTTCGAGAAGAACGACCGGATCGGCGGCCTGCTGCGCTACGGCATCCCGGACTTCAAGATGGAGAAGCACCTCATCGACCGCCGCGTGGCGCAGATGGAAGGTGAGGGCGTGATCTTCCGCACCGGCTTCGAGGTCGGCAAGACCGTCTCGGTCCAGCGCCTGCTCGACGACTACGACGTGCTGGTCATGGCCGGCGGCGCGGAAGATCCGCGCGACCTGCCGATCCCGGGCCGCGAGCTGGCCGGCGTCCATTTCGCGATGGACTTCCTGACCCAGCAGAACAAGCGCAACGCCGGCGACGACGAACTGCGCGCGGCCCCCACCGGCGGCATCTCGGCCACCGGCAAGCATGTCGTGGTCATCGGCGGCGGCGACACCGGCAGCGACTGCATCGGCACCTCGAACCGCCATGGCGCGGTCCAGGTCACCCAGCTGGAAATCATGCCCCAGCCGCCGGTTCGCGAGAACAAGCAGCTGACCTGGCCCGACTGGCCGCTGAAGCTGCGCACCTCGTCGAGCCACGAAGAGGGCTGCGAGCGCGACTTCGCGGTGTCGGCCAAGCGCTTCATCGGCTCGAACGGCAAGGTCGAGGCGGTCGAGTGCGTCCGCGTCGAGTGGGTCGCGGGCGCCGACGGTCGCCAGACCCTGCAGGAAGTCGCCGGCAGCGAGTTCCTGATCAAGGCCGACATGGTGCTGCTGGCCATGGGCTTCGTCGGCCCGCGCCACAACGAGTTCATCGCCCAGTCGGGCGCCGAGCTCGACCCGCGCGGCAACGTCAAGGCGCCGGTCAGCGACTACAAGACCACCTCGGCCAACATCTTCTCGTGCGGCGACATGCGTCGCGGCCAGTCGCTGGTGGTCTGGGCGATCCGTGAAGGGCGTCAGTGCGCCCAGGCGGTGGACGAGTACCTGATGGGGACCAGCAAGCTCCCCCGCTGACGCTTAGGCGTTGAGGCCGGCGAGCGACGCAGCTAGGGCAGGGGCATGATCCGCTCCTGCCTGACCGCGCTCGCCGCCGTCCTCGCCCTTGCGCCCGCCGCCGTGGCCCAAGAGCCGGCGGCCGAGGCCCAGACCGTCTATCGCAATGTCACGCTCATCGACGGGACCGGCGCGCCGGCCCGCGCGGGCATGAACATCCTTGTCCGCGGCGAGCGGATCGAGCGGGTCTGGAAGGAGGGCGAGATCGCCTTCAAGCTGGCGCCGGCCACCCGGGTCGTCGACATGAGCGGGCAATACGTCCTGCCGGGCCTCACCGACAGCCACCAGCACCTGGCCACCCCGCCGAACCGCCGCTTCGCCGAGGCCCAGCTCAGGCGCGACCTCTACAGCGGGATCACCTCGACCCGCGACATGGCCGACGACCTGCGCAACATCGCCGATCTGGCCCGCGCGACTCGCATCGGCGAGATCCCCGGGCCCGACATCCACTACGCCGCCCTGATGGCCGGCCCCTCGTTCTTCGACGACCCGCGCGTCGGCGCGGCCTCCCTCGGCGCGGTCGGCGGCCAGGTCCCCTGGATGCGGGCGATCACCCCCGACGCCGACATCCGCCAGGCGGTGGCCGAGGCCAAGGGGACGAGCGCCACGGCGATCAAGATCTACGCGAATCTGCCGGGCGACGAGGTCGCTCGCATCACCGCCGAGGCCCATCGCCAGGGGCTGCAGGTCTGGACCCACGGCGCGGTCTTCCCGGCCACGCCGGCCCAGGTGCTGGCCGCGCGGCCCGACACCGTCAGCCACGTCTGCATGCTGGTCTACCAGGTCTCCGACCAGATCCCGACCGGCTATCACCGCCGCGCCGCCGTCCAGGAAGAGAAGTTCGGCCAGGGCGTGAACCCGCAGATCGCCCCGCTGCTGGCCACGATGAAGCAGGACGGCGTCGTCCTCGACGCCACGGTCCGCATCTATGAGGCGATGAAGGCCCGGCCGAGCAAACCCTACTGCTCGACTGAGCTCGCCGCCCAGCTGACCGCCCAGGCCCTGAAGGCCGGGGTGACGATCTCGGCCGGCACCGATGGGTTCTCCAACCCCGCGGGCGCCTATCCGGCGCTTTACGAGGAACTGGAGTTGCTGGTCGACAGGGCGGGCTTCTCGCCGATGCAGGCGATCGTCGCGGCGACCCGCAACGGCGCGCTGGCGGTCAGCAAGACGCCGGATTTCGGAACCATCGAGGCGGGCAAGCTGGCGAATCTGGTGTTCACGGGCCAGGACCCGTCCAGGGACATCCGCGCGCTGCGGACCATCTCCCTGACCGTCAAGCGCGGGAAGGACTATCCCCGCGCCGACTTCGATCCCGGCGCGGACGTCGCCGCCCGCGCCATGGTCGACGACTGACTCAGCCCATGAACCGCCCGGCGGCCCAGTAGGTCAGGGCCCCGATGATCGCCGCGGCCGGCAGGGTCACGACCCAGGCCGTGACGATCTCCTTGGCCACGCCCCAGCGGACGGCCGAGACCCGCTTGGCCGCGCCGACGCCGACGATGGAGCCGGTGATGGTGTGGGTGGTCGAGACCGGCACGCCCAGGCTGGTGGCGGCGAACAGGGTGATCGCCCCGCCGGTCTCGGCGCAGAAGCCCTGCATGGGGGTCAGGCGGGTGATCCGCGAGCCCATGGTGTGGACGATCCGCCAGCCGCCGAACAGCGTGCCCAGGCCCATCGCCGCCTGGCAGGACAGCACCACCCACAAGGGCACGTGGAACTCGCCGCTCGCCGGACCCATGCCGTGCGCGATCAGCAGGGCGGCGATGATGCCCATGGTTTTCTGGGCGTCGTTGCCCCCGTGGCCCAGCGAATAGAGCGAGGCCGAGACGAACTGCAGTTTTCGGAACACCCCGTCGACCGCGAACGGCGTCAGCCGCACGAACAGCCACGAGACGATCAGCACCAGAAACAGCGCAAGGATGAAACCTGTCGCCGGCGACAGCACGATGGCGAACAGGGTCTTGGAGAGCCCGCCCCACATGATCGCGCCCATCCCGGCCTTGGCCACGCCCGCGCCGATCAGCCCGCCGATCAGCGCGTGCGAGGACGACGACGGGATCGCCGCCCACCAGGTCAGCAGGTTCCAGCCGATCGCCCCGATCAGGGCCGAGAAGATCAGCCCGTCGCTGATCAGCTCGGGCATGACCAGGCCCGCGCCCACCGTCTTGGCCACGTGCAGGCCGAAGAACAGGAAGGCGATGAAGTTGAAGAACGCCGCCCAGGCGACGGCGATGAAGGGCGGCAGCACCCGCGTCGCCACGATGGTGGCGATCGAGTTGGCCGCGTCGTGCAGCCCGTTCAGGAAGTCGAAGGCCAACGCCACGAAGATCAGGAAGATCAGCAGCGGGCCGTAGCCGGCGAGGAGTTCCACGTGGGCTAGACCTGCTCGATCACGATGCCGCTGATGCAGTTCGCCACGTCCTCGAAGCGGTCCATGACCTTTTCCAGGTGGCTGTAGACGTCGACGCCGACGACGAACGCCATCGGGTCGTCATGCCGGTGCGCCAGGAACAGCGCCTTGCGGCCGGCGTCGTAGATCGCGTCCGAGCGATCCTCGATGTGGGTGATCTGCTCGGTCAGCTGGCTGAGCCGGGTCACGTTCTGACGCATGTTGCTCAGCAGGCCGACGGCCTCGCGGGTCAGCACCGCGGCCTCGACGATGATGTCGGCCATTTCCCGCATCGGGTCTTCGAACTCGCGCAGCTCGAACAGGCTGACGACCTTCACCGTCTTGTGCATCTGGTCGATCGCGTCGTCGAGCGAGGTGATCAGCTCCTGGATGTCGCTGCGGTCGAACGGGGTGATGAACGAGCGGCGCACGTTCAGCAGCACCTCGCGGGTGATCGCGTCGGCGGCGTCTTCGTGCGCCACGACGCGGGCGCAGGCCCCGGCGACGTCGTCGCCGCCCTGCAGGACTTCGCGCAGCGCGGTCGCGCCCTCCACCAGCTTTTCGGCGTGGGCGCTGAAGAGGTCGAAGAATTTCAATTCCTTAGGCATCAGCGCCTGGAACCAGGTGAGCATCGTTCCGTCCGTGTCCTTCATGTCGCGACCGCGGCGGCGCGATGATTCTGCGCGCTCTTAGCCGCTTCCTGGCTCGGACAGAAGACCTCCACCGCCCGCGACCGATGCGCGCGGCGAGGCCGCCAGCCCCGTTTGACGGGTGTAGACGGTCAGCTTCGGGCCGCCGAACGCGACCCGCCAGTTCACGCCGGGCGCCGGCGACCCGATGGCCACGACTGTGTCGATTTCGACCAGCCGCACGGGGTCCTGAGCGGCCAGCACCGTGATCGGCCGAGCCCGGAGGCGCAGATAGGCCAGGCGGGCCTGGATCGGGTCCTGGGCGATGATCGCCACCCCGCCGGGGCGCTGCTCGATGATCGCGGCCGCCGCGGTCAGATCCTGGCTCAGGGCGCTGCGGTCGGCGGCGTTGGTCCGTTCCCATCGTACGTCGAGCGCGGTGGACAGCACCGCCAGGGCCGCGAAGGCGGCCAGCCAGATGTTCATCACCGGCCAACTGCGCAGGGCGGTCGCCGCGCCGGCCGCGACGATGATCGCCCCCGCCAGCCCCGCGGCCCACGGCTGTTCGAGCGAAAAGGCGCTCAGCGCGGCCGCGTCCCAGGCGCGCGGGGTGATCCCGCCGAGCAGGCAGGCCGCCAGTCCAGCCAGGCCAACGACCGCCGCCAGGCCCATCGCCATCCGCCACCAGCGTCCGCCGGCGCGGTCGAATTCGCCGATGAAGGGGGCCGCGGCGATCCAGAGCAGGGGGATCAGCGCCTCGAACTGCCGGCCCCAGATGCGGGTGGGATTGGCGGCCTCGCCGGTGGAGAGCGCCGCAGTCACGACCAGGGTGCTTATCAGGGTGAACAGCACCAGCAGGAAGGTCGACTCATACGGGGCGAGGAAGAAACGCCCGCGTCCGCGGTGCCAGCGCCAGCGCATTTCGATCCGCAGCAGCCCGGTCAGCGCCGGGACCGCCGCCAGCATCACGCAGGCCGAGACCATCGCCACCAGCCCCCGCGCGCCGGAGATCCACCCGTGCGGCGTCACCGCGCCGGCCAGCAGGGCGTCGTAGCGATCCCCCAGATAGAAGCTGAACGGCGCGCTGACAGCCTGGTTGGCCGCCAGTTGCAGCAGGTTGACGCTGGCCAGGAAGGCGGCGGCCAGCACCGTCACGCGCCCGAAGAAGATGCGCAGGTCGCGCCGGCCGAGCACCAGGTCGGCCGCCGCCAGCAGCAGGAAGGCCAGGCCCACCGCCGGACCCTGCGGCTTCAGCATCGTCAGGGCTCCGACCAGGGCGCCGGCCAGGGCTGCGTGGGCGATCGGCCGCGGCCCATAGAGCCGCGCGGTGGCCAGCACCGCGGCGCCAAGCGTCAGGACGTACCACCCCTCGGGCAGGGCCGCGGCGGCGAAGCGGTAGTAGGGATAGGCGAGGGCCAGCAGCGCCGCGCCGATCCAGGCCTCCCGGTCCAGGCTGACACGCACGCTCAGCAGCGTCAGGGCTAGGCCGCCGAAATAGGCGCCCGCCCCCAGGACCCGCAGCCAGGGCGACAGGTTCTGCGTCGCATAGGTCAGCGCCCGGATCAGCAGGCCGAACAGCGCATCGCCCATCGGCTGGGCGTGCGGCAGCAGGTCGGGCCGCGCGGCCAAGGTCTTGCCATAGAGCGCATGGACCAGATGCGAGCTTTCGGCCCCGGCGTAGAGCGGCAGATCCAGAAAGACGCGATCGGCATAGATCAGCGCCGCGGCCGCCGCCGCCAGCGCCAGCAGGCCGTAGGCCGCCCACGCGCCCAGCCTTGCCGGCTGACCTGCATCCCCCCGATTCATGCCTTCACTGTGGCCGTATCCGAGGCAGGTGGCCATAGCGCGCGAAGGGCGTTTGCGTGCGGCCCTGGAACGTCGATCAATGGGCGTAGCGATTCACGCTGGGGGGAAGCATGCGCGCGGTTCTGCACACTCTGGTTCTGACGGCGGGCCTCGCTCTGGCGGCGCCGGCTGCGGCGCAGGACCTGCTGATACACGGCGGCCCGATCTACACCGGCGACGCGCTCGTGCAGGCCCTGGCGGTCAAGGACGGCAAGGTCGCCTTTGCCGGCCCGATCGACAGCGCGCGGGCGGCCGCGCCCGGCGCCCGGGACATCGACCTGAAAGGTGCGGCCGCCTATCCCGGCTTCGTCGACTCCCACGCCCACCTGGCCGGAATCGGCTTCCGCGAGATGACCCTGAACCTGGAGGGGACGGACTCGGTCGAGGCCCTGGTCGCCCGCCTGAAGGCCTGGGCGGCCGCCAATCCGGGCGGCGAGGTGATCTCGGGCGCCGGCTGGATTGAGACCCATTGGCCGGAGAAACGCTTCCCGACCCGCGCCGACCTCGACCGCGCCGCGCCCGACCGGCCGGTGGTGCTCAGCCGCGCCGACGGCCATGCGGTGGTCGTCAATTCGGCGATGCTCAAGCTGGCCAGGATTGATGCAAAGACCGCCGCCCCGGCCGGCGGCCAGATCCTGAAGGACGCCCGGGGCGAGCCGGACGGGATGCTGATCGACAACGCCATGGGCCTGGTTCGCGCCAAGGTCCCGCCGCCCAGCGCCGCGGCCCTGGCCGAAGCCGTGCGCCGAGGCGCGCGGCTCTACGCCTCGCGCGGCTGGACCGGCCTGCACGACATGAGCGTCTCGGCCCAGGAGGTCGCCGTCCAGCTGGCGCTCGCCGCCAAGGGCGAACTGCCGATCCGCATCGACAACTACATGTCCCAGGCCGACTCAGCGTCCGTCCTGGCCCAAGGCCCGTCCCAGGATCCGACCGGTCTGGTGCGCGTGCGCGGCGTGAAGCTGTTCATGGACGGCGCGCTCGGCTCCCGTGGCGCAGCGCTGCTTGCGCCCTATGCCGACGCCGAGGGGACCGGGCTCATCGTCACGCCGCGCGAGACCATCGACGCCATCCTCGTCAAGGCGCGGGCGTCTGGCGCCCAGATGGCCGTCCACGCCATCGGCGACCGCGGCAACCGGGTGATCCTCGACGCCTATCAGCAGGCCTTCGCGGGCGACCCGGCCGCGCTGAAAGCGGCCCGCTGGCGGGTCGAGCACGCCCAGGTCCTGGCCCCCGCCGACTTGCCGCGCTTCGCGGCCCTGGGCGTCGTCGCCTCGATGCAGCCGTCCCACGCCATCGGCGACCTCTATTTCGCCCCCGCGCGGCTGGGGCCCGAGCGGCTCAAGGGCGCCTATGCCTGGGAAAGCCTACTGACGTCCGGCGCGGCGGTCGCCGGCGGCTCCGACGCCCCGGTCGAGAAGGGCGATCCGCTGGTGGAGTTCTACGCCGCCGCCTACCGCCACGACCTCAAGGGCTTCGCAGGCCCCGAGTGGCGCCTGGAGGAGGCGGTCACCCGCGCCCAGGCGCTGGCCATGCTGACCCGCGGCTCGGCCTACGCCGTCTTCCGCGAGAACGATCTCGGCAGGCTCGCCGTCGGCCGCGACGCCGACCTTTCGGTGTTCTCAGTCGACCTGATGACCGCCCCCTTCGCCGACATCGCCAAGGCCCACGCGGTCATGACCATCGTGGGGGGCAAGGTGGTCTACGAGGCGCAGTAGGCGTCGACCAGCTTGGCCGCAGCACGGGCCACCTCGGCGGTGGGGCGGTCCTCGTCGAACAGTTGGCTGGTTAGGAACGCGCCTTCCAACAACAGCAGCAGGGCGTCGGCCAGGCCGTGGGCGTCGGATGCGCCCATTTCCGTCGCCATGCTGCGCAGCCGCTCGCGCACCTCGGCCTTGTGTTCCTGGGCGGCGGCGCGGGCAGGGTGGCCGTGCTTGGGATACTCCACCGCCGCGTTGCTGAGCGGGCAGCCGCGATAGTCGTCCTGCCTGGCCCGCTCGGCCAAGCCCGTGAGGTAGGCCAGCACCTGCGCGCGCGGATCGCCCGGATGCTCGGCGACCGCCGCATCGAACCGGCTCCAGAAGGTGTCGGCGTCTTCGCGCAGTACGGCGGCGGCCAATTCGTCCTTCGACTTGAAGGTGCGATAGAGGCTGGGCTTGGTCGCGCCGGCCTTGGCGACGATCTGGTCGACGCCGACCGCGCGGATGCCTTCGCGATAGAACAGGTCGCGCGCGGTCTCGCGAATCTTGTCGGCGGCGCGCCGGGCGGGTTTGTTCAGCTCGGTCATGGAAGTCCGCTTGACGATGTAACTGACCGGTACGTATATCGCTGTGAAACTTACAGGTCAGTAACATGACGATAGCGCGCCCCCGGCCCTTTGGCCAGAACTATGCCTTTGTCGCGGTTGGGGCGGTGTTCATCGCCCTGATGGCGGCCGCCGGCCTGCGCTCGGCGCCGGGCGTGCTGATGCTGCCGCTGGAGCGCGCCTTCCAGTGGGATCGCGGCGTGATCTCGATGGCGGCGGCCGTCGGCATCTTCCTCTACGGCCTGACCGGCCCGTTCGCCGCGGCGCTGATGCAGTCGTTCGGCGTGCGTCGCACGGTGACCCTGGCCCTGGCGGTGATGGCGCTCTCGACCGCCGCCTCGTCGCTGATGACGCAGCCCTGGCACTATGTCGCCACCTGGGGCGTGATCTCGGGCGTCGGGTCGGGCGCGGTGGCGATGGTGCTGGGCGCGACGGTGGTCAATCGCTGGTTCGTCGAGCGGCGCGGCCTGATGATGGGCCTGCTCAGCGCCTCGGCGGCGACGGGGTCGCTGATCTTCCTGCCGGGCATGGCGGCTCTGGCTGAGGCCGGCGGCTGGCGGCCGGTGGTGTTCGCCGTCGCCGCGGTCATGGCCGTGCTCGTCCCGGTGGTCTGGTTCCTGCTGCCCGAGACGCCGGCCTCGATCGGCCAGAAGCCCTATGGCGCGCCGGGCGGCTATGTGGCGCCGCAGCCCATGCCGGCGGGCGGGGCCCTGCGTGGGGCGTTCGGGGCGTTGTTCCGCGCCGCTCGCACGCGCACCTTCTGGCTGCTGTTCGGCGGCTTCTTCGTCTGCGGCCTGACCACCAACGGCCTGATCGGCGTCCACATGATCGCCATGTGCGCCGACCAGGGCCTGCCCGAGACCCGGGCGGCGACGCTCCTGGCGGTGATGGGAATCTTCGACCTGATCGGCACCACGCTGTCGGGCTGGCTCACCGACCGCTATGATCCGCGCAAGCTATTGTTCGTCTATTACGGCCTGCGCGGGCTCTCGCTGATGGTGCTGCCGTTCACCGACTTCTCGATCGTCGCGCTGGGGATCTTCGCGGTGTTCTACGGCCTGGACTGGATCGCCACCGTGCCGCCGACCGTGCGTCTGGCGACCGAGGCGTTCGGCGACCATGACGGCCCGATCGTGTTCGGCTGGATCGCCGCGGGCCACCAGGCCGGCGCCGCGACGGCCGCAATCACCGCCGGCGTCATCCGCGCAGCTCAAGGCCGCTATCTGGAAGCCTTCGTCCTGGCCGGTGTCGCGGCGCTGGTGGCGGCGGTCGCCTCGCTGATGATCCGCCGCCAGCGCGCCGCGGCGCCGGCCCTGGCCTAGCGCTTGGTCGGGTCGTCGGCGGGATTGACGTAGGTCAGGGCGAACGGGCCCTCGGCCGAGACCTGGACCACCGCGCCGCCGGTCGAAAACGCGAAGTGGTTCATCTTCGCGCCGGCGACCGCAAACCCGCCCGGACCGAGCTTGGCGCTCTTGGTCGGGTCGAGCTTCTCGCCCATGCCCAACGACAGCTCGCCCGACACCACCGTCACGTATTCGTCGGTCGGGTGGTTGTGGGCCGGGATCTTGTAGCCGGCGGGCATTTTGAGCCGGATCACGAACACCCCGGCCTTGGTCGGATCGCCCGACAGCACCGCCATCTGCGCGCCGGCGGGGAACACCGCGGGGGCGGGGCCCCACTTCAGATCCCCGGTATTGACCTGCGCCGTCGCGGTGGAGCCGAGGCACAGTAAGCCACTAACGAGAACAACGGTCCTAAGCATGACGTTTCTCCTGTGGTTTCCACAGGATAGCACAGAACTCCTGAAGCAGCGTGCGCTCCGCTGTCCGATCGTCTAGGGAACGGGCCGGGTCGGGACCTCGATGTCGCAGATCGTGAAGTCCGCGCCCTTGTCGCGCCGGGTCTTGTCGACCAGGGCGGCGAAGGCCGCGCCGCGCTCGTCCATCACCTCGATCCTCGGGCGCTCGGCCGGCGGCAGGTCGGCGGCGACGCGGACCTTGCGCATCATGTCGGGCTGGGCGGGCGGCTCGCCGACCGCCACGGCGCCGATCACGTCGAGCCCGACGACCGCGCGGCCCCAGACCGTGTAGCTGCGGTCGAGCCTTCGGCTGGCGGCGCGCATGAAGAAGATTTCGGAGTTGGCGGTGCCTTCGCCAGCCTGGCGGCCCATGCCGGCGACGCCGGGGCAATAGGCGCCCCAGGCGCGGCGGCCAAGGGCGGCGTCGCGCTGCGCCTCCAGGTCCGAAGCGGCCTCGAACGGCGCGGAGCCGACGAAACCTGCCAGGCTGTCGCTGGCGTTGACGACGACCTTGGCTGGCGCGTCGGCCTTCAAGCGGAACATGAACTCCGGGGGCAGGTCTGGGTGGCGCGAGACCCCGCCGTCCTTGTTGTTCGGGTTGCCGGTCTGGTCGACGAAGTTCTCGATCACCCGATGGAACTGCAGGCCGTCATAGACGCCCTCGCGCGCCAGCAGCTTGACCCGTTCGACCGCCCTGGGCGCGAAGTCGGGGCGCATCTCGACCACGACAACCCCTTTGCTGGTCTCGATCACCAGCGTGTTCTCGGGATCGAGGCGGCGCCAGTCGGCGGCGTGGGCGGGAAGGGCCAGGCTGAGCGCCAGGGCGGCGGCGATGGTGCGGATCATGGAGGGACTATCGGCCAACCTGCCGATCAAGGCCACGCTTGGGCTTACTAAGATGTAATGCAAGCTACCTTGTAGTGATCGCTACCGTGCGATACACGATAGGCGAACTGGAGGTCCGCCGTGCCGGAAACCGTGCAAGTCCAACTGAAGAAGGGGGTGCTGGAGCTCTGCGTGCTCGCCTTGCTCTCTTCCCACGACAGCTACGCCTACGAGATCGCCAGCCGTCTGGCCGAGGGCATCGATATGGGCGAGGGAACAATCTATCCGCTCATGCGGCGGATGCAGAGCGACGGGCTGGTCGAGACCTATCTGGTCGAGAGCCCGGCCGGGCCGCCGCGCAAATACTACAAGCTGACCGAGGCCGGTAAGGCGAGCTTCACCGCGCAAAAGGCGGAATGGGCTGCGTTTTCCCGCGCGGTCGACAGCATTCTGGGAGACGCTCAATGAACCGTCAGGCCTTCATCGACCGGCTGCGGTTGGGGCTCTCGGGCCTGCCGCCCGCGGCCATCCAGGACGCGGTCGCTGACTATGAGACCCACTTCGCCGAGGGCGTGGCCGCCGGCCGCACTGAGGAGGAGGTCGCCCAGGCGCTGGGCGATCCGTCCCGCCTGGCCCGCGAGCTGCGCGCCGAGATCGGCCTCAAGAAGTGGGAGGAGCAACGCAATCCCACCTCCGCGGCCGGCGCGATCTTCGCCGTGCTGGGTCTGGGCGCCATCGACATCCTGATCCTGCTGCCGATCCTGATGACCGTCGGCGGGGTGCTGTTCGGCCTGATCGTCGCGGCCATCGGGGTCTTCGTCGCCGGCGGCGTGGTGTTCGCCGCCGGGCCGTTTCTCGGGCCCCCAGGCGGCCCGGTCGCAGCCCTGCTGGCCGGCGTCGGGCTGATGGCTCTGGCCGCCTCGGCCGGCGCGATCCTGACCATCGTCGTCATCGGCCTCGTCAACGCCCTGGTCTGGTACGGGCGCCTCCACTTCCGGCTGCTCAAGCCGGCCATCGAACCGCAATCCTGAGCCGGGAGCCCAATCATGATCCGTGTGCTTGTGATGATCGCCGTGGCCGGCTTCCTGGCCGGCGTCGTGGCTCTGGCCGGCGCGGCCGCGTTGGGCGGCCCCGACCTTGCCGCCCGCAACTGGAACTGGGACGTAGACTGGCATGACCGCCACGAGGGCCGCGAATGGCGCGACCGCGACCTGCGCCAGGAGCGGCCGGCCGGCAAGGACGCCGGCGAGATCACCCGCGAACTGGCGTGGGACGGCTCGACCAAGGCCGAGTTCGATATTCCCGCCGCCGTCGAGTTCACCCAGGCGCCGGGCCCGGGCAAGGTGACGATCTACGGCCCCAAGACCCTCGTCGATCGCATCCGTCTGAGCGACGGACGCCTCAGCCTCGACCAACCGCTCGTCGAATATGCCCGCGTCCGCGTGGTGATGACCGCCCCCGCCGTCACCCGCTTCCAGATCAGCGGCGACGATCGCCTGGAGATCCGAAGCTATAAGCAAGATCAGCTGCAGATCATCGCCAGCGGCTCGTCGGAAGTGGTCGCCAGCGGCCAGGCGCGCGAGGTCGACATCGAGCTGTCCGGCTCGGGCGAGGCCGATCTCACCGACCTGGTCACCGACAACGCCGAAGCCGACATCTCCGGCTCGGCCGCGGTCGTCCTGGCGCCGCGGGAAGCCGCCAGCCTGGAAGTCTCGGGCTCGGCGACCGCCCGGCTGCTGACCCGGCCCAGGCGCCTGGACACCGACGTCGCGGGCGCAGGCTCGGTGATCTTCGACGACGGCGGCAAGACCGGCGGGGTCGGCGCGCCGGCCAAGCCGGCCGCTGGCGGCGCCAACGAAACCTAGGCGCGCCGGCCGCTCAGGGCCTTGACCAGCACCGGCGCCAGACCCTGGGCGATCACCGCCACGCCCTGGGCGTTGGGATGGAAGCCGTCGCGCTGGTTCAGGCGCGGCTGCTGGGCCACCCCGGCCAGCAGGTTGGGGTACAGCGCCACCCCCTGGGCCTTGGCCACGGTCTGGAACACCGCCTGGAAGTCGCGGGCGTAGGTGCGGCCGATCACCGGCGGCGGCGCCAATCCGGCCAGGACCACGCCGATTTTCCGCGCCTTCAGGCGGGCGACGATCTTGTCGAGATTGGCCTGGGTTCGCTTGGGGTCGATGCCTTGCAGGAGGTCGTTGCCGCCCAGCGCCACCAGGCAGACGTCGGTGTCGCGCTGGACGCTGAAGTCCACCCGAGCCAGTCCGCCGGCGGTGGTGTCGCCGGACACGCCGGCCCCGCGCACCAGGGCGTTCGAACCCAACTTGCGCAGCTGCGCCTGCAACTGCACGGGCAGGGCGGCGCTGGCCGGCAGGCCGTAGCCGGCGGTGATCGAGTCGCCCAGTATGGTGATCACCCGGCGTGGCTGGGCCAGGCCCTGGGCCGGCCAGGCGGCGAGGGCGGCGGCGATCAGCAGCCGGCGGCTCGGAAATCGGGGGGCTGTCGGGTCCATGTCGCTGTCCTATCTAGGCGATAGCCAGTGAAGCTCAATCTCCAGAGGCCGCATTGTCCGAAGCTGTTTCGCCGCTCGCCGTCTCGAACGTCTCGCTCACCCTGCCGTCGGCGGCCGGACCGGTCGAAATCCTCAAGGACCTGAGCTTTTCGGTGAGCCTGCGAGAACGGGTGGCGATCACCGGGCCCTCCGGCTCGGGCAAGTCGAGCCTGATCGCCGTCGCCGCGGGCCTTGAGCAGCCGACGGCCGGCCGCGTGGAGCTGCTGGGTCAGGATCTCGGCCGCCTCAGCGAGGACGGCCGCGCCCGCCTGCGCCGGGGCAAGGTCTCGCTGGTCTTCCAGTCGTTCCACCTGCTGCCGAACATGACCGCCCTGGAGAACGTCGCCGCGCCGCTGGAGATCGCCGGGATCGCCAACGCTGACGCCGTCGCCCGCGGCTGGCTTGACCGCGTCGGGCTCTCGGCCCGCCTGCGCCACTATCCGCACCAGCTGTCGGGCGGCGAGCAGCAGCGCGTCGCCCTGGCCCGGGCGCTCGCCCCGCGGCCGGCCCTGCTGTTCGCCGACGAGCCGACCGGCAATCTCGACGCCGCCAACGCCGCCAAGGTCGCCGACCTGCTATTCGGCCTGGTGGCCGAGGAGGGGGCGGCCATGGTGCTGGTCACCCACGATCCGGCTTTGGCGCAGCGCGCCGACCGCCAGGTGCGGCTCAGCGGCGGCCACGCCTGATGCTCGCCCTGCGTTTCGCCGCGCGCGAGCTGCGCTCCGGCGTCAGCGGCTTTCGCATCTTCCTGGCCTGCCTGGCGCTGGGCGTCGCCGCCATCGCCGCCGCCGGCTCGACCGCCGAAGCGTTCCGGCAGGGCCTGGCCAGCCAGGCGCGCGAGATCCTTGGCGGCGACATGGCGGTCACCGTCGAACAGCGCCGCTTCACGCCGGCCGAGCGCGCCGCCATCGAGAAGGCCGGCAAGACCTCGTGGGCGGTCGGCAGCCGCGCCATGGCCCAGGCCCCGGACGGTCAGCGCCGGCTGGTCGAACTGCGAGGGGTCAGCGAGGCCTATCCGCTGGCCGGCCAGGTCACGCTGGAGGACGGCGGCGACTTCCACCGCGCCATCGCGCCAGCGCCCGATGGGACCGCCGGGGCGGTGGTCGAGCGGGTGCTGCTGGAACGCCTGAACCTGAAGATCGGCGACCGCATCCTGGTCGGCGAACTGCCGGTCGTGGTCCGCGGCGTGTTGGTTCAGGAGCCGGACCGCCTGTCGCGCGGGTTTGCGCTGGGGCCGCGGGTGCTGGTCCGCCGCCAGGCGGTCGAGGCCGGCGGCTTCCTTGAACCAGGCCTGCCGTTCCTGGAGACCGCCCGTATCGCCTTGCCGGCCGACGTCACGCCGGCGCAGGCGCGCAAGGCGCTGCGCCAGGAGATCAAGGACCGCGGCGTGCGCATCCGCGACCGCGACGACGCCGCGCCCGGGATCCGCTGGCTGATCGACCAGCTCGAATACTTCCTCGGCTTCATCGGCCTGGCCTCGCTGGTGGCCGGCGGGCTGGGGGTGTTCGGCGCGGTCACCGCCTTTCTGGAGGAGCGCAAGCCCTCGATCGCCGTGCTCAAGGCGCTGGGCGCCGAGGGGCGCTTCATCCGCGACCTCTATCTGATCCAGATCGGCGTGCTGGCGCTGCTCGGCGTCGCCATCGGCCTGGCGGTCGGGGCCGCCGCGCCGTTCCTGCTGGCCGGGCTGATCCCCGACGATCTGACGGTTCCGGCCCTGTTCGCGGTCTATCCCGAGCCGCTGCTGCGCGCCGGCGCCTTCGGCCTGCTGTCGGCCGCCGCCTTCGCCCTGGCGCCGCTGGCGCGGGCCCGCGCCACGCCCCCCGCCAGCCTGTTCCGCCGCGACACCCGCGGGCGGCTGGGACTCAGCGTCGAAACCGTCGGCGCGGCGCTCGCCGCCGTGGCCCTCGCGGTGCTCTCGGTGGCGACCGCCCCGACCCCGCTCGCCGCGGGGCTGATGATCGGCGGGGTGGCGGCGTCCTTCGTCCTGCTCTGGGGGCTGGGGCTGCTGGCCGCCCATCTGGCCGGCCGCCTGCGCGGGCGGACGCACGGCGCGGTGCGGATGGGCCTGGCCAATCTGGCGGGGCCGCGCTCGGCCGCCCGCACCGCCGCCCCGGCCATCGGCCTCGGCGTCGGGCTGCTGGCGGCGGTGGTGCTGATCCAGTCGAGCCTGCTGCGCCAGGTCGCCGAGGTCGCGCCCAAGACCGCGCCGGCCATCGTCTTCACAGAGATCCCCGGCGCCGAGGCCGCCCGCTTCGATCAGGTCGTGCAAACCGCCTTTGGTCAGAAATTGAACGCCGACAATTACTTGCGCGCGCCTTTTCTCACCGGCCGCATCGTCCGCATCCAGGGCGAGCCGGTCGACCGCAAGGCCATCGCCGAGCGTGAGCGCTGGGCCTATGACAACGACATTTCGATCTCGGCCACCGGGCCGCAGCCGGCCGACCCGCAGATCGTCGAAGGCCGCTGGTGGCCGGCGACCTATCAGGGGCCGCCGCTGCTGGCCATGGAGGTCGAGGCGGCCCGCGCCGGGGGGCTGAAGGTCGGCGACCAGGTCACGCTCTCGGTGCTCGGCCGTGAGATCGAGGCCAAGATTGCGGTCCTGCGCAAGGTCGACGTCGGCGGCTTCGGGGCCAGCTTCCCGCTGATCCTCACGCCCTCGACCCTGGAAGGCGCCGAACTGCGCCACGTGGCCATCGCCAAGGCCGGCAAGGACCAGGAGGCCCGCGTCACCCGCGCCCTGGGCGCCGAATTCCCGGAAGTGAACGTCATCTCGGTTCGAGAGCAACTGGAAGCGGCGACCGAGCTCTTCGACCGGCTGGTGTTGGCGATCCGCAGCGCCGCGGCCGTCGCCGCCCTGGCCGGCCTCCTGGTGCTGACCGGCGCCATCGCCGCCCGCGCCCAGGCCCGCACGCGCGAGGCCTCGATCCTCAAGGTGCTGGGGGCGACCCGGCTGCAGGTGCTAGGCGCCTATGTGCTGGAGTACGGCGCGGTCGGGCTGATCGCCGGTGTGACCGGGGTCGGTCTTGGCGCCTTGGCCGCCTGGCCCGTCGTGACCCAGGTGTTCAAGGCCGACTGGGCGGTGGACTGGTCGGGCGTGGCGGCCCTGGTGCTGGGCGCGGCCCTGCTGGCGGCCCTCGGCGGGCTGCTGGCCTCGCTCCACGCCCTGGCCAAGCGGCCGGCGTCGGCATTGCGTGCGGAATGAAAACAGAGTGAACGGGCTTTAAGGATCTGGTCACCGACGCAGGGCCTACTTCGTCTTCATGAGGTCCGCCCGTTCCACCGCTGCTTTTGATCACGGCGCCGCGCTTCGCGTGCCGCCGGCCGCCGACACCCGTAGCTGGCACAAGCTTTGGGCTTGGCTGGGCGATGACGCCCAGGCCATGACCGAAGCCGGCGCTGTCCAGGTCTGCACCCCCGAAGGCTGGGCGATCGCCCAGGCGGGCGACTGGATCGTGCTGTCGGTCAGCGGCGACTTCCATGTGGCCCACACCGGCCGGTCCTGGGACGCCTGACAAAAGAAAGGCCGCCCGTCGCAGGACAGGCGGCCCAGTTGCACCACTATTCGGTAGGTTGTCGCTTAGGCGGCCAGGGCCAGTTGGCGGCGCGAGCTGCGGACCATGGAGCCGACGGCGCCGAAGCCGATGATCATCATCGCCCAGGTGGACGGTTCGGGAACCGCCGACTGCACGAGCTTGACGCTGGCCATCATGCTGATCGAGTTGTCCTTGCGCTCCTTGGTCCAGAAGTCGGTGACCGGGGTCTTGCCGTCCATGAAGCCGGCGAAGTCGAGGGCGTAGAGCGCGCCGCCGACGTTGAAGGTGTCGGAGGTGCTCAGGAAATTGACCTGGACGCGGTCGGCGCAGCCGTTGGCGTTGATGCTGGCGCTTTCCCTCAGGCCGTTGGCGCAGACGCCATTGTAGCCGGGGACGTTGTTGGGCGTTTCGAGGTGGCTGAAGACGTAGTTGAAGGTCTTCACCCCCTGGTCGACGCCGTCGATGATGATCTTGGTGCTGATCGCCAGCTTGATCGAGGTGATCGAGTTTCCGTTGATCGGCCAGTTGTTGTGGGTGAATTCACCGATCTCGAACGGGCCGTAGCTGCCGGGGTTGGCGACGTTGACGTTGATCGGCGAGGCGCCGTCGAACGTGTAGGCGCTCTTGCGGTAGTCGGTGCTGGCCCCCCACGACGCCTTGGCGTAGCCGCTGCCGTTGCCCGAATAGTTGACCGACGCCCCGGTCGGGCTCGACCAGGTCCCCTTGATATCGGTGAAGACCACCGTGCCGGCGTTGGCCGCGGTGGTGATGGACAGGCCGGCCAGCAGCGCGACGGCGAAACCCTTGCAGTTCATGTTCAACCCCCAGTTCGAAGCGGGGCGCCCCAGCGTCCCGAAATGAAATTCTCGGTCGAGCTGTCGCAAATGCGGCGCCACCCAGGGGGGAGTTTGTCGCTTTTCGAGGGAACTATGTCGTTCGCGCGGCGCGCGGCCTCAGGCAAGCTGGGGACGACCCCTGCCGGAGTTTCCGATGCTGCTGCTCAAGCCGAACTGCGAATGCTGCGACCGCGACCTGCCGCCGGACTCGGCGCAGGCGCGCATCTGTTCGTTCGAATGCACCTTCTGCGCCGACTGCGCCGAGGGCGTGCTGGATGGGGCCTGTCCCAACTGCGGTGGAGGCTTTGCGCCGCGGCCGATCCGGCCCGCTGCTGCGCTGGCGCGGTTCCCGGCCTCGACCGAGCGGGTGCTGGGCGCGGCGGCGCCCTGCCTTGAGAAGCGCTCGGCCGCCTGAGCTCAGGCCGCGCGCAGCGCTTCCCAAGCCTTCTGAACGCCGGAGAGCCGATCTTCGGTGTTGGTCTCGATCTGGGTCTGGGCGTCGAACGACACGCCGGTCATGTCGCCGCGCCGCCAGCGTACGCGCACGTCATAGACGACGCCGCCCAGCAGCTGCAGCACCACGAACCGCGAGGGCAGGGGATAGATCGCTGAGATCTGCAGCCGCGCCCCGCCCTTGCTCAGGTCGACGATCGAGCAGTCGGCCCAGTGGGCCATCTCCTTGCCATAGAACACTCGGGCGCGAAGGCTGGTCAGCTCGCGGGGGTGCTCTCGGCGATCGGTGTAGTCAGGGGCGCTCACGATGGCATCCTGTCAGGCAAACGCTTTCAGTCGGCTTAACCGCTACGCTTGTTGCGGGACGCCAGCCAAAGCCGAATTCTTTGCGATTCCAAAGGTGACGCTTCGTCGCGCCGCCTGAAAAACTTGGGGTGCGAATAGAGATTCAAGGGCGCGCGACGCCGATCTTCTGTGCATAAGCGCCCGAATGTTGAGCAGGCTCATCACTGTCCTGGGCGGCCGCACCCCGGTCCGGTTCGACGATATGCTGCGGGCCGGCGTCGGCAGCCTGCTGGGCTTGGCGGTGGCCGGCGTTGCGGCGCGGGCGCTTTCGGGCGGCGACCTGGGGCTCGGGCCGCTGCTCATAGGGCCGATGGGCGCCTCGGCGGTGCTGGTGTTCGCTGTGCCTGCGAGCCCCCTGGCCCAGCCGCGGGCGGTGCTCGGCGGCAACATCATTTCGGCCCTGGTCGGCGTCGCCTGCGCGATGTTCGTGCCCCAGCCGGTGGTGGCCGCCGCCCTGGCGGTGTCGCTGGCGATCGTGCTGATGATGCTGGCCGGCTGCCTGCACCCGCCGGGCGGCGCGACCGCCCTGACCGCGGTGATCGGCGGCTCGGCCGTTCACGATCTCGGCTTCGGCTTCGCCCTGGTTCCGGTCGGCCTCTGTTCGCTGCTGCTGGTCCTGGCCGCCATCGGCCTGAACCGACTGATGGGGCGGTCCTATCCGCACCGCGTCCCGGCCGCTGTCAGCCCGCACGCCACCAGCGACCCGAGCCCGCAAAGCCGCGTCGGCTACACCGCCGCCGACCTCGACCAGGCCCTGGCCCAGTACGGCGAACTGCTCGACGTCAGCCGTGAGGACCTCGACGCCCTGTTCCGTCAGGTCGAGCTGGCCGCGCACAAGCGCCTGCACTCGGCGATCCTGTGCGGCGCGATCATGTCGCGCGACGTGATCTCGGTCGACGCCCAGCAGAGCGCCGAGAGCGCCCTGGCGTTCCTGCGTTCGCACGACCTGCGCACCGCCCCGGCGGTCGACGCCGAGGGCCGGGTGGTCGGCATGGTCCGCCGGGCCGAACTGCAGGCCGCCCGCCAGCGCCCTGTGGAGAGCGTGGTCGATCCCTTCGTGCACAAGGTGCGGGAATCCACGCCGATCGAGGCCCTGCTGCCGCTGCTGTCGAGCGGGGCGGCCCACGAGGCCCTGGTCGTCGACGACAATCGCGTGCTCATCGGCATCATCACCCAGACCGACCTTCTGGCCGTGCTGTACCGCGCCCACATCGTCGAGGCGGTGGTCGCCGAGCGCGCCGCCGCCTGATCGGCGATAACTCGCCGGCGGGACTAGGATTTCGTCGGGTCTGGACTAGAAACGCCCCTTCGCCCCGTCGTATCGATGGCCCTCGCGGGACCAAGCCCCCGCGCGTGGGTAGCTCTGCATTTTGGAAGGATCCGGCTTTGGATGACGCTCTGCGGCGCGCGGCGCTCGCCTATCACGAGTTTGGACGGCCGGGTAAACTGAGCGTCGAACCCACCAAGCCGATGGCCACCCAGCGTGACCTGGCCCTGGCCTATTCGCCTGGGGTTGCAGCGGCCTGCGAGGCGATCGTCGAGGATGCGGCCTGGGCCGAGCGCGTCACCGCCCGCGGCAACCTGGTGGCGGTGATCACCGACGGCACCGCGGTCCTGGGCCTGGGCAACATCGGCCCGCTGGCCTCCAAGCCGGTGATGGAGGGCAAGGCCGTCCTCTTCAAGAAGTTCGCGGGCATCGACGTCTTCGACCTCGAAGTCTCCTCGGCCAATCCCGACCACTTCGTCGAAGTGGTCGCGGCGCTGGAGCCGACCTTCGGCGGCATCAATCTCGAGGACATCAAGGCCCCGGAGTGCTTCTACATCGAGCGCGCCCTGCGCGAGCGGATGAACATCCCGGTTTTCCATGACGACCAGCACGGCACCGCCATCGTCTGCGCCGCCGCCGTCCGCAACGCCCTGACCATCCAGGGCAAGCAGCTATCCGAGGTGAAGCTGGTCACGTCGGGCGCCGGGGCCGCCGCCCTGGCCTGCGTCGATCTGCTGGTCAGCATGGGCCTGCCGGCCGACAACGTCACCCTGACCGACATCAACGGCGTCGTGCGCAAGGATCGCGGCGACCTGACGCCGGAACTGGCGCGCTACGCGCGCGACACCAACGCCCAGACCCTGCCGGACGTGCTGGTCGGCGCCGACATCTTCCTCGGCCTCTCGGCTCCGCGGGTCCTGAAGCAGGAGTGGCTGCCGCTGCTGGCCAAGAGCCCGCTGATCATGGCGCTGGCCAATCCCGAGCCGGAGATCCTGCCCGAACTGGTGGTCGCCAGCCGGCCGGACGCCATCGTCGCCACCGGCCGCTCGGACTATCCGAACCAGGTCAACAACGTCCTCTGCTTCCCGTTCATCTTCCGCGGCGCCCTCGACGTCGGCGCCACCGAGATCAACGAGGCCATGAAGAAGGCCGCCGCCGAGGCGATCGCCGAACTCGCCCGCGCCGAGGTCAGCGACGTCGTCGCCAGCGCCTATGCCGGCCAGGTTCCGCTGTTCGGCCGCGACTATGTGATCCCCAAGCCGTTCGACCCGCGCCTGATCCTCGAGATCGCGCCGGCGGTGGCCAAGGCGGCGATGGACTCCGGCGTCGCCCGCCGGCCGATCGCCGACTTCGAGGCCTACCGCACCGAGCTGGAAGGCTACGTCTACCGCTCCGGCCAGCTCATGCGCCCGGTGTTCGCCCAGGCCCGCGACTGCAAGCGCCGCATCGCCTATGCCGAGGGTGAGGACGAGCGCGTCCTGCGCGGCGTCCAGACGGTGGTGGACGAGCAACTCGCCCGCCCGGTGCTGATCGGCCACCGCGAGACGATCGAGGCTAAGGTCCGGGAGCTGGGCCTGCGGCTGACCCCCGACCGCGACATCGAGATATTCGACCCCGACGCCGATCCGTCGGTCGAGGAGATCTCCGCCGAGTACCGCGCGGTGGTCGAGCGGCGCGGCGTGCCGCCGGCGGCGGCCAACCGCCGGGTCGTCACCCGTCCGACCGTGACCGCCGCCATGCTGCTGCGTCGCGGCATGGTCGATGGGGCCCTGGTCGGCGGCGGCGGCGACTGGTGGCGGCATTTCACCTACGCCACGCCGGTAATCCCGGCGCGGCCGGGCGTCTCGCGCATCTCGGCGCTGTCGGGCGTCATCATGCCCAAGGGCGCGCTGTTCTTCTGCGACACCCACGTCAACGTCGATCCCACCGCCGAGCAGATCGCCGAGTCGACGATCCTGGCGGCCGAGGCGGTGCGCGGCTTCGGCATCACGCCCAAGGTCGCGCTGCTCTCGCACTCGAGCTTCGGGTCCTCCAACTCTCCGTCCGCCCGCAAGATGCGCCAGGCCCTGGCCATCGTCCGGCAGCTGGATCCGGCCCTGGAGGTCGACGGCGAAATGCACGGCGACGCGGCGCTGAACGAGCAGGTCCGCACCCGCTATATCTCCGGCGGGGCCTTCGCCGGCGACGCCAATCTGCTGATCGCCCCCTCGCTCGACGCCGCCAACATCGCCCTGACCCTGGTCAGCGCGGTGACCGAGGGGATCGAGGTCGGTCCTCTGCTGCTGGGCCTCTCCAAGCCGCTGCACGTGCTCAGCCCCACGGTGACGGCGCGCGGCATCGTCAACATGACCGCCCTGGTGGCCAGCCAGGCCGCCGCCAAGGTCTGAGACCGGCAGGGGAGGCGCGCCGCCGGCGCGTCTCCCGCCGCAGTGTTGCAGTTTAGCTCTACCCCGCCGCCGCGAACCCTGCGCTAGTCCGTGCGCGCCACTTGGGGAGGGCTGCCGGACGTGCCTTTGGATCTTCCGCCGCTCGTCGACACCGTCGTGGTCGAAGCCGCCCGCCTACCGCCGTCGCCGGCCGACAAGGCGTTCTCGATCGTCACCATCGACGGCCAGGCCATCGCCACCGCGCCGCGCCTGGACCAGGCGCTGACCGCCACCCCGGGCGTCCAGCTGTTCCGGCGCACCTCCAGCCAGGCCTCCAATCCGACCACCCAGGGGATCAGCGTCCGTTCGATCGCCGGCTCCGGCGCCAGCCGCGCCTTGGTCCTGCTCGACGGCGTCCCGCAGAACGATCCGTTCGGCGGCTGGGTGCTGTGGACCGGCTTGCCGACCATTGCGGTGGAGCAGGCCCAGGTGGTGCGCGGCGCGGGCGCCGGCCCCTATGGCGCCGGGGCGCTGACCGGAACCATCCAGCTTTCCGAACGCACCCGCGCCCCGCGCGGCGGCGAGTACGAGGTCTATGGCGGCGAACGCGGCCTGGCCGGAGCCGCCGCCGCCGGCGTGATCGGCGACCTCTTCCTGGCCGCGGCGAGCGAGCGCAGCGACGGCTGGGTCCCGCTGGGCGCCGGGCGCGGGGCGGCCGACACCGAACTCTATTATCGCGGGCTTGGCGGCGCCCTGCGCTGGACGCCGCAACTGGGCGACAAGCAGCTGGCCGTGCGCCTCTCGGGCTATCAGGAAAAACGCGGCGCGGGCCTGGTCGGGGCGGACTCCCGCGCCACCGGCGCGACCCTCTCGGCGACCCTGGTCGACCAGCCGGAGGGCGAGGGGGCCGGCTGGCGCCTGCAAGGCTGGGTCAAGCGTTCCGACTTCGAGAACCGTTCCGCCGCCGTGGCTCCCGGCCGCAACACCACCACCCCGGCCAGCGAGCAGTACGCGACCCCGGCCACGGGTTACGGTCTCAACGCCGCCCTGCGCCGCGACGCCGCTGACGGCGGCTGGGAGGTCGGCGCCGACGCCCGCCTGTTCGACGGCGAGACCCGCGAGAAGTTCCGCTACATGGCCGGCGCCTTCACCCGCAATCGGGTGGCGGGCGGCGCCCAGTCGGTGCTCGGCGCCTATGGCGAGGCCTATCGCAATCTCGGCGACTGGCTGCTGACCGGCGGCGTGCGGATCGACCGCTGGGCGACCTATGACGGGCATCGCACCGAACGCGACGCCGCCAGCGGCGCGCTCACCCTCGACAATCGCCCGAGCGACCGCGACGGCTGGCTGCCGACCGGCCGGCTCGGCGCGCGCTACAGCGTCTCGGATGAACTCTATCTGCGGGGCGCGGCCTATGCCGGCTTCCGCCCGGCGACGCTCAACGAGCTCTACCGGCCGTTCCGGGTCGGCAACGACGTGACCGAGGCCAATGCCGGGCTCGAACCGGAAAAGCTCTACGGCGTCGAACTCGGGTTCGGCGCGGACGGCGACCTGCGCTGGGACGTCACGGTCTTCGCCAACCGGCTGGAGGGGGCGGTGACCAACGTCACCATCGGCTTCGGCCCGGGGGCCTTCCCGGTCGCCGGGTTCATCCCGGCCGGGGGCGTGCTGCGCCAGCGCCAGAACGCCGGCGAGGTCGACGCCTACGGGGTGGAGGCCGAGATCGAGCGCCGGTGGGACACCTTCTCGGTGCGGCTGGCCGGCGCCTATACGCAGGCCGAGGTCGACGGCGGCTCGGCCGCGCCCCAGCTGACCGGCCTGCGCCCGGCCCAGACCCCGCGGCTGACCGCGGCCGGCGAGGCTACCTGGCGGCCGCTGGATGCGCTCAGCCTGCGCGCCGGCGTCCGCTACGAGGGCAATCGCTTCGACGACGACCTCAACACCCGCGAGCTGTCGGCCGCCACCGAGGTCGATCTGCGGGCCGATTGGTCGGTGTCGCGCGCGGTGACGCTCTATGCCGCGGCCGAGAATCTGTTCGATGCGAAGATCGAGACCGCCCAGACCGGCGACGGCCTCGAAAGCTACGACCAGCCCCAGACCTTCCGCGTGGGGCTGATCCTCCGACGTTAGGCGGCGTGGTCGCCCCAGTCCCGGCTGATGGCCAGCGCTGCGAGGGTGCAGATCGCGCCCGACAGCAGGTAGGCGCCGACCGACCACAGGCCAAAGCGCGTGGCCAGCAACAGCGCCACCAGCGGCGCGAATCCGGCCCCGATCAGCCAGGCTGAGTTGGCGACGATCGCCGCGCCCGTATAGCGGTGCTCGGGCGTGAACTTGCTGTTGACGATGCCCGACGACTGGCCGAACGCCAGCCCCAGCAGCACGAAGCCGACCAGCATGTAGAACACCTCGCCGACCGGCCCGGCGTTCAGCAGCTGGGGCGCAAAGCCGCTATAAGCGCCGATCAGCACCGCCGAGACGCCCAGCAGCGCCCGGCGCCCGACCCGGTCGGCGATCACGCCGGAGGCGACCACCGCGCCCAGGCAGACGATCGCCCCCAGGCCCTCGATGATCAGGAACCGGATCGGCGGCTCGTCGGCGAACAGGGTGACGTACGAGAGCGGGAAGACCGTCACCAGATGGAACAGCGCAAAGCTGGCCAGGGTGGCCAGCGCCCCCAGCGCGATGGTCCGCCACTCGGCGAACACGGTGAGGAACGGCGGCGAGGGCTGCAGCTCGCGGGTCTCGAACAGGCGCTGGAATTCCGGCGTGGCGACGATCCGCAGGCGCGCGAACAGGGCCACGACGTTGATCGCCAGGGCCACGAAGAACGGATAGCGCCAGCCCCAGGTCAGGAAGTCGTCCGCCGGCAGCACGTAGAGGAAATAGCCGAACAGCGCCGCGGCCACGAGCAGGCCCAGCGGCGCGCCCAGCTGCGGGATCATCGCATACCAGCCGCGCCGCTCGGGCGGGGCGTTCAGCGACAGCAGCGAGGGCAGGCCGTCCCAGGCGCCGCCCAGCGCCATGCCCTGGCTGAAACGGAACAGCGCCAGCAGCACCGCCGACCACATCCCGACCTGCTGGTAGCTGGGCAGCAGCGCCATCGCCATGGTCGAGCCGCCGAGCAGGAACAGCGCGAGGGTCAGCTTGACGCCGCGCCCGTGCCGGCGGTCCAGCGCCGTGAACAGCAGGGTGCCGAACGGGCGGCCGACGAAGGCCAGCGCGAAGATCGCGAACGAATAGAGCGTGCCGGTGACCGCATCGACGTAGGGAAACACCACGGCCGGGAACACCAGCACCGAGGCGATCGCATAGACGAAGAAGTCGAAGAATTCGCTGGTCCGGCCGATGATCACGCCGATCGCAATTTCACCGGGAGCCACACGGTGCTCTCGTGCGTTGATCAGCGCAGCGTCGCGCTCCAGCGGCGTTGACGTCGACGACGCGGTGACCGGCCCGACCATGCTGCTGATCTCCTCTGTCCCTCTGCGTTTCCGAATGGCGGTCGGGCCTTTAGCCGGCTCGCGCCCACCCTTGGCTTGAGAGCGGAACAACGATGCCGCGACAAGGCAATGGCCGATGGGCGAGATCGTTCCCGAGGGGAGGGGCCAAGCGTGCGGCGGCCGCCCTGGCTCTGGCGCCTCTGCTGCTCCTGGCCGGGTGCGCGCGCGACGTGCTCGACCCGGCCGGCGACATCGCCCTCCAGCAGCGCAACCTGATCTACACCTCGACCGGCCTGATGCTGCTGATCATCGTCCCGGTGATCGTGCTGATCGTGGTGTTCGCCTGGCGCTATCGCAGCGGCAACCGCGAGGCGACCTATGACCCCAATTTCGACCATTCCACCTCGCTCGAGCTGGCGATCTGGGCCGGACCGCTGCTGATCATCATCGCGCTCGGCGCGCTCACCTGGTCGAGCACGCACCTGCTCGACCCGTTCCGGCCGCTGGATCGCATCGCCCCGGGCAAGCCGACCGTGGCCGGCGAGGCCCCGCTGACCGTCCAGGTGGTGGCGATGGATTGGAAGTGGCTGTTCATCTACCCCGAGCAGGGGATCGCCAGCGTCAACGAGCTGGTCCTGCCGGTCGACCGCCAGGTGCGCTTCGACATCACCTCGACCAACATGATGAACACCTTCTACGCCCCGACCCTGGCGGGGATGGTCTATGCGATGCCGGGCATGCGCAGCCAGCTGCACGCTGTGCTCAACCGGCCCGGCGACTACGAAGGCTTCTCGGCCAACTACAGCGGCGAGGGGTTCTCCGACATGCGCTTTCGGCTGCGCGGCGTGGACGCCGCGGGTTTCGAGCAGTGGGTGGAAAAGTCCAGGTCCGCCGCCCCCCTGAGCACGCCGGCCTATCTCGCCCTCGAAAAGCCGAGCGAGAAGGTCCCGCCGATGGCGTTCGGCTCGGTCGAGCCGGACCTCTTTCACCGGGTGCTGAATCGCTGCGTGCGGCCGGGAACGCCCTGCATGCACGAGGTCATGGCTGAGGACCGCCAGCGGAGCGGGGCCCAGGGCGCCAAGGGCGCCGAGCCGCCCGCGAAGGCCGCGCCGCATCACCACGACACCTCGTTCCTCGAACCAGGCGCGGCCATGGCGCTGGGATGAGCCGGAGATAGCGATGCGCGAGCAGACCTTCTGGACGATGCTGTTCGGCCGGCTGACGTGGGAGTCCATTCCGCTCCACGAGCCGATCCTGCTCGGCACCTTCATCGTCGTGGTCCTGCTCGGCCTCGCGATCCTCGCGGCGGTGACGCGCTACCGGCTCTGGGGCTGGCTCTGGCGCGAGTGGCTGACCACGGTCGACCACAAGAAAATCGGGATCATGTACATGATCCTGGGCATCATTATGCTGCTGCGCGGCTTCGCCGACGCCCTGATGATGCGCGCCCAGCAGGCCATCGCCTTCGGCGGCGCCGAGGGGTACCTGCCGGCCCACCACTACGATCAGATCTTCACCGCCCACGGGACGATCATGATCTTCTTCGTGGCGATCCCGCTGATCGTCGGGCTGGTCAACTTCGTCATGCCGCTGCAGATCGGCGCGCGCGACGTGGCGTTCCCGTTCCTCAACAGCCTGAGCTTCTGGCTGACCGTGGCCGGGGCGGTGCTGGTGATGATCTCGCTGTTCGTCGGCGAGTTCTCGCGCGGCGGCTGGCTGAACTACGTGCCGGTCACCAACATCCAGAACAGTCCGGACACGGGGCCGGACTATTACCTATGGGCGCTGCAGATCGCCGGCGTCGGCACCACCCTGTCGGCGATCAACATGGTCACCACCATCATCAAGATGCGCGCGCCGGGCATGACGATGATGAAGATGCCGGTGTTCTGCTGGACCGCCCTGTGCAGCAACGTCCTGGCCATCGCCATCTTCCCGGTGCTGACCGGGGCTTTCGCGCTGCTGATGCTCGACCGCTACGTCGGGATGAACTTCTTCACCAACGACCTCGGCGGCAACCCGATGATGTACTGGAACCTGGTGTGGATCTGGGGGCATCCGGAAGTCTACGTCCTGGTCCTGCCGGCGTTCGGGATCTTCTCGGAGATCACCTCGACCTTCTCGGGCAAGCGGCTCTTCGGTTACTCCTCGATGGTCTACGCCACGGTGGTCATCACCATCCTGTCGTACCTGGTCTGGCTGCACCACTTCTTCACGATGGGGTCTGGGGCGAGCGTGAACTCGTTCTTCGGCATCGCCACCATGGTGATCTCGATCCCTACGGGGGCGAAGATCTTCAACTGGCTGTTCACGATGTACCGCGGCCGGATCCGCTTCGAACTGCCGATGATGTGGGTGGTGGCCTTCATGCTGACTTTTGTGGTCGGCGGGATGACCGGGGTGCTGCTGGCCGTGCCGCCGGCCGACTTCGTGCTGCACAACAGCCTGTTCCTCGTCGCGCACTTCCACAACGTCATCATCGGCGGCGTGGTCTTCGGCCTCTTCGCCGGCATGGTCTACTGGTTCCCCAAGGCGTTCGGCTTCAAGCTCGACCCGTTCTGGGGCAAGATCTCGTTCTGGGGCTGGGTGGTCGGCTATTGGGTCGCCTGGACGCCGATCTACGTCGTCGGGCTGATGGGCACGACGCGCCGGGTGCGCCACTTCGACGACCCCTCGCTGCAGGTCTGGTTTGTCATCGCCGGCATTGGCGCCCTGATCATCCTGGTCGGCATCGTCGCCTTCGTGATCCAGATCGCGGTCAGCATCCGCAACCGCGAGGCGCTCCGCGACACCACCGGAGATCCCTGGGACGGGCGGACGTTGGAGTGGTCGACCACCTCGCCGCCGCCGCCCTACAACTTCGCCTTCACCCCGCGGGTGCACGACCTCGACGCCTGGTACGACATGAAGGCGCTGGGGCATGCGCCGCCGACCCAAGGCTTCCGGCCGATCCACATGCCGCGCAACACCGGGGCAGGGGTGATCATCTCGGCCCTGGCCCTGGTGCTGGGCTTTGCGATGATCTGGTACATCTGGTGGCTGGCGGCGCTCAGCTTCGTGGCGCTGCTGGTCTATTCGATCGCCCACACCTTCAACTACGACCGCGACTACTACGTGCCGGCCGAGGAAGTGGCCCGCATCGAAGGCGCACGCGCGCCGGGGGCGGCCTGACATGGCCCGTGAAACCCTCGACGCCGCGCCGGCGGTGAACCCGACCTACTACCTCGTCGAGGAGGACGAGCACCACGCCGCCAGCGGCGGCGGCACGCTGCTCGGCTTCTGGATCTATCTGATGAGCGACGCGCTCATCTTCGCCACCCTGTTCGCCACCTTCGGCGTGGTCTCAGGCAACTACGCCGGCGGCCCGGCCCCGCGGGAAATCTTCGAACTGCCGCTGGTGGCGCTCAACACCGCCATGCTGCTGCTGTCGTCGATCACCTTCGGCATGGGGATGATCGACATGGAGGCGGGGCGCACTCGCGCTGTCCAGGGCTGGCTGGCGGTGACCGCGCTGTTCGGCCTCGCCTTCATCAGCATCGAGCTCTACGAGTTCGCCGCCCTGATCGCCGAGGGGGCGACGCCGCAGCGCTCGGCCTTCCTGTCGGCCTTCTTCACCCTGGTCGGCACCCACGGCCTGCACGTCACCTTCGGCCTGATCTGGATCGCGGTGATGATGGTCCAGATCGGCCAGCGCGGCCTGATCCCCGAGAACCGCCGCCGGCTGATCTGCCTGGGCATGTTCTGGCACCTGCTCGACGTGGTGTGGATCGGCGTCTTCACCTTCGTCTACCTGCTCGGAGTGCTGCGGTGAACGCATCAGACGACCATGTGCACGGCCACGGCGACACTCACGGTCATGGGACCCGGCGGGATTATCTGATCGGGTTTGCGCTGTCGGCGGTGCTGACCGCCGCGCCGTTCTGGCTGGTGATGACCGGGGTGCTGGGCGACCCGCGGGTGACTGCGGCCTGGATCATCGCGCTCGCCTTCGCCCAGATCGTGGTCCACACGATCTTCTTCCTGCACGTGAACACCCAGGCCGAGGGCGGTTGGACCCTGCTGGCCCTGCTGTTCACCCTGGTCATGGTCGCCATCGTGATCAGCGGCTCGCTGTGGATCATGTACCACCTGAACAGCAACATGATGTCGATGCCGATGCCGCCCGAGGCCGCCGCCGGCCCGCCATGACGCGGCGGCTGTTCGCGCTGGTCTGCCTGCTGCTGGCCGCAGGCTTCGCCGCCCTCGGCGTCTGGCAGCTCGAGCGCCGCGCCTGGAAACTCGAGCTCATCGCCCGGGTGGACGCGCGCATCCACGCGCCGCCGCGCCTGCTGACCGATTTGTCCGGCTTCCGCGACGCCGACGCCTATACGCGCGTACGGCTCAAGGGGAGGTTCCAGAACGATCGCGAGACCCTGGTCCAGGCCCTGACCGAGCGTGGCGCCGGCTGGTGGGTCGTGACGCCGCTGCGCACCCCGGCGGGGGTCGTCCTGGTCAACCGCGGCTTCGTGCCGGCCCCGTACCGCGATCCGGCGACGCGCCCGCCGCCGTCCGGCCCCGTCGAGGTGACCGGGCTGCTGCGCGCCAGCGAACCGGGCGGGGGCTTCCTGCGATCCAATGACCCGGCCTCGAATCGCTGGTTCTCGCGCGACGTCGCCGCCATCGCCCGGGCGCGCGGGCTGGGCGAAGTGGCGCCGGTCTTCATCGATGCGGAGGCTGATCCCGGGGCGGGCTACCCGGTCGGCGGCCTGACGGTCGTCGCCTTCCGCAACGCCCATCTGGTCTACGCCCTGACCTGGTTCGGCCTGGCCGCGCTCAGCCTGGCCGGCGCGGTGATCGTCTGGCGCACGGGCGCGGTTTCGCGGGGCGAAATGGTCCGTCCCCCCGCCATCTAGCGAGGGGTCGGTCCAGCGAATTTCCGAAGGAAATGGTGGGTGCAGTAGGATTCGAACCTACGACCCGCTGATTAAGAGTCAGCTGCTCTACCAACTGAGCTATGCACCCGTAACCGTTACGCCATAAGGCTTTGCGGCTAGTTCCCTGGCCGGTCCGGAGAGCGTTTCGCTCGCGGCCCCGCTGGGGAGGCGTTCTGTTAGCGGGTCTTATTCTGCGTTGCAAGCGTCTTTGTCATCCGGCCGGCATCGGACGGAAGGTGTAGGGTCCGGTGTGGCCGATATAGTGGTCGAACAGGGTCCAGATCTTCCCGCCCAGCGCCCGCCAGCGATGGCAAAATGAAACGTCTTCGCTCATCGCCACGCCGTGCTCGTCGGCCAGCGGCTCGAAGCACTGCAGCACGTTTTTGAGGTTCTGGTAGCCGTAGTAGCTGCCCTCGGCGCTGCGATAGAGCGACGGGTCGGCTGCGCGCAGTTGTTCGAACACCTCGCGCTTGATCAGCATCAGCCCGGTGGGCGCGGTCTTGGCCTCGTAGAACTCGCCCTTGGTCGCGTGCGGCTCGACCAGGTCGACCGGATAGCTGAGCGCCGCGGCGAAGGCGGTGTTCGGGTCGTCATGCTTGCGCGCGGCGGCATGGAAGGCAGCGACGTTCAGGGTGCGCTGCGGATAGATGCCGGCGACCACCGGCTCGTCCAGGGCGATCATCTTCTGCACCACCCCGGCCGGAAAGCTGACGTCGGCGTCGACGAACAGCAGGTGCGTGTGGTCCGTCTCCAGCACCCGGCTGGCCAGCAGGTTGCGCGCCGTCGAGACGATCACCGCCTTGGTCGATTCCCAACCCATGGCGGGGCCCAGCATGCCCTGCAGCTCCAGCATGCTGCGGGTGTACTGACCGGTGACCTGGCCGTTGTAGGTGGGCGTGCCGACCAGAATCTTCATGCGGCGAGGTCCTTGTTAGGCAGACGGCAACCTGGGCAAATGCAGGTCAAGTCGAGGCGGCGTTCAGAGCAGGAAAATAACATGGCGAGGCGCGACCTCACCGGCGCGGTGGACTTTCAGTACCTCGAATCCTTCACGGCCGGCGATGGCGACGTGATCGACGAGGTGCTCGGCCTGTTCCGCGAACAGGCGGCGATCTGGGCCACGCTGCTGGATCCGGCCTCGGAAGGCTGGCGTGACGCCGTCCACACCATCAAGGGAGCGGCCCGCGGCGTCGGAGCGTTCCAGCTCGGCGACGCCTGCGCGCACGCCGAGGCCGCCGGCCCCGGCGCGCTGGAGGGGGTCAAGGACGCGCTCGACGCGGCGCTGGCCGACGTCGCGGCCTACGCCCACGAGCGGGCGCTTCAGTCGTTGCGCACGCCGCGCAGCTGATCCCAGACGCCGAACTCATAGGCGATGCAGCGGTCGATCAGCAGCCGCCACACCGGTTCGGCGATCTCTTCGGACAGCCCGGCCTCGCGGGCCGCGGCCTTGACCTTGGTCACCACGTCCTCGATCCGCGCCGTGTCCAGCACCGTGTGGCGCTCGGATTTGATGCGGGCGGCGGCGTCCATGTAGCGCTGGCGCTCGGCCAGCATCAGAACAAGCGCGCGGTCCAGAGCATCGACGCCCTTGCGAACGTCGAGCATGGTCTCGCAGTCGGCCGGCAAGGGCCGCTCATCAACAACGATTTTCATGGCCGCTTAGGACTAAATCCCGGCCCCGTTGTCCAGGCTTCTTAGCGCAGCTTCGTGGGCTTCGGCTTCGGCCGCGATCCAGTTGATGAACGCCTTGACCTGCGGCAGCCGGCCCTTGGCCTTCGGATGCACGACGTAATAGGCGAAATCGACCGCCGTCGCGATCTGCAGCGGCGCGATCAGCCGGCCGGCGTCCAGGTCGGCCTGGGCCAGGGTGCGCTTGGCCAGCGCCACGCCGCGGCCGTTGACCGCGGCCTCGATCACCAGGCTCGATTGGTTGAACCGCGGGCCGCGGGCGCCGTCGATGCCGCGCAGGCCGCGCGCGGCCAGCCACATGGTCCAGTCAGGGCACGAATCGTCGGGCTCGGGCGAGCCGTCGTGCAGCAGGATATGGTTGGCCAGGTCGGCCGGTTCATTGAGCGGGATGTTCGCCGCAAGATCCGGAGAAAGCACGGGAATCACCGTCTCGCCGATCAACCGGCGGACCTCCAGGCCCGGGTAGCGGCCGGCCCCGTAGCGGATCGCCACGTCGACCTCGCCAGCGGTCAGGTCGACCAGCTCCAGGCCGGCCGACAGCCAGACGTCGACCTGCGGATGCAGCTCCTCGAATCGGCCCAGCCGCGGCACCAGCCATTTGGCCGCGAACGACGGCGCGGCGGTCAGGGTCAGGCGGCGGCCGTCGACTGCCGCGGTCAGCATCGAGGCGGCCTCGGCCAGCCGGTCGAAGGCCTCGCGCAGCGCGGGCAGGGCGGTCTGCGCCGCATCGGTCAGCAGCAGGCCCTTGGGCGTGCGCTTGAACAGCGCCGCGCCGACATAGTCCTCCAGGTTCTGGATCTGCTGGCTGACCGCTCCGGGCGTCACGGACAGTTCGTCCGCAGCCCGAGAAAAATTCAGGTGCCGCGCGGCCGCCTCGAACGCCCGCAGGGCGTTGAGTGGCGGCAATCGGCGGCGTTCCGCGTTACGCTCCATCGAGTTTTCCTGACACCCCCGGCAGAAGTCCTTGGGTTGCGAATTGGCGCTTTCACGACCAGTTTGCAACCGTTCGCCGAGGTATTGGCCCTTTTCGTCGGCGGATATTGCGGCGGGGCGGGCGCGAGCCCGTCCCGCTCTCACATTCAAGCTCTGGCGTTTAGAGAACCTAAAAACAATGCCTCACCGCAAGCCCAAAAACGAGAGCGGCCAGCGCCTCGTCGTCCTGGGCGGGGCGCGCCGTCGCGCGACCGGGGCGGTCTGGCTGGTGGGCGCGGGCCCCGGCGACCCCGAGCTGCTGACGATCAAGGCGCTCAAGGCGTTGCAGGCCGCCGAGGTCGTCGTCCACGACGGCCTCGTCACCGACGAGATCCTCGACCTGGCGCCGGCCTCGGCCCGCCGCATCAGCGTCGCCAAGCGCAAGTCGCGCCACTCCTACGCCCAAGACGAAATCAACCGGATGCTGGTCGCCTTCGCCCAGGAGGGACTGAACGTGGTCCGCCTGAAGGGCGGCGATCCGTTCATCTTCGGCCGCGGGGGCGAGGAGCTGGAGGCCTGCCGCGAGGCCGGCGTCGAATGCCATGTGGTTCCCGGCGTCACCGCCGCCCTGGCCGCCGCCGCTGACGCCGGCGCGCCGCTGACCCATCGGGGCAGCGCCCAGGCGGTCACCTTCGTCACCGGCCACGCCGCCGCGGGCGCCGAGCCCGACCTCGACTGGGAAAGCCTGGCCAAGGCCAACCAGACGGTCGTGATCTATATGGGCGTCTCCACCGCCGCCGGCATCGCCGCCCGGCTGATCGGCGCCGGCCGCGCCGGCTCGACCCCGGCCCTGGTGGTCGAGAACGCCAGCCGCGCCGACGAGCGCCGCATCGTCACCTCCCTGGCCGAACTGCCGGCGGTCGCCGAGCAGGTGGCCGGTCCGGCCCTGCTGATCGTCGGCGAGGCCATGGCGCTGGCCCAGTCCACTCCCGCTCATTCCCGCGAAGGCGGGAACCCAAGCGGAGTCTCAACCGAAAACTTCAGCATGGGTCCCCGCCTGCGCGGGGATGAGCGGCGTAGCCAATGAAAGCCTTGACCGGAAATCGCCTGACCGACGGCGAAGTCGTCTTCTGGAAGGCCGGCGCCTGGGTCGAGCGCTTCGCCGACGCCGAGCTGTTCGAGTCCGCCGAGGCCGGCGAGGCCGCGGAGGCGCACGCCAAATCCCAGCAGACCGTGATCGTCGATCCCTATCTGATCGACCTGATCGAGAGCGAGGGCCTGTGGGCGCCGGTCAGCTACCGCGAGCGCCTGCGCGCGCTTGGCCCCACCAACCACCTGCACCACGGCAAGCAGGCCGAGGGCGGGGCCGCCATCGAGGCCCTGCAGCACGCGTCCGGCGCCGCCCGCTCCAAGGGCCGCGTCAACCTGATCAAGCGTTAGAGAGGGGAGGGCCATGTACCAGTACGACACCCTCGATAAGGAATTCCTGGCCGACCGCGCCGCCGAGTTCCGCGAACAGGTCGTCCGTCGCCTGGCCGGCGAGATCACCGAGGACCAGTTCAAGCCGATCCGGCTGATGAACGGCCTGTATCTGCAGCTGCACGCCTACATGCTGCGCGTCGCGATCCCCTACGGCTCGCTGAACCCGACCCAGCTGCGGGTGCTGGCCGACATCGGCCGCACCTACGACAAGGGCTACGGCCACTTCACCACCCGCCAGAACCTGCAGTTCCACTGGATCAAGCTGGCCGACACGCCGGACATCCTGGACCGGCTGGCGGCGGTGGACATGCACGCCATCCAGACCAGCGGCAACTGCATCCGCAACACCACCGCCGACCCCTATTCGGGCGCCACCGCCGAAGAGGTCGACGATCCGCGCGTCTGGTCCGAGGCGATCCGCCAGTGGTCCAGCCTGCACCCGGAATTCTCGTTCCTGCCGCGCAAGTTCAAGATCGCCATCACCGGCGCCGCCAAGGACCGCACCGCCGCCAAGGTGCATGACATCGGCCTGATGATGCGTCGCGGCCGCGACGGCACGCTGGGCTTCGAGGTGATCGTCGGCGGGGGCCTGGGCCGCACGCCCTTCGTCGGCCCGACGATCCGCGAGTTCCTGCCGGCCAACCGCCTGGTCTCGTACCTCGAGGCGATCCTGCGCGTCTTCAACCGCCACGGCCGCCGGGACAACAAGTACAAGGCCCGCATCAAGATCCTGGTCGCCGCCCTCGGCGCCGAGGAGTTCGCTCGCCAGGTCGAGGAAGAATGGGCCAAGATCGGGCCGGAGAGCGATCTGCCGGACACCGAGATCGCCCGCATCCGCGGCGCCTTCGCCCCGACCGCCTTCGACGCCTTGGTGAACCGCTCCGAAGCGTTCGAGGCCGCCAAGGCCGCCGACCCGGGCCTGGCCCGCTTCGCGCGCAACAACCTGCGTGAGCACAAGCGCGCCGGCTACACCATCGTCGAGATCTCACTGAAGGCGATCGGCGAGACCCCCGGCGACGCCACCTCCGACCAGATGGACGTCGTCGCCGACCTGGCCGAACGCTATGGCCAAAGCGACATTCGCGTCACCCACGAGCAGAACCTGGTGCTGCCGCACGTGAAGCTCGACGATATGCCGGCGGTTTATGCGGCGTTGAAGGCCGCCGGCCTGGCGACGCCGAACGTCAACCTGATCACCGACATGATCGCCTGCCCGGGGCTCGATTACTGCGCCCTGGCCAACGCCCGGGCGATCCCGATCGCCCAGGACATCGCCCGCACCTTCGCCGACCAGGACCGCGCCGAGCAGATCGGCGAGCTGAAGATCAAGATCAGCGGCTGCATCAACGCCTGCGGCCACCACCATGTCGGCCACATCGGCATCCTCGGCGTCGATAAGAAGGGCGAGGAGTTCTACCAGCTCACCCTTGGCGGCTCGGGAGCTGAGGACGCCTCCGTCGGCTCGATGCTCGGCCCGGCCCTGCCGGCCGACCGCGTCGCGCCGGCCATCGACACCCTGGTCGAGGTCTATCTGCGCGAACGCCAGGGCCAGGAGCGCTTCCTCGACACCTTCCGCCGAACCGGCGTCGTTCCCTTCAAGGAGGCCGTCTATGCCGACGCGAATTAAGCTGACGGACGGCCAGTTCTCGCTGGTCGAGGATCCCTACACCCACGTCGGCGACGACGAGGACCTGGTCCGCGGCGACCTGATCATCTCGCTGACCCGCTTCCAGAGCGAGGGCGAGCGCCTGCTGGCCGAGGGCCGCTCGGTCGGGGTGCGGCTGGAGCCGGCCGAGGAGGTCGAGGTCCTGGCCTACGACCTGCCGCGCATCGCCCTGGTCGCCGTGGCCTTCCCGAAGTTCAACGACGGCCGCGCCTACACCGCCGCGCGCCTGCTGCGCGAGCGCTACGGCTTCAAGGGCGAGATCCGCGCCGTCGGCGACGTGCTGCGCGAGCAGGCGGGCTTCATGGTCCGCGTCGGCTTCGACGCCTTCGAGCCGGCCGACGGCTCGACCCCCGAACAGTGGGCCCACACGGCCCACCGCCAACGTCACGTCTACCAGCGCGCGGCCGACCGCCGGGCGCCGGCCTTCGCCGAAAGGGAGTGAGCTGACCATGGCCTTCGATCAGTTGGAGCGTCCGTCCCTCGCAGCCCGGCTCGACGCCGAACTGCGCCACGCCCATCCGGCGACCGTGCTGGAATCGGCGGTCGAGGCGTTCGGCGACAAGCTGGCCCTGGTCTCGTCCTTCGGGGCGGAGTCCGCGGTGCTGCTGCACATGATCTCGAAGATCAAGCCGGACGTCCCGGTGCTGTTCCTCGACACCGGCATGCTGTTCGGACAGACGCTCGACTATCGGAAGAACCTGGCGGCCAGGCTCGGCCTGACCGACGTGCGCGACCTGCGCCCGGCCTTCAACGACCTGGCGGTGGCCGATCCGGACGCCAAGCTCTGGCAGACCGACACCGACGCCTGCTGCGAGGTGCGCAAGGTCGTGCCGCTGGACCGGGCCTTGGCCGAGTTCGACGGCTGGATCACCGGCCGCAAGCGCTTCCACGGCGGCGACCGCCTGTCGCTGCCGGTGGTCGAGCAGGCCGACGGCCAGGTGAAGTTCAATCCGCTGGCCAACTGGGGCAAGGCCGAGCTCGACGCCTACATGGCCGAGCATGACCTGCCGGCTCACCCCCTGGTCGCCCAGGGCTTTCCGTCGATCGGCTGCTGGCCGTGCACCAAGCCGGTGGAGGAGGGCCAGGACGTCCGCGCCGGCCGCTGGGCCGGCCAGGACAAGACCGAATGCGGCATCCACGTCGCGCGCGCCCCGGGCGCCGTCGCCAATGTCGGCGGCGACATCTGACGGCCGCGTTGCTACATACGCTCCAACCTCGTCGGCGGCGCGCTTCGTCGCCGACCCTACGGCAGCCAAAGACTTGTCATGACTGATGTAATCGCTCCGGCCCCGGCCGTTTCGAAGGCGCGCGGCGCCTTCATGGTCGAGACCGTCACCTGGGTCCAGCACTGGACCGACGAACTGTTCTCGTTCCGCACCACCCGCGATCCGGGCCTGCGCTTCTCGTCGGGCCAGTTCGTGATGGTCGGGCTGGAAGTCGACGGCAAGCCGCTGGTGCGCGCCTATTCGATCGCCAGCCCGTCGTGGCACGACGAGCTCGAGTTCTACTCGATCAAGGTCGCCGACGGCCCGCTGACCTCGCGCCTGCAGAAGATCAAGGTCGGCGACGAGGTGCTGATCGGCAAGAAGCCGACCGGCACCCTGGTGCTCGACGGCCTCAAGCCCGGCAAGCGGCTCTACATGGTCGGCACCGGCACGGGCCTGGCCCCCTGGCTGTCGTTGGCTCGCGATCCCGAAGTCTACGACCGCTTCGACGAGGTGATCGTCACCCACACCGTGCGCAACGTCGCGGACCTGAACTACGCCGAGCTGTTCGAGAAGGACCTGCGCGAGGACGAGATCCTCAGCGAGGTCATCGGCGACAAGCTCCGCTACTACCCGACCGTCACCCGCGAGCCGTTCCGCACCCAGGGCCGGATCACCGACCTGATCACCTCGGGCAAGATCTTCGAGGACCTCGGCGTGCCGCCGCTGGACCCGGCCGTCGACCGCCTGATGCTCTGCGGCGGCCCCTCGGTGCTGGCCGACCTCAAGACCCTGCTGGTCGAGCGCGGCTACGAGGAGGGCTCGCTCGCCGCCCCCGGCGACTTCGTGCTGGAAAAGGCCTTCGTCGAGACCTGAGGTCTCAGACGCCCTCGAACAGGCTCAGCTGGTCGCTGCGTTCGGCCAGCTGCGCTTGCATCGTGCAGACCAGGCCGCTGCGCGCGTAGTCCATCGTGACCGAGCCCCGCAGCTCGCCGCGCAGGCCACGTTCGATCAGCCGCGTGCCGAACCCCTTGCGGCGCGGCGGCTCGACCCGCGGCCCCTCGCGCTCGGTCCAGACCACCTGCAGCTGCTGGCCCTCCAGGGTCCAGGTCATGTCGACCTTGCCCTCGACCACCGACAGCGCGCCGTACTTGACCGCATTGGTCGCCAGCTCGTGCAGGATCAGCGCCATTGACAGCGCCGCGCCCGGCTGCAGCCAGGCGGCCGGTCCGCGCAGGGTGATCTGGCCGGCGGTGGCGTCCAGGAACGGTCCGAGGGCGCGCTCGGCCAGGTCGCGCAGTTCCGCCCCATGCCAGCTCTCGCGGGTCAGCACGTCGTGCGCTTGCGACAGGCCCAGCAGCCGGGCCTCCAGCTTCTCGTAGACGATCTCTGGGTCGCTCTCGCCGCGCAGGGTCTGCGAGGCCATCGACTGCACCGTGGCCAGGGTGTTCTTCACCCGGTGGTTCAGCTCGTTGATCATCAGCCGCAGCTGGCCCTGATAGCGCTTCTGCTCGGCCTCGGCCTGCTTGCGCGCGCCGATGTCGTCGATGATCGAGATGAAGTAGTCGGGCTCGCCGGCGCCGTTGCGCACCAGCGCCACGGTCAGGTTGTTCCAGACCACCTGGCCGTCCTTGCCGAGATAGCGCTTCTCCATCGAGTAGGTCTCGATCGAGCCGGCCAGCAGGGCGTCGGTGAGCGTGATGTTGGAGTCTAGATCCTCCGGGTGGGTGATCTGCTGGAAGTTCATGCCCGTCAGTTCGTCGCGGCCATAGCCGAGCATGGCGCAGAACCGGTCGTTCACCTCCAGCAGACGCCCGTCGGGGGCCACGCGCGCCACGCCCATCGCCGCCTGGTCGAACACCGCGCGATAGCGCGCCTCGGCCGCCTCCAGCCGCGCGCGCGCCTCGACATTGGGGGTCACGAATTCGGTGTAGAGCACCAGCCCGCCGATCTCCCCGGCGTCGTCACGCCAGGGCTTCAGCGACCAGCGGATCCAGTCCACCCGCCCGTTGGAGCGCTCGAAGGGATCGGCCTCGTGGCTGAGCTCCAGCCCTTCGGCCAGTGCGCGCCGGTGGATGTCGCGCCAACGCTCGGGGATGTCCGGAAAGACCTCGTAGTGGTGGCGGCCGACCAGCGGCAGGTCGCCGGGCAGGCCCTGTTCGGTCAGGAAACGGCTCGAGGCCGCCAGATAGCGCATCTCGCGGTCGAAGATGGCGATCCCCAGCGGCGCCTGGCTCAGCGCCGTCAGCACGCCGGAATGCGTGGACACCTGCAACGCCGTTCTCGCCTCGCCGACCACGCCTGGTGTCTGCCGTCCCACAGTCGCCAGCGACGATGGCCGCTGAATACAACCCAAAGGATACAGCCAATCCCAATGGGTCAAGCGCCGTTCGGTTCCCGACCGGCGTCGCATCCAGAACGCCGCGGGCTGTGGCGTTTGCGCCCGCCTACGCTCCGAAGCCCAGGCCGGCCGTCACCTCCAGCACGAACGCCGCCCGCGCCTCGACGGGCCCCGGCGCAACCGTGACCGGCCTGTAGCCCAATCCCTGAAGCTGGCGCCTGATCATCTCGTGCGTGGCCAGGCAGTCCTCGAAGGTCTGCCTGCGCTCGTCGTCCTGGGTGTAGATCTCCCGCCAGGGCGGCGGCGTGAAGACCAGATGGTTGTAGCGCAGGCGTTTGGCCGCCGCCCACATCCAGGCCGGCGCCTCAGGCGTCAGGCTGTCGACGACCCCGCGGTCGAAAAACACCCGCTCCTGGACCTCGCCCATCGCCTCGAACCTGGCGATGTCCTCCAGCGCGGCTAGCGTTCCCAGCCGCGAGCTGCCGCTCTCGGCGCGCCCCTCGCGGATCAGCCGCCGATGAGTCTCCTCGACCACGCGCTCGCCGCGACGGCGCAATTCCTCCAGCAGGGCGGTCTTGCCGACCCCCGGCCCGCCGGAGATCAGGAAGAAGTTGGGTTTGATCATGCGACCTCAAGACGAATGGGGGACTACGGCGAAGGCGCTCCGGGGAACACCCGATGGCGGAGGCCGGACGCGCGGGGGCAGGGTGCCTTCAACCCTAGGGAGGAACCCAGATGCCGCTCACCGAGTATCAACCTGGCCAGGCCTTTCCCGGCGTGATCGGCCGGACCTTCGACGTCTCCAAGCCGGCCTGGCCGGCGCCCAATCGCGCCAAGGCCGGCGCGCCCAACGTGCTGTTCATCGTCCTCGACGACACCGGGTTCGGCCACCTCGGCTGCTACGGCAGTCCGATCAGCACCCCCAACCTCGACGCCCTGGCCGCCGACGGCCTGCGCTATACGAACATGCACACTACCGCGCTCTGCTCGCCGTCGCGCTCGTGCATGATCACCGGCCGCAACCACCACTCCAACGGCATGTCGTGCATCACCGAGGGCTCCACCGGCTATCCGGGCGGCAACGGCTACATCCCGTTCGAGAACGGCTTCCTGTCAGAGATCCTGCTGGAGCACGGCTACAACACCTATGCCGTCGGCAAATGGCACCTGACCCCCAGCGAGGCGACCTCCGCCGCCGGCCCCTACGACCGCTGGCCGCTGGGCCGCGGCTTCGAGCGCTACTACGGCTTCCTCGGCGGCGACACCCACCAGTACTACCCCGAACTGATCCGCGACAACACTCAGGTCGAGCCCGAGAAGACGCCGGAGGAGGGGTATCACCTGACCGTCGATCTCGTCGAAAAGGCCAAGGCGATGATCGCCGACGCCAAGCAGGTCGCGCCGGACAAGCCGTTCTTCCTCTATTTCGCGCCGGGCGCCTGCCATGCGCCGCACCACGTCCCCAAGCAGTGGGCGGACAAGTACAAGGGCAAGTTCGACGGCGGCTGGGACGCCTATCGCGAGGCGACCTTCGCCCAGCAGAAGAAGCTCGGAATCATCCCGAAGGACGCGGTGCTCTCGCGCCATGACCCCGACGTCCAGGACTGGGGCAAGCTGCCGGCCGACGAGCGCAAGCTCTACGCCCGGATGATGGAGGTGTTCGCCGGCTTCCTCGAACACGCCGACCACAACATCGGCGAGCTGATCGGCTTCCTCAAGGAACTCGGCGAGTACGAGAACACCCTGATCATGGTGATCTCGGACAACGGCGCCAGCGCCGAGGGTGGGCCCAGCGGCTCGGTCAACGAGAACAAGTTTTTCAACAACGTCCCCGACGACCTGCAGCAGAACCTGGCGGCGATCGACGACATCGGCGGGCCGAAGTACTTCAACCACTATCCCTGGGGCTGGACGCACGCTGGCAACACGCCATTCCGGCGCTGGAAGCGCGAGACCTATCGCGGCGGGGTCTCCGACCCGTTCATCGTCGCCTGGCCCAAGGGCATCAAGGCCAGGGGGCAGATCCGCACGCAGTTCGCCCACGCCATCGACATGGTGCCGACGGTGCTGGACGCGCTGGACATCGAGGCGCCGACGAAGATCCGCGGCGTCACCCAGCATCCCATCGAGGGGTTCAGCCTGAAGTCGTCGTTCGACGACGCCAAGGCCGACGCTAAGCACATCACCCAGTACTTCGAGATGTTCGGGCACCGCTCGCTCTATCACGACGGCTGGCGCGCGGTGTGCCCGTGGCCGGGGACCTCGTTCGTGGAGTCCGGCCTGCAGTTCGGCGCGCCCATCGACTACGACAAGCTGACCGATCTCGACGCCCACGGATGGGAGCTCTACGACCTTTCCAAGGACTGCGCCGAGACCAACAACGTCGCCGACAAGGAGCGCGACCGGCTGATCGCCATGATCGGCATGTGGTACGTCGAGGCCGGCAAATACGGCGTCCTGCCGATCGACAGCCGCGGCACCCTGCGGCTTGGGGAACCGCGGCCGCAGATCGCCGTCGACCGCCAGCAGTACGTCTACTACCCCGGCACCCAGATGGTGCCGATCAACGCCGCGCCGCGCCTGCTCAACGCCAAGCACTCGATCTCGGTGCACGCCACCGTCCCCAAGGGCGGGGCCGAGGGCTGCCTGTTCTCGATGGGCGGGGTCGACGGCGGCTTCGCCTTCTATATCCAGGGCGGCAAGCTGACCTATGGCTACAACTACGTCGCCGATCAGCGTTTCAAGGTGCAGGCCGACGCCGCCATTCCCGAGGGCGACCACGTCTTCAGCTTCCAGTTCACGCCGACCGGCAAGCCGGACTTCGCCAAGGGCAAGGGCACGCCGGCCGACATCGAGCTGCTGATCGACGGCAAGACGGTGGGACGCGGCGCGGTTCCGGTCACCATCCCGCTGACCCCCGGGCTGGCGGCAGGCGTCTCGATCGGGGCCGACGCGGGAGCGCCGGTGATGACCGACTACGCGGCGCCGTTCCGCTTCAGCGGGACGGTCAAGAAGGCGCTGGTCGATGTCTCGGGCGCTTCGGTCGAGGACAAGCAGGCCTCGATCGAGGCCTACCTCAAGGCGGCCATGGCCCGGCAATAACGGGGCAGGGCCCGGGCTGGCCGCTCTAGTCGACCAGCTCGGGCGCCTCGACCTCGTCGGGGACGTCGCAGAACAGCGAGGCGATGAACTCGCCGTTCGGGCGATAGACCTTGCGGAAGCGGCCGGCGTCCCAGCCGCAGTCGCCGCAGGCGCAGACGCCGCCGAGATGGCAGCTCGGCGTCAGCTCCTTGAGCCGGACGCTGGCGCCGTCGCCGACGGCGCGGATGTTGGTGACGGTGTAGAGCGCCCCGAGGTCGGGCATGATCTGGCTCTCGGGACGGCTGGGCGTGTCGTCGATGCACTCGACGAGATCGCCCGCGCGGATATCGGACAAGTTACACGGGCCTTTGGCAGCCGCCGTGCACGCCGAGGCGCGCCCGGCGATAGGGACGCTGAAATGCGCGAGGCGCCGGGAAGTTCCAGCGCCCTCGAAGCATCATTCAACAGCGTGAGAGGTCAGGCCATGCGGCCTGTCGCCGCCCTGGCGGCGGGCCCGTCAGGCGGGCGGGCAGCCCTTGAATTGACCGGCCTTGGCGACGGTCAGCTTGGCCAAGTTCAGCGCCATCAGCGGGCGCATCGAGGACGAGCCGTGGCCGGTGAACAGGTCGATCTTCTCGCCCTTGATCGCCCCGCCGGTGTCCGAGGCGTACCAGAAGCCGTCGTGCTTGGAGCCGTCGGGCATCGGCAGGCCGACGGTTTCCTTGATGAACAGGCGCGTGCGGCGCGGGATCAGCTTGGTGTCGACGGCCACGGTGCGCATGGCGACCACCTTGCAGCCGAGCGAGTCCAGGTTGCCTACGCCCTTGGCGCCGGCGTGATAGAGCGTGGCCTTCATCCGGAAGTCCGGGGTGCCCGGCAGCGCGCCGGTCAGGGCCGAAACGATCAGGTCCCCAAGCGGGTCCGATTGAGGCGCAGCTTGTGCGCTTTGCGTCAGCCCAAAGAAGAAGGGGAGGGCGGCAAGGGCGGCGAGGCGACGTCGCATGACGGCGGCTCCTTCGTCGTTGATCTTGGCAGCGGCGGTCTTCGTACCCGGACTCCGAGCGAGAGATCAACCCCACGTGAACGGCGCCCCCTCGCGACATATCGACACGAGCGCTTTGAGCGCAGCCCGCGGGAGGCTATCAACCCGTTGCGAAGCAAGGGGTCGAGGCATGCGCATCTATGGCGATTCCATCTCGGGCAACTGCCTGAAGGTGAAGTGGGTGGCCGACCATCTTGGCCGTAAATACGAGTGGATCGAGACCGACATCCTGCGCGGCGAGTCGCGCACAGCGCAGTTCCTGGCGCTCAATCCGGCCGGCCAGGTGCCCCTGGTGGTGCTGGAGGACGGCCGTCCCCTGGCCCAGTCCAACGCGATCATCCTTCACCTGGCCGACGGCTCCGACCTGATCCCGGCCGACGCCTATGACCGCGCGCGGATGCTCGAATGGATGTTCTGGGAGCAGTACAGCCACGAGCCCTACGTCGCCGTGGCCCGTTTCCAGGTGCGCTACGCCGGCAAGCCGGTCTCCGCGCTCGACGCCGGGCTGGTGGAGCGCGGCGACGGCGCATTGCAGCGGCTGGAAGACGGCCTGGCGGCCTCGTCGTTCCTGGTCGGCGAAGTCCCCAGTCTCGCGGACGTCGCACTCGTCGCCTACACGCGCGTCGCCCACGAGGGCGGCTTCGATCTCGCTCGCTACCCGCGCGTCCGGGCCTGGGTGAAGCGGGTGGAGGCCGCGCTCAAGATCGCCTAAACGGGGACGCATGAAAGCTCAGCTGCTCGCCGCCGTCGCCGCGCTCTGTATCCTGCCCGCCCAGGCCCACGCCTGGGGCGCGATGGGGCACAGGATGGTCGGCGAGGCCGCGGCCCGGGCGCTGCCCGCCGAGGTTCCGGCCTTCCTGCGCACGCCGGCGGCGGTGCGCGACATTGGCGAGCTCTCGCGTGAGCAGGACCGCTCCAAGGGGGCTGGCCGGATCCACGACCACAATCGCGACGCCGGCCACTTCCTCGACCTCGACGAGGAGGGCAAGCTGCTCGGCGGCCCGTCGTTCAAGCCGCTGCCCGCCAACCGCGCCGACTACGAAAAGGGCCTGCAGGCCGCCGGCCTCGACAGCTGGAAGGCCGGTTACCTCCCGTACTCGATCGTCGACCGCCACCAGCAGCTGACCAAGGATTTCGGCTACTGGCGGGTGCTGACCTACATGGCCGCGCGCGAGAAGAACCCCGTGCGCAAGGCCTGGTACAAGCGCGACCTGATCCGCCGCGAGGCTCAGATCCTGCAGACCATCGGCGACCTCTCGCACTTTGTCGGCGACGGCGCCCAGCCGCTGCACGTCACCGTGCACTACAACGGCTGGGGCGAGTACCCGAACCCCAAGGGCTACACGACCGCCCGCATCCACGGCCCGTTCGAGAGCGAGTTCGTCTTCGCGAACGTCAAACCTGCCGATGTGGCGATCCGCATGCTGCCGCCGAAGGCCTGCGATTGCCCGATCGAGGCGCGGACCGTCGATTACCTCACCGATACAGGCGCTTACGTGATCCCGCTCTACGAACTGGAGAAGGCCGGCGGGCTGGCGCCCGGCGATCGCCGCGGCGTGGAGTTCGCCGCCGGCCGCCTGGCGGTCGGGGCTTCGGAACTGCGCGACATGATCGTGTCGGCCTGGCGCGGCAGCGACAAGGCGACGGTCGGTTGGCCGGTGCTGCGCGTCGACGACGTGCTGGCGGGCAAGGCCGATCCGTTCGATTCCCTGTACGGAAAGGACTGAGCCGGTGCGCGTCGCGCCCCAGTTCGGCGATCGCAGGGCCGGACGGATCTATGCCGACCGCCCGGCGGCGTTCGGGATCCTCGAACGCGACGGGCAGGTTGCCGTGGTGCGGATCGTAAAACCTGACGGTGCGGCCTGGATCGACCTGCCCGGCGGCGGGGTCGATCCCGGCGAGAGCCCCGAGCAGGGCGTGGTGCGCGAGTTCGGCGAGGAGGCCGGCCTGAAGGTCGTCGTCCGCGAGTCCTACGCCGTGGCCGACCAGTTCTTCGTCAACACCGAGGGCGAGGCCTGGAACAACCGCAGCGCCTTCTTCGTCCTCGACCTTGTCGCCGAGGACGCGGCGTTGAAAGTCGAGGAAGATCATGCGCTTGCGTGGCTTGCGCCGCTGGAGGCGATCGCCGCCCTGCGCCACGATTCCCACGCCTGGGCGGTGGCCGCCTGGCTGCGCCGCTAGGCGCAACGCCGCATTGCGTGGCGCCGGCTGAACAGGTACTGGCTGCGCCAGTTCCGACCCCCAGGAGAGCGCATGTCCCAGGCCCAGATCATCGACGGCAAGGTCACGGCCGAGCGCCTTCGCGCCGAGGTGGCGCAGGAGGTGGCTGCGCTCAAGGCTCAGCACGGCCTGCAGCCCGGCCTGGCGGTGGTGTTGGTCGGCGAGGATCCCGCCAGCCAGGTCTATGTCCGCTCCAAGGGCGAACATTCCAAGGCCGCCGGCATGCACTCAGTCACTCATCGCCTGCCGGCTGATGTCAGCCAGGACGAGCTGCTGGCCCTGGTGCGCCAGCTCAACGGCGATCCCACGATCCACGGCATCCTGGTGCAGCTGCCGCTGCCCAAGGGGCTGGACGAAAAGGCGGTCATCGAGACCATCGATCCGGCCAAGGACGTCGACGGCCTGCACGTCGTCAACGCTGGCCGGCTGGCCCAGGGGCTGCCGTCGCTGGTGCCCTGCACGCCGCTGGGCTGCATGCTCCTGCTCCGCGAGACGCTGGGCGACCTGACCGGCAAGCGCGCCGTCGTCATCGGCCGCTCGGTGCTGGTCGGCAAGCCGGTGGCGCAGCTGCTGCTGGCCGCCGACTGCACGGTGACCATCGCCCATTCGCGCACGAAGGACCTGGCCGCCGTCTGCCGTGAAGCCGACATCCTAGTGGCCGCCGTCGGCCGCCCGCAGATGGTCAAGGCCGACTGGATCAAGCCGGGCGCCACGGTGATCGACGTGGGCATCAACCGCGTGCCGTTCCGCGATCCGGTCAAGGCCGCCGCGGGCAAGACCAAGCTGGTCGGCGACGTGGCCTACAAGGAAGCGCTCGCCGTGGCCGGCCACATCACCCCGGTGCCGGGCGGCGTCGGCCTGATGACGGTGGCGTGCCTGCTGCAGAACACCGTCACCGCCGCCAAGCGCATCGCCGGGCTCTAGGCCTAAACCCCTCGGTTGTTGGTCCAGGCGACCAGTTCGCCCAGCGCCTGGCCCACCGCCTGGTCATAGGCCGCGACGATCGCGGCGACTCGGTTGTCGCTGGCCCGCACGCGGATCTCGAAGGCCTTCGAGCCGGCCAGCTGACGGTCGGCGCCGGTGAGGGTCGCGCGCAGCGACACCAGCACCTCAGGAGCGGCCCGGGGGCCCTGGTCATAGACCGCCTCGAACTCGGTGACGTCCACGCGCAGCACGTAGTCGGCCTTGCTGAAATCGCCGCGGGTCAGCAGTCGGGCCGGCCCGACGTCGGTGTCGAAGGCCCGTGACAGCGCCTCGTTGAACAGCACCGAGGCCGGCGAGACCCATCGGGAGTCGGCGATATAGGCCGCCCGGCTGCCGGTCATGGTCAGCATGCGGTCGTTGCCGGCGGCTTGCACGAAGATCCCGCCCAGGCGCGCCACCGTGAACGGCGCCGCCTGGCTGGGGGCGGCCGGCTGGATGTCTCCCGAAAACCGATAAAGCTGGGCCGGCTTCTCGTCCGGCAGCAGGGTGATGCAGCCGGCGAGGGCGATCGCGGCGACGGCGAGGCCGAGGGCGGAGAGGGTGCGCTTCAGGGCGTTCATGGCTTGACCTTGAGCTCCTGGGCCGGGGACTTGCCGACCAGGCCGCGGGGGTTGGCTTCGACGTCGCGGATCAGCCGGTCCAGGGAATCGGCGGTCTGCTGCAGGGACTGGATGGCCGAGGTGAGCTGCGGCAGGCCGTTGGTCGCAAAGTCGTTGGTCGGGGCGTCCAGCCGCTGGACCATGGCGCGGATGTCCTTGGCCGCGACCTGGGCCTCGCCGGCGGCGTCGGCCAGGTTGGCCAGGGTGCGCTTGCCTTCGCCGTCGACCAGCGTCTGGCTCGACTTGCTGAGTTCGGCGATCTGGGCGGCGGCGGCGTCGATGTTCTGCAGCGCCTTCTGGGCGTCGGCGATCATCGCCTTGCGTTCGCGCAGTTCGGCGGTCACCGCCTGGGTGTCGGCGATCGCGGCGCTGACGGTCTTGATGTTCTCGTCGGAAAGCACGCGGTTGACGCGATCCAGCGCCTCGACCGTACGGGTCAGCACGGTGCCGCCGCCTTCCAGCAGGTCCGACAGCGCGCTGCGCTGGGTGCGCAGCTTAGGCACCTTGCCGGGATCGACGGTGTCCTTCAGCAGCCGCTTGGCCGGCGATCCGGCGGTGATCTGCACATAGTTGATGCCGGTGATGCCCTGCGGCTCCAGCGTCGCGTAGGAGTCGACCCGGATCGGCACGTCGGAGGTGACGCGCGCGCGGGCGATGACGCGGTTCGGATCGGCCGGGTCGAGCTGGATCTTGGTCACCTCGCCGACCTTGATGCCGTTGAAATGCACTTCGCCGCCCTGGGTCAGGCCCCGCACCGGCCCCTGGAAGATGATGTCGTAGACATCGTAGTCCTGGGCGAAGCTCAGCCGCGCCAGCCAGACCACGAAGATCAGCAGGCCGGTCACCAGCAGCAGGGTCGAAAAGCCCACCAGGGCGTAGTTGGCGTCTTTTTCCATCAGGCGGGTTTCCCGGCTCTATGGGCCGCAACGGCCGCGGCGCGGCCGCGCGGTCCAAGGAAGTACTCTTGGATCCACGGATGCTGTGAACGCTCAAGCTCGGCGACGGGCGCCACCTCGACCACGTGCTTGTCGGCCAGGACGGCCACGCGGTCGGTGATCGAGTAGAGCGTGTCGAGGTCGTGGGTGATCATGAACACCGTCAGGTCGAGGCTGTCGGACAGGTCGCGGATCAGCTCGTCGAAGGCGCCGGCGCCGATCGGATCCAGGCCCGCGGTCGGCTCGTCCAGGAACAGCAGCTGCGGGTCCAGGGCCAGGGCTCGGGCCAGGCCGGCGCGCTTGCGCATGCCGCCGGACAGTTCGGCCGGCTTCAGGTCGCCGGCGCCGGGGCGCAGGCCGACCAGCGCGATCTTCAGGTCGGCCAGCTCGTGCACCACGCGGCGGGGCAGCTTGGTGTGCTCGTACATCGGCGCGGCGACGTTCTCGCGCACGGTCAGGTTCGAGAACAGCGCCCCTTGCTGGAACAACACCCCCCAGCAGCGTTCGATCTCCGACCAGCGGCGGCGGCTGGTGCGCTGGATGTCCTGGCCCAGCACCTTGACCGTTCCGGCGTCCGGCTGGCGCAGGCCGATGATCGAGTTGAGCAGCACCGACTTGCCCGTGCCCGAGCCGCCGACCACGCCCAGGACTTCGCCGCGCTCGACGGTCAGGTCGAGATTGTCGTGCACCACATGGTCGCCGAACTGCGAGCGCAGGCCGCGGACCTCGATGGCCGGGCGGTCGTCGTCGAGCAGGGATTGGTCCGCCAAATCCGCCACTTAGATATCCAACTGCATGTAGATCAGCGCGAAGACCGCATCGATCAGGATGATCGCGAAGATCGCGTGCACGACGGCGGCGGTGACCCGGCGGCCGAGCGACTCCACGTCGCCGCCGACCTCCATGCCCTGGCGGCAGCCGATGCCGGCGATCACCGCGGCCATGATCGGCGCCTTCGACAGCCCGATCCAGAAATGCGTCGGCCCTACATTGTCCAGGATCCGCTGCAGGAAGAACGACGGGCCGAGGTCGAGCACCGTCCAGGTCACCACCATGCCGCCGACCAGGCCGGAAATCGTCGCCACGAAGGTCAGCAGCGGAATGATCGTCAGCAGGGCGGCGAAGCGCGGAAAGACCAGTGCCTCGAATGGATCGACGCCCATCACCTTCATGGCGTCGACCTCCTGGTTCATCTTCATCGACCCGATCTCGGCGGCGAAGGCCGAGGCCGAGCGGCCCGCCAGCAGGATGGCGGTGATCAGGATGTTGAACTCGCGGAACACGGCGATGCCGATCAGTTCGACGGCGAACACCTCGGCCCCGAACTGCCGCAACATGTTGGCGCCCAGCAGTCCGACGACGGCGCCGATGAAGAACGAGGTGAGGGTGACGATCGGGATCGCGTCCAGCCCGGCCCGCTCGGCCAGGGACACGCAGGCGGCCCAGCGGATGCGCGCCGGATTGGCGATCGTGCGGCCGACGACCACCAGCAGGTGGCCGACGAACACCATGGTCTCGAAGATTTCGGCGCCGAGGTTGAACACCCCGCGCCCGGTGCGGATCGCCAGCTCGTAGAACCCGCGCGGCTCCTGGCGCTTGCCCGGCTTGTTACGGGCGGCGGCGGCGACCAGCTCGAGCAGTCGGTGGGTCTCGGGGCGCGCCTCGATGTGGTCGGCGACCGCATGGTCGGCGACGGCGCGCAGGATCCCATAGGCCCCGGCGGTGTCGAGCCGGCGGATCGGCGTCAGGTCCATCCCGGAGAGCTGCTCGCTGCGGACGGCGGCCACTAGGCGGCTCACCGCGTCGCCGGCCGCCGACGCCGTCCAATCGCCCGACAGCACCGCCCGGCGGCCGCCATCGGTCTCCATCACGCTGAAATCGGCGGGTCGTTCCATCGGCTCGCGTCGGGCCTCGTCAGCTGGCGTCGGCTTGAGTCGAAACGCCTCAAGCTTGAACCTAGCAGAGCCGCCTCAACACGCCGAACGCATTATGGCGAAGGTTGTTCCGTGGCGCCAGCATATCAAATGCGTCTCGCGACAAGGTGATCCTAGGTCGCACTCGGCGGCCAAGATTTCGCCCAAGTCGCAGGCCCTAAGGGGGCCGGGCCGGCTCAGTCCGACCCCTGATCAAGCGCCTACAGGTCCGGAGCGTGGGTTGACCCGTCGTCACGTCGAAATCGCTGGTAAGTCCGGCGCCCTTTATCGGTATTCGGCCCTGGAGGAGGATCGCGTCCTGCCGCCGGCCGGCGCGAACTACGTGATCTGCAAGCCGGCCGATCGCGGGATCGACATTCTGTTCGTCGGCGAGACCGACAGCCTGGCCCGGATCGCCTGGCGCGAGCAGCTGGCCTATGCGCGCGACACCTATGGCGACGACGCCGACGTGCTGACCCGTCTCAACGTGCGCAGCGCCGTGCGTTTGGCCGAGCAAGAGGACCTGCTTGAGGAATACCGCCCGCCGATGAACGCCGGGGCCTAGCGTCGACGGCCGCGCGTCGCCATTCTCCGGCGCGTGTCCGATCCTCTCATCGTCATCCTCGGCGCCGCCGTCCGCCCGGACGGTCAGGCCAGCCCCGCCCTGATCCGCCGCATCAAGGGCGGTTTCCGGTTGGCCGAGGCGCATCCTGCCAGCCCGGTGTTCTGTTCCGGCGGCGTCGGCCGCTATGGACCCTCCGAGGCCTCGATCATGGCCGACCGGCTGACCGCCATGGGGCTGGGGGCTGACCGGATGGTGCTGGACGAGGACAGCCTCGACACCTTGCAGACCGTCGTCGCCGCCGCGCGATATGTCCGCGCGCTTGGTCTGCCTGGCGTGATCGTCTGCACCGACAGCTATCACACCCCGCGCACGCGGCTGTGCTTTGCGGCGCTCGGTGTCGCCAGCACGGACGGCTCGGTGCTGGCCGGGCCGCGCCAGATGGGCTGGGGCGCCTGGTGGCGGATGCGGCTGCGGGAGATCCCGGCGATCCCCTATGACGGGGTGCTGGCCCTGACCAAGCGCGGCGCGCTTCAGCCGGTCCAGCGATAGCCGACCCCGGGCTCGGTGGTGATCAGGGTCGGGGCCGCCGGGTCCGGCTCGACCTTTTGGCGCAGCTGGGCGACGAACACGCGCAGATACTGGACGTCGGCCTCGTGGGCCGGGCCCCAGACGGCGGTCAGCAGCTGGCGGTGGGTGACCACCTTGCCGCCGCCGGAGACCAGCTGCGCCAGCAGGTCGTATTCCTTCGGCGACAGGCGGATGGCGTGGCCGGCGCGGGTCACCAGCCGCTTGACCAGGTCGACGGTCAAGTCGCCAGCCGTCACCACCGGCTCGGCCCCGGCGGATTTCAGTCGATGGCGCAGGGCGACGCGAAGCCGCGCCAGCAACTCCCCGACTCCAAAAGGCTTTTCCACATAGTCGTCGGCCCCCATGTCGAGGGTGTCGATCTTCTCGGTCTCCTTGTCGCGGGCCGAGAGCACGATGATCGGACCATCGTAGAAGGCGCGCGCGCGGGTCAGCGCCTCCTTGCCGTCGAAGTCGGGCAGGCCGAGGTCCAGCACCACGGCGTCGGGCGCCTTGCGGGCGATCTCCTTCAGGCCGTCGGCGGCGGTGTCGGCGCGCACGGGCTCGTAGCCGGCCGCCTCCAGCGCCGGCTGCAGGAACCGGTGGATCTGCGGTTCGTCGTCGATGACCAGGATGCGGGGGCGGCTGGCGCTCACAGCATGTGTCCCGGCATGACGTGCTCCTTGGGCAGGCTGATCAGGATGCGGGTTCCACGTCCGTCGTGGATCGGGCTGGCGGCGGCGATCCGGCCGCCCATCGCCTCGACGAAGCCCTTCGAGATCGCCAGGCCCAGGCCCGCGCCCTTGCCGCGGTCGGTGGCTTCCTCCATCCGCCGGAACTTCTCGAACACCCGCTCCAGCTCCTCGGTCGGGATGCCGCGGCCCTCGTCCTCGATGGAGATCACCACGTTGCCGCGGTCCTCATAGGCGGCGACCTCAATCGCCGAGCCGTCGGGGCTGTAGGCGATCGCGTTCTCGAGGATGTTCACCAGGGCCTGCTCCAGCAGCGATGCGTCGGCCTTGACCATCGACAGCTGGTCGGGGAAGTCGCGCGCCACGCTGCGCTTGTCCAGCCGCCGCTGCACCCGTTCGACCGCCGCGCGCAGGACGTCGCGGATGTCGACCCATTCGCGACGGGTGACCAGCGCGCCGCCTTCCAGCCGGGTCATGTCCAGCAGGTCGCCGACATAGCGGTTCAGCCGCTCGGCCTCCTCGCGGATCGACTGAAGAAGGTCGCGCTGGACATTGGGTTTCAACGACTTTCCGTAGTCGAGCAGGGTCGTGACCGAGCCCAGCACCGTCGACAGCGGCGTGCGCAGGTCGTGGCTGACCGAGTTCAGCAGCGCCCCGCGCAGGCGATCGGTGCGGCGCAGCGCCTCGGCGTCGGCGGCCTGGGCGGCGAACTCGGCGCGTTCCAGCGCGACTGCGCCCTGGTCCAGCAGGGCGGCGACGAAGCGTTCGTTGTCCTCGGCCGCCAGGGCGCGCGGCTCGACCCCGGCGACGCCGGCGCGGGCCTTGACCCCCTGCAGCGGCCGGAAGGTCCAGGCGGAGTTGGGCAGGGTGCCGGTGCCTGCCCCGGCCGGCTCGCCCTTTTCCCAGGCCCAGCGCGCCGCAGCCATGTCGCCGGGCGCCAGGGCGTCCAGCGCCGGCGAGGCGGCGGTCAGCGCCAGGTCGTCGCGCTCAGGGGTCAGCACCACCGCCGCGCCGCTGGTGGCGGCGGCCAGCTGTTCGGCCAGGGCCTGGGCCGCGGCGTCCTGCTTGGCGGCCGAGGAGAGGCGGCGGCTGGCGGCCAGCAGCGCCGAGATCGCCGAGGCCCGCTGCGCCACCGCACGCGCCTGGTCGCGGATGCGGCCGGTCAGCCAGCCGGTGGTCACCGCGACCGCGAAGAACACCCCGAAGGTCAGCACGTCGGCGGGGTGGCCGATGCGCACCGTCAGCCGCGGCTCCAGGAAGAAGAAGTTGTAGATGAAGGCGCTCAGCGTGGCCGCCGTGAGAGCTGGCCAGAGCCCGAAGGCGAGGCCGCTGACCAGCACGCTGAGCATGAAGATCATCGCCAGGTTGGCGGTCTCTGCGACCTGGAAGGTGACGCTGGCCAGCAGGGCGGCGACGCTCACCAGGGCCGCGGCCGCGACATGCCCGGCCCAGGGCCACGCCCGCAGCGGCGTCGAATGGCGCGTCGGGCTCGGGTCGGGTTCGCCCTGCTCGGTGACCACGTGCAGGGCCGCGCCCTGCGCCTCGTCCAGCAGCGCCCGGATCAGCGAGCGGCGGAACGGATTGCGGCGGCGGCGCCCCGACTTGCCGACCACGATCTGGGTGACGTTGTTGCGCCGGGCGTAGTCGAGCACGCTGGCCACCAGGTCGTCGCCGGTCAGCACCACGGTCGCCGCGCCCAGCTGTTCGCCCAGCTTCAGCGCCTCGTTCAGCCGCGCCTGGCCGCCGGCGGGGGCGGGCGGGGCGTTCGGTCGCTCGACGTGGGCCACGATCCACGGCGCGTCCATCATCATGTCCGACAGCCGCCGGCCGGTCCGCACCAGCGCCCCGGCTGTCCCGTCCGGACCGACCAGCACCAGGATCCGCTCGCCGGCGGCCCACGGCCCCTCGACGCCGGCGGCCTTCATCGCCCCGATCAGCTGGTCGTCGACCGTCTGGGCGGCGCGGCGCAGCGCCAGTTCACGCAGGGCGGTCAGGTTCTCGGGCTTGAAGAACCGCTCGGCCGCCAGCCGCGCGGTGTCGCCGATATAGACCTTTCCTTCCGCCATCCGCTCGCGCAGCTCGGAGGGCGTAATGTCGATCAGCTCGATCTCGTCGGCGCGCGACAGGGCGCTGTCGGGCACCGTCTCGCGCTGGCGCACGCCGGTGATTTTCCAGACGACCTCGCGCAGGCTCTCCAGATGCTGCACGTTCAGCGTCGTCCAGACGTCGATCCCGGCGGCCAGCAGCTCCTCGACGTCCTGCCAGCGTTTGGCGTGGCGCGATCCGGGCGCATTGGAATGGGCGTACTCGTCGACCAGCAGCAACTGCGGACGCCGGTCCAAGGCCGCGTCCAGGTCGAACTCCAGCAGCGTCCGCTCGCGATACTCGATCGGACGCCGTGCCATCACCTCCAGCCCGCGCAGCAGCGACTGCGTCTCCCGCCGGCCATGGGTTTCTACCACCCCGACCACGACGTCGCCGCCCTCCGCCTTTCGGCGGCGAGCGGCGCGCAGCATCTCGAAGGTCTTGCCGAACCCGGGGGACATCCCGAGGAACACCTTCAGCCGCCCTCGGCCCGGTCTCTGGGTGGCCGCCAGCAGGGCGTCCGGGTCCGGGCGTCGGGGTTCGTCCATGGTCATCGGGTCGGGGGCGGGAAGCGGGCGTCGAGGGCGAGGTTGGTCATCAGCACATTGACCCTCGGCTGGCCGAGGACGCCGAAGGTGCGCCCTTCCACATGGCTCTGCAACAGCGCCCGCACCAGCCCCGGATCCACCCCGCGGGCCTGCGCGATGCGGTCGGCCTGCAGCAGGGCGTATTGCGGCGAGATATCCGGGTCGAGACCCGAGCCGGAGGCGGTCACCGCGTCGGCCGGGATCGTCCCTTTGACGCCTTCGGCGCGCAGGGCCTCGGCGCGTTCGGCGACCTGCGTGGCGAGGTCGGGGTTGAGCGGGCCGAGATTGGAGCCGGACGAGGCGGCGGCGTCGTAGCCGTCGGCCCCGGCCGCCGACGGGCGCGGGTGCAGATAGCGCGGCGCAGCGAAGTTCTGACCGACCAGTTCGGAGCCGACCACCTTGCCGCCTTCGACGACCAGGCTGCCATTGGCCTGCCGCGGAAAGGCGGCCTGGCCGACGCCGGTGATCATTAGCGGATAGGCCAGGCCCAGCAGCAGGGTGAAGAAGGCCATCGAGACGACGGCGGGGCGGATAAGCGAAAGCATGGTCACGCCTCCTTAGAATGCGGCCTTGAGGCCGAGCACGACGCGGCTCTCGTAGAGGTCGCCGAAGTCGTGCTCGTCGGTGTCGTGGTAGCGCAGGTCGACGCCCAGGACGTCGGTGAGGGCGTAGCCGACGCCGAGATTCCAGGTGGTGTAGTCGCCGTCATAGTCGACGTCCTGATAGCCGACGGCGCCCGAGACGCTGACCTTGTCGGCGATCGGGGTCGAACCGTTGAGCTCGAAATAGGCAGCCTTGCCGGTGCCGCCGAAGAAGTCGTCGGAGTAGTAGACGCCGGCGCCGAGGGTGGCGGGGCCGACCGGGACCGAGCCGGCGGCCTTGAACTCGATGAAGTCCTGGTCCGAACCGGTCGGGGCGTTGACGTAGCCGTAGTAGATGACGCCGAGGTCGAGGCTGACCGGGCCGAGCTGCGGCCGAACGCCGGCATAAAGATCGAGCTCGAAGTCGGTGTCGTTGCCGAAATCGACATTGGACAGCCAGCCGCCAGCATAGACCAGGCCGCCGACCGTGGCGTCGACGCCGCCCGAGATCTGCGGGCTTTCGTCGGTCTGGCTGACCCCGCGCCACACGTAGTCGGTCGCCGCGCCGACGTTGAACGACAGGTCGATCGGGCTGGCGTCCTCGGCGAAGGCGGGAACGGCGAAGAGCGAGATCGCGGCGAAGCCGGCGCCGGCGAGGTTGTGACGGCGAAGGCGAAAGAGAGACATCGGGGAGGTCCTGGTAAGAGTGTTCTTGAAGGTGTTGGTCATCGGGCGGCTCAGACGATCCCGCCGATGAAGGCGCAGGCGAACAGCAGGGCGATCAGCCCCAGCGAGACGAGGGTTTCGCGCATCAGCATCACGCCAGGCCGAGGCCGGAGACGGCCAGGTCGATCAGCTTGATGCCGACGAACGGCGCGACCAGGCCGCCCAGGCCGTAGAGCAGCAGGTTGCGCGACAAGAGCTTGGCCGCCCCGATCGCCCGGTAGCGCACCCCGCGCAGCGCCAGCGGGATCAGCGCCACGATGATCAGGGCGTTGAAGATCACCGCCGACAGGATGGCGCTCTGCGGGCTCGACAGCCCCATGATGTTCAGGGCGCCCAGCGCGGGCAGGGCGGTGACGAACATCGCCGGGATGATCGCGAAGTACTTGGCCACGTCGTTGGCGATCGAGAACGTGGTCAGGGCGCCGCGGGTGATCAGCATTTGCTTTCCCACCTCGACGATCTCGATGACCTTGGTCGGGTCTGAGTCCAGGTCGACCATGTTGCCGGCCTCGCGCGCGGCCTGAGCGCCGGTCTGCATGGCCACGCCGACGTCGGACTGGGCCAGGGCCGGGGCGTCGTTGGCGCCGTCGCCGCACATGGCCACCAGCCGTCCCTTGGCCTGTTCCTCGCGGATCAGCCGCAGCTTGTCCTCGGGGGTGGCCTCGGCCAGGAAGTCGTCGACCCCGGCCTCGGAGGCGATGGCTGCGGCGGTGACCGGATTGTCGCCGGTGATCATCACCGTGCGCAGGCCCATGCGGCGCAGGTCGGCGAACCGCTCCTTCACATTGGGCTTCACGACGTCCTTCAGGTGGATGACGCCGACCAGGGCGCCGTCCTCGCTGACCGCCAGCGGCGTGCCGCCCGAGCGGGCGATGCGGTCGACCGCCGCCGTCAGCTCGGCCGGGACCTGATGCGGGGCCAGGTCCAGGCTGCGGATCATCGCGTCGACCGCGCCCTTGCGCCAGGACCGGCCGCCGACGTCCAGGCCCGACTGGCGGGTCACGGCGCTGAACGGGATGATGGCGGCGCCGTCCGGAACCTCGACGTCGATGCCCTGGGCGCGGATCAGATCGACGATGGAGCGGCCCTCGGGCGTCTCGTCGCCCAGCGACGCCATCAGGGTGGCGCGCAGGGCGGCGTCCTCGCGCACGCCGGGGGCGGCGACGACCTCGGTGGCCATGCGGTTGCCGAAGGTGATGGTGCCGGTCTTGTCGAGCAGCAGGGTGTCGACGTCGCCGGCCGCCTCCACCGCGCGGCCCGAGGTCGCCAGCACGTTGACCTTCAGCAGGCGGTCCATGCCTGCGATGCCCACGGCCGACAACAGCCCCCCGATGGTGGTCGGGATCAGGGTGATGAACAGCGCGCCCAGCACCATCGGCGAGAGCTGCACGCCCGAGAACTTGCCCAGGCCCAGCAGCGTCACGACCGCGATCAGGAACACCAGGGTCAGGCCGGCCAGCAGCACGGCCAGGGCGATCTCGTTGGGCGTCTTGCGGCGGTCGGCGCCCTCGACCATGGCGATCATGCGGTCGAGGAAGGTCTGGCCGGCCTCGGAGGTGATCCGCACCTTGATCCAGTCGGAGACCACGGTGGTGCCGCCGGTGACGGCCGAGCGGTCGCCGCCGCTCTCGCGGATCACCGGCGCGGATTCACCGGTGATGGCGGCCTCGTTGACCGAGGCGACGCCCTCGATGATCTCGCCGTCGGCCGGGATCACGTCGCCGGCTTCGACCAGCACCACCTCGCCGACGCCCAGCTTGTGGGCCGGGGTGGGGACGATGGCGCCGGTGGCCGGGTCGATGATCAGCTTGGCCTTGGTGGTGACGCGCGAGGCGCGCAGGGAGTCGGCGGCGGCCTTGCCGCGGCCCTCGGCGACGCTCTCGGCCAGGTTGGCGAAGAGCACCGTCGCCCATAGCCAGAGCGCGATCTGGATCTCGAAGCCGAACGGGCGCCCGGCCAGGATCTCGTTGATCGCCGAGGCGCTGGCCAGCAGCGCGACGATCCAGGTGGCGAAGATCACCGGATTGCCGGTCAGCTTGCGCGGGTCGAGCTTGACCACCGCGTCGCGGGCGGCGCGGGCGATCATCGGGGCGGAGAGGCTGGTGGCGAGGGTCGAGGCCTTGCGGCGGCCCTCGCCCTGGGGTGCGTAGGATGCGGTCATGTGCTGACGCCTTGAAGGGTTAGCGGCCGGCCACGACGTCCAGCACCTGGAAGTGCTCGACGATCGGGCCGAGGGCGAGGGCCGGGAAGAACTGCAGCCCGCCGAGGATGAGGATCACGCCGATCAGCAGGCCGACGAACTGGCCGCTGTCGGTGGGCAGGGTGCCGACGGACGGGGCCAGCTTGGGCTTGGCGACCAGCGAGCCGGCGATGGCCAGCACGGCGACGATCGGCACGAAGCGGCCCATCAGCATGGCCAGGCCCAGCGTGGTGTTCCACCACGGCGCGTTGGCGGTCAGGCCGGCGAAGGCCGAGCCGTTGTTGGCCGTGGTCGAGACGTAGGCGTAGAGGATCTCCGACAGGCCGTGCGGGCCCTGGTTCAGCAGGCCCTTCAACGCTTCGGGCAGCACCGCGGCGATCGCCGAGAAGCCGAGCATCGACAGCGGGACGATCAGAACCGCCAGCATGGCCAGCTTGATCTCCTTGGCCTCGACCTTCTTGCCCAGGTACTCCGGCGTGCGGCCGACCATCAGCCCGGCGACGAACACCGCCAGCAGCGCCATGACGACCATGATGGCGATGCCCGAGCCGATGCCGCCGGGCAGGATCTCGCCCAGCATCATCAGGAACATCGCGATCCCGCCGCCCAGCGGCATGTAGCTGCCGTGCATGGCGTTGACCGAGCCGTTGGAGGCGCCGGTGGTCTGGGCGGTCCAGGCGGCCGAGGCGGCCGGGCCGAAGCGGACCTCCTTGCCCTCCATGTTGGCGCTGGCGTCGACGTGCGCTGCGACCAGGGCGGGGGGGCTCTGGGTCTCGGCCAGGTAGACGCCGGCCGCGCCGAGCGACAGCAGCACAGCGGCAGCGGCGACCAGGGCGCGGATGTCCCTGAACGCCTTGGCCGAGCGGCCGAAGGCGAAGAACGCCGACCAGCCCAGCACGTTGATCGACACCGCGGTCAGGAAGTTGGTCAGCGGGGTCGGGTTCTCGAACGGGTGGGCGGAATTGACGTTGAAGACGCCGCCGCCGTTGATGCCCAGCTGCTTGATGGCCAGTTGGCTGGCGACCGCGAACAGCGAGAGTTTCTGCTCACCGCCCTCCAGCGTCGCGGCCTGCGCCGAGGCGGCCAGGGTCTGGGGCACGCCCAGCGCGACCAGGGTCGTCGCCAGCACGATCGAGGCCGGCAGCAGGACGTAGAGCGTGGTGCGCGTCAGATCGGCCCAGAAGTTGCCGACGCCTTCGCCCCGATGGCCGGCGAAGCCGCGCGCCAAGGCCGCGGCGATGGTCGCCCCGGTGGCCGCCGAGACGAAGTTCTGCACGGTCAGCGCAGCCATCTGGCTGAACTGCGACATGGTCGTCTCGCCGCCATAGGACTGCCAGTTGGTGTTGGTCACGAAGCTGGCGGCGGTGTTGAACGCCAGGTGCTCGGAGACGGCGCCGAAACCCTGCGGGTTCAGCGGCAGGCCGCCCTGCAGCCGCAGGATCGCATAGACCAGAAAGAAGCCGACCGCATTGAAGGCCAGCAGCGCGGCGGCGTATCCGAACCAGGTCTGGCTCCGCGTGGAGTCCACGCCGCAGCCGGCGTAGACCAGCCGTTCGACGGGGCGCAGCACGGGGTCGAGCCAGGTGCGCTCGCCGTTCCATACCCGGGACATATAGACGCCGATAGGCCAGCCGAGCCCAATGGCCACGGCCAGCGTCAGGGCGATCTCCGCCCATCCTTGCCAAGTCATGTCAGCTATCCGTCAGAAGCGCTCGGGGCGCAGCAGCGCGACGAGCATGTAGGCGGCCACGGCGATCGCGCCGCCCGCCCAAAGGAAATCGACCAGCATCTTCAGATGCGCCTCAGGCCGACGGCCAGCAGCGCGAACAGGGCGAACGCCCCCGCGCCGACGCCGATAAAGATGAGATCCGCCAAGACAGCGCCTCCATAGCCAGTTTCAGGCCAGGAGGATGCGCCCCTCAAGCGTCAGGGTTCGAGACGGGACCCGCCCGCGGGGCATAAGGGAAACGTAAAGGTCAGCCGGCGCGTGCGAAGGTGAAGCGGCGGTGGCCGATCCAGCTGGTCGCCACCGGTACGGCGATGGCCAGGGCGTGGCCGACGGTTTCGGCATGCCAGGTAAAGCCGATCATCGGGAACACGCCGCGCACCAGCAAGGTCGCGGTCAGGAAGGTCAGGGTCGCGCCGATCGCGTTGACGATCAGGAAGTTGCGCGCCTGCACGCCGATCGGCAGCGGCGAGCCGGGGAACACCAGCAGCCGGAACAGCACGAAGGCGAGCGCCATGCCCGTGGCGTAGGCGCAGATCACCGCCGCCTCGAACGGCAGCACCAGGCTCCAGGCGAAGCGCGAAGCGAAGTTCGTGCCGGCGGCCAGCCCGCCCACGCCCAGGAACCGCGCAAAGCGCAGCAGATCGAAGCCCAGCGGCCCCAAGCTGGCGGGCGCGGTCAGGACGTGTTGATGAGCATTCACCTGCGTCATGACGCGATCCTGGCGCGTCGTGGTTGAGAAATCGCTCACGCCTGCGAGTTTTCCGCTCAGGGCATTGTTAAGCTTGATGCGTCAGCGTGCTCGCCTTCCGAGGGAGGTAGCGTTGAAGCTCCAGGATCTGGACCGACTGGTGAGCGCCGACCGTGTGCGGAACTACAGCCTGTTGCTGCTGGTCGGCTTTGTCGTCGCCATCGTGGCTTGGCTGGTCTACATGGCTGGCAACGACTGGCTCGACCCGTTCGGCGAGCCGTTCGGCTATGATTTCATCACCTTCTATGCGGCGTCGGACCTGGCGCGGATGGGCGATCCGGCCGGGGCGTTCGACTACTACAAGATCTACGCGCGCGAGGTGGCGGCGGTCCCGGCCAACACCAGCATCTTCCTCTGGAACTATCCGCCGCCGTTCAATCTGGTCATCGCGCCGTTGGCCTTCTTCCCCTATCCGGTGGCCCTGGCGGGATGGCTTGCAAGCACCCTCGGGCTCTACCTGCTGATGGTGCGGAGGATTTCCGACCATCGCCACGCGCTGCTGATCGCGCTCGCCTTTCCTGCGACCTTCGTAAACCTGATGCACGGTCAGAACGGCTTTTTGAACGCCGCGCTGCTGGGCGGCGGGCTGTTGCTGCTGGACAAGCGTCCGTGGCTGGCCGGCGTCCTGATCGGCCTCATGGTCTACAAGCCGCATTTCGGCGTGCTGCTGCCGCTGCTCCTGGCCGTGCAGGGGCGCTGGAAGACCTTCGCCTCGGCGTCGGCCACCGCGCTCGCCGTCTGCGCGATCGCTTATCTCGCCTATGGCCTGGAGCCGTGGCTGGCGTTCTTCGCCAATTTCGACCGCGTGTCGCGGATCCTGGAAGGCGGCTTCCTGCCGTGGAGCAAGATCCCCAGCGTCTTCGTGATGTTCGCCAGCCTCGGGGTTCCGATGAAGGCCGCCTATGCGGCGCACGCGGTGGTGGCCGTAGGCCTCGCCCTGGCGACGCTCGTCGCCTGGCGTGGGGCAGGGCCTCAGTCGCTGAAGGTCGCTCTGGCGATTCCGGCGATCCTGGCGGTCAGCCCCTATTGCTTCGACTATGACCTCGTCCTGCTGGCGCTGCCGATCGGTCTGCTGGCCGACTATGGCCGGACGTCGCCCCTGGTCCCCGGCGCGCGCATCGTGATGGCGGCGGCCTTCGTCGGACCACTGATCCTCCCGACCCTGGCCTATCAGACCCATGTCCAGCTGATGCCGCTCACCAACCTGCTGCTCTACGCCGTCGTCTGGCGGACGCTCGCGCTGGCGCGGCGCGCGGAGGTGGCCACGGCTCCGGCCCCCGCGGTCGCGAGCCCCAGCCTGGCCGGCTAGATCGGATCGACGCGGAAATAGCGCTCGGCCTGTTCGCTCCAGCCGTAGGCCGTCTCGTTCATCTGCTCGCGGTCGTAGGCCGGGCTGTTCTTCAGCAGGTCCTTGGTCAGGTCGGTGAGATAGCTGTCCGACGGCTCGTCGTAGCGCAGGGCCCGCCAGGGGATCGGGTGGAACTTGCCGCTGGTCCCGAACAGTCCGCCGAACTCCAGCGCCACGAACCGCGCCTGGCCGGTGTCGCGCTCGAAATAGACCTCGCGGATCGTGCCGAGCTTCTTGCCTGCCGCGTCCTTCAAGGGCGCGCCCAGCAGGTTGGCGCTGCGGATCATCAGGCTGTCCAGGCTCATCGCGTCCCTCCGTTTCGCGTGAGGAACGCCTAGCTGAGCTGTTCGATCCCGACGGGCTTAGGTCAGCGCCGCCAGCAGGTCGTCATAGGTCGGGGCCAGGGCCCGCAAGCCGGCGGCGGCCTGCGCGTCGTCGCCGATGACCAGAGGGTGCTGCAGGCCGCCGATCAGGCGGGCCTGGCGCACGGTGATCTCCGCGGCTCGCGATCGGCCGATCCGCGCCAGGCAGGCGGCCGCGTCCGCCGCCCGCCGCGCGCCGACCCGTACGGCGAAGCCGGTCAGATGATCGCGCAGATCGGGAGCGCAACCGGCCTCGATCAGCGCGGCCAAGGCCTCGGCGGCCTCGCCGTTGCCCAGGCTGCCCGGCGGCATGTCGTGGTCCCCGCGCGCCGCGAGCCATTCGACCGCAGCGGGCAGGGCGGCCCGGACGGCGTCGTCGGCCGACACCGCCGCGACCTGCCGGAACGCCGTGCGCATCGTGTAGGCGGTGGCGTAGTCGATGGTCTTCGCCCGCCAGGCGGCCATGAAATCGGCATGCGGCAGGGTCGCATACGGATGGCTCTCGGGGTCGTGCATCAGCACCGCCGTCTCGCCGACCTCCAGTACGACGACGTAGTGATCCGCGCCGATCGGGCCGGTCTTGCCAGGCTGATGGCGCAGATGTCCCATCTCGACCGGCCCGACCCAGGCCGGTCCCTCCGCCAGCGCCGCCTTGAGGCGGGCCAGGGCCTGCGCCTCGGTGCCGCCCCGGCTGGTCGCCGAGGTCCAACCCAGGGCCGCCAGGGCGCCGTCGAAGCCCGCCTCCGGCGTCCAGCCATAGGGATCGAAGAAAGGCGTGGTTCCGCCGATCAACTGCATTCCGAATGCGCTTGATGTGGCGAATTCAATGATTGATGTCGATGGAGACGCATCGCCAAACATCATTGAAAATGAATTGGCGTAGCAGTACGGGCCAGATCCAATATATGGAATTGAATTCACTTCAATGCCTCCGCTTTTGTGTTGTGGAGGTCGGCCAAGGGCGGCAAATTCATCGAAATTGTCAAGTACCATGCGCGGCGGTCGCGTCCGCCGTCGCACGCAAGCTGCGCCACAATTTCACCCTCAGCCACAGCGAGCGTCGTGCGCAAAGTTCGCGAGGAGGTGGTGTGCAGGGCGCGCGGAAGCGGCTGATCGTGCTGGCCATGTCGCTCGGCGCGCACGTCGTCGTCCTGGGCGCGCTCGTGACCCAGCGGCACGCGCTGTCGCCGGCCCCTGAGACCCCGGCCATGGAGGTGTTGCTCGCGCCGCCCTTCGACCGCCGCCTGACGGTCGAGCCTCCGCGACGCCTCGCGCAACCGCCCCAGCCGCATGCCGCCAGGGCGCCGCAACCTGCGCCGATCCAGCTAGGCGGCCCCGATGCCGCCGCACCCGCCGCCGCCGCGGCCCCGGCGCGGCCCCCCGCGCCGCTAGCTCTGAGGCGGGCGCTCCGCGGCCTGATCGGCTGCGCGATGGCCGATCTCACTGAGGACGAGCGCGAGCGCTGCGAGGCGCGGCTGGCGGCCCGGGACGGCCGCGCTGCGCCCCGGCTCAATCTCGACGTCCGCGGCGACTTCGGCCGCGACGCCGACCCCTATCTGGCCCGTCGTCCGAAGAACGGCTGCAAGGTCCGTGCGGGCGGCGACGTCGATCCCGCCGGCGAGCAGGGCCCGGCGGTCGGCATCGGCTGCGCCTGGGCGTTCTAGCGGGGGTCGGGCAGTCGCCTATGGATCCCCGGCACGCATGCGCGTCCGAGGCCGACAGGCAGGTGAGGCGGTGGACGAGTCGATGCGGGCAGGGCCTAATCGGCCGATGCGGCTGTTCCATTTCAGCGAGGATCCGGCGATCGCCCGGTTCGAACCGCGGCCCGTGCGGACGCCGTCTCCTCGGCCGCCGGGGCGCGACTGGCTGAACGGGCCGCTGGTCTGGGCGATCGATGAGGCGCACCAGCCGATGTATCTGTTCCCACGCGACTGCCCGCGCATCCTGCTCTGGCCGCTGGAGACGACTTGCGCGGACGATCGCGCTGCCTGGTGGGGCGAGAGCCGGGCGCGGATGCTGGCCTATGTGGAGCGGGGTTGGCTCGCTGCGCTGACCGGCGCGCGGCTCTACCGCTACGAGCTGCCGGCCTCCTCGTTCGAAGACCTCGACGACGCCGGCATGTGGGTGTCGCGCCAGGTCGTAATCCCCGACGCCATGATCGAGGTCGCCGACCTGCCGGCCGCCCTGGCCGCGAGCGATGTCGAGTTGCGGCCCGTCGACAGCCTGGTTCCGCTGCGCGAGGTCTGGCGAACCAGCCTGCACGCCAGCGGCGTTCGGCTGCGCAACGCGGTCGGGTGGGACGCCTAAGGCGCGGTCGCCTCGTCCTGCAGCAGCGGCGAGGCGCCCATCAGCGCGCCGATCACGCGCCGCTGCTCCATCGGCACGGCCTTGGCCCCGAATACGTCCGACAGCCACAGGCCGTCCGCCACCAGCCGCTGCAGCAGGGCGTCGTCGGCCCCGACCGCGTCGTTCGGCTCGTCGCGGGTGATCTGGTCGGTCCACCACCGCCAGCGGTCGGCGAGGTCGGGCTCCAGCAGGCAGGCGATCAGCACGACCTTGCTGGTGCGCACCTCGTCCTCGCTCATCGTCAGCTGCACCGTGGCGGCCAGATAGGCGCGCGAGTAGCGGCCCACCGGATGCGGGTCCTTGGCGGCCAGCGCCTCGACCGCGCCGGCGAACCGCTCGCCGGCCTCGTCGACCAGCGCCCGCAGCAGCTCGGCCTTGCTGGGGAAGTGGTGCAGCAGCGCGCCTTTGCTGACCGGCAGCCGGGCGACCACGGCGTCGAGCGTGAAGCCGGCCGCGCCGCTCTCCTGCAGGGTGCGCATCGCTGCGCCGATGATCTGGGCGCGGGTGGCTTCGGGCTGGCGTCGGCGCGGTTGGGTCATGCGAATACATACCAACTGGACGGTAATTTGCAACGCGCGTCGCCGGCTGGATAAGACCTACGGCCCCCCCGGCTTCGGAGCGTATTTGACGGCCAGCACGCTGCGCATGCGCTCGACATAGTCGGTCGGGAACTGGGCCAGGCCCGTGGCCGGGTCGCGGACCAGGCCCCGTTCCTCCGGCGACAGGTTGTAGGCCAGCGTCATCAGGACGTCGCTGCTGACCCAGGGGCTGGAGCGGAAGTAGCCGTGCCCGTTGGCGGTCTCCGCCCCCGCCACGCCGGTGACGTTCACCATGTCGACCCGGCCCTCGTGGGACTTCAGATAGCTCGCGATCTGCGGGGTGAGCTCCTGATTGCGCCACATCCGGCCCAGTCGCGCATGGCCCGCGAGCAGGCTCGAGAAACGCAGCGCCGAGTCGGTGCCCGAGACATAGATCGTCCAGCGCCGCGGCACGTCCGCGACCCCGTCGGCCAGATAGGCGCCGAAGACCGCACGGTCGATGTCGCTGCCGACCAGGATGACGTTCTCGAGCTTGGCCCCCAGGCGGCGCTCGCCCGCGCCCTGGTTGAACATCGCCATCTGTTCGACGGCGCGGGCGACCAGGCGGGTGCCGGCGCTGTAGCCGATGATATGGATGCGCTCGGCCTGGGTGTTCGCCTCGATGAAGGCGACCAGCTCGCGGAGGTTTCGGGCCATGCCGGCGGCGGTGTCGCTGTCGCCGATATAGGCGCTGGCCTTGGGCGTCGCAGGCCACGAATAGGCGATGAAGACGCCCTTGTAGCCCAGGAAGTGCCAGAGCTCGGAGCCGACCAGGATCGGGTTCTCGAATCCGACCTTGTAGCCGTGGACATAGATGTAGACGTCCTTCTCCGCGGCCCCGCTTAGTTTGGCGTCGATCGCCCCGGCGAAGGTCCGGCCCGCGGCCTTCGGGTCCGCCGGCGCCGGCCCCGGATCGACCAGCGGCGTCAGGGTGGTGTCCAGGGGCCCGAACTCGACCACGCCGGTCACCTTCAGCGGATAGCTGCCGGGCCGGTTCTTCAAGAGCGAGATCCGGCGCGCCTCTTCCCAGGTGATGTTGGTCTCGCCGACCGCCACCTTGGCGGCGCCCAGCCGCAGCACCTGGCCGCGCAGGCTCGAATAGTGACCGTCCTCGCCCGCCGCCACGGGCGCCCGGTCGGTCGCGTAGAGCATGCCGCCATAGGGCAGGTCGGCGATGGGATTGTGCTGCGGCAGCGGGTTCATCGCGCCGTCGTCGAACGCTTCCGGCGCCGGCATCAGGTCGATCGACAGCGGATTCGACGTGGCGCACCCGGTCAGGCCCGCGCCGGCGAGGCTCGCGGCCATGACGAGCGCCAGGCCGAAGCGTTTCGATCGCCACCCGAGCATGAGCCCCTCGCAGCTTATGGTCGCGCCTACTCGACGCCTGTCGGGGCCGAGCGGTCAAGTCATGCAGAATCCGGAGGCGGGCGCGCCGGCCCGGCTCGACGGCGGCGGCGCGGCGCGGCTAGGTTCGCCCCGACCGGCGGCGGCGTGCGTCGCGGGCGATGGGGACAGCGATGGCGCGGCAGGCGGAACGACGGGCGGCGACCAGCGCGGCGATCCTGGCGGCGGCGCGCGACCTGTTCCGCGCCGAGGGCTACGACGCGGTCAGCGTCGACGACATCGCCGCAGCCGCCGGCGTCACCAAGGGCGCCTTCTATCACCACTTCGCCACCAAGCAGGTGATCTTCGACCAGCTGGTCGACCTCATCCAGGCCGAGATCGCCGCCCAGGTCGCCGCCCGTCCGCCGACGCCGGGCGAGGGCGAGGACCCGATGGCCGCGGCCATCGGCGCCTATCTCGCCGCCGCCAACCAGCCGGGCGTGCGGCGGATACTGCTGATCGACGGTCCGGTGGTGCTGGGCTGGCGACGCTGGCGGCAGATCGACGATGCGCACTTCGCCGCCATGGTGCGGGCCGGCGCCGCGCGGCTGATGGGACCGCAGGCGTCGGCGGCGCAGGTCGATGCGGCGAGCCGGCTGATCCTGGGCGCGGTCATGGAGGCGGCCTTGGCGGTCGGCGGGGCGCTCGGCGGGGCGGATGGCGAGGGGCTCACGGCCGCCGACTACGGCGCGGCGCTCTCGCGCCTGCTGCGGGGACTGCGGCCGAACTGAGCCGGCCGTCCTTGACTTGCATACTCTGGGTCTGCAAAAACAGACTGTAAGTATGCAAATCAATGGAGGACACGTCATGGCTATCGACACCCAGGCCCTGTTCGCGCGCTACCACGCTGCGTGGGAGGCCAAGGATGCGGCCCGTATCGCATCGCTGCATTCCGAGGATTCCAGCTTCATCCTGCATGACGGATCGGCCCGCGTGCATGGCCGCGCGGCGCTGGAGGCGGACTTCGCCGAGCTCTTCCGCAAGTTGCCGGGCTTCGGCTTCGAGATGCGGCGCACGATCTTCGGCGCGCGTCACTGGGTCTTCGAATGGGCGCTGGTCATGCCGCTGCCCGGCGGCGGAAGCGCCAGCGTCGACATGCTGGACGTGGTCGACGTCAACGAGGCGGGCGAGGTGCTTCGCAAGGACGTCTACATCAACGGCGCCCAGCAAACGGACTTTTACGCCCGTATGCAGGCGGCCTGATCCGAGCGTCGATGCGCCGAGGCTTCTCCCGGATCTCAGGTCCGGGGGATGACCTCGCGCTGGGTCATTCCGTCTACCAGGTCTTCAACGGCTTTACGGCCATCGGAGCCTTGTAGATGTACACCTGCGGTTTGACGGCGCTGGCCGCGACGGGCTTGGCCGTAAACCTGACGGTGTTGTCGTTGGCGGTGCGGGCAGGCGTGGTCTTATAGGTGGCGGCCATCAGCAAGCCGCTCGACTTGGCGTCGTTACGCACCTGTCCGCTCTGCGCGGACGCCGTTCCGGCGGCCAGCAGGCCGGCGGCGGCGATCAAGGCGACGAGTCTCACGCGCCTTCCTCCCATGTATCGTCTAGTCACGGACCTTCTTGCGGGTCCGTCGAGCAGGCTGCACCGCTTTCGCCGTCGGTGCAAACCCGCAATCTACAAACGTCAGTGATCCGATGCTTCGGCCGCAGGGCCATGAGGCCGGCCGAGCGGGGTCCGGGGAGCCGCGGGGGGGCTGGGCGAACCCGGCAAGCGGGTTCCCGCGACTCCCCGCCGCCCCCGGAGGAGGCCTCGAAAGGCCTCGCCCCTGGAACCTTGGCGGGTCGCCTGGCGCGTGGATCAGGCCGCTAGAGCATTTTCCGCCGAAGTGGATTCCGGTTCGGCGAAGAAAATGCTCCAAATTCAAAGAACCTTGAGCAATTTCCGATCCAATAAGATCGGAAATTGCTCTGGCGCCTGCACGCGCCGCGCCCGGCGGTCGTGGCGGAGCAGGGCGCCCGCGCTCACAAAGCCCAGGATCATGGCTGTCCAGATGACCGACACCTCGGCCGCACGGGCGGCCGCCGCGGCGTCCTGCCCGCCGGCGGCCGGACCGGCGGTGGCCGCCATGGCGGCGGCGAAGGCCAGCGTCGCCGGCAAGTGCTTCCACATCTGCGTCACGTCCTGACAAGCCGCCGGGCAGCGGCCTTCATCGGCGCGGATATGGCGCAGATCTATGTGGCGTGGCTAACAAGTAATTGAAAAATAACGTAAACGAATGTAACGTCCGGGCCTTGGCGGCACGGGCGCCGCCGGGGCAGTCAGAGCTGGATGAAGCTCTCGAAGCCGCCGAAAATCATCCGCTGTCCGTCGAACGGCATCTTGGCGGGGTCCATATCGAGGCGCGGATCGGCCATGACCTTGGCGTTGATCTCGTCGCGCTGGGCGCGGGACGCATAGACGATCCACGAGAACACCACGACCTCGTCGTCCTTGGCCTGGACCGCCCGCGGGAACGAGGTCACCTCGCCATAGGGGGTGTCGTCGCCGATGCATTCGACATAGGCCAGCGCCCCGTGGTCCTTCCACACGGCGCCGGCGTTGCGGGCCATGTCCTTGTAGGCCTCGAGGTTGGCCTTGGGCACGGCGAGCACGAAACCGTCGACATAGGGCATGAGCTTCCTCCTTTGGGTTGTGCAGACCAAAGGACGTTCGCGCGGCGTTCGATCCGACAGCCGCGCACATTTTTCGACGCTCAGCCGCCGGAGGTCGCCCCCGGGCTGCGCCAGCGCCAGAGCAGCAGCACCAGGGCGGTGATGATCAGGATGGCAAAGCCCGACAGCATCCAGCTGTTGAGATACCAGTGCTCGCCCCAGGTGAACTTGCCGGACATGATCTTCGCCCAGCCGCGAAAATGCTGGGTCGCGCCGACCGACAGGCCGAAGACCGAAAGCACCGCCGACAGATACCTGACCAGCCAGTGGCCGGGATTGGGCAGCATGATCAGCAGTCCGAGCAGGCCGATCACCGTACGCTGACTGCGGCAGAACGGGCAGTGATAGACCAGACCCGCCCAGTCGACCGCCCAGGTCAGCGCCGCGATGGCGATGGCGACCAGCCCGACGGCCCGGCGGTGGCGCAGCAGAATATCGGGAAGATCGTCGAACACGGGCACCCCCTCGGCCTGGCGGCCGCAGATGCGCTGCGGCCTGGATCAGACCATAGGCGCCGCCGCCGGCCGGGTCACCCGCCTATCCGCTGTTACGCAGCCCGGCGGCGACCCCGTTGATGGTCAGGTGGATGCCCTCGCGCACGGCCTCGTCGCTGTCGCCGGCGCGGCGGCGGCGGATCAGCTCGATCTGCAGGTGGTTCAATGGGTCGATATAGGGCAGGCGGGTGCGCAGCGCCTCGGCCAGGTCCGGGTGGCGGTCGAGCAGGGCGGTTTGGCCGCTGATGCTCAGCAGCGCCTCGACGGTCTTGTTCCACTCGGCCTCGATCCGGCCGAAGATCGTCTGCGCCAGGGCCTGGTCCTCGACTAGGCCGGCGTAGCGGCGGGCGATCAGCATGTCGCTCTTGGCCAGCACCATCTCCATGTTGGCGAGCGTGGTGGCGAAGAACGGCCAGGCCTCGTGCAGCTCGTTCAGTTCGCGCAGCGAAACGCCGGAGGCCTCGATCGCCGAACCGAAGCCGTACCAGCCAGGCAGCATGGTCCGCGACTGCGACCACGAGAACACCCACGGGATCGCCCGCAGCCCCTCGATGCTGCGGGTCGGCTGGCGCGAGGCAGGCCGGCTGCCGATGTTCAGGTCGACGATCTCGGTCAGCGGCGTGGCGGCATAGAAATAATCCACGAATCCAGGGGTTTCGTAGACTAGGCTGCGATAGGCCTCCATCGAGGCCTGGGACAGCTTGTCCAGCACCGGCGCATGCTTCTCGCCCAGCCGCTCGGCCGAGGCCTTGCGCAGCGAGGCCAGCACCACCCCGGCGGTGATGGTCTCCAGGCTTTGGTCGGCCAACTGCGGGTCGGCGTACTTGTTGGCGACGACCTCGCCCTGTTCGGTGATGCGGATGCGGCCGCGCACCGTGCCTTCCGGCTGGGCCAGCAGCGCCTCGTAGCTCGATCCGCCGCCGCGGCCGACCGTGCCGCCGCGGCCGTGGAACAGCTGCAGCCGCAGGCCCATGGCGTCGGTGGCGGCCAGCAGCGCCCGCGAGGCCTGGTGCAGTTCCCAGGTCGAGGTCAGGTAGCTGCCGTCCTTGTTGGAGTCCGAATAGCCGATCATCACTTCCTGCAGCCGGCCCTCGGCCAGCAGCGACTTGATCAGCGGCAGCGACAGGTACTCGCGCATCGTGTCCGGCGCGGCGCGCAGGTCGCCGATGGTCTCGAACAGCGGCTCGGCGAACACCTCTGTGCGCGGGTTCTCGCCCGGATGGAACAGCCCCACCTCCTTCAGCAGGACATAGACCTCCAGCAGGTCGGAGACCGAGGTGGTGTTGGAGACGATGTAGGCGACGATCGCCTGGCGGCCGTACTGCTGGCGCGAACGCGCCGCTTGGGCCAGCACCGCATACTCGCGGTTTGTCTCCTCGCTGTACTCGGCGAAGGGCGAATAGAGCAGCCGCCCGTGGCTCAGCTCGGCCAGCAGCAGCGCCCGGCGCGCCTCCTCGTCCAGCGCCTCATAGTCGGGGCAGACGCCGGCCACCGCCATAAGTTCGGCGATGGTGCGCGCATGCACCGCCGAGTTCTGCCGCAGGTCCAGGGTCGCCAGGTGGAAGCCGAAGCAGTCCACCGCCCGGATCAGCTCGGGCAGCGGGCCGATGGCGAAGGTGTCGCCGTGGTTGGCGGTCAGGCTGTCGAGGATGGTCTGCAGGTCGGCCTTCAGCGCCTGGGCGTTGGCGTAGGGCTGGGCGGCCAGCGGCGAGGGGCGGGGCGGGGCCTCGCCGGTCAGGATCGGATAGGTCGCAGCCAGGCGGGCGTAGACGCCGCGTAGCGCTCGCCGATACGGCTCGTCCCCGCGTTGGGGCGAGGTGTCGCCGGAGGCGTCGGCCAGCGCCTGCAGGGCCGGCGTCACCTGGGCCAGCGTGCTGGACAGCGACAGCTCCGCGCCCAGGGCGTGGATGCGTTCCAGGTAGTTCAGCAGCGCGGCCTGCGACTGGCGCGCGAACGCCTGGCGCTGGACGGCGTCGGTGACGAACGGGTTGCCGTCGCGGTCGCCGCCGACCCACGAGCCGATGCGCAGGAAGCTCGGCAGCTGGGCCTCCAGCTGGCGCGTCCAGCGCCCATAGAGCCGCGGCAGCTCGGCCAGGAAGCTGCGCTCGAAGTAAGAGACCGCGGTCTCGATCTCGTCGATGACGCCCAGGCGAACGCCGCGCAGCAGCCGGGTGCGCCAGAAGATCGCCACTTCCCGCAAGAGCTCGATCTCGCGCTCGTGGCGGGCGGTCTCGCCGCCGGCCTGCTCCAGCGCGCTCAACGCCTCGGTGATCGCCCTCGTGCGGTCCAGCACGCTCTTGCGGCGCACCTCGGTCGGGTGGGCGGTGATCACCGGGGCGATAAACGCGGTCTGCAGCATCTTGGCGACTTGCGCGGTGGAGACGCCTTCCTCGGCCAACGCCGCCAGGCTGCCGGCCAGGGTGTCGACGCGCCGATCGCCGGCCTTGCGGCGCTGGACGTAGTCCTCGGCGATGTTGGTGATCTGCAGGAAGCACGCGAACGAGTGGGCGAAGCGCACCGTCTCGTGCAGGTCCAGGCTGCGCAGCCGCTCTTCCAGCAGCACGGCGTTCGCCGCCCCGCCTTCGCGGTGGAAGGCGACGGAAGTCTTCCGGATGTCCTCGATGCGGTCGAACAGCGTCTGGCCGTCCTGGGATTTGATCACGTCCCCCAGCACCCGGCCCAAAACCCGAACCCTGGCCCTCAGCTCCGAGGGCGGCGACTTGGCAGCTCTATCCGGCACGCGCGCACTTTCAGAATGTCGTTACGTCACTTCGACGCACGGCGTTCTCTACAGGCGATTTGGCGCGCCGTCGCGGCCGAGTTTGGACGGTCTCAACCGCGGACGGGGAACCAGATCTCGATGGCCGGCCGGCCGGTATTGCTCGCGTCGTCGCCATAGACCTCGATGAAATCGGGGGTCAGGCTGTCGCCCGCCGAGCGCAGGCCAAGGTTCGGCAGCCAGCCGTACCAGGCGGTCCAGATGGTGCTGCGCAGCCGGCTCACCGGTCCCAGGTGGGCGAACACCGCATAGCGTCGGGTCGGCACCCGAAGCTGCTCGAACGCCGCCGGGCGGCGGGCGTCGTCGGCGGTCGCCACCGCGGCGATCATCTCGAAGCCGTCGCGCTGGGCGAACAGATCGTAGTAGAGGCCGTATCCCGCGCCGTCCTTGCGCCCGCCGACCTTGGCGAAGCGTTCGGACGCCGCGCACCAGTGCTCGTCCAGGGCGCCTCGGACGCCGGCCTTTCGGGCGTGGCGGCGGCGCAGGCCTGCGAAGGTCCAGGGGCGTTCCACGAACCGCGGCGCGTCCATGGCTGCCGGCTGAAGTCTGTCCATCGTCCCTCTCGTTAGTCTTGCGCGGCGGGCGCCGCGGCTACGCCGCGTCGCCCGCCTGCGTCCAGATCGTGCGAAGGTCGCGCGAAGGAACGCCCAAGCGTGTCAGCAGTCGGCGACCAAGTGGCTGCGAAGCCTAGCTGCGCCATGTCGCCGGCGTCTTTCCGACCGTGACGGCGGCGAAATGCTGATGGCGAAAATGGCGCGGAGGGTCGGGAGCGGGATGTAAAGGCGAGGCGCTCGGCCGCTCATCCTGGGTGCGTGTCGGCTGGCGAGGCCTTTGATTTGAGTGAAACGAACTCCGCAAAAACAACTCTCAGGGGAACGGTTTGGAACAATTGTAAATTGCACAGAGCATTTGTTGCCCGCGGCGGTGATGCGGCGCAGATCGACCGAAATCTAGAGCAACAGATAAGGTGACTGCGTGGGTACGCTCAAATTTCAGGTAAAGGCGCCGGCCGTGATTTCGGCCCTGGTTCTCGCGGCCGCGGTCGCCACTCCGGCCGCCGCGGCGGTGCAGGTCGAGTTCAAGAACGTCGCGGGCGCGTGGTTCGACCCGGTCGGCGGCGCGAACGTCAACATCGCCGCCAACGGCGGCGACGGCACGATCCGCTGGGGTCAGTCGACGGGCTACGGCCAGAGCGGCTACAACTTCGTGGGCGCCGACTTCTCGGCCAGCCTCGACCAGGCCATCGATTCCTCGGGCGCGGTGAACATCGGCGAGTTCCAGCACGTGAACTTCCCGATCAGCAGCGGCGGGTCGATCACCGGCGTCGGCCTGCGCTTCACCACCGATGTCTGGGCCGACGGCTCGTTCCTGGGCGCCAAGACCTTCGAGTACAATTTCTCGCACAACGAGACGACGAACAACGCGAACCCCTGCGACAACGGCCAGGCGAACGGCGGCGGGATCAACGCCAACGGCTGCGCCGACCGCGTGACCATGAACTTCAACTCGAATTCCCAGGTCTTCCAGATCGGCGACAAGCAGTACACGCTCAACCTCGACGGCTTCCTGGTCGACGGCTCGCCCAGCGGCGGGTTCTGGACCAAGGAGAACGCGGTCAACAGCGCCTATATCCGCGGCAAGATCGACCTCTACAGCGTCGCCAGCGGCGTGCCGGAACCGGCGACCTGGGCGATGATGATCATCGGCTTCGGCGGCGTGGGGACCATGGTCCGCTCGTCCCGTCGCCGTCAGATGCTGGCGGCCTGACCCCAGCCTGAGACCAGAAGGCCCGTTCGTCCGAGCGGGCCTTTTTCGTCGGCCTCAGCGGTCGACATATTCGCGGATCAGGGCGCGCGCCGCGCGCGGCAGCATCCGATCCGGGCCGTCGCCGCCCAGGGTGATACGGGCCATGTGCGAGCCCTCGAGCAGCAGCAGCAGCCCATCGCCCAGTTCGTCGTCGGCCGCGCCCGCCGCGCGGGCCAGTTCGATCAGCCGCCGCCGGGTCTCCAGCTTGTGGGCCTTGGCGACCAGGAAGGCCGGATGGTCCGGCTCGTGCAGCTCGACCGCGGCGTTGCACAGCGCGCAGCCGTGCGCCTCCGAGCTTTCCGAGCGCTCGGCAAAGGCGTCGAACAGCCCCTCCAGCTTGGCCCGCGGGGTGTCGAAGCGCCCGACGATCTCGTCCCACCAGGCCCAGCCTTCGCGCGACTGTTCGCGCAGCACCGCGGCGACCAGTTCGTCCTTGGAGGGGAAGTTGCGATAGAGGCTCATCTTGGTGGCTCCGGCCTCGGCGGCGATGCTCTCGACGCCGACCGCGCGGATGCCCTTGCGATAGAACATGTCGCGGGCCGCCTCGAAGATGCGGTCGCGCGCCGAGCGGGGCGCGGCAGCCGTCGTCTTGGATGGTCTCGCCGACATGTCCCGCCTTTCAGTGAGCGACCGGTCTGTAACGAGTTACATCACCGCGCGTCATGCGCGGGGTCAAGCGGGCAAGGGGACGAAGCTTCACCTTAATGGCCCCGGTGCTGCACGATCAGGCGGATGTTGCGCTGGCGGGTCAGCCAGCTCCACGCCCAGTCGAAGGCCACGGCGATGCGGTTGCGCAGCCCGATCAGGAAGTAGACGTGGGCCACGCCCCAGAACGCCCAGCCGATGAAGCCGGTCAGCTTCACCTTGCCGATCTGCACCGCCGCCGCGTGCCGCCCGATGGTCGCCAGGTCCCCGGCATGGGCGTAGCGGAACGGCGCCTGGCCCGGCCGCCCGGCCAGGCGTTCAGCGATCTGACGGGCCGCATGCTTGCCCGCCTGCTTGGCGGCCGGCGCGATGCCGGGCACCGGCTTGCCGTTGCTGGCCATGGCCGCGGCGTCGCCGACCACGAACACCTCCGGATGGCCTGGAACCGACAGGTCCGGCGCCACCATCACCCGGCCGGCGCGGTCGTGCTCGACCGCCAGCCGGGCGGCCAGCGGCGAGGCCGCGACCCCGGCCGCCCAGATGATCGTCGCGGCCTCGACCCGCGCCTCGCCCAGATCGACTCCGTGCGCGTCGAGGTCGGTGACCATGGCCGAGGTGCGCACCTCGACGCCCAGGTCCTCCAGCGCGTCCTCCGCATAGGCCGACAGGTCGGGCGACAGGGCCGGCAGCACCCGCGGCCCGCCCTCGACCAACAGCACCCGCGCCTGGCCGGGGTCGATCTGCCGGAAGTCGCGGCTCAGGGCGTCGCGGGCCAGTTCGGCGACCGCGCCGGCCATTTCCACCCCAGTCGCCCCGCCGCCGACCACCACGAAGGTCAGCAGCGCCGCGCGCTGCTCCGGGGCGGCGGTCTCGGCCCGCTCGAACGCCGACAGCACCCGGCGGCGCAGTTCGGTGGCGTCCTCCAGGCTCTTCAGGCCCGGCGCCGCGCTCTCCCACTGCGGTTTGCCGAAATAGGAGTGGGTCGCGCCGGTGGCGATGATCAGGTGGTCATACGGAAACTCGCCGGCCTCGGTGGTCACCCTGCGCGCGTCCAGGTCGACGCCCGTGGCCCGGCTCATCACCACCCGCACATTGGCCTGCCGGGTCAGCACATGGCGCAGCGGCCAGGCGATCTCCGACGGCGACAGCGCCGCCGTCGCCACCTGGTAGAGCAAGGGCTGGAACAGGTGATAGTTGCGCTGGTCGATCAGGGTGATCTGGCAGTCCGCCCTGGCCAGGGCGCGGGCCGCCTCCAATCCGCCGAAGCCTCCGCCCACGATCACGACGCGGGGTTTCTCGGCCTGGGACATGAACATCTCCGGTTGCGGCGCGGCGCCCACTAGAGGCCGCGCGGCCCGATCCCGCAAGCCGCCGGCCCCCCGATTTGGCGAACGCCGTCCGAGAGCGCATGATGTCGAACAATTGTTTGAGGAATCCCGGCCGGGGGGCCGGGCGACGATTTCAAAGGTGACATTGGTGGGCAGCGAACATTTCGACGTGCTGATCGTCGGGGCCGGGCTTTCGGGGATCGGGGCGGGCTATCACCTGCAGGCCAACTGTCCGGGCAAGACCTATGCGATCCTCGAGGGGCGCGAGGCCAGCGGCGGCACCTGGGACCTGTTCCGCTATCCCGGCATCCGCTCCGACAGCGACATGTACACCCTCGGCTACGCCTTCAAGCCGTGGCGCGAGGCCAAGGCCATCGCCGACGGTCCCTCGATCCTGAAATACGTGCGCGACACCGCCGTCGAGAACGGCATCGACCGCCAGATCCGCTATGGCCACCACGTCACCTGCGCGTCCTGGTCCTCCGCCGACGCCCGCTGGACGGTGGAGGCGCAGGTCGGGCCGAACAAGGAAGCGGTCCGCCTGACCTGCAACTTCCTCTTCATGTGCACCGGCTACTACGACTACGCCGAGGGCTACACCCCGCAGTTCGCCGGGACTGACCAGTTCCAGGGCCAGATCGTCCATCCCCAGAAGTGGCCGGAAGACCTCGACTATTCCGGCAAGAAGGTCGTGGTGATCGGCAGCGGCGCCACCGCCGTCACCCTGGTCCCGGAAATGGCCAGGACCGCCGCCCACGTCACCATGCTGCAGCGCTCGCCGACCTATGTGGTCTCGCGCCCGGCCGAGGACGCGGCCGCCAACTGGCTGCGGGCCAAACTCCCGGCCAAGCTCGCCTACGCCATCACCCGCTGGCGCAACGTCCTGTTCGGCATGCTGTTCTTCAACCTGGCCCGCAAGAAGCCGGAGAAGACCAAGGCGCAGATCATCGACATGGTCCGCCAGCACCTGGGCCCCGACTACGACGTCGCGACCCACTTCACCCCCAGCTACAATCCCTGGGACCAGCGCCTTTGCCTGGTGCCCGACGCCGACCTGTTCGACGCCATCAAGGCCGGCTCGGCCTCGGTGGTCACCGACCACATCGAAGCCTTCACCAAGACCGGCATCCGCCTGAAGTCGGGCCAGCAGCTGGACGCCGACATCGTCGTCACCGCCACCGGCCTGAAGCTGCAGTTGCTCAGCGGCCTTGGGGTCACCGTCGACGGCGAGCGCGTCGATATGGCGAAGACCATGAGCTACAAGGGCATGATGTACAGCGGCGTGCCGAACCTGGCCTCGGCCTTCGGCTACACCAACGCCTCGTGGACGCTGAAGTGCGACCTGACGTGCGAGTACGTCTGCCGCCTGCTGAACCACATGGATCGCACCGGTCAGCCGATCTGCACGCCCAAGCCCGACCCGACGGTGGGCGAGGCGCCCTGGCTCGACTTCTCCTCCGGCTACGTCCAACGCGGCATCGACCAGTTTCCCAAGCAGGGGACTAAGAAGCCCTGGAAGCTCTATCAGAACTACGCCCTGGACCTGGTCGCCCTGCGCTTCGGCTCGGTCGACGACGGGGTCATGCAGTTCTCCCGGCCCCAGGCCGGCGGCCGCCAGGACCTCGCCGCCTGACCGAACGTCGATACGCGGCTTGCCAAGCCGCCGCCCCGCCGTTCTGATAGCCCGGCCGGCCGCTCGACGCCGGCCGGGGCGCAGGGGAGGCGGCCATGGGGGCGTTTGCGGGGCGCGCGACGCCGGGCTGGTACGACGACGCCAAGTTCGGCGTCTTCATCCATTGGGGCCTGTTCTCGATCCCGGCCTTCGCGCCCAAGGTCGGCAAGATCTCCGACATCTTCCGCACCGACTATCGCCGGGCGGTGGCGCTCTCGCCCTATACCGAGTGGTACGAGAACGCGATCAAGTCGCCGGACACGCCCTCGGCGGCGTTCCATCGCGACACCTATGGCTCCGCGCCCTATCGTGATTTCCGCGAGCCGTTCCTCGCCGGCCTGCGCCAGTGGGATCCGGACGCGTGGGCGCAGGCGATCGCCGGCTCGGGCGCGCGCTACGTGGTGCTGGTCACCAAACACCATGACGGCTTCTGCCTGTGGCCCTCGCGGGTGCCTCACCCGCACGCCCGGGACTGGAGCACCGAGCGCGACGTGGTCGGAGAGCTGGCCGCCGCCGTGCGCCGAGCGGGCCTGCGCTTCGGCGTCTACTATTCGGGCGGCATCGACTGGAGCTTCAATCCCGAGCCGCTGCGCACCCTGATGGACTTCGTCGGCTCGGTCCCCGGCGGCCGCTATCCGGCCTACGCCGCGGCCCAGACCCGCGAACTGGTCGAACGCTATGCGCCCAGCGTGCTCTGGAACGACATCTCCTGGCCGACCTCCCAGGGCGAACTCGACGCGCTGTTCTCCGACTACTACGCCGCGGTCCCCGACGGAGTGGTCAACGACCGCTGGAAGACCCCGACCTTCACCGCCCGGCTGCTGCGCCACAAGTTGCCGCGCCGGGTGCTCGACCGCATGATCGAGGCCAAGGCCGCCAAGCAGGGCGGTGGGGAGGGCGGCGTCGTGCCGCCGCCGGTGCCGCACAGCGACTTCCGCACCCCCGAATACGTCCGCTTCGCCGACATTCAGGATCGCAAGTGGGAGGCGACCCGCGGCATGAGCCATTCGTTCGGCTTCAACCGCAACGACACCGAGGCCGACTACGAGAGCGCCGAACACCTGCTGCTCGAACTGGTCGACAGCGTCTCCAAGGGCGGCAACCTGCTGCTCAACATCGGCCCGCGCGGCGACGACGCCCAGATCCCCGCGCCCCAGCTTGAGCGGCTCAAGGCGATGGGAGCCTGGCTGGCCGAGAACGGCGAGGCGATCTACGGGACCCGGCCCTGGCGCATCGCCGAGGCTGCGACCGAGGACGGCGCGCCCGTCCGCTTCACCGCACGCGGCGAGCGGCTCTACGTCATCCCCCTGGCCCCGGTCGGCGGCGGCGAACTGGTGGTGCGCGGCGCCGGCCTCAGCGGGCTGGGCGTGCGGCTCTCGGACGGCTGCCCGGTCGAGCTGCGGGCGGAGGGCGAGGCGACCCGGATGATCTTCGCCCGACCCCAGACCGGCGCCTTCGCCCCGGCGGTGGCGATCGACGGCGGCGCCTGCACGAGCCCCATGTTGGGGCGCGCGGCGCCTTGACGGCCAAGCTGCCGGCGGGGCCAATGGGTGCATGAAGCCTGTGCGCACCCGGGCCATCTACGCCGGCTCGTTCGACCCGATCACCCTCGGTCACCTGGACATCATCCAGAAGGCGCTGCTCACCTTCGACGTCGTGCACGTGGCGGTGGGGATCAATCCGCTGAAAGCCGGCCTCTTCGACATCGATGAACGACTGGACCTGATCGCCCGGTCGGTCATGGACCTCGACCTGACCGGGCAGGGGGGCCGCGTGCTGCCGCCCCAGGTCGAGGTCGGCGCCTTCGAGGGCGAGAGCGTCATCAAGTACGCCCATCGGGTGGGCGCCACCCACATCGTCCGCGGCCTGCGCCAGTCGTCCGACTTCGACGACGAGTTCCGCTATCACGGCATTCTCGGCCGCCTGGAGCCGAACATGCCGATGATCCACATCATCTGCCGCGAGACCTTCCTGCACGTCAGCTCCAGCACCGCGCGCGAGCTGGCCAGCCTCGGCGAGGAGGTCGACTGGCTGGTCACGCCCAGTGTCGAACAGGCGCTGCGGGCCAAGTTCGGCGGCGGGGCCTGACGGCGCCACCGGACATGCAGACGACCGGCCGCAGGGTTTGACCCGATGGCCGCGGGCGGTCGCGGGCGGCTTTTGTTCCCCAAAGGGAGCCATCGCCATGACCCAAGACGCCGCCACGCCCGACCACCTGCCGCGCCCCGATTTCCACTTCACCGGCCAGGTCGGGCGCACCTATCAGGACTCCGATCCCGCCCAGTTCCCGCAGCCGGTCGCCGCTCCCAAGGGCGCGCCGAACATCGTGCTGATCCTGCTGGACGACGTCGGCTTCGGGCAGTTCTCGACCTTCGGCGGCGGCGTGCCGTCGCCGACCATGGACCGCCTGGCCCAGGAAGGCCTGCGCTTCAACCACTTCCACACCACGGCGCTGTGCAGCCCGACGCGCGCGGCGCTGATCACCGGCCGCAACCACCATTCGACCTCGTTCGCCGGCATCACCGAGGTGGCGACCGGCTACGACGGCTATTGCTGCGTGCTGCCGCGCAGTTGCGGCACGGTCGGGGAAGTGCTGCGCCAGAACGGCTACATGACCGCCTGGATCGGCAAGAACCACAACACCCCGACCTGGGAGACCAGCGCCGCCGGGCCGTTCGACCGCTGGGCCAACGGCCTGGGCTTCGACTACTTCTACGGCTTCAACGCCGGCGACATGAACCACTGGAACCCGCTGCTGTTCGAGAACCGCGACCTGGTCCCGGCCTCGGACGACCCCGACTATCACCTGACCGAGGACCTGGCCGACCGCGCCATCGCCTGGGTGCGCAAGGTCAAGAGCATCGCTCCGGACCGCCCGTACTTTCTCTATGTCGCGCCGGGCGCCACCCACGCCCCGCACCAGGCCCCGCAGTCGTGGATCGACAAGTTCAAGGGCCAGTTCGACATGGGCTGGGACGCCTACCGCCAGCAGACCCTGGAGCGGCAGAAGAAGCTGGGCGTCGTGCCCAAGGACACCCAGTTGACCGCGCGCTCGCGCGGGCTGCCGGCCTGGGACAGCCTCAACGCCGACCAGAAGCGGCTCTATGCCCGGATGATGGAAGTGTTCGCCGCCTACGGCGCCCAGGTCGATGCGGCCATGGGCCGGGTGATCGACGCGGTGAAGGCGCTGCCCGACGCCGACAACACGATGATCATCTACATCGCCGGCGACAACGGCTCGAGCGCCGAGGGCGGGCTGGAGGGCTCGCTGAGCGAGAACATGTTCTTCAACGGCTTCCCGGAGACTTGGCAGGATAACCTCAAGGTCATCGACGAACTCGGCGGGCCCAAGCACTTCAACCACTTCCCCTCGTCCTGGGCGCACGCGATGAACACGCCCTTCCAGTGGACCAAGCAGGTGGCCAGCCACTTCGGCGGCACCCGCAATCCGATGGTCATCTCCTGGCCCAAGGGCATCGCCGACAAGGGGGGCTTGCGCGACCAGTTCCTGCACGTCATCGACATCGTGCCGACGCTCTATGAACTGGCCGGCGTCACCGCGCCGATCGAGCTCAACGGCGTGCCGCAGAAGCCGATCGAGGGGATCAGCTTCGCCTTCGCCTTCGACGACGCCAAGGCCGCCAGCAAGCGCCGGACCCAGTATTTCGAACTGGGCTGCAACCGCGGCCTCTATCACGACGGCTGGATGGCCTCGGCCCCGTCCTTCGTGCCCTGGGAGCCGAACCGTTCGGAGGACTGGAGCCCCGACAACCAGGTCTGGGAGCTCTACAAGCTCGACGACGACTTCTCGCAGGCCAAGGACCTGGCCAAGGACAATCCGGACCTGCTGCGGCAGATGCAGGACCTCTGGTGGGCCGAGGCTTCGAAGTACAACGTCCTGCCGCTCGACTGGCGAGCCATAATCCGAATGAACGCCGAGGCCATGGGCCGGCCCAGCCTGGTCGGCGGCCGCACCAGCGCCACCTATTATCCGGGCATGGTGGCCTTGCCCGATGCGGCCTGCCTGCCGATGCTCAACAAGTCCTGGAAGATCACCGCCGACATCGTCGTGCCGCAGGGCAAGGCCGAGGGCATGATCATCACCCACGGCGGACTGGAGGGCGGCTACGGCCTCTACCTGCGCGAGGGGCGGCCGGTGTTCGTCTACAACTTCCTCGGCGTCGAGCGCCCGACCTTCGCCGCCGACAAGCCGCTGCCTCCAGGCCCGTGCAAGCTGGTCGTCGACTTCGCCTATGACGGCGGCGGCATGGGCAAGGGGGCCAAGGTCACCCTGACAGCCAACGGCGCCAAGGTCGCCGAGGGCCGGCTGGAGCGGACCGTGCCGATCCAGTTCTCGATCGGCGAGGGGATCGACATCGGCATGGACACCGGCTCGGCCGTCGACTTCACCTACCAGCTGCCGTTCAAGTTCACGGGCGGCATCGAACGGGTGACGGTCGACCTTGCCGTCGTCGCCAAGGCCAAGGCCGACCAGAAGCTGGCCGCGGACATGAGCAAGCAGTAGCGGTCGGCTCAGCCCAGCCGCAGGCGCACCGGGTCCAGCTCGGTGCGCGGCGCATAGTGGTCGCCCAGCAGCCGGCTGCCCTCGATCGACAGGCCGACGGGAATGACGATCTCGCCCGACGGTTCAGTGGTCATCGCCGCCAGGTCCAGCCGGGCGACCTCGACGCGATAGTCGCGCTTGGCGGTGTCGGCGACGGTCAGCGCCGCGCCCTTGTCGTCGACCTCGATGGCCGGGTCGGCCAGGAACACCGACAGCATGCCGCCGTGGGCCTGGAACTTCACTTCGCCGGTGAACCCGCCGCGGCCCTGCAGCTTGCCATCGGCGTCCAGCGCCAGGTCGCCGTCCGCGGCGGCGAACACGAACGCCCCGTCCTCGGTCTGCTGCGCGCCGGCCCCGACCTCGGTCGTGCCGCCGGCCATGCCGACATAATTGCGGAAGCTCTGCTTCACGCCCCACTGCAGCGACGCCGCCGGCTTAATCTGGTCGCTCATCGTCGACTCCCTCCCCATACCGAGCCCGGAAAGTAACATCTCTCGCCAAACCCGCAGCGCCTGCTTGCCTGTGTCGTGACAATTCCTTTGCGGTGCGACAGGTTGCCGGCCGCCGGCCATGGGGCCGGCGCGGGGTAGGTATGGTCGACCTTCTGTCGTCGCGCGCCGAGGTTCGCGACATCTATGACGGGTTCAACGGACGTGTGGCCGACGGCCCGCGTGCGCCGCGTCATGGGCCGCCGGCCTCCGCCCGCCTGCCGGTCGAGCGCGGCGCCGGCCACTGGGACGTGGTGCGGCTCTACGACTACCTGCTCGTCTGCGTCGCCGACAGCAGCTACGACGACCACTACACCCTGCCGATCCGCGCGCCCGAGGACCTGGTCTCGCTGCGCTTCGTACTGGCCGGCGGCATCGGCGTGCACGACGGCGGGCCCAATGCGGTCCGGGTCGAGAAGGGCTACGCCTCGGTGCTGACCTTGCCGGCCGGGCGCGACTACGACTTGCACATCCACGGCCGCGAGCGGTTGGCCTCGCTGACCCTGCATTTCCACGCCGGCAACCTGGCGCGGATCATGGGACTGGAGCCGGACGAACTTCCCAAGCTGCTGCGCGACCTCGACCGGACGGGGCAGGGGTTCAACCACCTGGGCATGCGCCTCACCCCGGCCATGCACAGCGCCGTCGGCGACATCGTCGGGGCCTCGTTCAAGGGCAATCTGCGCCAGCGCTATCTCGAGGCCAAGGTCATGGAGATGCTCTGCCTGCTGGTCGATACGGTGGAGAGCAGCGAGCAGGGGCCGCGCGCGGCCTCGCCGGGCCGGCGCAGCGAACGCGACAGCCTCTACCAGGCGCGCGAGATCCTGATGGCCGAGTTCGCCGACCCGCCAACCATCGAGGCCCTGGCCCGCCGCGTCGGCCTGAACCGCACCAAGCTGCAGGGCGGCTTCAAGGAGACCTTCGGCGCGACGGTCTTCGACTTCTGCCAGGGGCGGCGCATGGAGCGGGCCAAGGACCTGCTGCGCGAGGGCGCCATGACCATCGCCGAAATCGCCGAATCGGTGGGCTACGAGCACCCGACCAACTTCACCGCCGCGTTCCGCCGTCGGTTCAACGCCGCGCCCAAGGACTTCCGCCGAAGGTAGCGTCGCGAAACTGCTGCACCTGAAGTTGCCGGGTTCCGGCGACTGATTGCATCGCGCATCAGAATGGCTGCTTGGCGCATCATTCGCAGAAGCGTCACACGCCTATGTTCCGGCCTCGAATTTTTGCGCCCGCCGGCTGGAGCGGCGGGCGCGTCTGCCATTCGGGAGGGGATTCCTATGACCATGAGCACCAAGACGCGCCTGCTGGCCGCGTCGGTTCTGATTTCGGCGACGGCGCTGACCGCCGCGCCGTCCTATGCGCAGTCGGCGCGCGACGGCGCGGTCGTCGACGAACTGATCGTCACCGCCCGCAAGCGCACCGAAAGCGTGCTCGACGTGCCGATGAGCATCAACGTCGTCGGCGAGCAGGCGATGCAGAACATGGGCGCCGAAAGCTACACGGCGCTGCTGGGCTCGGTTCCCAGCCTGACCGCCTATCAGAACGGCCCGGGCCGTACGCGCCTGTCGATCCGCGGCGTCACCAACGGCGGCGGCAACGACAACGACACCCAGAACCAGGAAACCGTCGGCATCTACATCGACGAAATCCCGATCTCGATGGGCGCCCTGAACCCGGAACTGGCGCTGTTCGACCTGGAGCGCGTCGAAGTGCTGCGCGGCCCGCAGGGCACCCTCTACGGCGCCGGCTCGATGACCGGCACTGTGCGGATGATCACCCATCGCCCGCAGTTCAACACCTTCGAGGGCAAGGCCGAGTACGGCGTGTCGAGCGTCAACGAGGGCGGCAACGGCTTCTCGCTGAAGGGCCTGGTCAACGTCCCGCTGATCAACGACCGCCTCGCGATCCGCGCCTCGGGCTACTACACCAAGACCCCGGGCTACATCGACAACATCACCACCGGCGAGAAGGACCTCAATGACGGTCTGGCCCGCGGCGGCCGCGTCGAGGCCCGCCTGCAGGTGAACGAGGACTTCACCGCCGACCTCTCGTACTTCAAGCACCACTACAAGGACGGCGGCCGTCCCGAGGACCTGGAGCGCGTGCCGGGCCTGGGCCGCGACTACACCTCGAGCGACGGCTATGACGACAAGCTCGACATCTACAACCTGACCCTGAACTACGACCTCGGCTTCGCGAACCTGGTCTCCTCGACCTCGTATTTCGACCGCACCACGGTCAACAAGCGCTCGCTCGACGGCCTGCTGGCGCTGTTCCCGGTGAAGCCCAGCCCGCTGGTCGACACCACGGATTCGACCTACTTCGCCCAGGAAATCCGCCTGGCCTCGCAGGGCGATGGTCCGTTCAGCTGGGTCGTCGGCGCCTTCGCCGACAAGAAGGACATCTACTATCTGAACACCGTGCCGGTGCCGGGCTTCGACGCCGCCATGGGCATCAACTCGAACAACTTCGGCGCGCCCACGGACAACCCGTATTGGGGCTACGACGACCTCGAGGTGAAGACCTACGCTCTGTTCGGCGAGCTGACCTATGAGTGGGGCAAGTGGAACGTCACCGGCGGCGTGCGCTACTTCAACTGGGAACAGCAGTACAAGCTGTACGCCTCGGGCTTCTTCAACGGCGCGATCCCCAGCGACCCGCCGCGCCGCACCTCGAAGGAAGACGGCTTCAATCCGAAGTTCAACATCTCCTATGACGTGAACGACGACTTCATGGTCTACGGCCAGGCCGCGCGCGGCTTCCGCTACGGCGGGATCAACACCCCGGTTCCGCAGGACGTCTGCGCCGCCGAACTGGCTGACTTCACCCGCACCGGCACCGACCCGAGCACCTTCGCGGCCGACAAGGTCTGGAACTACGAAGTGGGCGGCAAGGGCTCGTTCGCCGACGGTCGCGTCCGCGTCAACGGCGCCTACTTCCACCTGGTCTGGGACGACATGCAGACCCAACGTGCGCTGGATTGCGGCTTCGGCTTCCGCGAGAACGTCGGCGGCGCCACCAGCGACGGCGTCGAACTGGAAGTCACCGCCAACCCGGTCCAGGGCCTGACCCTGACCGCCGGCGGCGCCTACATCGACTCCAAGTTGTCGACCGACGTGGCGAACCTGAAGGCCAAGGAAGGCGACAAGGCGCCGTTCGTGCCGGAGTTCACCTTCAGCGGTTCGGCCGAGTACGTGTTCCCGGTCAGCGACGATCTCGACGGCTTCGTCTACGCCGGCTACCAGTACATGGGCGAGCGCTTCACCCAGTTCAGCCCGCAGCAGGCCAACTATCGCAAGATGGACGCCTACAACGTCGTCAACCTGCGCGCGGGCCTGACCCACGAAGGCGTCGAGTTCTCGGTCTACGCGAACAACGCCCTCGACAGCCGCGGCGTGATCCGTGCGCTGCCGGCCAGCCCGTTCGATCCCGAGGCGCGCATCCGCATCGTGCCGCGCACCGTCGGGGCGAACATCCGGGTGGCGTTCTAAGAGACTATGGGCCGGCGGGGCGACCCGCCGGCCTCTCGACTGACAAAAGGGGAGGGGCCGCCTTGGCCGTCCAACTCGTTCGACGCGCCGTGCTGGGCGCGGCTCTCACCCTGACGATGGCGGGCGGCGCGCTCGCCGCGCCGGCGACGCCGGTGGTGATGACCACCGATCTCGGCGTCGTGGAGCTTGAGCTCTACCCGGACAAGGCTCCGGTCACCGTCGCCAACTTCCTGCGCTATGTCGACGAGGGCCGCTTCGACGGGGCGACCTTCTACCGCGTGGTCCGCGCCGGGACCGACCCGAACCCCAAGGCGCCCATTCAGGTGATCCAGGGTGGCATCGACAGCGACGCCCACCGCGGCCAGATGCTGCCGCCGATCGCCCACGAGACCACCGCCAAGACCGGCCTGTCGCACACCGACGGGGTCATCTCGATGGCCCGCGATGGGCCCGGCACCGCGACCTCCGAGTTCTTCATCACGGTCGGCGACAACACCAGCCTCGACTTCGGCGGCGCGCGCAATCCCGACGGCCAGGGCTACGCGGCCTTCGGCCGGGTGACGGGCGGCATGGACGTCGTCCGCAAGATCCAGGCCCAGCCCTCGGACGCCCCGACGCCGGTCACCTTCGTAAAGGGACAGATTCTGGAACGTCCCGTCGAAATCCTGTCGATACGGCGCAAATAGGAGCCCGAACGTGAACCGCAGCGCACTTTCCGCCATCGCCCTGACGATGGCCCTGATCGCCGGTCCGGCCCTCGCCGACGACCGCGCCGACGTCGCCAAGGTGTTGGCCGACGCTAGCGCCGGCTGGAGCCGCGGCGAGCTGGACACCTTCATGGCCAGCTACGAAAAAGCCCCGCAAATCAACTATGTTAGCGGCGGAAAGGTCATCCAGGGCTACGACGCGATCCGGGCCATGTACGCCCCGCGTTTCGCCGACCCGAAGGCCATGCCGCAGCTCTCGACCGAGGTCGTCGACTTCGATCCGCTGGGCGCCGACTACGCCGCCGTGATCGGCAGGTTCAATCTCGCCATGCCGAATGGCGAGAAGGCCACCGGGCTGTTCAGCCTGGTGTTCCACAAGACCGCCGAGGGCTGGCGGATCGTCTCCGATCACTCCGGCTGAGGCTTGGGCGGCCCGGCCTTCCGAGCCCGGGCCACGGCCTCGTCCAGGGCCGCGTCGTCGAGCCCGCCCTGGATCAGGTAGGGCCCGACCAGATAGGCCGGCGTACCCTTGAGACCGAGCGCGAAGGCCTGGCCCGCGTGCGCGGCGAGCTGGCGATCTATCTCTTTGTCATACTGAACTAAATCCGCCTCCAGCCGGGTCGGGTCGAGCCCCGCCTCAGCGGCGATCCGGCGGACCTCGGCCGGGCTCAGCGGGGCGTTGTCGGCCATCAGCGCGCGGTGCATGGCGAGGTACTTGCCCTGCCGCTCGGCGGCCAGCGCCGCCCGGGCCGCGAGCGTCGAGGCCTCGCCCAGGATCGGCCAGTCCTTGTAGTGGACCCGCACCTTCGGGTCGCGCGCGACCAGCCGCTCCAGCGCCGGATCGGTCCGCCGGCAGATCGGGCAGCGATAGTCGGTGAACAGCACCACCACCACGTCGGCGTCGGCCGGCCCCACGCGCGGCGTGCCGGCGTCGTCCAGGACGCTGGCGACCACCGGCGTCCGCTCCAGCGCCAGCGCCGGCGGCGGGCGGTTCTGCAGGACGAAGGTGATCGCCAGGCCGATCACGACGGCGATGGCCAGGACCCGCCTCGGATGCGCGTCCGCCCAGTCCGCGAGGGAATCGAAAAGCCGCTTCATGGAACCGGCCTAGTGGCGTGCAGGGTGGCCGTCCAGGCTGCGAACGGGGCCTAGACCGTCCGGTCGAGCACGTGGTCGACGTCCTGGGTCACGATGGCGCGAACGTCCTCGCGCCACAGGCGGGCGCGATAGGCCCGCCCGCTGGCCCGCAGGTCGCCCAGCAAGACGGCTCCGATCTCGCGCGGCGGCGGTCGGATCGGCGGCGAGGGGGGCTGGCGTAGGGGGCTCATGCCTGTTGAACGTCTTCGCATCCCTTGTGGTTCTTGGGATGGTGAACGTCGGGCGCTAGCCGCTCAGCTCCGCCGCCAGCCAGTCGAGGAACATCTGCGCCTGCGGCGACAACGGCCGGGTCCGGTGCGGAATGGCGGCGAAGCCATCGGGAAAGGGCGCGAACCCGGCGACGGCCACGAGCCGTCCGGCGGCGAGGTCGGCGTCCGCCAGCCGCCGCTCGGCCACCGCCACGCCCATGCCGGCGACCGCGGCCTGCAGGCAGAGGTGCGTGTGCGGAAAGCTGACCTGCGCCGAAGCCTCCACCGCCAGGCCCGAGAGCCGGCTCCACAGCGTCCAGGCCTGCGCAGTGTGGTCGTGCACGATGCGTCGCCCGACGTGCAGGGCCCCGTCGCGCCGCTCGATGGGATAGCCCGGGGCCGCCACCGGCCCGAACTGCGCGTCGGCCAGGCGGATAGCGCGGGCCTGGTCCTCGGGCGGATTGGCGCTGCGGTCCCACAGGATCACCAGGTCGGCGTCGCGCTCCTCGCGCATCTCCTTGGCCGAGGTCATCGAGAGCTGCAGCCGCACCTGCGGGTGCTGCTCGGAAAAGCGCGGCAGGCGTGGGACCAGCCAGCCCATGGCGAAGCTGGCGCTGCAGGCGATGCGCAGCGCCGGGGCGCGGGCCTCGCGCACGACCTCGGCATAGGCCTGGCCAAGATCGTCGAACGCGCGGCCGACCGCCTGCGCCAGCTGCCGGCCGGCGGCGTTGGGCTGCAGGCCGGTTCCGACCTTGTCGAACAGCGGCGCGCCGGCGTCGATGCGCAGGGCCTGCAACTGCTTGCTCACCGCGCCATGGGTGCGGCCCAGTTCCTCGGCGGCGCGGCTGACCGAGCCCAATCTGGCGACGGCCTCGAAGGCGCGCAGGGCGGCGAGCGGCGGCAAGCGTGGGCGCATGATGTGGCGGCCTGGATGTTGAATTATCCTCACACATAGCACGACCCGAACTCGATTTTCCCCCTTCCAAGCGATGGATAACACTCTGGCCAATGCGAACAATGTGAGGGGAATTGACGGATGGCGGTTGGCGGGGATGTCGACTACGAGCGAACCGGAAGCGGCTATGGCGCTCAGCGCCGGCCCGATCCGGTGTTGGCGGCGCGCATCCGCCAGGCCCTGGGGCCCGTGCGGACCGTGCTCAATGTCGGGGCGGGAACCGGGTCCTACGAGCCGCAGGACTGCCAGGTGCTGGCGGTCGAGCCCTCGGCGGTGATGCGGGCCCAGCGGCCGCCCGGCGCCGGCCTGGCGATCGAGGGGTTCGCCGAGGCGCTGCCGCTCGACGACGCCAGCGTCGACGCGGCGATGGCGGTGGCCACCGTCCACCAGTGGCGCGACCTGGCCAAGGGGCTGGCCGAGCTGCGGCGCGTGGCGCGCGGGCCGGTGGTGGTCGCCGCGTTCGACGGGGCGGTGCTGTTGCAATGGTGGCTGAACGACTATGCGCCCGAGCTGCTGGCCGCCGAGCAGAAGCGCTATCCCGACATCGCGACGATCGCGCAGGGCCTGGGCGGCCAGGTGAGCGTCCAGACCGTGCCCATCGCCGCCGATTGCCCCGACGGGATCACCGAGGCCTTCTACGCCCGCCCCGAACGCCTGCTGGACCCGGCCGTGCGCCGCGCCCAGTCCTCCTGGGGATTTCTCGCGCCGGAGGTCGAGCCGCGGTTCGTGGCCGCCCTGTCGGCGGACCTGGCCTCGGGGGCGTGGGACGCCCGCTACGGCCATTGGCGCAAGATGGCGACCTATGACGGCTCGCGGCGTCTGATCATCTCGCGGCCATAGGGCGGGGCCCGTCTTGCGCCGGTCGCAAGCCGCTAGGTAGGCTGCCGCCTCAACGCCGGGAGCCGACGCATGAAGTTCAAGCCGCTTGGCCGGACGAAGGCCTGGGGTCGGTGACGCTCGATCAGCCCATGCCCATCGCGGTGGTCCGCGGCGCGCCGACGCCGCAGATCCAGGCCCTGTTCGCCAGCTTCGTCGCCCGGCTCGGGGCGACCGCGCGCGTCGTCGGCGTCGTGGAGGAGGCGCCGGCTTCGGGCCGCGACCAGCTTCGCAGTCTGGCCGACGGGCGGCGGTTCGAGGTGTTCCAGGCGCTGGGCCGCGGCTCGCGCGCCTGCAGCGTCGACGCCGGCAGCATCGTCACCGCCTGCGAGGCGGTTCTGGGCGACATCGCCGCCGGCTGCGACCTCGTGGTGCTCAGCAAGTTCGGGCGGCTGGAGGCCGTGGCCCCAAAATTCGATCTCGCGTGGAGCGCCTTCGCCGCGCCGCTGTTCGTCATGCTGCCGCCGCGGCTGGAGGCGGTTGAGGCCTGGTGGCGCGGCCTTGGCCGGCAGGCGGCCTAGTCGCGCAGCCGCCGACGTAGCCGCTTCGCCTCGCGCTCGTCGAAGCCCGGCGGGTAGGCCAGGCAGGTGTCCCAGTTGCGCGCGCCGCAGCGCCGGCAGGCGTCCTTGACCTGTTTGGCGACGTCGGCGGCCGGCGTCTGCAGGCCGCCGTCGCCTAATGTGTAGAGCCGGTGCGCGATCCGCAGCGGATCATAGCGCCGCCGCCAGCCGCAGCCGCCGCAGGCGAGCACCAGGACACAGCCGGGGACGTGTCGGGCGTGTTCGAGCCGGGCGGCGGGCAGAGGCAGCCTGCGATATGGGGGCGTGGGCAGCGGCATGTTTGATGTAAACAAAACATGAACATTGGCGCCATGGGCCCAGGGTGGTCGCCGGCGGCTTGGCGCCACCGTCCGTAGCGCTCCGTGCTGCCGGTGTACGCCTTGCTTGGCAGGCGTCCGCTGGGCGCCAAAGCCCCGGGGCCCGATGGAATTCGCGATTGGGCCGGCCCGGGCCTTGGGTCAGTGTCCCATGTCGCTTTCACGCCAGGACATCCTGCGTGAGCTCGAGGGCTCGCCGCTTCCGCTTTGCTACATCGAGGCCGAGCATGGGCGCGAAGAGGACCGGATGCAGGGCTTCCGCATCGCGATGGCTGAACGGCGCGCGCGGCCGCCTCCTGGGCGATCGTTCGCGGCCATGGGGCCGGTGGTTCAAGGGCGAGACCTGGTGGTCGCCGCCGAGCTGTATGGGGTGACGGCCTCGGGCCGCCTGCGCGGGACCTATGTCTGCGAGGAGCACGTCGTTCAGACCATCGTCGCGGCGACGTTCCCGGACCGCCTGGCCGATTGCCGGCGCTACATCGATTGGGTCGAGGGCGACGACAGCCCAAGGCCGCTGGCTCGCGGCGACCAGAAGGCGATCGCCGAGAGCGGCGCCTGGTTCGCGCGCAAGTTCGCCCTGACGCACGACGACTTCTTCCTGCGCCTGCCGCCGTACAGCTGATCTGCGGCCGAGGCGCAATGCCTGATGCTGAGCTTCAATGGTCGCATGCTGGAGAGTCCGAGGCGGACGGCTGACGGTCTCGCCCCAACCCCGCTTCGGCCAAGTCTTGCGACAGGGCGCGGCAGACCCAGGCAGCCTGTAGCATTGGCGAAAATTGGGACGCGCGCGAATGGCGTTGGCGGATTGGGCCATTGTCCAGCTCGATGAGGTGAGTGAGAGGGCGGCGAACGCGAGGCGGTTCTTGACCTGGCCCCCGCCGGTCCCTCGATCAGATCCTCAAAGGAGAAGCCAGTGAAGCTTAAGTCCGTGCTCTGCGGAGCCGCCCTGTCGTGGGGCCTCGCGATGTCGAGCGCCGCCGGCGCGGCGACCACGATCACCTTCGACGCCGGCAGCGATCAATGCGTATCGAACGGCTCGCGTTGCATGATGCTGCAAACCTTCGGCGATACCGATGCGGTGGATGTCAGCTATCAGAACATCAAGCCTGACGGGACGGTGGTGGGCGCCGCCCAACAATTCTACGCCAACTTCGGCGATCTGGGGAAAGTCCTGACTGCCGGCAGCTACCTCGACGGAACCCTTGGCCAAGTCACGCTGAAGGCGCGCAACGGCTACAAGATCTCGCTGCTTGATTTCGATTTCGTCGGCTATGTCAATTTCGCGCCGACCCTGCCGCTGAAGGTTATGGATCTTGCGGGCAACGAACTTGTTGCTGGCAGCTATAGCACTGGCACCGGCTCCACGCACAAAAGCCTGGCGGTCAACAGTGCATTTCTCGACGGCGTCGTGATCCGCTGGGGCCCTGACGCAAGCGTCGGCGGCATCGACAACATTCGCTACGAAGTGCAGTCGTCCGTGCCTGAGCCGGCGACCTGGGCGATGATGATCCTGGGCTTCGGCGGCGTTGGCGCCCTTCTGCGCCATCAGCGGAGAAGCCCGCTCGCAGCTATGGCCTGAGGCTCCTGCCATGATCGGCGGCTCGGATGGTCCCGAGCCGCCCCCGATGGCGCTGAGCGCTGGCCCCTCGCTCGACGGGCCTATGCTCGCCACGCCGGGACTGTGAAGACCGCTGCCGCGGCGAGTGGGCAGAAGGGTGTTCGGGGCGAACCGAACCTGCGCAGCGCCGGCCTATCGCCGGCGGCGTCGCCCCCCACCTCGCAATTGCAGAGCGAATTCCTCGGCCCTTGTCCGGCTGGCAGGAAGCCGGGCGATTTTGTCCAGCACGGCGTGTCCGCGCTGTAGCCGCAGCGGCCGCTGCACGTCCGTCATCACCTTCCATCAGCTCACAGGGGCAAACTCAAGGGCATGGGCCGTAGCCCGTCCAGGGTGAGCCCCGAGCGGGCGTGTTCAGCGGAAGGCCTCGCTCATTGCGCGGGCGATGATCCCAGTGCGCCAGTGGCGCACTTTTTCCGCGATCTGGTGTGATTCCCGCATCTGCCGTCGATGGCGCGGGTCACGCGACCATGCGTGCGACGCCTCGAAAACGGTGCGAGCCGGTCAGCGGCTCGGGGCGCAGTCTAAGCGGCTTGAATCGTAGTGGAAAAATGGTGGATGCGACAGGGATTGAACCTGTGACCCCCTCGGTGTGAACGAGGTGCTCTCCCGCTGAGCTACGCATCCGCCGCAGGAAGGGTGCGCCTATAGCCGCTAGCTTTGCGCCGGGCAAGCGGTCAGAAGCCGAACACACGCATTTGCCATCTGATCGAAGTGATCGACCAGGATGTCGGGGGCCAGTTCGGCCGCCGGAATCTCGGTGTAGCCGAAGCTGACCAGGATCAGCGGAGCCTTGGCCGCACGGGCGGCGCCGGCGTCGGTGGAGGCGTCGCCGACCATCACCGCGCGCTCGATCCGCCCGCCCGCCGCCTCGACCGCGAAGATCAGGTGGCGGGGATCCGGCTTCGGCGCCGGAGCGGAATCGGCGCCGACCACGGCGTCGAAGAATCGCGCCAGGTCGAGCTTTTCGAGAATCGGCGTCGACAGCCCGGTCAGCTTGTTGGTGCAGACCGCCAGCTTGGCGCCGGCCGCCTTCATCTGCGTCAGGCAATCGACCACGCCGGGATAGGGGCGGGTCAGGTCGGCGCTGTGCTCGTTGTAATGGGCGATGAAGCGCTCGAAGAGCTCGGGGATGCGCTCGGCGGGCAGGGGGCGGCCCTGGGCGGCGAACCCGCGCTCGATCAGCCGCCGCGCGCCGTGGCCGATGAAGGGGCGGGCTTCGTCCAGCGGCAGGGGGGCGATCCCCTCCTGCTGCAGGACGACGTTGAGCGTCCCGATCAGGTCGGGCGCGGAGTCGACAAGCGTTCCGTCGAGGTCGAAGGCGATGGTCGCGCCGTCCAGCGCGCTGAGATCGGTCAAGGAAACGCTCCGTCGAAACCGCTCGCCGTTTCGGCTAAACGCCGCATGATTGCAACATCCGCACGACTCGTAAGGATCGATCCATGACCAGACGCGCCGCCGTGATTATGGCCGCCGGCCAGGGCACGCGCATGAAGTCGCCGACGCCGAAGGTCCTGCACAAGGTCGGCGGCCGCGCGATCCTCGACCGGGTGATCGACACCGTCCAGGCCAGCGGCTGCGAGCGGATCGTGGTGGTCGTCGGCAATCACAGCCCCGGCGTCCGGGCTCTGGTCGAGGCGCGCCTGGGCGCGGCCGCGGTGGCGGTGCAGGATCCGCCTCTGGGCACCGCTGACGCCGTGCTGGCCGCCCGCGAGGCGCTGGCCGATTTCGACGGCGACGTCCTGGTCCTGAACGGCGATTGCCCGCTGCTCGAGGCTCACCATCTGGAGCCCTTGTTCGAACTGCGCGCGGCCGGCGTCGACATGGCCATGCTGGCGTTCGAGCCCGCCGACCCGCTGCTCTACGGCCGTGTGCTGCGCGGCGCCGACGGCCATGTGCTGCGCATCGTCGAGGCCAAGGAGGCCACGCCCGAGGAACTCGCGGTCAAGGTCTGCAACGCCGGCATGATGGTCGCCGACCGCGCCCGCATGTTCGGCTGGCTCGGCCAGGTCACCAACGACAACGCCAAGGGCGAGTACTACCTGACCGACATCGTGAAGATCGCGGTCGCCGGGGGCGGTCTGGTCAAGGCCTCGATCGCACCGGAGAGCGCGGTGATGGGCGCCGACACCGCCCTGCAGCTTTCGCAGGCCGAGGCGGTCTTCCAGCAGCGCCGCCGCGCCCACTTCCTGGCGCAGGGGGTGCAGATGCTGGCGCCGGACACCGTCCACTTCAGCTGGGACACCCAGATCGCCGCGGCCGCCATGATCGAACAGTTCGTGGTCTTCGCGCCCGGCGTCAGCGTCGAGACCGGCGCGGTGATCCGCGCCTTCAGCCATCTGGAGGGGGCGGTGGTGAAGGCCGGCGCTCTGATCGGTCCCTACGCCCGCCTGCGTCCGGGCGCCGAAATCGGCGAGGAGGCGCACATCGGCAACTTCGTCGAGGTCAAGAAGGTCAAGGTCGGCGCCGGCGCCAAGGCCAACCACCTCAGCTATCTCGGCGACGGCACCGTGGGGGCGAAGGCCAACCTCGGGGCCGGCACGATCTTCTGCAACTACGACGGCTTCGACAAGTTCGAGACCCATGTGGGCGAGGGGGCCTTCGTCGGGTCGAACTCCGCCCTGGTCGCCCCGGTCGTTATCGGGGCCGGCGCCTATACCGGCTCGGGCTCGGTGATCACCCGCGACGTCGCCCCCGACGCCCTGGCGCTGGAGCGCAGCGCCCAGGTCGAGAAGCCCGGCTGGGCCGCCCGTTTCCGCGCCGCCAAGCTGGCCAAGAAGGCGAAGAAATAACGTCGCGGCCCGTCCGCGCTTGGCCTATGTCACCGCCATGAACACAGCAGACGATCAGAAGCGGGCCGCCGGCGAGGCCGCCGCCGCCCTTGTCGAGGCCGGCATGACCGTCGGCCTGGGCACCGGCTCGACCGCCGCCTGGTTCGTTAAGGCCCTGGCCGCTCGGGGGCTGGACATCGTCGGGGTGCCGACCTCGCTGGCGACGGCGCAGTTGGCGCAGAGCCTGGGCGTCCGGCTGGGCGAACTCGGCCAGGTGAAATCGATCGACCTGACCATCGACGGCGCCGACGAGATCGGCCCGGCCCTGTCGCTGATCAAGGGCGGCGGCGCGGCCCTGCTGCGCGAGAAGCTGGTCTGGGAGGCATCCCGGCGCTGCGTGGTCATCGCCGACGCCGAAAAGCGGGTCGCCAAGCTGGGCAAGTTTCCGCTGCCGATCGAGGTGGTGGCCTTCGGGCACGAGACCACGGCCCTGCGGATCTGCGACGCCCTGGCCGAGTGCGACCTCGGGATCGCGCCGCGTTTGCGCATCAAGGACGGCGCCCCGGTGAAAACCGACGGCGGCAACCTCATCTATGACGCAGCTTGCGGGCGTATCGAGGACCCCGCCCAGCTCGCCGACGCGCTGAAAAGCGTGACCGGCGTGGTCGATCACGGCCTCTTTCTGGACCTCGCGGACATGGCCCTGGTGGGCACGCCGGACGGCGTCGTCACCCTCGAGCCGTAAGGAGTCATCTGTGGCGAAGTACGACTACAACCTCTTCGTGATCGGGGCCGGTTCGGGCGGCGTGCGGGCCGGACGGCTGGCGGCGCTGTCGGGCGCCAAGGTCGGCATGGCCGAGGAGCACCGCGTCGGCGGCACCTGCGTGATCCGCGGCTGCGTGCCCAAGAAGTTCATGGTCTACGCCTCGGAGTTCGCCAATCAGGCCCAGGTCGCCGAGGGCTACGGCTGGAGCGTCGGCGAGGCGCGGTTCGACTGGAAGCGCTTCCTGGAGGCCAAGGATCGCGAGATCGCCCGCCTGTCGGGGATCTACGTCACGAACCTCAGCAACGCCGGGGTCGAGATCGTCCACGCCAAGGCCCGCCTGAAGGACGCCCATACCGTCGAACTGGTCGGCAAGGGCGAGGTCACCGCGGGCAAGATCCTGATCGCCACCGGCGGACGGCCCTGGACACCGACCGATTTCGCCGGCGCCGAGCACATCATCACTTCGGAAGAAGCCTTCCACCTGCCTGAGCTGCCCAAGCGGATCATGGTCGCCGGCGGCGGCTACATCGCCGTCGAGTTCGCCGGCATCTTCGCGGGGCTGGGGGTCGACACCACCCTGGTCTATCGCGGCCCGAACATCCTGCGCGGCTTCGACGACGACATCCGCTCGCACGTCACCGAGGAGATGAAGAAGCGCGGCGTGAAGATCATGCTCGGCTGCCAGCACCAGAGCATCGAGAAGACCGCCGGCGGCCTCGTCAGCCACATGGACGGCTGCGGCGACATCGAGACCGACGTCGTGATGTTCGCCACCGGCCGCAAGCCGTATGTCGAGGGGCTGGGCCTGGAGACCGCAGGCGTGGCCCTCAACGAGGCCGGCGCCATCGTCGTCGACAAGTTCTCGAAGACCAATGTCGACAACATCTGGGCGGTCGGCGACGTCACCGACCGGATCAATCTGACGCCAGTGGCGATCCGCGAAGGCGCGGCCTTCGCCCAGACCGAGTTCTACGGCAACCCGACCAGCTTCGATCACGACATGGTCGCCTCGGCGGTGTTCTCGCAGCCGCCCGTCGGCTCGGTCGGCCTGTCCGAGGCCGACGCCCGCCATCTTCATGGCAAGGTCGACATCTACCTGTCCCGCTTCAGGCCGATGAAGACGACCTTCTACGGGGGCGACGAGCGTTGCATGATCAAGCTGGTGGTGGAGGTGGGCTCCGAGAAGATCCTCGGCTGTCACGTGGTCGGGCCGGACTCGCCGGAGATCATCCAGATGGCCGCCATCGCCCTGAAGATGGGCGTGACCAAGCCGCAGTGGGATTCGACGTGCGCCGTGCACCCGACCTTGGCCGAAGAACTGGTGACGATGCGCGACAAGTACGTGCCCCAGGGCGCGGCGGCGTGACGGCTGCGGAGGCGAGCGTCCCCGTCCGGGAGGCTTCCTGGTACGGCTGGGTGCTGGCCTTCGCCTTCGTGCTGGCGCCGGTCGCCGGCTGGGTCGGGCCGCTGGCCTTCGCGCCGATCGCGGGGCTGAGCGGCCTGCTCAGCCTGGGCGCGCTGCGCATGGCCGAGCGGGACCGTCCGGCCGCCCTGGCGATCCTGGTGCTGTCGATCTGGGCGCTGGTCTCGATGCTCTGGAGCCCGTTCCATCCGACCAAGGCCGGGCAGGCCACGGCCATGAAGCTGGTCCTGCAGGGCGTCCTCTATTGGGCGCTGTTCCGGGCGGCGGCGGCGCTGCCCGCGGCCAGCCGCGCCCCGGTCCTGCGCATCTTCGCCTGGGGCATGGCTCTGCTCGGCGCGCTGCTGGCCGTCGAGGCTCTGACCGGGGCTGGCGTCTACCAGGCGCTGCGCAATGCGATGAACGATCCGATCCGGCCGGACCTGGCGGTCAAGAACGTCGCCCAAGGCGGCTTCGTGCTGGCCGTGCTGACCCCGGCCGCGGCCCTGGCGGGCTGGCGCGCCGGCGCCGGCGTCTGGCCGGGCCTGCTGATGGTCGCCGGCGTCCTGGGCGCGAGCTTCGGCCTCGACGCCGACGCGCCGGTGATCGCCCTGGTGCTCAGCACCCTGGCTGTCGGGGCGGTGTGGCGCTGGCCGGTCTGGGCCCCGCGCGTCGTCGCGGGCGCGGCGGCGGTGTTGTTCCTGGCTGCGCCGGCGGTGGTCTGGATCACGCGCCAGCTCGGCTGGTTCCAGGCGCTGGAGCGCGAGGTGCCGCTCTCCTGGTCGCTGCGGATGGGCTATTGGCGCCATGCGGCCGACTGGATCGGCGACCACCCGCTGCGCGGCTGGGGCATCGACGCCAGCCGGATGTTCGGTCCCGGCATCACCCTGCACCCGCACAACGGCCCGCTGCAGGTCTGGCTTGAGCTTGGCCTGATCGGCGCGACGGCGGCGGCGGTGTTCTGGTTCGTGACCATCGCCAGCCAGAGCCAGCCGCGCCGCGATGTCGGCCGCGGGGTCGCCGTCGGCACGGCGGTCGCTTACCTGACCTTCTCGGCCGTCTCGTTCGGCGTCTGGCAGGAATGGTGGCTGGCGGTCGGCGGACTGGCGGCGGCCGGATGCATGGCGGTTCTGCGACAGGGCCGGGCGGAAAACGCCTAGCAGGGGGCTCAAGGCCTCCCTACGTCATCGACTGCGCAATCATTCTGGGTTTAGAAGCCCTCGGCCCGTTCGTCGTGCGGGCGCGGAGTTGAGCCATGACCGAACATTGGACGCCTGCCTCCTGGAGGAACAAGCCCGCCAAGCACGTGCCGACCGACTATCCGGATCTGGCCGAGGTGGCGAAGGTGGAGCAGGTGCTGCGCGGGATGCCGCCGCTGGTGTTCGCCGGCGAGGCCCGTCGCCTGAAGAGCCTGCTGGGCGACGTCGCCGAGGGCCGCGCCTTCCTGCTGCAGGGCGGCGACTGCGCCGAGAGCTTCAAGGAATTCCACGCCGACAACATCCGCGACACCTTCCGCCTGATCCTGCAGATGGCGGTGGTGCTGACCTTCGCCGGCGGCAAGCCGGTGGTGAAGGTCGGGCGCATGGCCGGCCAGTTCGCCAAGCCGCGCTCGTCGCCGGTCGAGACCGTGAACGGCGTCGAGCTGCCGTCCTATCGCGGCGACATCATCAACGGCATGGAGTTCGACGAGGCGTCCCGTCGCCCTGACCCGCAGCGTCTGCTGCAAGCCTATGGGCAGTCGGCCTCGACCCTCAACCTGCTGCGCGCCTTCGCCGGCGGCGGCTATGCCGACCTCTACAACATCCATCGCTGGACCCTGGGCTTCGTCGCCGACAGCCCGCAGGGCGCCAAGTATCGTGAGCTGTCGGAGAAGATCAGCGAGGCGCTGACCTTCATGGCCGCCATCGGCGTGACCCCGGAAAGCCAGCCCGACCTGCACCGCGTGGAGTTCTTCACCAGCCACGAGGCCCTGCTGCTGGGCTTCGAGGAGGCGATGACCCGCGTCGATTCCACCTCGGGCGAGTGGTACGACACCTCGGCCCACCTGATCTGGATCGGCGAGCGCACCCGGCAGTTGGACGGTGCGCACATCGAATTCTTCCGCGGCATCAAGAACCCGATCGGCGTGAAGTGCGGCCCGACCATGGAGCCGGACGACCTGCTGCGGCTCATCGACGTGCTGAACCCGAAGAATGAGCCGGGCCGGCTGACCCTCTACGGCCGCTTCGGTCACGACAAGATCGCCGAGCGCCTGCCGCGCCTGCTGCAGGCGACCAAGAAATCGGGGCGTTCGGTGGTCTGGGCCATCGATCCGATGCACGGCAACACCCTGACCGCCGCCAACGGCTACAAGACGCGGCCCTTCGACCGCATTTTGTCTGAGGTGAAGAGCTTCGTGCAGATCGCCGAATCCGAAGGCGTGCACCCGGGCGGCGTCCACCTGGAGATGACCGGCCAGAACGTCACCGAGTGCCTCGGCGGCGCGCGGGCGCTCTCTGAAGGCGACCTGGCCGACCGCTACCACACCCACTGCGATCCGCGCCTGAACGGCGAGCAGGCGCTGGAGCTGGCCTTCCTGGTGGCCGAGAAGCTCAAGGAAGAACGCCTGGAAGCGGCGCTCCGCGCGGCGATCTGACCCGCGAGGCGGGGGCGCTCTGCGCTCCCGCAGGCCGGTTCGACAGGCGCCGGGGTGAGCGCTCGCCTGTGCCTTGGCGGGCGCCGGGCGCCTGGAAAATGAGCATGCCGGCCAAGCCGCCCCTTGCGGCTTGTGTTGCAACGCGTCACGTTCCGCGCCTTCTTTGAAAACCGGTGAGATCATGGCCGACCCGGCCCAGGCTGCTCTTCCCTCGGGAGCGCGCGAAATCGACGTTGTGCGCAAGGAAACTGCGGAGCTGTGGAAGCTCTCGTGGCCGGTCGTGCTGTCGCGCCTGGGCATCATGGTCATGGGGCTGTCGGACGCCATCGTCGTCGGCCGCTATTCGGCGACCCAGCTCGGCTATCACGCCTTGGCCTGGGCCCCGACCAGCGTCGTGGTGACCATGTGCGTGGGGCTGCTCACCGGGGTCCAGGTGATGACCGCGCGGCGGATCGGGCAGGGGCGGCGCGAACTGACGGGCGCGGTGCTGCGCCGGGGCCTGTCGTACGGCTTCTGGATCGGCGTGGTCTCGATGGCGATCACGCTGGCGGCCGGCCCGACCTTCCTGCACGTCATCGGCCTGGACAAGGACCTGGCCGACGGCGCGGCCAGGGCGATGCTGATCTTCGCTCTGTCGCTGCCAGGCTACGCCTTCAGCGTGGCCGCCAGCTTCTGGCTGGAGGGGCTCGGCAAGCCCAAGCCCGGCGCGGTGATGATGTGGCTGGCCAATGGCGTGAACCTGGCCCTGCTGCTGGTCCTGGTGCCCGGCAACTTCGGCCTGCCGGCGCTGGGCGCGGTCGGCGGCGCGTGGGCGACGACCGGGGCGCGGACCTTCCTGGCCCTGGCCATGCTGATCTACATCTGGCGCATGCCCGAGGCGCGCGCGCTGGGTGTGTTCAACAAGCCCGAGCGCGACAAGCCCGCCGAGGTCGAGCAGCGGCGTATCGGCTACGGCGCCGGCGCTTCGAACTTCTTCGAGGTCGCGGCCTTCGCCTCGATGAACATCTTCGCCGGCTGGATGGGCGGCCTGCACGTCGCGGCCTGGGCCGTGGTGCTCAACGTCGCCGCGCTGGTCTTCATGGTGCCGCTGGGCCTGTCGACCGGCACCGCGGTGATGGTCGGCCGCGCCTATGGCGCGCGCGACCCCCGCGGAGTGACCCGCGCCGGCCTGATCGGCTTTGGCATGACCGCCGTCTTCGGCCTGGTGATCTCGCTGGTCATCTGGCCGACCGCCAGCCTGATCAGCCAGGCCTACACCGCCGACAAGGTGGTCATTGCGATGGCCGCGGCGGCCCTGGTGCTGTCCTGCCTGTTCTTCCTGGTTGACGCGCTGCAGGTGGTCATCGCCCAGGCGCTGCGGGCGCGCGGCGACGTCTGGCTGCCGACCTTCACCCACCTGACCAGCTATGTCCTGGTGATGATGCCGCTGGCCTGGTTCCTGGCCATCCATCTGAAGATCGGGCTGAACGGCATCGTCTGGGCGGTGATCGCCGCCTCGTTCCTGTCGGCCGGCCTGCTCAGCGCGCGCTTCTGGATGCTGGCCCGCCGCGGGTTGTAGCGGAACTATTTTTCGCGCGGTGAACGGTCGATTCACGCTGATCTGCGAGGGTGCCGGCCATGGTTCTCTCGCCGAAGACCACCGCCCGCTGCCTGCTGGTCGCCGCCGCCCTGGTGTGCGGGATCGGCATGGTCACGCCTGGCCTGCAGGGCGTGGAGAAGAACTTCGTGCCGGCCGACAAGGCCGCTCACTTCATCGCCTTCTACGGCCTGACCGCCCTGATGATGGCCGCGTTCCCCAAGAACCGCCGCCTGGAGATCACGCTGGCCGCGGTCATGCTGGGGGCCTCGATCGAGGTGGCGCAGATGTTCACCCATCGCGGGGTCAGCTTCAGCGATCTGGCCGCCGACGCGGCCGGCGCCTTCGCGGTCTGGGTTCCGATGTGGATCCAGTCGCTGCGCAGCCCGCCGGTGGTCGAGCGCCGCCGCCGGGCCAGCGACCGGGCTGCGGAAACCTCGGCCGCGGCCTGATCGGCCCGATCTAGGCCTCGACGCCCAGGATCCAGCCTTCCTCGGTCTCGGCGTCGACGATCACGTCGGCGGCGGAGTTCTTGGCCCCGAAGATCGCGCCCAGCTTGCCGGTCTCGTCCAGCCGCGCGAAGTGCTCGGCGGTCACCCGGACCTGAGCCTGATCCTTGATCTCGCCGGGCTGCGGCTGGGCCTTGTAGAGCGAGGGGTAGACCTCGGCCACGACCACCTCGACCCCGGCCAGATCGGCCTCGGTCAGCGCCTTGAAGCCGCCCTCGAACGGCCAGACCTTCACGGCCTCGCTGCGGGCGAGCTTGAGGCGGCGGACGGCCGGGATGCCCAGGATCGCCTGACCGCCGACCGAGCCGTTGTAGTAAAGCTTCCAGATCGAGGCCGCGCCCTTGGCCGCCAGGTCCGCATGCCGGAACTCGGGCAGATCGTCGGGGCCATGGGCGCGCGGGCGCTTCGGCTGCAGGGTGGTGAGCGCGTCCTTGGGCGGGCAGCCCCAGAACGGGAACGGGCCGCCGGTCAGCCGCCGGTTGATCTCCGAGCCGACCCCGAAGCGGTTGTTGGTGTTGTCGGCCTTGTCCTTGACCATCTTGTCGAGCTGGTCCCAGACCGCGCGCCACGGCAGGTCGCCGGGCAGGGCGAGCGCCTTGGCCAGGCCGCGCGGGAAGCCGAGCGGGAAGTCGAATCCGACCAGCACGCGCTCGCCCCGCTTCTGGAAGTCGTCGAGAATCTCGCCGAGCTTCTTCTCGGCCTCGGCGCGGGTGGCGGGGTTGAACGCCTCGAACGAAAGCCGGAAGCGCAGGTCGCGCTTCATCACCCCGATCCAGACGGAGTCCGGGCCCGTGGCGGGCTTGGCCGCCGCGCTCCAGTCGACGATCACATAGGCGCTGAACAGGCGGGACACGGGAAACTCCGGCGGCGACTAACCTCTGGCTTGTAGCGGCTCGTTACCGAGCGGCCAACGCCCTCAGGAAAGCTTGACCAGCATCTTCCCGAAGTTCTCACCGGAGAACAGCTTGAGGAAGGCCTCCGGCGCGCGCTCGACGCCCTCGACTACGGTCTCGCGCCACTGCAGCTTGCCGGCGGCGTGCCACTCGGCCAGGTCGTGGTGGAAGGCCTGCAGCAGGTCGTAGTGGCTGGAGACGATGAACCCCTCCATGCGGATCTGCTTGCCGACCGCCTGGGCGATGTTGCGCGGTCCCGGCGGCGGGGTGGTGGCGTTGTACATCGAGATCATCCCGCACAGCGCAAAGCGGGCGAAGGGCCGGGCGGAGTTGAGCGCGGCCTCCAGGTGGTCGCCGCCGACATTGTCGAAATAGACGTCGATCCCCTCAGGCGCGGCGGCCTCCAGCGCCTTTATCAGGTCGGGCGCGGCCTTGTAGTCGATCACCTCGTCGACTCCGAGCTCGTCCTTCAGGAAACGGACCTTCTCCGCCCCGCCGGCCGAGCCGATGATCTTGTGGCCCTTGAGCTTGGCGATCTGGCAGACCATCGAGCCGACCGCCCCGGAGGCGGCCGAGACGAAGACCACGTCGCCGTCCTTCAAGGCCGCGACCCGCAGCAGCCCGGCATAGGCGGTCATGCCCGGTATGCCGGCCGCGCCCAGGAACGCCTGCGGCGGTAGCCCCATGGTGTCGAGCTTCTGCACCATCGAGGCGTGGGCGTTGAACGCCTCGCGCCAGCCGTAGTTGGATTGCACCAGGTCGCCGGGCTTGAAGCCCTCGTCGGCGGAGGCGACGACCGTGCCGATCGCCCCGCCGTGCATGGCTTCGCCCAGGGCGAAGGGCGCCGCATAGCTCTTGGCGTCGTTCATGCGGCCGCGCATGTAGGGATCGACGGTCATCCAGTCGTTGCGCACCTGGACCTCGCCGGGCGCGGGCGCGGGCAGGGTGATGGAGGCCAGTTCGAAGTTGTCGGCGGTCGGCGTGCCGACGGGGCGGCTCTTCAGCCGGACCTCGCGCGAGGTGGTCATTCTGGCGTCTCCCTTGCCCGCCTGTCGTAGTTTGAGGCCCATGTTGGCGCTCGGCGCAGGTGGCGTCGAGTGGGGCTTCCGTGTAAGGCGCGGCGCTAGAGTTGGTTGCGGAGCGAATCCATGGGCGAACCCCTGCGAGGCGGCGTGATCGGCGCCGGCGTGTTCGGCGGCCATCATGCGCGCAAGTATGCGGGCGCCAAAGGCGCCGTGCTGTCGGCGGTGCTCGACACCCATCACCCGGACCGCGCCGCGGCCCTGGCCGTCCCGCTGGGCGGCCGAGCGTTCCACAAGATCGACGAGTTCCTCGAGGCCTGCGATGTCGTCACCGTCGCCTCGCCGGCCAGCGCCCATATCGAGGGCGCGCTGGCGGCGCTGAAGGCGGGCAAGCCGGTCTACATCGAAAAGCCCATAGCCATCAGCCTGGACGACGCCGACAAGATCATGGCGGAGGCCGCCCGGCAGAACCTCGTGGTCGCCTGCGGCCACCAGGAGCGGGTGGTGTTCGAGGCCATGGGCCTGTTCGACATTCCCGAACAGCCGCTGAGCCTGGAGTCGATCCGCCACGGCACGCCCTCGGAGCGCAGCCTGGATGTCTCGGTCGTGCTCGACCTGATGATCCACGACCTGGACCTGGCGCTGTCGCTGTCGACGGCGCAGCCCATGGCGGTGGAGGGCGAGGGGACGGTCGACTTTTCCGGCGGCTGGGACCAGGCCCGCGCGGAGGTGACCTTCGACGACGGTTTCACCGCGGTGTTCGATTCCTCGCGCATGGCGCTGGAGCGCAAGCGCAGCATGAAGCTGGTCTATCCGTCCGGCGAGGTCGAGATCGACTTCATCAGCCGCAAGTTCCGCAACACCACGGGCTTTGCGCTGAACGAGGACTATGCCGAGGCTCCGGCGGTGAAGGACACCCTGGCGACCAGCGTCGAGGGTTTCCTGGCGGCGGTGCGCGGCGAGGCGCCTCGCCCGATCGTGACCGCCCAGGAGGCGGCCCGCGCGCTCGATCTGGCGCTGGCGGTCGAACGGGCGCTGGAGGATCGGCGCTAGCGGCGTTAGGCTTGCTCAACCCCATCGGTGGAGCACGGCCATGACCAAGTTCGCCTACGACTTCGAGTTCCACACCATCGAAGGCGGCCACCTGCCGATGGAGACTTATCGGGACAAGGTCGTGCTGGTGGTGAACACGGCGTCTCAATGCGGGCTGACCCCGCAGTACGAGGGCCTCGAGAAACTCTACAGCGACTATCGCGACCAGGGCCTGGTGGTGCTGGGCGTGCCCTGCAACCAGTTCGCGGGCCAGGAGCCCGGCACCGAGACCGAGATCAAGGAATTCTGCGAGACCCGCTTCAACGTCGACTTCCCGCTGACCGGCAAGACCGACGTCAAGGGCGACACCGCCCACCCGTTCTACAAATGGGCCAAGGAAGTCCTGGGCGAGCCCGCCGAGCCGGTGTGGAACTTCCACAAGATCCTGGTCGGCAAGGACGGCAAGCTGATCCGCGCCTTCGGCCCCCGCACCGAGCCGCTGGACGACGAGGTCGTCGGCGCGATCAAGGCGGCGCTTTAGGCGCTCGCCCCGGTTCGCCGCGGCGGGACAGGGCAAGTCAATCGAGTCGGGAGGGCAATGCGTACGGTCGGACTGCTGGGCGGGATGAGCGCCGAGAGCACGACGCTCTACTATCAGGCCATGAACCGGCTGGTGCGCGAGCGGCTGGGCGGCCTGCACTCCATCCAGCTCCTGATGTGGTCGGTGGACTTCGCGCCGATCGCCCGGATGCAGGCCGACGGCGACTGGCAAGCCGCAGGCGAAGTCTTGGCCCAGGCCGCCGCCAAGCTGGAACTGGCCGGCGCCGAGGCGATCATGATCGGGGCTAACACCATGCATCTCGTCGCCGACCAGGTGCAGGCGGCGGTAAGCGTGCCGCTGATCCACATCGCCGACGCCACCGCCGATGCGGTCAAGGCCGCCGGCTGCGCGCGGCCGCTGCTGCTGGCCACCCGCTTCACCATGGAAATGCCGTTCTATCGCGAGCGGCTGAAGGCCCAGGGCGTCGAGGCGAGCATCCCCAATGAGACCGATCGCGAGCGGCTGCACACGATCATCTATGACGAACTTTGCCAGGGCGTGATCTCGCCCGCTTCGAAGGCCGAGGTGCTGGCGATGATCGCCGGGGCGGCGGGCGCCGACTGCGTGATCTTCGGCTGCACCGAGATCGGCCTGCTGTTGTCGCCGGACGACCTGGACCGGCCGGTGATCGATACGGCCCTGGTGCACGCCCAGGCCGGCGTCGACTTCGCCCTGGGCTAGGGCCTCACAGCAGCCGCTCGTCGCTGTCCAGCTGGAACGGCGGCTCGTCTTCGTCACCTTCGGCGGTGTCGGGGGCAGGGCCCGGCATCGCGGCGGCCACGCGCGGGGCGATCGGACGACGCAGGATAGCCTCGGCGCGCGCCAGCCAGCGGTTGGCCTCCTGCATGGCGTCGCCGGGCGAGGTCGCCCGCCGGCGCGTTTCGTCGCCGGCCAGCCATAGATCCAGGTCGAAGTCGGGATGATGCGGGTCGTCGAAGATCAGCCGCAGCGTCACCCGCGCGGCGTGCTCCAGGGTCTGGTCGAGGGCGCGGCGGGGTTCGCCGCGATAGGCGCGCGCCACCACTTGGCCATCGACGATCACCTCGGCCCCCATCAGCTCGTCCAGGCGGTAGATCAGCAGCCAGGCCCCGGCGTCCCAGGCCACGCCCATCAACCCGGTCGAGGTGTTGAAGCCTGCGCCGCGGCCGCGTCCGCGGGCGATGATCACGGCTTCGGCCGGCCCCTTCAGCACCCGCTTCAGCGCGCGCCGGATGCGCCGCTCCTCGTCCATCAGCCAGGCCGCCGCGCTGCCAAGCAGCGTCACGACCACGCCGGCCAGCGCCAACAGCAGGAAGAGCCTGGGCCATTCGTTCATGCCCGGACGCTAGCGCCGTTCGCAAAGGCCGAGAAGACCAGCCGCCAGCCAATGATTGAAGTGTCACGCAGGTGGTGTCTCATATGCCGCGACGATCTGATTGATCGCCGATGACAGGAGCGCGACATGGGTTTGCTGGACAGCATTCTGGGCGGGGCGGGCGGCGACGGATCGCCGATCGGCGCCATCACCGATCTTCTCGGCCAACAACAGGGCGGGTTGGGCGGCCTGATCGGCGCCTTCGAACAGGGCGGTCTGGGCGAAATCGCCAAGTCGTGGGTCTCGACCGGCGGCAATCTGCCGATTTCGGCCGAACAGATCCAGGCGGTGCTGTCCTCGGGCATGCTCGCCGACTTCGCGGCCAAGCTGGGCGTCGATCCGCAGGCGGCGGCCGGTACGCTGGCCCAGGTGCTGCCGCAGGTGATCGACCAGCTGACCCCGAACGGACAGGTCGCCGGCGGCGGCGGGCTGGGCGGCCTCGCCGACATCCTCGGCAAGCTTAGGGGCTAGGGTCGCTGGACCACCAGCGCTTCAGGCTCCGCAGGACCCGCCAGCTGACATAGATCACGCCGAGCGCGCAGAGCAGCAGGCCGGCCGCCACCGCGATGGCGATGTGCGGCTGGCTGAGCACCAGCCACAGGCCGCCGGCGGTCATCACGTCCTCAAAGCCGCTGACGGCGATGTTGCTGACCGGTTCGGGGCTGGTGTTCACCGCCGCGCGAGCGCTGGCCTTGGCGCTGTGGCTGAGCAACGCCGCGCCGCCGCCCAGCATGAACACCACCACCTGCCAGGCCGGATCGGAGGCGTCGACGATGGCCAGGGCCAGCAACGCTCCGCCCAGCGGGCGGACCAGGGTGTGGGCGCCGTCCCAGAGGGTGTCGAACCACATCACCTTGTCGGCGATCAGTTCGGCGACGGCGCCCAGGGCGGCGACGCCGATCACCCAGGGATTGGCGAGCGCGTCCAGCGCCTGGACCTTCTGCGGCAGGTCGATGAGCCCGAAACGCATCGCCAGACCGACCGCGGCGATGCAGGCATAGAGCCGCCAGCCCGCCAGAAAGCTCAGGCTCGCGGCCACTCCGACCAGTTCGACCGCGCCCATGGCCCGATCTCCCAGCAGCTTCTCGCGATGAGGCTAGACCCGATCAACCGGGAGGTGAAGCTCAGCGCTGGAAGTTGAAGACGTAGGCTTCCTGCAACAGGTTGTTCTCGCGCATGAACTCGGCCATCGACTCGTAGGTCGCGGTGCGAACCGTGCCGTCCTGGTCGTCGGTGCGCAGCCGTTGGTCGGCGATCGGCCCGAACAGCCGCACCACGGCGTTGGTCTTCACGACGGTCGGCTGGTAGTGGGCCTTCAGGTTGGCGGTGATCTGCAGCGGGTCGTCGGTCTGCCAGATCGCCGCGCCGATCACGTTCAGCATGAAATTGTTGCAATTCTGGTACTTGCGGGACCACGGGTTGGCGACCAGCGAGTAGGCCGGATTGTGGACCGCCTGGTAGGTCGGGCTGTCGATCACGGCCAGGATGCGGCGCTGCATTTCCGGGCTGGGGATGATCACCGCCATGTCGTCGACGGTCGAGCCGCGGGTGAAGTCCAGCGGGAAGTCCTGGACCAGCCGGCTCTCGATCTTCGACCAGTCGGTCCCGTTGCCGGCATAGAGGTTGTAGACCGCGTACCCCTTCACCGTCCCGCCGTCGGCGGTCTTGATGTCGCGATAGACCCAGAACGCGCCGTGGGTATAGGCGATGCCCTCCGGCAGCTGGTCGCGCATCCGTCCGGCGCGGAACACCATCGCCACCCGAGCGCCCTTGGCGGCGAGGTCGCGCTCGACCTGCTTGGAGAACGCGGCGGCCTGTTCGGCGCTTAGATGCTGGGAAATCGCGCGGACGGAGCTGTCCTGCGCGCTCGCCGGTACGGCGGCGGCGCTCAGCGCCGCCGCGACCAGCGCGGCTTGAAGGATTTTCATCAGGGGGTCGGCTTCTGGGCGTTGTAGGGCACGGCGGGCATGGCGTCGGGCGAGACGACCACCTTGTCGTCGACCTTCAGCGGGCCGGAGGCGAAGTCGGCCGAGGCGCCGGCCGCTTCGGACAGGCCGCCGCCAACTGCGGCCGACCCTGCGCCGACGCTCACGGCCGCGGACCCTGCGGCGCCCGAACCAGCCGCCGCGACGCTGACGGGTACGGCGGCGACGCCCACCACGGCCTGCACGCCCGCTGCGGCGAGGTGACCGGCGGCCTCAGACGAGGCGCCGCCGGCGGCCGAGGCGTTGGCGGCGCTGTCCTGGGCCAGGGCCGGTGCGGCGCCTGCGCCAAGGGCGAGCGCCGCAATCAAGAGAACGCGCATGTGAACACCTCCAATGAGTTCATGGTGCAGCTAGGATCGGGCCGGAATTGCGGCAAACGCTTTGCGACGAACTAGACTTCCAATTCGACGACCAGGGGCACGTGGTCGGACGGCTTGTCCCAACCGCGCACGTCCTTGTGGATGACGCAGCCGCGCAGCAGGTCGGCCGCCTGGGGCGAGAGCAGGGCATGGTCGATGCGGATGCCGTTGTTCCGCTGCCAGGCGCCGGCCTGATAGTCCCAGAAGGTATAGGCGCCGGGCGCGCCGTCGGCGGTCATGAAAGCCTCGGTCAGCCCCAGCCACTGCAGGGCGCGAAACGCTTCGCGGCTCTGCGGCTGGAAGAGGGCGTCGCCCAGCCAGTTCTCGGGATGGGCCGCGTCGCGCGCCTCAGGGATGACGTTGTAGTCGCCGACCAGGGCCAGCGGCTCCTCGTAGCTCAGCAGCTCGCGGGCGTGGGCGTTGAGCCGCGCCATCCAGTTCAGCTTGTAGTCGAATTTCTCGGTGCTGATCGGATTGCCGTTAGGCAGGTAGATCGAGGCGACGCGGACGGGGCGGGGGCCGCTGATCACCGCCTCAAGATAGCGCGCCTGCTCGTCGGCGTCGTCGCCTGGCAGGCCCTTGCGGACGTCTTCCAGCGGCGCCTTCGAAAGGATCGCGACGCCGTTGTAGGTCTTCTGGCCATGGACGGCGACGTTGTAGCCCAGGCGCTCGAAGGCCTCGGCCGGGAACTTCTCGTCGACGCACTTGATTTCCTGCAGGCAGGCGACGTCCGGGGCGGCCTCCTCGAACCAGCGCAGCACCGTTTCCAGGCGTGCGTTGACAGAATTTACGTTCCAGGTCGCGATGCGCATCGACTGCTCCAGCTAGGGGTGCGGACGCTAGTGGCGCCGCCCGCATGGCTCAAGCCCCGCGAACGCACGTGACCTTGTCGCAATGATAGTCTAGCTACCTGCGACCAATTGTCATTGCACGGGGGTATTCATGTCGCGTTTTGCAAAGCTGGCCATGGTCGGCGCAGCGGTGCTGACTGCGGCGCCGGTGGGTGCGTTCGCTCAGGGCCGTCCGGCCAAGGCGTCGAACGCCCAGAAGATGCAGGAAGCTGCGTCGGCCGAGGTGCCGCGCTGCACCCGCAAGCTCGGCACGCTTTCGATCACCAACGGCGACGATCCGCGCGGTTGGAACCAGTACAATCTAGCGCCGCCGGCCAAGCTGCTGCGTTCGATCGTCCAGCGCTCGGGCTGCTTCAACCTGGTGGACCGTGGCGCGGGCCTCAACGCCGCCCAGGCCGAACGCGATATCGGCTCGGGTCTGGGCATGCAGCGCGGGTCGAACGTCGGCCAAGGCCAGATCAAGGCCGCCGACTACGTCCTGGTGGCCGAGGTGCAGGCTGCTGACGGCAACGCGGGCGGCTCGGCCCTGGCCGGCATCGCCGGCGGCCTGATCGGCGGCACGGCCGGCGCGCTGGTCGGCGGCATCAAGACCCGCAAGCTGGAAGCCAACACCGTTCTGTCGCTGACCAACGTCCGCACCACCGAAACGGTGTCGGTGACCGACGGCTACGCGGTGAAGAACGACATCGGCTGGAGCGCCGGCGGCGGCGGCTTCGGAACGACCGGCTTCGGCGGCGCCGTCGGCGGCGGCTACGAAGACACCGAGACCGGCCGCATCGTCACCCTGGCCTTCATCCAGGCCTATTCGAAGATGGTCAACGAACTCGGCCTGGTCTCGGCGTCGCCGGGCGCGGCCCAGGCCTCGCCGGCCAAGACCTTCACCGCCACCGCGCCGGTGAACATGCGCCGCACGCCGGACGCCAAGGGCGCGCTGGTCCGCGCGCTGAACCCGGGGGCGATCCTCTATCCGACCGGCCAGAAGAACGGCCTTTGGTGGGAGGTCGCCGACGAAAACGACAATGTCGGCTGGGTGCTGAACACCAAGCTCGAACCCTCGCGCTAGACCCTTCCCACTCACGATGGTTCATCGTGAGTGGGCAAGAAGGGCTCTAAACCCAAAGAATCGACCTGTTCATCCCGGTTGGCTTGATTCCGAGCCAGGATCAGGGGTTCGAAATCGAAGGGCGGGGGCTCGGCTCCCGCCCTTTTTGTTTCAGGACCACGTGGCCCGATCAGGATCGTCGCGCCACACCCGCCAGCTCTCGAAGACGGCGAGGCCCGCCGCCGCGAGCAGGCCCGCCGCCAGCGCCTGCAGGCCGGCCGGTTGCGGCGCGAACGGGGCGGCGACAATGCCCGCCAGTCCGCCCCAGAAGAACAGCCGCCCCATCAGCCGGTTGGACTTGTCCCAGGCCAGTCGGCTGGCGAACGTCCAGGGCGTGCGCACGCCGAGCAGCGGGTTCGGCGCCACCTTGCCGAGATAGGCGCCGATGCCGGTCATGGCGAAGCTGATCGTCAGGTGGCCGAAAAGCGCCGCGCCGTTGCTCGCCAGGCCGAACGCGACCGCCGCCATCAACACGCTGACCGCGCTGGCGACCGCGACGACGATGATGTTCGTCAGGTTCAAGATCTTCAGCGACGCGATGGGTGTCTTCCGTCCGAGCGACAAATGCTCCAGCCCGAAGGCGGCGATCATCGAAAGACCGCCCATCAGGCCGATGACGAAGGCGGCTTCGAGCCGTGTCCCCCAGCGGTCGACCTCGCCCGCCATATCGTAATGCATGGGAATCGGCGACGTCGGGCCGAACTGCGCCATGTAGGCGGCCAGGGCGAGTTGGGCGGTGGCGGAAGTCGCCGCGACGGTGCGGACGATGGTGCGGTTCATGCCTCTGAAGCCTTCTGTGCGGGGAGGGGGCGGCGGTCCATGAGTTCAAGCAGGAAGGCCACGGCTTCCTCGACCGCGGAGATGTTCAGGCGATAGCGAATCGAAGCGCCGTCACGCTCGGTCTCCACGAGTCCGGCGTCCTTCAGCGCCGTCAGGTGGCCTGTGATCGACGGCCAGGCCATGTCGAACTCGGCGGCGATGTCGCCTGACGCCATCGGGCGTTCGCGCAGCATCTCGACGATGCGGCGGCGGACCGGGTGGGAGAGGGCCTTGAAGACTGCGCTCATAGGATAAATCCTAATTAGGAAATATCCGAATTTCAAGCCGCGCAGCTAGAGCGGGGCGGTCGCGATGTTCTGGGCGCTAGATCGAGAAGCTGACGCCGCAGCCGCAGCTGGACTTGGCGTTGGGGTTGCGGACCTTGAACTCGGCGCCGGCCAGTTCGTCGACGAAGTCGATTTCCGAGCCCTTCAGCAGCACCAGCGACATCTCGTCGACCAGGGCCGCGGCGCCGTCGCGCTCGATCTTCAGGTCGTCGGGCTGGGCCGCGTCGACCAGGTCGAACTGGTACTGGAAGCCAGAGCAGCCGCCGCCCTCGACCGCGATGCGCAGCATGATCGGCTTGCCTTCGGCGGCGCCGATGTCGTGCAGCCGCTTGGCGGCCGCGGGCGAGAGTGTGAGTTCGGTCGTAGTCATACTGCGGAAAACCTCTGCCTGGACTATATGAGGTCGCCAAGCCCTTCGTCCAAGGGGGCGTCGTCAAACCGAGACCCGATGATCCTTCCGCCCCGCGCGCCCTACGCCGAAGATCCCACCAAATCCTTGGGCCGTAAGGTCTCCGAGCCCGAGAGCCGCACCCGCACGCCCTTCGCGCGCGACCGCGACCGGATCATCCACGCCACGGCGTTTCGGCGACTCAAGGAAAAGACCCAGGTCTTCGTGGCGCACGAAGGCGACCATTTCCGGACCCGGCTCACCCATTCGCTGGAAGTGGCGCAGATCGCCCGCTCGGTCGCCACGGCCCTGGGGTTCGAGCCGGATCTGGCCGAGACCATCGCCCTGGCCCACGATCTGGGGCACCCGCCGTTCGGCCACGCCGGCGAGGACGAACTGCAGATCCAGATGGAGAAGTATGGCGGCTTCGACCACAACGTGCAGACCTTCCGGGTCGTCACCAAGCTGGAGCGCCGCTATCCCGGCTGGGACGGCCTGAACCTGACCTGGGAGACCCTGGAAGGGATCATCAAGCACAACGGGCCGGTCGCCGATAAGCTGGACCGCCCGTCCTGGAACTCGATCGCCGAGTTCGACAAGGGCTACGACCTGCGCCTGTCGACCTGGGCCTCGGCCGAGGCCCAGGTGGCCGCCCTGGCTGACGACATCGCCTACAACAATCACGACGTCGACGACGGCGTCGCGGCCGGCCTGTTCACCCTCGACGATCTGTTGGACGTGCCGCTGATCGGGCCGATCCTGGCCGGCGTCTACAAGGACTATCCGGGCGTCGACCCGGTGATCACGCGGCTGGAGGCTGTCCGGCGGATGATCGGGGCGATGGTCGACGACGTCCTGGCTGAGACCCATCGCCGCGCCCTGGAGGCCAAGGTCGCCACGCCCGAGGACGTGCGCAACATGGACCACGCGCTCGTCTCCTTTTCGCGGGACATGCTCGAGGACCTGTCGCGGCTGCGCGAGTTCCTGATGAACCGCATGTACCGCTACTGGAAGGTCAATCGAACCCGCAGCCAGGCCCGCCGCATTCTTGCCGAGATGTTCCAGTTGTTCATGGCCGAACCCGACGTCCTGCCGACGGAGTGGTTCGCTCGCTCGCAGAATCGCGACGAGGCCGGGCGGGCGCGAGTGGTGTGCGACTACATCGCCGGCATGACCGACCGGTTCGCCATCGAAGAGCACCGCCGACTTTTCCACCTCGACGTCTGGAATTAGGCGTAGGGCTGGCTTCGAAGCCCCGGTCCCCTTCGGTAAACTCACCGAAACGCTGCGCGCGATTCGCGCTGCGGCCACCGAGTCCTTTTCGGAGCCTTCCATGTCCGACCCCGATCGCGGCGCCTATACGCCCCCGACCGATGCGCCGCTGTCCTTCGATGCGCGCCAGCCGGTGCGCGGGGGCGGTCCTGCGCCTGTCATGCTGATCCTGAGCGCGCTGGTCCTCATCGCGCTCGTGGTCGCCATCATCATGTTCTACCGCTCCGGCGTGCGCGAGGCCGGCGATGCGCCGCGCACCGTCGGCGCGCCGGTGGCCGAGATGAAGGCGCCGCCGCCGGCCGAGGCCCAGCCCGCCGATCCGGCCGCCGGCCTGCAGATCTATCACTCCGAGGACGGCTCCGAAGCGCCGGCCGCGCCAAACTTCACCGCGCCGCCGGAGCAGCCCCAGGCCCGTCCGGCCCCGGTGACCGTCCAGCCGCCGCCGCGTCCGGCCCCGACCTCGCCGGTCGCGGCCGCGCCGATCGCCCCGACCACCGCCGGCGGCCTGCGTCCGGCCGTGGCCCCGCCGGCCGCGCCGGTGACCAAGGTCACGCCGCCCGCGGCGCCGGCCCCGAAGTCGATCGACGCCGCGCTCGCCCAGGCGCCGACCCCCAAGCCCGCCGCCGCGGGCGGTTCGTCCGCCGTGCAGATTGGGGCGTTCTCGTCCCAGGCCCTGGCGGATTCGGAGTGGAACAAGGCCGTCGCGGTCGCCCCGGGCGCCGCCGCCGGCAAGGGCAAGAAGGTCGAGGCGGTCCAGAAGGGGACCTCGACCCTCTACCGGACCCAGGTCACCGGCTTCGCCAGCCGCACGGACGCTGCTGCCTTCTGCGACAAGCTGAAGGCGGCCGGTAAGAGCTGCTTCGTAAAGTGACCCGCGCGGCGATCCTTGGCTGCTCGGGCCTGACGCTCTCGCGGGAGGAGGAGGCCTTCTTCCGCGACGTTCAGCCGTGGGGGTTCATCCTCTTCGCCCGCAATGTCGAGAGCCCGGACCAGGTGCGCCGGCTGGTCGACCAGCTGCGGGCCACCGTCGATCGGCCCGACGCGCCGGTGCTGATCGACCAGGAAGGCGGCCGGGTCCAGCGGCTGGGGCCGCCGCACTGGCGGCGCTATCCGCCGGGCCGCGCCTATGGCGAACTGGCCTCCAACGACCCGCTGCTGCGGCGGGAGATCACCCGCCTGGGGGCGCGCCTCCTGGCCCATGACCTCGCCGCGCTGGGGATCAATGTCGACTGCGTGCCGGTGCTCGACGTGCCGGTCGCCGGCGCCCATGACGTCATCGGCGACCGCGCCTACGCCAAGACCCCGGACGGGGTGGCGCTGCTGGGCAGAGCCGCCTGCGAGGGGCTGATCGCCGGCGGCGTGCTGCCGGTCATCAAGCACATTCCAGGGCATGGCCGAGCGATGGCCGACAGCCACCACGACCTGCCGGTGGTCGAGACATCCTATGACGAACTCGACGGCTGGGACTTCGCGCCGTTCAAGATGCTGTCGGACATGCCGATGGCGATGACGGCGCACGTCGTCTACTCGGCCGTCGACGCCAAGCTGCCGGCGACGACCTCGAAGAAGGCCATGCGTCGGGTGATCCGCGGGGCGATCGGCTTCGACGGGCTGGTGATGAGCGACGACCTGTCGATGAAGGCGCTCGGCGGCGAGTTCGCCGACCGCGCCCGTGATTCACTAGCCGCCGGCTGCGACGTGGTCCTGCACTGCAACGGCGACATGGCCGAGATGAAGGCTGTGCTGGCCGGGACCAAGCCGCTGTCGGGACAGGCCCTTCGCCGTGCGAAGGCCGCGCTTGGCCGGCTGGCCAAGGTTCCCGAACCCTTCGACCTCGAAGAAGCCCGCGCGCGCTTCGACGCCGCCTTCGACGGCAGGTGGGCCGCGTGAGCGGCTTCCAGCCGACGCTCGACTTCGAAGCGGCCAAGACGGCGGCTGAAGACGGCGACGCGCTGGTCATCGACATCGACGGCTACGAAGGCCCGCTGCATGTCCTGCTGGCCCTGGCCCGCAACCAGAAGGTCGACCTGCTGCAGCTGTCGATCACCAAGCTGGCTGACCAGTACCTGTCCTTCGTCCAGCAGGCGCGGCGCGTGCGCTTCTCGCTGGCCGCGGACTATCTGGTCATGGCGGCCTGGCTGACCTACCTGAAGTCGCGGCTGCTGCTGCCCAAGCCCGAGCGCCCCAAGGCCGAGGAGCTTCCGGCCGAGGAGATGGCCGCCCAGCTCGCCTTCCGCCTGGCCAAGCTCGACGCCATGCGCAAGGCCGCCGACGCCCTGCGCGACGGGGCCCAGCTGGGCCGCGAGGTGTTCGTTCGCGGCGACCCCGAAGCGATCAAGGTCATCCCGTCGACCCGTCTCGAAGGCGACCTCTACGGCCTGATGAGCGCCTATATCGAGCAGCGCCGCAAGGAGCAGGGCCGCCACTACACCCCGCGCGTCCAGCAGGCCTATCCGCTGGAGGACGCCCGCGACCGGCTGCGCCACATGCTGCCGGATCTCGACCGCTGGACGCCGCTGAACGGGGTCGCGCCGCTGCGGCCGGCCGGCGAGGGGCCGAGCCAGGCCTCCTATGTCGCCTCGACTCTGTCGGCCAGTTTGGAGCTGGTGAAGGAGGGCGCGCTGGAGACCCGCCAGCTCGAGGCCTTCGCCGACATCTATCTGCGGGCCCGCAAGGAGTTGCGGCCATGAGCGGCGACACCGAACGCCAGATCGAGGCGCTGCTGTTCGCCGCCGCCGGCCCGCTCAGCCTGGAAGACCTCGCCAAGCGGCTGCCGGCGGGCGTCGACGTGCCCGCGGCGATGGCGGCGCTGCAGGCGACCTACGAGGGCAGGGGGGTTGAGCTCGCCTGCGTCGCTGGCCGTTGGCGCTTCCAGACCGCCCAGGACCTGGCCTTTCTGATGACCGAGGAGCGTGAGGAGCCGCGCCGTCTGTCGAAGGCCGCGCAGGAAACCCTGGCCATCATCGCCTACCACCAGCCCGTCACCCGCGCCGAGATCGAGTCGGTGCGCGGCGTCCAGGCCAGCAAGGGCACCCTCGACGTGCTGCTGGAGCTGGGACTGGTGCGGATGCGCGGCCGTCGCCGCACGCCTGGCCGGCCGGTGACCTACGGCACCACCGACGCCTTTCTCGAACACTATGGCCTGGCGCATCTCGGCGACCTGCCCGGGGTGGCCGAGATGAAGGCGGCGGGGCTGCTCAGCCTCGACCTGCCGCCCGATTTCAACGTTCCCAACCCCGCGGGACTGGGAATGCCTGAAGAAGACCCGCTGGGAGACGACGAGGCGCCCGAATTCCACACGGATTTCCTGGGCGAGGACGATCCAGCGCACTAGGACGCGTGGCGTCTTGCAGCGTGACCGACTATATTCCGTTCTCAACAGGGGGCGGGCGCGCGGCCGAGGGCGGCCGCCGACGTTAAGGAGTTTGGCCTGATGGGCTCATTTTCGATTTGGCACTGGCTGATCGTTCTGGTCGTCGTGGCGCTGCTGTTCGGCGGCCGCGGCAAGCTTTCGGGCATCATGGGCGACGCCGCCAAGGGCATCCGCGCCTTCCGTGACGGCCTGAAGGACGAGCCGACCTCCGCGGAAAGCAAGCCGCTGCCGAACACCGAGCGGGAAAAGGACGAAGCGCGCGGCTAACCGCGCCCGTCTCATCGCAGATTCGCCCGCGCCGGTTCCGATCGACGCGGGCTCTTACGTCTAGGCTGCCTTACGAATGCTTCCCGAAATCGGCGGGCTTGAACTCCTGGTGATCGCGGCGGTCGCTCTGATCGTCGTGGGTCCCAAGGACCTGCCCGTGATGTTGCGCAAGCTTGGCCAGTTCACGGCCAAGATCCGCGGCATGGCCAACGAATTCCGCGCCAGCTTCGACGAGATGGCGCGCCAGTCCGAGCTGGACGAGCTGCGCAAGGAAGTCGAGGCCATGCGCCGCGGCCAACTGGCCGACACCGCTGCGGCGGACGCTTCCAAGGCCCAGGTCGACCAGGTCTTCAAGGAGATCGGGGACAGCCTGGAAGGCTCGGACGTGCGGTTCCCACCCTCGGCGAGCCAGAGTTACGATCCTCCGGCACCGGAGCCGGCGGCGCCCGAGCCCGCGCCCATCGTTGAGGAAGCCAAGCCCCGCGCCCGCCGGACCGCGAAGCCGAAGGCGGAAACCGACGCCAAGCCGAAGGCCGCGAAACCGAAGGCCGCAGCCAAATCCAAGGCCGGAGCCAAGGCGTGAGCAGCCCCTACGACCATGACGAGGCCGAGATCGAGGCCTCGCGCGCTCCGCTGCTGGACCATCTGGTCGAGCTGCGTTCGCGTCTGATCGTCTGCGTGCTGGCAATGGCGATCGGCTTCGCCGTCTGCTTCGGGTTCTCCAAGCAGATCTACATGTTCCTGCTGCACCCGTTCGCGATCGCCGCCCAGCTGCTGGCGGCCGAGCAGGCCGCGCACGCCCAGCAGGCCGGCGGCTTCGACATCCTGAAGTTCCTGTCCGGGACCAAGGACCTGTTCCTGGCCCTGATCGGCGCGCGCGAGGTGCCCGACGCGGCCGGCGCCGAGAAGCTGAAGCTGGTCTTCACCGCCCCGCTGGAATTCTTCTTCACCAAGCTGAAGCTGGCCGGCTTCGGTGCGGTGGTGCTGACCTTCCCGGTGCTCGCCTGGCAGGTCTACGGCTTCGTCGCTCCCGGCCTCTACAAGCGCGAGCGTAAGGCGTTCCTGCCGTTCCTGCTGGCCTCGCCGAGCCTGTTCCTGATGGGCGCGGCGCTGGTCTACTACGTGATCCTGCCCTTCGTGCTGTGGTTCTCGCTGTCCCAGCAGATCGTCGGCGACGCCGGGGTCACGGTCGAGCTGCTGCCCAAGGTCTCGGACTATCTGAGCCTGGTGACCACCCTGCTGCTGGCCTTCGGTCTCTGCTTCCAGCTGCCGGTGGTGCTGACCCTGCTCGGCATGGCCGGCCTGATCTCCTCCAAGGCGCTGTCGACCGGCCGCCGCTACGCCATCGTCGGCGTCTTCGTGGTCGCCGCCGTCGTCACCCCGCCTGATCCGATCAGCCAGACCATGCTCGCCGTGCCGATCATCCTGCTCTACGAGATCTCGATCTGGTGCGTGAGGCTGATCGAGATCCGCCGCAAGCGCGAAGAGGACGAGGCTGGCACGGACGTGGCGGTCGTCTAAGGGCGCGAGGGGTTGGCCCGCTAACCAACGCGCTCTAGAGAAGTCCGCTCACTCCCACCTGTGGCGGCCCCATGCACGATATCCGAGCCATTCGCGAAACCCCGGAGCTTTACGAGCAGGCGTGGGCTGCGAAGGGCCGTTCCGGCGCCGCCGCCCAGGCGATCGAACTGGACGCCAAGCTGCGCGCCGCCAAGCTGGCCCTGGAGACGGCGCAGAGCCGCCGCAACGAAGCCTCCAAGCTGATCGGCCAGGCCAAGGCCAAGAAGGACGAAGCCGAGGCCCAGCGCCTGATGGCCGAGGTCGAACAGGTCAAGGGCGTGCTGGCCGAGCAGGCCGAGGTCGAGCGTGCAGTCTCCACCGAGCTGCAGAACCTGTTGGCATCGCTGCCGAACTTGCCGATGCCGGAGGTCCCCGAGGGGGCGGACGAACACGACAATGTCGAGGTCCGTCGCTGGGGCGAGCCGAACAACATCGCCGCCCCGAAGGATCACGTCGATCTGGGCGAAGGCCTGGGCCTCATGGACTTCGAGGCGGCCGCCCGCATGAGCGGCGCGCGCTTCACGGTGCTGCGCGGGCAGCTCGCCCGGCTGGAGCGCGCCATCGGCCAGTTCATGCTCGACATGCAGACGCTGGAGCACGGCTACACCGAGGTCTCGCCGCCGCTGATGGTGCGCACCAAGGCGATGTTCGGGACCGGCCAGCTGCCCAAGTTCGCCGACGATCAGTTCGTGGCCTTCCCGGGCGCCCAGGCCGCCCAGACGCTGGACCTGGATCGGCTGGAGGAGACCGACGTCCGCTGGCTGATCCCGACGGCCGAGGTCTCGCTGACCAATCTGGTGCGCGAGCAGATCGTCGCCGAGGAGGAGCTGCCGCTCCGCTTCACGGCCCTGACGCCGAGCTTCCGCGCCGAGGCCGGGGCCTCCGGCCGCGACACCCGCGGCATGATCCGCCAGCACCAGTTCTACAAGGTCGAGCTGGTCTCGATCACCGCCCCGGACAAGTCCGAGGAGGAGCACGAGCGGATGGTCGGCTGCGCCGAGGCGGTGCTGAAAGCGCTGGAGCTGCCGTACCGCACCATGCTGCTCTGCACCGGCGACATGGGCTTCGGCGCCCGCAAGACCTACGATCTCGAGGTCTGGCTCCCGTCCGAGGGGCGCTATCGCGAAATCAGCTCCTGCTCGAACTGCGGCGACTTCCAGGCCCGGCGGATGGACGCGCGGACCAAGAAGGCCGGCGAGAAGGGCGCCCGTTTCGTCCATAGCCTGAACGGCTCGGGTCTGGCCGTCGGCCGGACGCTTGTGGCGGTTATGGAGAACTATCAGGACGAGAAGGGCCGCATCGCCGTTCCGCAGGCGCTGCACCGCTATCTTCCGGGCCTGACGCATATCGGTGGCGAATGAGAATCCTCCTGACCAACGACGACGGCATCCACGCTGAAGGCCTCGTCGCGCTGGAGAATATCGCCCGCGTCCTGACCGACGACGTCTGGATCTGCGCGCCGGAGTACGAACAGTCAGGCGCCAGCCGCGCCCTGACCCTGTCCGACCCCGTCCGGGTGCGGAAGCTGGACGACCGCCGCTTCGCCACCACCGGTACGCCGACCGACTGCGTGATGCTGGCGGTCACCGAGCTGATGGGCGGCCTGACGCCCGACCTGGTGCTGTCGGGCGTCAACCGCGGCGCCAACCTGGCTGAGGACGTCACCCTGTCGGGCACCGTCGCCGGCGCCATCGAGGGCATGGCCATGGGCATTCCGTCGATCGCCCTGTCGCAGACCGGCTGGCCGCTGGTCGAGGGGCAGGACATGTTCGCCCCGGCCGAGCGTTTCGGCCCCGGCATCGTCAAGCGGCTGGTCGAAATCGGCTGGCCCAAGGATGTGGTGATGAACGTCAACTTCCCCTCGCGGGCGCCGGACGAGATCACCGAGGTCGAGGTCACCCGCCAGACCTTCCGCGACGTGGCCGTGCGTCACGCTGAGAAGCGCACTGACCTGCGCAACCGCGACTACTACTGGATGGGCTTCCGCCACGAAATGTCGCAGCCGGCCGACGGCACCGACCTTCGCGCCATCTACGACGGTAAGATTTCCGTCACCCCCTTGCATATCGACCTGACTCACGCCGAAACCGTCTTTCGTCTGAAGGGCGTGCTCGGGGGCGCGCCGCCGAAGGCCTGAGGCGGATATGGGCAAGCAAGACGACAACGGCGAAGAGGGGCGGGACGTCCAACTCGCACGACTGGTGCTGTCGCTGCGCGCCCAGGGCGTCAGCGACCCGGCCGTGCTGGCGGCGCTCGAATCGACCCCGCGCGAGCTGTTCACGCCGGACCTTTTCAAGGAAAGGGCCTTCGAGGATTCGGCCCTGCCGATCGCCTGCGGCCAGACGATCAGCCAACCGTTCATCGTCGGCCTGATGAGCCAGGCGCTGCAGGTCGAGCCGCGTTCGCGCGTGCTGGAGATCGGCACCGGCTCGGGCTACCAGACCACCATCCTCTCGAAGATCTCGCGGCTGGTGTACACGGTCGAGCGCTACCGCACCCTGCTGGGCGAGGCCGAGGCCCGCTTCAAGCAGCTGGGCCTGACCAACATCATCACCCGCTTTGGCGATGGCGGGCGGGGCTGGCCCGAGCAGGCGCCTTTTGACCGCATTTTGGTCACAGCGGCGGCGCCGGATGAGCCCAAGGCCCTGCTTTCGCAACTGAAGCCCTCCGGCATCCTGGTCGCGCCAGTGGGCAAAGGGCCGGTGCAGAAGCTGATCCGCTATCTCGGCGACGGGGCGGGCGGCTTCCGGGCCGAACACATGACTGACGTCCGCTTCGTTCCTCTGCTCGACGGCGTCGCCAAGGAGCCGTGAGGTACGACTAATTGGGTGGTCTGGGCGTCGGCCGTAACCCATCATTAACTCTGACGCCTCGACTGATTCCGATCCAATGTTCTCCGGAGCGGCGATGACGCTTTCCCTCTCGCGTACGGTTTTGTTCCTTCTGGCCGGCACGGCGCTGACCGCCTGCACCACGGTCGAGCCCGTGCGCCCGAATTTCCCGACCAGGCCCAATCCGGCGCCGAGTCAGCCGACGCCTGCGCCGCCGCCGGTCGTGCGTCCGTCCGAGCCGGCGCCCGAGGCGCGGCCCACGCCGCCGGTCTCGTCCACGCCGCTGCCCAGCATCCAGCCGGCGCCGGCCTCGCCGCCGCCCACGACCCAGGCCCTGCCGCCGGCGCCGCCGGTCATGCAGACCGTGACCCGCACGACGGTCGCCGGCCGGGTGGTCGACACCGCCGGCCCGGCCAAGGACTACACGGTCAAGAAGGGCGACAACCTCGACGCCATCGCCCGCACGCTCGGCACCGATCGCAAGCAGCTGGCCGAGGACAACGATCTCAAGGCGCCTTACGCCCTGCGTCCCGGCCAGGTGCTGAAAGGTCCGCGCACGGCCAACAGCAAGGCCTATGTGATCGAATCCGGCGACACTCTGTTCGCGATCTCCCGCCGCTTCAGCGTCACCGCCGCGGCGATCGCCGAGGCCAACGAGCGCGACATCGACGCGCCGCTGTCGCCCGGCCAGCGCCTGATCCTGCCGGACGGCTACAAGGACAGGGGCCCGACCGTCGTCCGCACCCAGGTCCCGGTGGCGTCCAGCGGCTATGAGCCGCCGCCGCCCGCCGCGACCCCGCCCTATACGCCGCCCTACACCCCGCCGCGGGTCTCGCCGCCGCCGCCCGTCGTCGAGGCGCCGGCGACCACGGTGCGCATGCGCGTCACCGGCAAGGTGGTGGACACCGCCGGCAAGCCGAAGACCTATACGGTCAAGAAGGGCGACAACCTCGACGCCATCGCCCGCAGCCTCGACACCACCCGCAAGGACCTGGCCGACGACAACAAGCTGAAGGCGCCCTATGCGCTGCAGCCGGGTCAGGTGCTCAAGGGCCCGGCGACCAAGGCCAAGGCCTATGTGGCCGGGCAGGGCGACACCATGGCCCTGATCGCCCGCCGCTTCGGCGTCACCCAGAAGGCGCTGGCCGAGGCCAACGGCCTGCGGGTCGGCGCGGCCATCAAGGCCGGCCGCCAGGTGATCCTGCCGTCGGGCTATCGCGACCGCGGCCCGATCCGCGAGGAGGTCGCCGCGCCGCGCCCGGCGCCGGCTCCGACCCCGACCCCGCCGCCTTACACGCCGCCGCCGGCGTACACCCCGCCGCCAGTCACGCCCCCGCCGCCCTATCAGCCGCCGGTGACGCCTGCGCCTAAGCCTACGCCGGCGCCCGTACGCCCTGCGCCGCCGCCGCCGAAGCCTTCGACTCCGGCTCCGACGCCGAGTTCGCCGGCCCCGACCAGCGGCACGCCGACCGACGCCCAGATCTCCAGCTTCGGGCGCGGCCGCTTCGTGTGGCCGGTCCGCGGCGACATCGTTTCGGACTACGGGCCCAAGGGCACCGGCCAGCGCAACGACGGCGTCAACATCCGCTCGCCGCAGGGTGAGACGGTCCGCGCCGCCGCGGCCGGCGACGTCGTCTATGCGGGGGACCAGGTGCCGGGCTTCGGCAATCTGGTGCTGATCAAGCACACCGACGGCTGGGTCACCGCCTACGGCCACCTGGCCCGCGTCGATGTGAAGATGCAGCAGAAGGTCGTGCAGGGGCAGCAGGTCGGCCAGGTCGGCTCGACCGGCGGCGTCTCCGAGCCGCAGCTGCACTTCGAGGTCCGCTACGCCCCGACGCCGCAGGAACGCGCGCGCCCGATCGATCCCAAGCTGGTGCTGCCGAAGTAGGTCGAGATCAAATCCTCCCCCGCTGGGGGAGGTGGCGCGCGCAGCGCGACGGAGGGGGCCTGCCGACTCGGAAGTCCCCCTCAGTCAGCCCTTCGGCTGACAGCTCCCCCAGAGGGGGAGCATCCTCAAAGCCTACAGCGGCAGGTGCCTGCCCTGCTCGCCGGCCAGGTCGCGGATGAACTGATAGGCCACGCGGCCGGAGCGCGAGCCGCGCAGCTGCGCCCATTGCAGGGCCCGGCGGTCGAGCTCCGGATCGGTCAGCCCGTAGCGCTCGGCATAGGCGTTGATCGCGGCCAGATAGGTCGCTTGGTCCATCGGCGGGAAGCCGATCCACAGGCCGAAGCGGTCGGAGACGCTGATCTCTTCCTCGGCGTCCTCGGCCGAGGCGACCAGGCCGCGGTCCTCGGTGTTCGTCCGCGGCATCAGGTGGCGGCGGTTCGAGGTGGCCACGAACAGCACATTGCTCGGCGGGCCGGAGACGCCGCCTTCCAGCGCCGACTTCAGGGCCTTGGCCGCGGCCGCGCCTTCCTCGAACGAGAGATCGTCGCACAGCACCACGAAGCGTTCAGACCGGCCGCGCAGCTCGTCGAACAGCGACGGCAGCTCGGTGACCTGGTCGCGGTCGACGTCGACCAGCTTCAGGTCAGGGGCGTCCTGCGACACCTGCATGAAAGCGGCCTTGGAGATCGAGCTCTTGCCGGTCCCGCGCACGCCCCACAACAGCACATGGTTGCTCGGCAGGCCCTTGGCGAAGCGCTGCAGGTTCTCGAGGAACCGGTCCTTCTGCCGTTCGATACCCAGCAGGGAATCGAGCGGCAGCGGATAGTCCGGCGCGGGATGGAAGGCCCCGGTCACAGGATCGTGGCGGAACAGGCGCGAACCGTCGAACGAGGGCGCTACCTTGGCGGGCGGAGCCAGTCGCTCAAGGGCTTCGGCGATGCGGACGAGAACAGGCTTCAACGCGTCTTCCATGGCGAAGGTGCTTAGCCGCACGGCGCTTCCATTGCAAAACGAAGACGCAGCGCATAGCTTCCGCCGACCTGAAAAACCGGGCCGCAACGCGCCCGATTATTGAGCTTCGGAGCGCCATGTTCGCCACGCCCGCCTTCGCCCAGACCGCCGCCGGCGCCCCCACGGGCGGCCCGCAGGATATGCTGATCCAGTTCCTGCCGCTGGTTGGCCTGGTCGTTCTCTTCTACTTTCTGATGATCCGGCCGCAGCAGCGCCGGATGAAACAGCACCAGCAGATGGTCACCAACCTGAAGCGCAACGACACCGTCGTGCTGAACTCGGGCGTGATCGGCAAGGTGGTGCGGGTCGAGGACAAGGAAATCGGCCTCGAAATCGCCCAAGGCGTCACGATCAAGGTCGTGAAGGGCATGATCGCCGAGGTCCGCGTGCGCGGCGAACCGGCCCCCGCCAACGACTCCAAGGCCTAAGGGCTCGACGTACACATGATCAATCTCTCGCGCTGGAAGGTGATCGCCGTGGTTTTCGCGGCGATCTTCGGCGTGGTGTTCACCCTGCCGAACCTGCTGCCCGCCGATGTGCGCGACAGCCTGCCGGGCTTCATGCCCAAGCAGACCCTCAATCTCGGCCTGGACCTGCAGGGGGGCTCGCACCTCCTGCTGGAAGTGGACACCGCCGCGCTCAAGCAGGAGCGTCTCACCAACCTGCTGGAAGACGTGCGCACCCAGCTGCGCGAGGCCAATATCCAGTTCGCCGAGCTGCGCCTGGTCAATGATCAGGTCAGCGTCCTGATCAACGATCCGGCCCAGGCGAACACCGCGGTCAACAAGCTGCGCAGCACGGTGGCCGCGGCCAGCGCCGCGACGCCGGGCGGCAGCGGCATCTCGGTCTCCTCGGCCGGCGGCGGGCGCATCGTCCTGTCGCTGTCGCAGGACGCGATGAACGCCGAGGCGGGCCGCGCGGTCGACCAGTCGATCGAGATCCTGCGCCGCCGGATCGACGAACTGGGCACCAAGGAACCGACCATCGTCCGCCAGGGCGTCAACCGGATCGTGGTCCAGGCGCCGGGCGAAAGCGATCCGCAGCGCCTGCGCGACGTCATCGGCCAGACCGCCAAGCTGACCTTCCAGATGGTCGACGACAGCGTCACGCCGGAAGACATGGCCGCCGGCCGGGTGCCTCCGGGCTCCCAGGTCTATCCGGCCGACGACGGCTTCTCGCAGTCGTACGTCCTGAAGAAGCGCGCGCTGGTCACCGGCGAGATGCTGACCGACGCCCAGCAGCAGTTCGACCAGCAGAGCGGCGAGGCCGTCGTGTCGTTCCGCTTCAACGGCCAGGGCGCGCGCCGCTTCGCCGATGCGACCTCTCAGAACCTCGGCAAGCGCTTCGCCATCGTCCTCGACGGCAAGGTGATCTCCGCTCCGGTGATCCAGAGCGCGATCACCGGCGGCAACGGCCAGATCAGCGGCAGCTTCACCCCGCAGAGCGCCAACGACCTGGCGATTCTGCTGCGCGCCGGCGCCCTGCCGGCGCCGCTGAAGGTCGAGCAGCAATCGACCGTCGGCGCCGAGCTCGGGGCCGACGCCGTGAAGGCGGGGATCATCTCGCTGGCCATCGGCGGCGTGGCGATCATCGTCTTCATCATCCTGGCCTATGGCCTGTTCGGCGTGTTCTCGGCGATCGCCCTGATCGTCAACGTGCTGCTGATCCTGGGGATCATGTCGTTCACTCAGGCGACGCTGACCTTCCCCGGCATCGCCGGCCTGATCCTGACCCTGGCCGTGGCGGTCGACGCCAACGTGCTGATCTATGAACGGATACGGGACGAGGCCCATGCCGGCAGGTCGCCGATCGCAGCCCTGGAGCACGGCTATTCGCTGGCCCTGGTCTCGATCATGGACGCCAACATCACCAGCGCCATCTCCGCGCTGATCATGTTCCAGTTCGGCTCCGGCCCGATCCGCGGCTTCGCCTGGACGCTGCTCATCGGGGTCATCACCTCGGTGTTCACCGCCGTCGTCATCACCCAAGTGCTTATCGGTCTGTGGTTCCGCGCCACCCGGCCGAAGGCGCTGCCGATCGTCTAGGATTCGAGAACATGTGGCCTCTGATCCGTCTCCTGCCGCGCGAGTTCCACTTCAACTTCGTGCGTCTTGCGCCCTATGCGGCGATCTTTTCGGCGATCCTCATCGCGCTCTCGGGCGTGTCGTTCTTCACCAAGGGCCTGAACCTGGGCATCGACTTCATCGGTGGGTCGATGATCGAGGTGCAGACCCCGGGCCCGGCCGACATCGGCAAGCTGCGCCAGACCATGATGCGGGTCGGCGGCGAAGACGCCCAGGTCCAGCAGATGGGCTCGCCCAACAGCGCTATGCTGCGCTTCCGCACCGCCGAGGGCGTCAATCCCGTCGACGGCGCTGAGGCCATCAAGACCGAGCTGACCAAGACCTTCCCGGGCATCACCTTCAAGAAGGTCGAAGTCGTGGGGCCGAAGGTCTCGGGCGAACTGATGACCGGCGGCTTCATGGCCCTGGGCGTCGCGGTGCTGCTGATGCTGCTCTACATCTGGTTCCGCTTCCAGCTGCAGTTCGGCCTCGGCGCCGTGGTGGGCGTGTTCCACGACGTGCTGCTGACGCTGGGCATGCTGTCGCTGACTCATCTCGAGTTCTCGATGACCTCGATCGCGGCGCTGCTGACCGTCATCGGTTACTCGATGAACGAGAAGGTCATCACCTTCGACCGTCTCCGCGAGAACCTGCGCAAGTACAAGACCGCGCCGCTGGCCGACATCATCAACAAGTCCGAGAACGAGCGTCTGTCGCGGACCCTGATCACCGGCACCACGGCGATCCTGGCCCTGTCTGGGGCGGTGTTCTTCGGCGGCCCGGTGCTGCTGCCGCTGGTCGTGACCATGGTGTTCGGCGTCGTCGTCGGCACCTACTCGTCGATCTACGTGGCCCTGCCGATCATCCTGCTCTGGGGCGTGAAGCGCGGCGACGAGCCGGCCGAGCCGCTCAAGCCCATGGCCGCCCGCTAGGCGCGCCATGGCCCGGGACGCCCCCCAGATCGACGCCTACGGAGACGGCGGTTTCCGCCTCTCCACCGGCCGCCACGAGGGCTCCCTGCTGATCGTGCGCGACGAGGCCAGAGCCTGGCCGGTCCGCACGATGGGCGAGCTGTCGCCCGACCACTTCGCCGAGATCATCGCCGCCGGCCGCGGCGAGGTGGAGTTTGTGCTGCTGGGGGCGGGGGTGCACAACGCCCTGCCGCCGCGGCCGGTGCGCGAGGCCCTGCAGCGGGCCGGCATCGGCCTCGAATTCATGGACACTCCGGCCGCCTGCCGGCTCTACAACATCCTGACCGCCGAAGGCCGCAAGCTCGCGGCCGCCCTGATCGCGGTCTAGGTTCGCCGGCTAAGCTTGGCTTTTCGGCTGCCGCGAAGCGCCCTATACCCGGTCCTTAGGGCTGGAAACATGAGGGGCATCGACAATGCAGGGACTGCTGTCCAATTTCCGCAACACCATGATCGTGAGCTTCCTGCTCGCCGTGATCATGGTCGTGGGTTACATGAGCCACTACGGTTCGGCTGACCAGACATTCTGGCAGGCGGTGTTCCGCTGGCTGCACACCTTCTTCGGGATCCTCTGGATCGGTCTGCTGTACTACTTCAACTTCGTCCAGATCCGAAAAATGCCGGACATTCCGGCGGAGCTGAAGCCCGCCGTCTCCAAGTACATCGCGCCCGAGGCGCTGTTCTGGTTCCGCTACGCGGCGCTCGCGACCTGGATCATGGGCGTCATCCTCGCCTGGAACCGCGGCTACCTGGTCCAGGCCTTCACCCTCGGCGCGCTGGACGGCTTCTCCGTGCCGCAGCACACCTTCATCGGCGTCGGCATGTGGCTGGCCACGATCATGTTCTTCAACGTCTGGGTCTTCATCTGGCCGAACCAGAAGATCGCCCTTGGCCTCGTCGACGGCGACGCCGACGCCAAGGCCAAGGCCGGCAAGGCGGCCATGCTGTTCTCGCGCACCAACACGCTGTTGTCGTTGCCGATGCTGGTCACCATGACCATGAACCAGACCATCTTCGGGTAGCATTTTCCGCCGAAGTGGCCGCCGGTTCGGCGCAGAAAATGCGCCTTTTGGGAATCCCGAGGTCGAAGACCGATCTTGACCGGTTTTCGACCTCCGGGCCCCCGAACACGTCTAGGATCGGAAGGCCCGCCCCGCTCGGCGGGCCTTTTGCTTGTGTGTGATGTCCGAAACCCAACCCGCCGCCGATCTTGACGACCAGGCCCGTCGCCTCGACCCGGAGCGCTGGCTGTCCAGCCGCTTGATCGCCGACCCCGCCGCCCGCGCCGACGTCATGGCGATTTACGCCTTCGACTATGAGCTGGCCCGCGCGCCCAAGGTCGCCTCCAACGCCCTGATGGGCGAGATCCGGCTGACTTGGTGGCGCGAGGTGCTGGACGAGGTGTTCGAGGGGCGGACCGTGCGCCACCATCCGACCGCCCAGGCGCTGGCCGCCGCCATCGGCCGTCATGGCCTGCCGCGCGATCCGCTGGAGGCGATGATCGACGCCCGCTACCGCGAACTGGATCCCGCGCCGATGAACCTCGCCGACGCGCTCGAATGGGCGCGGGGCTCGGCCGGCGGGGCCGCCCGCGCCGTGGCGCTGATCCTGGATCCGAAAGCCGACCTAGCCCGTGCCGAGCGCGCGGGCGAGGCCTGGGCGATCGGCATGCTGATGGGCACCGCTGGAATGGAGGGGCAGGCCGCCCACGCGGCGCTGGCCGAGGCGCTGGCGGCGGGGCAGGGGATGTCGGTGGCTGCGTTCCCGGCCGTCGCCCATGCGACCTTGGCGCGGGTCCGGGCGCAGGGGCGGCGAGCCTCCGATCTGGAGGCCCGCCTGCGGCTGTTCTGGGCCAGCGCCCGCGGGCGGCTCTAGCTACTCGGCCGCCAGCGCCGGCGCGCCGGCGACCCAGGCGTCGAGGTCGGCCAGGGCGCGTTCGCCCATCGCCAGCTTCTTGTTGCGGCCGCGCTCCTTGGCGCCGATGCGGCTGCCGTCTTCGCGCCGCTTCGGGCCGGCGGCGTCCAGCGGCGGCAGCAGGCCGTAATTGATGTTCATCGGCTGGAACGAGCCCTTGCCGGCGTCGATGTGGCCGCCGGTGATGTGGCCGATCAGGGCCCCCAGCGCCGTGGTGGCCGGCGGCGGCGCGATGGCGCGGCCCAGGCGCTCGGCGGCGGCGAAGCGGCCGGCCAGCAGGCCGACGGCGGCGCTCTCGACATAGCCCTCGACCCCGGTCACCTGGCCGGCGAAGCGCAGCCGCGGCTGGGTCTTCATCCGCAGTTGGGCGTCCAGCAGCTTGGGGCTGTTCAGGAAGGTGTTGCGATGCAGGCCGCCGAGCCGCGCGAACACCGCCTTTTCCAGCCCCGGAATGGTGCGGAAGATCTCGGTCTGGGCGCCGTGCTTCAGCTTGGTCTGGAAGCCGACCATGTTCCAAAGGGTGCCCAGGGCGTTGTCCTGGCGCAGCTGGACGATGGCGTAAGCCTTCACCTCGGGATTGTGGGCGTTGGTCAGGCCGACCGGCTTCATCGGGCCGTGGCGCAGCGTCTCGCGGCCGCGTTCGGCCATCACCTCGATCGGCAGGCAGCCGTCGAAATAGGGGACGTTCTCCCAGTCCTTGAACTCGGACTTCGGGCCGGCCAGCAGGGCGTCGATGAAGGCCTCGTACTGCGCCTTGTCCATCGGACAGTTGATGTAGGCGGCGGTGTCGCCGGCTGGGCCGGCCTTGTCGTAGCGCGACTGGCGCCAGCAGACGTCCATGTCGATCGAGTCGAAATTCACGATCGGGGCGATGGCGTCGAAGAACGCCAGCTCGCCTTCGCCGGTCAGCTGCAGGATCGCCTCGGACAGGGCCGGCGAGGTCAGCGGCCCGGTGGAGACGATGACGTTGTCCCACTCGGCCGGCGGCAGGCCGGCGATCTCTTCGCGTTCGATGGTGACCAGCGGATGGGCTTCCAGCCGTGCGGTGACCGCCTGCGAGAAACCCTCGCGGTCGACGGCCAGGGCGCCGCCGGCCGGCACCTGGTTGGCGTCGCCGCAGCTCATGATGATCGAGCCGAGCTTGCGCATCTCGGCGTGCAGCAGCCCGACGGCGTTTCCGGTCCAGTCGTCGGCGCGGAACGAGTTGGAGCAGACCAGCTCGGCCAGGCCGTCGGTCTGGTGCGCGTCGGTCTTCCGGACCGGACGCATCTCATGCAGGACGACCGGAACTCCGGCTTCAGCGACTTGCCAAGCGGCTTCGGAACCGGCCAGGCCCCCGCCGACGATATGAACTGGTTGGATCGACATGCGTGACTAACTAGCAACGATCGTAACACTTCGCGAGCGGGGCCTTGCGAAGGTTGAACCCGCCCACCAGAATCCGCAGCCAAACAGCGGCCGACTCGTTATTAGCGACGGCTTGGCCAGAGGATTGAGATGAGCGCGTTTTCGGCGACTGACGCCGCTTTCGAGGGTTTCCGACTGACGCGCGAACGCCCGAGGACGGTCCTCGTCTGGGCGATGCTGTGCTTCCTGGTCAGCGTCTGCAGCGCCATCTACCTGACCACCGTCGGGCGCGAGGCCAGCGCCCTGCTTGAGGCCGGGCCCGCCGACACGCCCGATCCCGCCGCACTGGGCGAGATGCTCGCGGTGCTGTTCCCGATGATGATCATGGGGCTGCTGTTCCAGTGTCTGATGGCCGCGGCGGTCTATCGCGTGACCTTGCGCCCCGAGGATCGCGGCTTGGCCTATCTGAAACTCGGCATGGACGAGGTCCGGCTCGTTCTCCTGACCGGGGTCTATTTCCTGCTGGTGCTCGGCGCCGCGATCGGCGCGGTGCTTGTCGCGGGCCTGATCGCCGCCGTGGTGATGATGGTGGCCGGGCAGGGCGCGGGCGCGTTGATGGGCGTCGTCATCGAGTTCTTCATCCTCGGCGTCCTGTTCTACACCGCCGTGCGGCTGTCGCTGGCGCCGGCGATCACCTTCGCCGAGCATCGGCTGGCGATCTTCGATTCCTGGCGGCTGACCAAGGGGCAGTTCTGGAAGCTGACCGGGGCCTACGTCCTGGCGATCTGCGGCATCATCGCGATGTCGCTTCTGGTGCTGGTGATCTTTGCGGCGGCGGTGGCGATCGCCAAGGGCGGCGACATCCAGGCGGCCGGCCGGATGTTCAGTCCCGACAGCACCTCCGTGCAGTCCTACTTCACCCTGACCACGGTGCTCTACCTGCTGGTCTCGGGCTGGTTGACGGCGATCTATTACGCCGTGGTGATCGCCCCCGCCGCGGTGGCGTATCGGGGGCTCACCAAGGCGGCCGGCGCCTAGGCGTCGGCGCTCGGCCGGGCCTTCACGCGCTCGCGCCAGGCCTTCAGGTTGGCGAACTCGTCCTCGACCGGCAGGCCGATCCACTCGGCGAAGTCGACGGTCGAGAGCAGGCAGATGTCGGCCATGGTGTAGCTGTCGCCGACCAGGAACTCGCGGCCCTCGAGCTCGCGGTCGACGTACTTCTGCGCCCCGCGATAGGTCTCTTTGTTGGACTCGCCGAAGTCCTTGAACTGGGTCAGCAGCGCCGCGGTGAATGGGTGCGCGTGGCGCCAGAAATTGCCCACCGGCATCATCACCGCGAACTCGACGCGGCGGATCCATTGGTCGACCAGCGCCTTCTCGACGGCGGTGCGGCCGAACATCGGCGGCCCGGGGTGGGTCTCCTCGAAGTAGCGGCAAATGGCGACGGTCTCGGAGATGCAGGTGCCGTCGTCCAGTTCGAGCGCCGGCAACTGGCCCATCGAGTTCTTGGCCCGGAATTCGGCCGACTTGTGCTCGCGCTTGCGCATGTCGACCGGCGTCTCGGGCAGGTCGACGCCTTTTTCGGCCAGGAAGATGCGCACGCGGCGGGGGTTCGGCGCCGGCATCGGCGCGCCGTAAAGTTTCATTGGATCGCTCCCTAATGTTCTTAAGTATGGAGCGAGGCTATTTCGAACGCGCGTTTGAATGCAAGCGCCATTCCGTGGCGTCAGCGGCCGGCGGGTGCGGGTCCGAAAGCCGCCAGCGCACGTCGTCCGGCGGTGTTAGGATAGCCTCATGACCGAGGGTTTCGCCCTGTTCGACACCGCCATCGGCCTCTGCGGGGTCGCCTGGAACGGCCGCGGGCTGACCGGCGTCATGCTGCCGCTCAGCGAAGGCGGCGATCCGCGTGCGCGGATGACGCGCCGCCATCCAGGGGCGGCGGAGGGGACGCCGCCCGCAGCCGTCGCCGAGGCGATCGCCGGCATGCAGGCGCTGCTGCGCGGCGAAAAGCGCGATCTGCTGGAAGTAACCCTCGACGACGGCCAGGTCGCGCCGCTGGCGGCCCAGGTCTACGCCATCGCCCGCGCCATCCCGCCCGGACAGACCCTGACCTATGGCGACATCGCCCGCCGGCTCGGCGACGTCAGTCTGTCGCGGGCGGTAGGCCAGGCGCTGGGCGCCAACCCCTGGCCGATCGTGGTGCCATGTCATCGCATTCTGGCGGCCGGCGGCCGCAAGGGCGGCTTCTCGGCCCCGGGCGGCGCCGACACCAAGCTGCGGATGCTGGAGATCGAGGGCGCCCTGGCCCCCGACACCCTGCCGCTGTTCGGCGGCCGCTGACGCGTGTCACCCCGGTTTCGGCGCAGCCGAAGACCGGGATCCATGAACATCTGATGGCCAAGGTGGAGGCGCGACCTCGCGCCCCGCTCTGGCGCGAATGGATCCCGGTCTTGCTGCGCAAACCGGGATGATACTCGTGGGGAGCCCTAAGCCCGCAGCTTCGCCCGCCGCTCGTTGCGGCGCTTGTCGTGCTTTTCGAGGATCTCGGCCAGGTAGCGGCCGGTCCAGCTCTTGGGGCTGGCGGCGACCTGTTCCGGCGAGCCTTGGGCGACGATCTCGCCGCCTCCGTCGCCACCCTCGGGGCCGAAGTCGACGATCCAGTCGGCGGTCTTCACGACGTCGAGGTTGTGCTCGATGACCACCATGGTGTTGCCCTGGTCGGCCAGCTCGTGCAGCACCTCGAGCAGCTTCTTGACGTCCTCGAAGTGCAGGCCGGTCGTCGGCTCGTCGAGGATGTACAGCGTCTTGCCGGTCGCCCGCCGCGACAGTTCCTTGGAGAGCTTCACCCGCTGGGCTTCCCCGCCCGACAACGTGGTCGCCGACTGCCCGACCTGGACGTAGCCCAGCCCGACGCGCTTCAGCGTCTCCATCTTGTCGCGCACCGGCGGCACGGCCTTGAAGAAGTCGGCGGCCTCCTCGACGGTCATGTGCAGCACGTCGGAGATCGACTTGCCCTTGAACAGCACCTCGAGCGTTTCGCGGTTGTAGCGCTTGCCGTGGCAGACGTCGCAGGTGACGTAGACGTCGGGCAGGAAGTGCATCTCGATCTTGATCAGCCCGTCGCCCTGGCAGGCCTCGCAACGGCCGCCCTTGACGTTGAAGCTGAACCGGCCGGGGCCGTAGCCGCGGGCCTTGGCCTCGGGCAGGCCGGCGAACCAGTCGCGGATCGGCTGGAAAGCGCCGGTATAGGTCGCCGGGTTCGAGCGCGGCGTGCGCCCGATCGGCGACTGGTCGATGTCGATGACCTTGTCGAAGTTCTCCAGCCCCTCGATCTTGGCGTGCGGGGCCGGGGCGTCCGAGGCGTTGTGCAGCCGCCGGGCGGCCGCCTTGTAGAGCGTCTCGATCGTGAAGGTCGACTTGCCGCCGCCGGAGACGCCGGTGATGCAGGTGAAGGTGCCGACCGGAATCTCGGCCGTCACGTCCTTCAGGTTGTTGCCGGTGGCCCCGACGACGCGCAGCACCTTCTTCTTGGAGATCGGCCGACGGTCCTCGGGGATCTCGATCTCGCGCACGCCCGACAGGTACTGGCCGGTGATGCTCTTGGGATTGTCCATGACCTGCTGGGGCGTGCCCTCGGCCACCACCTCGCCGCCGTGGACGCCGGCGGCCGGGCCCATGTCGATGACGTAGTCGGCGGTCATGATCGCCTCCTCGTCATGCTCGACGACCAGCACCGAATTGCCGAGGTCGCGCAGGCCCTTGAGGCTTTCCAGCAGCCGGGTGTTGTCGCGCTGGTGCAGGCCGATCGACGGCTCGTCCAGCACGTAGAGCACGCCGGTCAGGCCCGAGCCGATCTGGCTGGCCAGCCGGATGCGCTGGCTCTCGCCGCCCGACAGGGTGCCCGAGGCGCGGCTCATGTTCAGATAGTCGAGCCCGACATTGACCAGGAACCGCAGGCGGTCGTTGATTTCCTTCAGAATCCGCCGCGCGATCTCCATCTGCTTGTCGGTCAGATGGTTGTCGAGGTCGGTGAACCACTCGCCGGCGTGCTTGATCGAGAGCCGGCTGACCTCGCCGATGTGCTTGCCGTCGATCTTCACAGCCAGGGCTTCGGGCTTCAGGCGGTAGCCTTCGCAGGCCTCGCAGGGCGTCTCGGACTGGTAGCGGCCCAGCTCCTCGCGCACCCAGGACGAATCCGTCTCGCGCCAGCGGCGCTCCAGGTTCGGCAGCACGCCCTCGAAGGTCTTGTTGACCTCGTATTTCCGGGCGTTGTCGTCATAGACGAACTTGATCTTCTCGCTGCCCGATCCGTACAGCACGACGGTCTTGGCGCCCTCCGGCAGCTTCCACCACGGCATGTCCATCGAGAAGCCGTAGTGCCCGGCCAGCGCCTGCAGAGTCTGGGTGTAGAGCGGCGAAGGCCCCTTGGCCCAAGGGGCGATGGCGCCCTTGTGCAGGGTCTTGTCCTTGTCGGGGACGACCATGTCGGCGTCGAAGGCGAGCTTGGCCCCCAGGCCGTCGCAGACCGGGCAGGCGCCGTAGGGATTGTTGAACGAGAACAGCCGCGGTTCGATCTCGCTGATCGTGAAGCCGGAGACCGGGCAGGCGAACTTCTCTGAGAAGATCAGCCGCTTGGGTTCAGCCTCGCCCTCGGCCTTGTCGGCCCATTCGGCGGTGGCGATGCCCTCGGCCAGCCGCAGCGCCGTCTCCAGGCTGTCGGCGTAGCGGCTTTCGAGGCCCGCCTTGGTGACCAGCCGGTCCACGACCACATCGATGTCGTGCTTGAACTTCTTGTCGAGCGCCGGGGCGTCCTCGATGGGATAGAACTCGCCGTCGATCTTCAGCCGCTGGAAGCCGGCCTTCTGCCACTCGGCGATTTCCTTGCGGTACTCGCCCTTGCGGCCGCGCACCACCGGGGCCAGCAGGTAGATCCGCTCGCCCTCGGGCAGGGCGGTCAGCTTGTCGACCATCTGGCTGACGGTCTGGCTTTCGATGGGAAGGCCCGTGGCCGGCGAATAAGGCACGCCCACCCGCGCCCACAGCAGGCGCATGTAGTCGTGGATCTCGGTCACCGTGCCGACCGTCGAGCGCGGGTTGCGGCTGGTGGTCTTCTGCTCGATCGAGATGGCCGGCGACAGGCCCTCAATGAGGTCCACGTCCGGCTTGCTCATCAGCTCGAGGAACTGGCGCGCATAGGCCGAGAGGCTCTCGACATAGCGGCGCTGGCCCTCGGCGTAGATCGTATCGAACGCCAGCGAGCTCTTGCCCGAGCCGGACAGGCCGGTCAGCACGACGAGTTCGCCGCGCGGAATGTCGACGCTGACGTCTTTCAGATTGTGCTCGCGGGCGCCGCGAACGCGGATGAAATTAAGCTGTTCGGCCATGCTTATCCGGAAAACGCTTGCAGCCGCCGATGTCCTCGGCGGCTCCCGTCCAATGTAGTTCCGAGACTCACCGATAACACGGGAACATTCGGCGAACAAACCCGCTGCGGCGATATCACCGGCAGGTTCTAGCGCACGGCTCGCACAAACCTGTCAGCAGTGTTGTCAGCAGCGCCTGGCCGGGCGCCCTTGATGGGCTGATTTACGCATGTAATCCAAATGCGAACTACAAACGTAATTTGGAGGAAGCGATGCAGTCGACGGCCATCCCGCAACCGGACCCCATGAGCCCGGTCATCGTGCCGGAGTTCGAACAGCTGAACTTCGCGCAGGTGTTTCTCGACGCCTCGCGCCTGAACCAGGGCGTCATGCTGGTCCTGACGGTCATGGCGGCGGCTGCGGTCGTGCTCTGGGCCCTGGGCTTGGGGCGGTCGCTGTCGGCCCAGCCGAGCCGCTCGGTCGCCGGCCTGCGTTATCTCAAGGGCATGTGGGTCGGGGCGCTGCTGCTCGGCCTGTCCGGGGCTTCCTACACCCTGCTGGCGAGCTTCATCGGCCTGGCCAATGTGCGTCCGACGCCGTCGCTGGCGATCATGGCGCCGGGCTTCGCCGAGATCATGGCGCAGATCACCCTCGGGCTGGCGGCCGCGACCCTGGCGGTGATCTGCCACCAGGACCTGGACGCGCGCCTGCGCCGGCTGGCGGCGTGATCGCCATCACGGAGGCCGAGCGCCACGTCATGGAGGCGCTGTGGGCCGGCGAGCCGCTGAGCCCGGACGAACTGGTCCGGGCGGTGGCGCCCGCCCAGGGTTGGGGGGAGGCGACGGTCAAGACCCTGGTCAACCGGCTGTTAAAAAAGGGGGCGATCGCCTCGCGGCGCGCGGACGGCCGCACCCTCTACGCGCCGCTGGTCGCCCGCGACGAGTACGTGACCGCCGAGAGCCAAGGCCTGCTCGACCGGTTGTTCGGCGGCGAGCTGGCCCCGATGGTCGCGCACTTCGCCCGCCGTCGGGCGCTGTCGGACGAGGAGAAGACGCGCCTGCGCCGGCTGCTGGACGAGCTGGACCGCGAGTAGCGGCGGCTATTTCGCCTTCAGCTCGTCGGCCTGCCGGAGCACCCGCAGGGCGTTGCCGCCCCAGAAGCCGGCCAGGTCGTCCTTGGTCCAGCCGGCCGCGACCAGCCGTTCGGTCAGGGCCGGGAAGTAGGTGATGTCGTCGAAGCCCTCGATGCCGCCGCCGCCGTCGAAGTCGCCGGAGACGCCGACATGGGCCTTACCGGCGACCTGGGCCGCGTGCTGGATGTGCTTCATCAGGTCGTCCATGTTGGCCCGCGCGATCGGGTACTTGGCCTCGATAGCGTTGCGGGCGGCGCGATAGGCCTCGCGCTTGTCGGCCGGGATGTCGCGCGGCGAGCCCCAGGTCTTGTAGAGTTCGGCCAGCGCCGCCTTGCGCTCCGGAATTTCCGGCATGTCCTTCATGTAGCCGGAGAAGGCGTTGATCTGGATGACGCCGCCCTTGGCCGCCAGCTTGCGCAGCAGGTCGTCGGGAACGTTGCGCGGGTGGTTGTAGATCGCCTTGGCGCCGGAGTGCGACAGGATGATCGGCGCCTTCGACAGGTCGAGCATCTGGTCGAGCACCAGGTCGGAGGCGTGGCTGGCGTCGAGCAGGATCCCCAGGCGGTTGGCCTCGGCGACGAACTGCTTGCCGAGCGGCGACAGGCCGCCTTGGATCGGCCCCTTCGGATCGGTGGCGCTGTCGGCCAGGTCGTTGTTGGCGAAATGGACGGGCGACATCATCCGCACGCCCATGTCGTAGAAGGTCTTCATCAGCGTCAGGTCGCCGGCGACCGGCGAGCCGTTCTCCATGCTGATGTAGACGAACCGCTTGCCGCTCTGGCTGATGGTCGCCGCCTCGTCGGCCTTGGTGGCCAGGGCGAAGATATCGTGGTTCTTGGCGACCATCTCGTGGATGACCATGGTCCGCAGCAGGGCGTGGTCGCGCGCGGCGATATTGCCCTCCTTGGTGTTGGCGCCTTGCGGGGTGAACACCACGAAGAAGCCGCCGTCGACGCCGCCGTCGACCATGCGCGGATAGTCGACCTGGCTGCCGTCCTCGACCTTGTTGCGGGCGCGGATGTCGAAGCTGGGATTCGCCTCGTTCGCGGGGGTGTCGAAGTGGGTGTCCAGCACGATCAGGTTCTCGTGCAGAATCCGGGTCTCCGGCTTCACCTTGGGGGCCTGAGCCAGGACCGGCGAGGCGCTGGCGAGCAGAACCGCCAGCGAAAGACCAAACTTGAACACCAACGCTGCTCCCCGAAATGAACCGGCGCGAACCTTCAGCATTCCGGGGAGTCTGCGCAAGCCTCAGTTGCGGTCGATGCGGGCGGCGAAACAGCCCCTGCCTGCATTGTGGGCATGCAGATAGGCCGCGCCCGGCGCGGCCAGCATCCGCTCGATGATCGGGGCGAGGTCGGCTCCGGCGGCGATCTCAGCGGCGGTCATCATGCCGTCGGCGTCGTAGGCGCGCAGCGCGATCGCCGGACGCACGGCCAGGCATTGGGGAATCTCGTCGACCAGGGCGGCGGTCTCGGTCGCCGCCTCGCTGACGAAGATCGCGTGACGCGAGCGATAGGGCGTATCGGCGCCCTGGTGTTCGTAGTTCAGCAGCAGCAGGGTCTGGCCGACCTCTGCGTCGCGCAGGGTGATGCGGCAGGGGAAGCCGATCGGCGTCGTGGCCGTATGGCGGATGACCCCGCGCGCGGCGAGCTCGGCCTCGGTGAGGCCGAACAACGGGCGAAACTCATCGACCGGCAGGCCGGTGATCTTGAAGGACATGGCAGGCTCCGAAGGCTCAGGTCGCGTCGTGGAAAATGACGCCCAGGGTGTGGCGCTGGCCGCTGCGCAGCTGGCTGACGCCATGGCGCATGGTGACCCGGTAGCTGCCGCGGGTTCCGCGCACCGGCCGGTGGTGGACCGCGAAGATCAGCCCGTCGCCCTGGCGCAGAGGCGCGACCTCGGCCCGCGACTGCATCCGCGGCCGCTGCTCGGTCAGCACGAACTCTCCGCCCGTGAAGTCTCGCCCCGGCTCGGACAGCAGCACCGCGAGCTGCAACGGAAACACGTGCTCACCGTAGAGGTCCTGATGCAGGCAGTTGTAGTCGCCGGGGCCGTATTGCAGCAGCAGCGGCGTCGGCCTCTGCTGGCCGGCCTCGTGGCAGCGCGCCAGGAAGTCGGCGTGGCTCTCCGGGTAGCGCACTGCGATCCCCATGGCCTCGTTCCAACAATTGGCGACCCCGACCAGCCGCGGATAGAGCCGGGTCCGCAGGCCGCCGACCAGGGCGGGCAGGGGATAGGCGAAGTACTTGTACTCGCCGCGCCCGAAGCCATGCCGGCTCATCACCACCCGGCTGCGGAAGCCGTCCTCGCGCGGATAGAGCCCGGCGATCGCGGCGCATTCCTCGGGCGTCAGCAGGCCGGGCAGCAGGGCGCTGCCCTGGGCGTCGAGATCGCTTTCGACTTGGCGCCAGTCGAAGGACGCCAGGCGCCCTTCGCTGGCCTGGGGTTGGAGGGCCGCGGCGCTCATGCCGCGGCCTCACGGTCCAGCAGGGCGCGCTTGCGCTCGACGCCCCAGCGATAGCCCGACAGCGCCCCGTCGTTGCGCACCACCCGGTGGCAAGGGATGGCCACGGCCAGAGCGTTGGCGGCGCAGGCCTGGGCCACGGCGCGCACCGCCGAAGGCTTGCCGATCTGCTCGGCGACCTGGGCGTAGCTGGCGGTCTGGCCGGCCGGGATCTCCCGCAGCGCCTGCCAGACCCGCTGCTGGAACGCCGTGCCGCGCACGTCGAGCGGCAGGTCGAGGCCGAGCCGCGGCTGCTCGACGAAGCCGACGACCTGGGCGACCAGCGCCTCGAACGCCGCGTCGCCGCCGATCAGCTCGGCCTTGTCGAAGCGGTCCTGCAGGTCTCGGACCAGGGCGCCTGGATCGTCGCCGAACAGAATGGCGCAGACGCCCTTGTCGGTCGCCGCCACCAGAATCGACCCCAGCGAGCATTCGCCGACCGCAAAGCGGATCTGCTGCGCCTCGCCGCCGGCCCGGAAGCGGGTCGGGGTCATGCCCAGAACCTTTTCCGACTGCTCGTAGAAGCGGCCGCCGGAATTGAAGCCGGCGTCGTAGATCGCCGCGGTGATGCTGCCGCGCTCGCCCAGGGCCCGCCGGACCCGTTCGGCGCGCCGGGCGTCGGCATAGGCCTTGGGCGTCAGGCCGGTGACCGACTTGAAGACTCGGTGGAAGTGGAACGGGCTCATGCGCGCCTCGGCGGCCAGGAATTCGAGGCCGAGCGTCTCCTCGGCGGTCTCGATCAGCCGGCAGGCGGCGGCGACCGCCGCGGCGTTGCGTTCGCCCAGCGGCGCCTGGTCGGGCTTGCAGCGCTTGCAGGGGCGAAAGCCGGCGGCCTCGGCGTCGGCCGTGGTGGCGTGGAAGGCGACGTTCTCAGGCCGCGCCGGCCGCGCCGCGCAGGAGGGGCGGCAATACACGCCGGTCGTGCGCACGGAATAGAAGAACGCGCCGTCAGCGGCGGCGTCGCGGGCGGCCAGCGCGGCCCGGCGGGCGCTCTCGGTCTCGAATGCGATCTGCATCTCAAATGCTCCATCGATCTGGTGAGCGATGGGATAGGCCCGCGATCGGGCGCTGAAACTCCGGCTCTTGCTTTCAAATCCGCATGCTCGGCTCGCATCGCAAGCGCGGCCATGGCGCGAGGTCCGAAATCCGCGATTTGCGAACCCGCGCGCCGGCCCCTATATCGGACGCTCACCGCAAGGAGACGGCCGCACCATGGACATCGCGACGGACACCCAACTCGTCCCGAACGTCATTCTGTCCATGGTTCCGCATGTCCGCCTTCCTCACGCTCGACGGCCTTTCGTACAAGACGCCTGACGGCCATCCGCTTTTTGATGACCTGACCCTCGCCTTCGGGGCCGAACGCACCGGCCTCGTGGGGCGCAACGGCGTGGGCAAGACCACGCTGATCCGGCTGATGCTGGGCGAGATCGCGCCCGCGGCCGGGGCCGTCGTCGTGCGCGGCCGAATCGGCGTGCTGCGCCAGGCCCTGGCCCCGCCGCCGGACGCCAGCGTCGCCGACATCCTGGGGCTGACCGGCGAACTGGCCCGCCTTGACCGGATCGAGGCCGGCGCCGGGAGCGAGGACGACTTCGCCGACGCCGACTGGAGCCTGCCCTCGCGCCTGGAGGCGGGGTTGGCGCAGGTCGGACTGGCGGGGCTCGATCCCCTGCGCCCGGTCGCCGAGCTCAGCGGCGGGCAGGCGACCCGCGCCTCGCTGGCCGGGCTGCTGGCCCGCGAGCCGGACCTGCTGCTGCTGGACGAGCCGACCAACAATCTCGACGCCGAGGCGCGCGACCTGATCGCCCAGGTGCTGGGCGCGTGGAAGGGCGGGGCGGTGGTGGTCAGCCACGACCGCGCCCTGCTGCGCCTGATGGACCGGACGGTCGAGCTGAGCAGCCTGGGGGCCAAGGTCTATGGCGGCGGCTACGACCTCTATGCCGAGCGCAAGGCCCAGGAGGAGGCCGCCGCCGTCCGCGACCTGGCCGACGCCGAGCGGGCGGTGGCCCGTGTCGAGCGCGAGACCCAGGTCGCGCGCGAGCGCAAGGACCGCCGCGACGCCGCCGGGCGCAAGTTCGCCGCCAAGCGCAGCGAGCCGAAGATCCTGCTCGGCGGCATGGCCGAACGGGCCGAGAACTCCGGCGCGCGCGACGGGCAGGTGGCCGCTCGCCTGCGCGAACAGGCCGCCAGCGATCTGGCCGAGGCGCAGGGGCGCGTCGAGCGCCTGCGGCGCCTGGCGTTCGAACTTCCGCCCTCGGGCCTGGCGGCCGGCAAGACGGTGCTGGCGCTCGACGACGTCGCCTTCGCCTATCCTGAGGCGGGGCCCGTGTTCAGCGGCCTGTCGCTGCGGATCGCCGGCCCCGAGCGCGTGGCGGTGACCGGCCGCAACGGCGCGGGCAAGTCGACCCTGATCGGACTGGTCACCGGCGACCTGACGCCCACCGCCGGCCGCGTCACGCGCGGCGCGCGTTTCGCCTTGCTTGACCAGCAGACCGCCATGCTGCGGCCTGGCGAGACCCTGGTCGAGGCCTTCCAGCGCCTGAACCCTTGGGCGACCCGCAACGACGCCCATGCGGCGCTCGCCCGGTTCCTGTTCCGCAACATCGCCGCGGAGAAGCCTGTCGCGGCCTTGAGCGGCGGCGAGCGGCTGCGGGCGGCGATGGCCTGCGTACTGATGTCGGAAACCCCGCCGCACCTGCTGGTGCTGGACGAGCCGACCAACCACCTGGACCTCGACTCGATCGCGGCGGTCGAGGCGGCGCTGCGCGGCTACGACGGCGCGATGCTGGTGGTCAGCCACGACCGCGATTTTCTGAACGCGATCGCTGTGGGTCGAGAGGTGCGTCTGGGGCGGGACTAGGCCTGGCTGGAGTCCAGGGTCACCGCGGCGACCAGGCCGTCGGGGACCAGGTCGCGGATGACGCTGGCCAGGCCGATGCGCACCGCCAGCTCGCCGCCGTCCTTGACCAGCAGGGTGGTGGCGATCTGGCTCGGCTGGCCGCCCTGCAGCACCGCTTCCAGCGCCGCGGTCAGATCGGCGCGGTCGCGCGGCCGGGCGACGTCGGGCAGGCGGCAGGAGATCAGCTCGTCGCCCGAGAAGCCGAGCAGCTTGGCGAACCCCGGGTCGATGGTGGTCAGAACCCCGCGGACGTTGAGCCGCAGAACCATCACCTGCGGCAGCATCGACAGCGCCGCGTCGAGGGCGCGGGCTTCGTTCAGCTGCGCCTGCATCTCGCGCTCGGCGGTGCGGTTCTGGATCAGCAGCGCCACGCCGCCGGGATACGGAAAGGCGCGGAAGCCGTAGCGGCGCACGCCAGGCGCATCGCCCGGCGCTTCGAACTCCAGCGTCTCGCCGGTGCGCAGCGCGCGCTTTAGCTGTTCGCCCATCAGCGAGCGGGCGGTCGCCGGAAACAGGTCCTCCCAGAAGCGGCCGACCAGCTGCGAGGCGCTATGGCCCACCAGCGCTTCGAACACGTGATTCACGGCGGTGATGTGCAACTGGGCGTTCACGGCCATGAACGCCTCGGTCACATGATCGAGGATCGCATGTTGGCTGGTTTCGAAGGACGGCTCGTTGTCTTCGCGCGGGTGGAAGGAATGGTCTTCCTTCGATGCCGAGTAGTAGTCGGCCGATACCAATACTACCCTTGGTCGTCCGTGGTGGGTAACGATGACCGGACCGCCCAATGCTCGATCCTGCCACTGTCCGAAATTCCGGCTAATCTCGCCGGCGGTGACGACGGAAGGCTCCCCGTGGCCATTGTTCATCGCACTTCCAAGCTTCGCGTGAATTCCGCGGACTGCGCAATTCCCGGAAGGCTCGCCCCCAAGCCCAGCTACGCTTAACCAAACGCTAGCGTTGCTTCGCGGCTGAACGCAACTCGAAATATGGGGCCTCGGCCGAACGATCTTCGTCGGCAAAAGATACGTAAAATGCGTACTTTATGCGCTTACGTTACGCAAAGGTGCGAGGTCGCCAACCTGCCTCGCAAGGAGGCGGCCCCGGACCGACACGCCCGAGGCCGCCTGACGTCCGGGCGGCGTCAGGCCGCGGCCTTGCGCACCACGCGGAAGGTGCCGTTGGCCCGCGCACAGGGCTCCCCGTCGGCGGTGACGAAGGCCTGGGCGAAGGCCAGGGTGGAGCCTGGCTTCACGAACACGGTGTCGAACTCCAGCCACTGGCCGATCTTCGCCGCGCCCAGGAAGTCGAGCGCGAGGTTGACGGTGACTAGGCTGGCGTCCGGCCCCAGCCGGTGCGCGCAGGAGAGGCCCATGGCGTTGTCGGCCAGGGCGCTGATCAGCCCGCCGTGCACCATGCCGCGGCTGTTGGTGTGCGCGGCCTCGGCCACCAACCCCAGCACCACGGCGTTGTCGGTGCGGCGGCTGTAGATCGGCTCCCAGGGATCGGTCACCGGACTTTGCCGGAAGTGCCGCTGGAAGCCGGGCGGGATGGCGCGGGTCTCCTGCATCATCCCATGCCTCACGCCGCCGCGGCGAGCTTGGCCAGGCTGGCGATGGTCTTGGCCACCGCCTGGGCCGCCTCCGCGCCCTTGGTCAGGAAGTGCTCGCGGAAGAAGGTCTGGTGCACGTCGTGCTCATGGAAGTGGTGCGGCGTCAGCACCACCGAGAACACCGGCACCTCGGTCGTGAGCTGCACCTGCATCAGGCCGCTGATCACCGTCGAGGCGACGAAGTCGTGGCGATAGATGCCGCCGTCGACCACGAAGCCGGCGGCGACGATGGCTGCGTACTTGCCGGTCTTGGCCAGGGTCTGGGCGTGCAGCGGGATTTCAAAGGCGCCGGGCACCTCGAACCGGTCGATGGCGCTCTCGGAAAAGCCGAGGCCGCCGATCTCCTTCAGGAAGCCCTGATAGGCGTTGTCGACGATCTCGCTGTGCCAGCCGGACTGGACGAAGGCGATGCGGGCCAGACGGAAGGCGCCGTTGGCGGTGGGGACTTCGAAGTGGGTGACAGTCATGGTCAGATCCCTGAGATGGATTGAAACCACGACTCAGGGAGACGCCAGGCCCCGGCCAGGGAATCCCGACGCACGGATGCGCCAAGGACTGGCCGTCGCCAGCGGTTCTCATAACCGGACTCTAACCGTCGGCCCCGGGATCACACCGGAATCTGCTGTCCCTGCCGGCCTATCGACCGCCAGGCGCCCGCGGGCTCGTGCGGCCAAGGCCGCCATTACCGCCGGTGGGGACTTTCACCCCGCCCTGAGAACGCGGTCGCCGGAACAGCCCGACGACAGCGCCCAGGGTAGGCCCATGACCCAGGGTCAAACAAGCGTTTAATTTCCAAGGTGGGGGCCAGAAGGGCTGACAGCGCGGGCAAGTGCTGGGTGCAGAAATGCTCCCCCGCTGGGGGAGCTGTCAGCCGATTGGCTGACTGAGGGGGCTTTGACTCCAGGAGAGCGGTCCCCCTCCGTCTCAGCGCTCCGCGCCGAGCGACCTCCCCCAAGAGGGGAGGATCTTGGGGCTTCAGGCCCGCTTGTTCAGCGTGATCGAGGTGGCCGAAGCCGCCGGCGCGGCCGCGCCGCCGCGACCGTAGCCGGAACCGGTGTTGCGCTTGGAGGCGACCTCCTCGGCGATCGCCCGGACCAGGCCCTCGGTGACCGTCTTGGCGGCGTCCAGGGCGCGGCCCTGGCGGGCCAGCACCGCGTCGAACGCCTCGGTGGCCCGGATCAGCCGCGTGCGCTGGACCAGCGGCGCGCCGGCCACCAGGTTCGGGTTGGCGCGCACGCGGGCCGACTCGTGCCGATAGACATTGGCCAGCTTCGAAGTTTCCTCGATGTGCAGCGCCGCGTCCTGCGGCCGCCGCTCCTCGAAGGCCAGCGCCTCGTGCGCGATCAGCTCGGTCAGGCGCTCGGTCAGAACGATCAGTTGTTCGACGCGGTCGGTCGCGTCCGTGGCGGAGATCGCCATGCCAAACTCTCCTAACTCAGACCTTGAAGTTTCAACATTTCCTGGGCGACGCGATCGGACAGGCCGACGCCGCCGGCCTTGCCGACCTGCTTGGCCATGGCGTCGCTCAGGAACGACTTGAACGCCGCCTCGCCATGGCCGCCGTTGAACGGCGCCTCGGCCCCGACGTCCTTGAACATCTGGCTCAGCATCACCGACAGGAACGAGGTCTCGAAGTCCTTGGCGGTCTTTTCGATCTGGCCGCGCTTGGCCAGTTGCTCGGCGGTGAGCTGCGGCGTCGCCGCGGTCGGAATGGCGAAGGCGCTGGAGGTCAGGTCCATCACATCACCTCGATGTCGGCTTGCAGCGCGCCGGCCGCCTTGATGGTCTGCAGGATCGAGATCATGTCCCGCGGCGTGACGCCCAGCGCGTTCAGGCCGGCGACCAGGCTGGCCAGCGAGGCGCCGTCGCGCAGGGTGATGAACTTTTTGCCCTTCTCCTCGTCCACCTGGACGTCGGACTGCGGCACCACCGCGGTCTGGCCGCGGCTGAACGGCGCCGGTTGGCTGACCGCCGGGCTCTCGCGCACGGTGATGGTCAGGTTGCCCTGGGCGATGGCGACGGTGGAGACGCGGACGTTCTCGCCCATCACGATCACGCCGGCGACCTCGTCGATCACCACCTTGGCCGGGCTGTCGGTCTCGACGCTCAGGTTCTCGACCTGCGACATGAACGAGACCATGTCCTGGCCGCCCGGCGAGCGGATGGTGACGATGGTCGGGTTGTCGGCGCGGGCGGCGCCGGGGAAACGGGTGTTGACCGCGTCGGCGATCTTGCGGGCGGTCGAGAAGTCGGGATTGCGCAGGGTCATGCGCAGCTCGCCCATGCTCGCCATCTGGAAGCCGATCTCGCGCTCGACGATGGCCCCGCCGGCGATCCGCCCGGCGGTCGGCACGCCCTTCGACACCGACGAGCCCGAGGCCCCGCCGGCCGAGATCGAGCCGGTCTGCACCGTGCCCTGGCTGACCGCGTAGGCCTGGCCGTCGGCGCCCATCAGCGGGGTGACCAGCAGCGTGCCGCCCTGCAGGCTCTTGGCGTCGCCCATGGCCGAGACCGTCGCGTCGATCGGCGCGCCGGCGGCGACGAAGGCGGGGAGGCGGGCGGTCACCATGACGGCGGCGACGTTCTTGGTGTTGAGGTTGGCGTCGCGGGTGTTGACCCCCAGCCGCTCGAGCATGGCCTCCAGGCTCTGGCGGGTGAAGGGGGCGTTGCGCAGGCTGTCGCCGGTGCCGTTCAGGCCGACCACCAGGCCGTAGCCGACCAGCATGTTGTCGCGCACGCCCTCGAACTCGACGATGTCCTTGATCCGCGACTTGGCGAAGGCCGGCCCGGAAACCAGGGCGGCGGCGACGAAAGCGGCGCTGAAGAGGCGGAAAGTTCGACGCATGGGACCTCGACGCAATACGGACGGCAAAGAGCTTGCTGGTCCCTTGCGATGGGCGTGCCAGTTTAAAATATCAGCAAAATCAATGGTGAAGGTTTGGCGGGCGCCGCGTCGGAGGCGCCTGGCGGCAGAAATTGCCCGGCATTAACCATACCATAAGCTTGCCCCGAGAGATTTGGGACGAACCATGGTAGAGGGCCTTTCATGAAGGTCAGCGGAACAAGCGGCGTCGGATCCGCCTCAGGGCCGGGCAAGGCTAAGCCGGCCGGTGGGGAGGGCTTCCAGATCGCCCAGCCCGCGGCGGCTGCGGGCGCAGCTCAGGTCGCGCGCGCCGGCGGGGTCGGCGGGGTGATGAGCGTCGATGCGATCCTCGCCCTGCAGGATATCGGCGGGCCGTTGGAGCGCCGCCGCCGCGCCGTCGGGCGCGCCGGCAAGATTCTCGACGTTCTCGAAGACGTGAAGATCGCGCTCCTTTCGGGCGATGTGTCGGTGGACGATCTAGAGCGCCTGAAGCGGGCGGTCGCCGAGGAGCGACAAGGCTCCGACGACGAACGCCTAGAAGGTGTATTGAACGAGATTGAAACCCGTGCTGCCGTGGAGCTCGCTAAACTCGAGCGCGCGAATCGTGCGGCGTAATGGCCTGCGGAGAGCGAGGTTCGTTGAAAGCGGATTTCTATTTGGTATAAGCGGCCCGCGTTTCGTCGGGTTGATGTACCGAGGGGGCTTGAGGCGTCTATGAGCACGGCCACGATGTTGGCGGAAAAGCCTGAATATCGTCCTTCCGAGGACGAGGAATTCATGAATGAGCGGCAGCTCGAGTACTTCAAACAGAAGCTGCTGAACTGGAAAGAGGACATCCTTCGCGAGTCCCGGGAAACTCTGGCTCATCTTCAGACTGAGACAGAGAACCATCCCGACTTGGCGGATCGGGCGACGTCGGAAACCGACCGCGCGCTTGAACTTCGCACTCGCGATCGCCAGCGCAAGTTGATCTCGAAGATCGACGAAGCGTTGCGGCGGATCGAGGATGGATCGTACGGCTACTGCGAGGACACCGGCGAGCCGATCGGCGTCGCCCGCCTCGAAGCCCGTCCGATCGCGACCTTGAGCCTGGAGGCCCAGGAGCGGCACGAACGCCGCGAACGGGTCCATCGGGACGACTGAGTTTGAGAGGGCGGTCCTTCGGGACCGCCCTTTTTCTTTGCGCCGGGGCCGTGCTGGGCGCCGCCCCGGGCTGACCGAAATCTCCATTCTGCGCGGCGATTGCCAAGGGTTGTGGCCGCCTGGCTCTGGCCCGCAGCCCATGGCGAGGCTACATGGGATTCATGTCCACGCGCCTCGTCATCGCCGCCATCCAAGCCAATCCGACCGTGGGCGCCATCGCCCATAACGAGGCGCTGGCGCGCGAGCGCCTGGCGCAGGCCAAGGCGGCCGGCGCCGACATCGCGGTCTTTTCCGAACTGTTCATCAACGGCTACCCGCCCGAGGACCTGGCGCTGAAGCCGGCCTTCTGGGCCGCCGGCAAGGCCGCGGTCGAGCGGCTGGCCCTGGAGACCAAGGACGGCCCCGCCGCCCTGGTCGGCGTGATCTGGCCCAACGCCAAGCCCGGCGGGCGTCCGCACAACGCCCTGGCCTTCCTCGCCGAGGGCGAGATCAAGGGCCTGGCGATCAAGGGCGACCTGCCCAACTACGGCGTCTTCGACGAAAAGCGGGTGTTTGAGGCCGGCGCCTCGGCCAGCGTTTTCGAATGGAAGGGCGTCAAGCTCGGCGCGCCGATCTGCGAGGACATCTGGTCGGCTTCGATCTGCGCCGACCTGAAGGCCAAGGGCGCCGAGATCCTGCTGGTCCCCAACGGCTCGCCGTTCCGTCGCGCCGCCGATCACGAACGCATGGGCGTGGCCAAGGCCCGCGTCGCCGAAACCGGCCTGCCGATGCTCTACGTCAACGAGGTCGGCGGCCAGGACGAGCTGGTGTTCGACGGCGGTTCGTTCGCGCTGTCGGCCCAGGGCGAGGTGGTCATGCGCCTGCCGATGTTCGAGGAAGCCTTCGCCCTGACCGTCTGGGAAAAGGGGCAGGGCGGCTGGGCCTGCGTCGAGGCCCCGATGGCCGGTTGGGTCTCGGGCCCGGAGGAGGTCTACCGCGCCATGGTCCTGGGCCTGCGCGACTACGTGAACAAGTCCGGGTTCCCGGGCGTGCTGCTCGGCCTGTCCGGCGGCGTCGATTCGGCGATCAGCGCCGTGGTCGCCGCCGACGCGCTCGGTCCCGACCGGGTCCGCTGCTTCATGCTGCCCTCGCGCTACACCAGTCAGGACAGCCTCGACGACGCGGCTGACTGCGCCAAGCGGCTGGGGGTGCGGCTGGACGAAGTTTCGATCGTCCCGGCCATCGACGCCTTCGCCCAGATGTTGACCCCGCACTTCGAGGGCAAGGCCCCGGACCTGACCGAGGAGAACATCCAGGCCCGTGCCCGCGGCGTCTCGCTGATGGCGCTCTCCAACAAGCTCGGCCTGATGCTGATGACCACCGGCAACAAGTCGGAGATGGCCGTCGGCTACGCCACGCTCTACGGCGACATGTGCGGCGGCTACAACGTGATCAAGGACATCTACAAGACCGAGGTCTACGCGGTCTGCGACTGGCGCAATGCCAACGATCCCTATGGCGTGGCCGCCGACCCGATTCCCGAACGCATCCTGACCAAGGCCCCGTCGGCCGAGCTGCGCCCCGACCAGAAGGACCAGGACAGCCTGCCCGAATACGCCGAGCTCGACGCCATCCTGCATGGGCTGGTGGAGGAGGAGGCGACCCTCGATGAGATCGTCGCCCGCGGCCATGCGCCCGAGACCGTCGAGCGCATCCAGCGGCTGCTCTACAATTCGGAGTACAAGCGCCGCCAGGCCGCGCCGGGCGTGAAGGTCGGGGCCCGCGCCTTCGGCCGTGACCGCCGCTATCCGATCGTCAACGGCTTCCGCGACGTGGTCAGCAAGTGATCGCGCCGACGATCGAGACCGAGCGGCTGGTTCTGCGGCCGCACGCCAAGGCCGACCTCGACGACTGCGCGGCGCTGTGGGCCGATCCGGACGTCATCCGCTTCATCGGCGGTCGCGCCTTCACGCGCGAGGAATCCTGGGCCCGCCTGCTGCGCTATGTCGGCCACTGGCGCGAGATGGGCTTCGGCTTCTGGGCGATTTGCGAAAAACCCTCGGGCCGCTTCGTCGGCGAACTCGGCCTTGCCGACTTCATGCGCGACTTCCAGCCGGGCTTCGGCGACACCCCGGAAATGGGCTGGGTGCTCAGCCCCACGGTCCACGGCAAGGGTTACGCCAGCGAGGCGATCGCCGCAGCCCTGGCCTGGGCCGACGCCAACCTGCCGGGCGGCCGCACGGTCTGCATGATCAATCCGCAGAACGCGCCGTCCCTGCGCGCCGCGGGCAAGGCCGGCTTCCGCGAGTACGCCCGCGCCGACTATCACGGCGAGATCGTGCTGCTGGAGCGGCTGCGCGCTTAGTCGCCCATAAGAGTGTCATCCCGGTTTCGGCGTAGCCGAAGACCGGGACCCATGAACACCTGATCTCGCAAGTCTCGGCTCGGCCGCCGCCCGTCCTGCCGCCAAGGCGCGAATGGATCCCGGTCTTGCTACGCAAACCGGGATGACACCGGAGTTCGCTCCTGGACGCAGTCCCAGGCCCGCTCCGCCTTCAGGTCAGCTCGGCGACGTCCGGGGCGGCGTCCAGTCCGGTCGGCATGCCGCGGCGCAGGGCCGGGATGATCTCGTCGATGGCGTCCACCGCGACCCAGCTCGCCATGAAGCTGGGCGGGGTCAGGTGCTGGTCGACCGTGTGCTGGAACAGGTGGAACAGCGGTTCCCAGAAGCCGTCCGGATTGTAGAACACCACCGGCTTGCCGTGCAGGTCCAGGCGCCGCCACGACAGCAGTTCGACCACTTCCTCCAGCGTGCCGATGCCGCCGGGCAGCACGACGAAGCCGTCCGAGCGCTCGAACATCATCATCTTGCGCTCGTGCATGGACTCCACGACGACGGTCTCGACCACGTCCAGGCGGCGCTCGCGCTCCTTAAGGAAGGCCGGGATGATGCCCAGCACCTTGCCGCCGGCCTCGTGCGCGGCGACCGCGCAGGCGCCCATCAGCCCGACCCCGCCGCCGCCGTAGATCATCGTCAGCTCCGCCGCGGCCAGCCCGCGGCCCAGCTCGGCGGCGCTGGCCAGCAGGGCCGGATCGGCCGCATCGGACGAGCCGCAGAAGACGCAGACGGAGTCGAGGCGGTCGGGCGCGTCGCCCATTTGATGAAGCTCCTGGAGAATCAACGCGGCGCGCTTGCAGAGGCGCAGGGAAAGACCGATTAGCTAGGCCGAGAACCAGGGAGTTTCAAGCTGCGCCGAGTCCCGCTCCATCCGCCGCTGCTGGCGGCGCTCGCCCTCGGCCTGGCCGCCTGCGGCCAGGACCCCGCGCCCAGCGCCGCGCCGGCCGCCAAGGGGGCGCCGGCCCCGGCCGACGTCGGCTATCTGGCGCCGCCGCAGGTCAGCGACGTGCGGCTCGACGGCGACAGCCTGCGGATCAGCGGCTCGGCCCCGGGCGCCTCGCGGGTGCGTTTGGCGACGCCGCAGGGCCAGGCCCTGTTCGCGGAGGCCGATTCCAAGGGCGCCTGGCGCCTGGCGACGCCGCGCGGGACCCAGCCGCAGATCTACGGCCTGTCGGCGACCGGCGGCGGACGCACGGTGCAGAGCGAGGGCTATCTGCTGCTGACCCCGGGCGGGGAGGCGGCGCTGCTGCGGGCCGGGACCGGCGCCTTGCGTGTCGGCCGCAGCGGCAAGAACGATCTCGACGCCGTCGACTTCGATCGCGAGGGCGGGGCGGTGGTGTCCGGCCGCGCCCCGGCCGGCGCCGCCCTCAGCGTCCATATCGACGGCCGCAAGTTCGCCGAGGGGCGGGCCGACGGCCGCGGCCGCTATGTCCTGGCCCTGACCCAGCCGCTGGAGCCGGGCCGCCGGCAGATCGACGTCTTCGGCGACGCCACCGAGAACCCGGTTGAGGTCGATGCGACCCCCGCGCCGGCGCTGGCCAGCGGCCCGTTCCGCGCCGCCGCCGTGGCCGCGGGCCTGCGCATCGACTGGATGACCCCGGGCGGCGGGGTCCAATCGACCATCCTGTTGAAGTGAGCCGCCGATGACCCCCGCCATGGCCGCCCGCCGTCAGGCGGTTCCCGACGCCATCGCCCCGGCGTCGGTGAAGTTCGACTTCTGGCGCTCGATGCGCGACTTGGCCGCTCTGGTCATGCGCTCCGGGGCGCCCGGCCTGCGTTGGCGGGTGGCCGCCTCCCTGGCCCTGGTGTTCGCAGGCAAGGCGGCCGGGGTGGCCGCGCCGGTGGCCCTGGGCGATGCGATCAACCGCCTGGCGCCGGGCGCCGGCCAGGCCGCCCAGCTCGGCTTCGACTTCCTGCTGCTGGCCCTGGCGTTTGCGGGCTTGCGGTTGGTCGCGGCCTGCGCGCCGAACCTGCGCGACATGATCTTCACCGTGGTCGCCCAGTCGACCATGGCCAAGGCCGCCACCGAGACCTTCGCCCACACCCTGGCGCTCGGGCTCGACTATCACCAGGGCAAGCAGACCGGCAGCCTGGCGCGGGTCATCGACCGCGGCGCCCGCTCCACCGACTTCCTGATGCGCAGCGTGGTGTTCAACCTCGGCCCGACCGCGATCGAGCTGGTGCTGGCCATGGCGGTGATGGCCATGCGGCTGGACTGGCGTTTCGCCGCGACCGCCTTCGTCACCATCGTCCTCTACGCGATGCTGACCTTCAAGATCACCGACTGGCGGCTGAGCCACCGGCGCGAGCTGAACGAGGCCGACAGCCGCAGCGCCGGCCTCTCGGTGGACGCCCTGCTGAACTACGAGACGGTCAAGACCTTCGGGTCGGAAGACCGCACCGTCGACCGTTACGAAGCGGCGATGGCCGACTATGTCCGCGCCGGCGTGCGCGCCAACGCCTCGCTGGCCATGCTCAACGCCATCCAGGCCCTGGTCCTGAACCTCGGCCTGGCGCTGATGACGGTGATGGCCGGCTACGAGGTCATGAACGGCCGCATGCGGATCGGCGACGTGACCATGGCGATCCTGCTGCTGATCGGCATTTACGGCCCGCTCAACATGCTGGGCTTCAACTACCGCGAGATCCGCCAGGCCTTCATCGACATGGAGCAGATGGTCCAGCTGCGGGCGGTGAAGCCCGACATCGTCGACGCCCCTGACGCCCGGCCGCTGCCGCCGGCCAGCGGCCGCGGGGCCGAGATCGTGTTCGAGGACGTCGAGTTCCGCCACGACGCCCGCTCGACCGGCCTGATCGACGTCAGCTTCCGCGCCGCGCCCGGCGCGACGGTGGCCTTGGTCGGACCGTCCGGAGCCGGCAAGACAACGGCTATCCGCCTGGCCCTGCGGCTGATCGATCCGCAGAGCGGCAAGATCACGCTGGACGGCGTCGATCTGCGCCAGGTCCAGCAGAGCGCGCTGCGCCAGGCGATCGCCCTGGTGCCGCAGGACGTGGCGCTGTTCAACGACACCATGGCCGCCAACATCGCCTTTGCGCGCCCCGCCGCGAGCGCAGCCGAGATCCGGGCCGCCGCCGACGCCGCCGAGCTGGGCGGCTTCATCGACAGCCTGCCGAACGGCCTGGCCACCCTGGTCGGCGAGCGCGGCCTGAAGCTGTCGGGCGGCGAGCGCCAGCGCGTCGGCATCGCCCGGGCGCTGCTGGCCGATCCGCGCCTGCTGATCCTCGACGAGGCCACCAGCGCGCTCGACGGCCCGACCGAGGCGGCGATCCAGGAGACCCTGCGCAAGGTCCGCGCCGGCCGCACCACCCTGGTCATCGCCCACCGCCTGTCGACCATCGTCGACGCCGACCTGATCCTGGTCCTGCGCCGCGGCCGCATCGTCGAGCGCGGCCGCCATGCCGAACTGCTCGAAAAGGGCGGCGAGTATGCGGCCCTTTGGCGTCGCCAGACCCGCGAGGCGTGACGTCAGGCGGCGACCGGGTCTAGGGTCGCAGCCTCAAGTTTCGCAAGGCGCGCCGATGTTCAATCCCAATCCCTGGCTGAAGCTGTCGATCGACGCCTTCTGGCTGGGGGCCGAGTCCAGCCAGGTGGTCGCGCTGCGCATGATGAAGCTGGCCGGCGGCGGGGCAGGGGCGGCGGCCGAGGCCCAGCGCATGGTGGCCGAGAAGGTCTCCGCGGCGATGGCGGCCCAGACCGAACTCGCGCTCGGGGCCATGAGCGGCTCGCCGCACGCCGGGGCGACCAAGGCCATGGCGCTCTATCGCCGCCGGGTGCGCGCCAACCGCCGGCGGCTGGCGCGCGAGGTCTGAGGACCTATTCGGCGGCCTTGGCGATCTCGCTCTCGCCGCTTGTGACGATGTCGTCGCTGCGGCGCTTGCGCTTACGCAGCCCCAGCCGCTCGCCCAGCCAGCCGAACCGCCGGCCGTAGACCTTCGGGGCGGCCAGCATCACCGGGGTCAGGATCAGCGTCAGCAGGGTGGCGAAGGACAGGCCCCAGACCACCGCTCCGGACAGCTGCACCCACCACTCGGAGCCGGGCGCCTTGTACTCCATGTGCATGCCGTGGAAGTTGGGGTGCAGCTGGAACATCAGCGGCAGCAGGCCCACCACCGTCACCAGCGTGGTCAGCATGACCGGCCGGAACCGCTGGGTCGCCGCGCGCACCGCCGCCTCGTCGGCCGGGAAGCCGGCGCGGCGCAGCTGGTAGTAGGTGTCGACCAGCACGATGTTGTGGCCGACCACGACCCCGGCCAGCGCCACGACCCCGGTCCCAAGCATGATCACCGAGATGTAGTCGAAGGTGTGGGCGATGTTCACGACCACGCCCAGCAGCACGCCGACCGTCGACAGCGCCACCGCCGACAGCGTGACCAGCACGCCGTAGAACGAGTTGAACTGCCAGAGCAGGATCACGCCCATCAGGAACAGCGAGACCGCCATGGCGGCGACGAAGAACCGCGCCGCCTCCTGGCCTTCCTCGTCGGCGCCGGTGAACTTCCAGCGCACGTTGGGGTCGAGGTTGGCCTTCTCCAGCCAGGGGCGCAGCTCGGCGATCTTGTGGCTGGCCGCCACGCCCTCGACGGCGTTGGCCTGGACGACCGCCAGCCGCTGGCCGTCGCGGCGCTGGATCGTCGTCACCTGCTGGGCCGGGGCGAGCTTGATGAAGTAGCTGGCCGGCACCGGCCCGAACTGGGTCGGGATCTTCAGGCTGTCGAAGGCCGCGACGTTGCGGCTCTCGGGCGGGAAGCGGACGCGGATGTCCAGCTCGTCGTCGGCGTCGTCGGGGCGGAAGCGCCCGACCAGGACCCCGCCGGTCACGAACTGGATCGCCTGGCCGACGGTCAGCACGTCGACGCCGTAGCGGCCGGCGGCCTCGCGGTCGACGGTCATGTTCCACTCGATGCCGGGCGAAGTGCGGTTGTCCTCCAGCTCGTGCAGCTGCCGGTCGGCGGCCAGCTTGGCCTTGACGATGTCGGCCGCCTTGTTCAGCGCCGCCGGGTCCTGGCTGCGCAGCTCGACCTGCACGTCCTTGCCGACCGGAGGGCCGCCCTGCGGCTCGCGCACCTCGACCTCGACGCCGGGAATGCCGGCGACGCGCCTGCGAACCTCGTTGGCGATGTCCTTGCCGACCAGGCCCAGCTCCAGCCGGTCCTCGTAGTCGACGAAGTCCACGTTGATGCGGCCGATGGTGTCGTTGGGGATCGAGTTCGGCCCGCCGCCGGGGCTGGCCGTGCCCGATCGCACGAAGATCGAGTTGACGCCCTTCTGCCCGATCAGTCGGCTTTCCACCTGGCGCACGATGACGTCCTGGGCCTGGGGCGACAGGTTGCCCCGCGCCTTGACGTAGACGGCCACGTATTCCGGGTCCTGCTGCAGGAAGAACTCGGTCGGCTTGTTCTCGGCCCGGAAGGCGATGATCACCACCACGATGATCGCCAGGGTCGCGAACATGGTCGTGCTCGGGTGATGGCCCAGGCTGTCGACGGTGCGCGCGTACCAGCCCATGAAGCCGGTCATCTGGCGCGGGTCGCCGCGTTCGGACTTCTCGATCTCGGCCAGGTGCGCCTCGTCCACCGCCGCCTTGCGCCCGAAGATCGAGCCCAGGGCCGGAGTGAAGATCAGCGCGATGAAGATCGACGCCCCCAGCACGTAGAACAGGGTCATGGGCAGGAAGCTCATGAACTTGCCGGGGATCGAGTTCCAGAACAGGAACGGCAGGAAGGCGCACAGCGTCGTCAGGGTGCCGTTCAGCACCGGCCAGAACATCCGCTTGCCGGCCGCGGCGAAGGCTTCCTCCTTGGACATGCCCTCGGCCATCTTCCGGTCGGCGTACTCGACCACCACGATGCCGCCGTCGACCAGGATGCCGACCGCCAGCACCAGCCCGAACATCACCATCTGGTTCAGGGTCACGCCGGTGGCGTTGAGCATCAGGAAGGCCAGCATGAAGCAGGCCGGGATCGCCGCGCCGACCATCAGCCCCTGGCGGATGCCCAGCGTCGCCACGATGATCAGCATGACCAGGATGGTGGCGATCAGCAGGCCGCTTTCCAGCACCACCAGGGTGCGGCCGATGAAGTCGCTTTCATCGAAGATGTAGGAAACCTTGACCGTCTCGGGCCAGCGCTTCTGCTCCTCGGCGACGACCTTGCGGACTTCCTTGACGGTGTCGAGGACGTTGGCCCCCGACCGCTTGGCGACGTCCACCGAGAAGGCCGGCTGGCCGTTGAAGCGGGTGATGTAGTTGGCTTCCTTGAAGGTCCGCCGCACGTCGCCGATGTCGCCGACCGTGATCAGCCGGTCGCCGTTCTTCTTGATCGGCAGGGCCAGGATGTCCGCGGGCTGGTTGACCACGCCGGGGACCTTGACCGCGAACTTGCCGGCGCCGCTTTCCAGGTTGCCGGCCGGGACCAGCTGGTTGTTGCGGCCGATCACCTGCGCCAGCTCGCCCGGCGAGACGTTGGCCGCTTCCATGCGCACCGGGTCGATGGTGACTTCCAGCAGCTCCTCGCGGCCGCCGTTCAGATAGACCTCCAGCACCCCGGGGGTGCTTTCCAGTCGGTCCTGCAGGCTGCGCGAGATGTGGAACAGGGTGCGTTCGGGGGCCGCGCCCGACAGCACGATGCCGATGATCGGCTCGCCGGAGGCGTTGGCCTCCTCGATGATCGGCTCCTCAGCGTCAGGCGGGAACTTGCCGCGAGCCAGGTCGACCTTGGCGCGGACCTCGCCGAGGGCCTTGTCCTTGTCGAAGTCGGCCTCGAACTCGAGGTTCACGATCGCCATGCTCTGGCGGGCGACCGCATTCATCTCCTTGACGCCCTCGATCGTCTGCAACTCGGTCTCCAGCGGCCGCACGAGCAGCCGCTCGGCGTCCTCGGGACTGACGCCGGGGTAGGGCACCACCACGGTGAGGAACGGGAAATCGATGTTCGGGTTGGATTCCCGCGGCATCGACAGATACGCGAAGAACCCGAACAGGCTGGCGATCAGCGTGACGGCCAGCACCACCTTGCGCCGTTTGATCGCGCCGTCGATCAGAGGTCCGATCATAGCCTCGTCTCCTGATGAGCAGGGGCGCGCCTAGCGCGCCGCGGCCACTCGAACCTTCTGACCTTCGGCCACGTACGACTGGCCGACGGTGATCACCCGGACCGGGCCCTTCAGGCCGGTCACCCAGATGCCCTGGGCGGTCTCCTCCAGCACCTTGATCGGCGCGAAGGCGACCTTGTCGTCGGCCAGCACGTAGCGCACGCCCTGGCGTCCGCCCGCGTCCAGCACCAGCGAGGACAGCGGCACCAGGTGCGCCGGGCCCGACCCGGCGTTGATGCGCACCGCCGCCGACAGGCCCGAACGGGTCATCTGCGGGTTCGCGGTGGTGATCTCGATGCGGTAGGTGCGGGTCTGGGCGTCGGCCTCGCGCGCGGCGTAGCGGACCTTGCCGGCCAGGGTCTCGCCGGAGGTCAGCTGGGCGCTGGCGCTCGAGCCGACCTTGACCTTCGAAGCCTCGGTCTCGGGCAGGTCGCCGACGATCAGCAGCGGATTGAGCTCGATCATCGTGCCGCAGGACTGGCCGGGCGCCAGATAGGCGCCGACCTCGGCGTCGCGCTTGTCGAACACGCCGTCGAACGGGGCGCGGATGCTCATCTGCTCGACGCCCAGCTCGGCCTGGCGGACCGTGGCCGCGGCGCTGTCGAGATTGGCCTGGTCCTGCAGCACCTGGGTCTGCGAGCGATAGCCCTTGGCGGCCAGCTCGGCCGAAGCCTTCTGCTGCAACTGGCGCGAGCGCAGGTTGGCGCGGGCCTGGTCCAGCGTCGCCTGGCGAGCGTCGACGTTCAAGCGGCACAGCACCACGCCCTTGCGCACGAACGAGCCTTCGACCGCCGGCGTGGCGGCGACGACGCCGGCCGTCTCCGAGCGCACCACGACGCTGCGCGCCGCCTCGGTGCGGCCGCGGATCGCGACGGCGTATTCGTGCGTGGCTTCCGGGGTCAGCACCGCCTGTACGGTGGGCAGGGCGTCGGCGCCGGCGGTCTTGGCCTCGGCCTTTCCGGACTTGCCCGCCCGGCTGACGATGGTGCCGATGGCGAAGGCCAGGACCAGCACGGCCACGACGGCGATCACAAACAGGTACTGTGACTTGACTCGCATTCAGCCGTTTCCCCCCGGGCAGCAACGAAGTCGCGACCGCTTTTGGAATCGCAGTCGTACGCCCGGGCCGCAAGAAATAGGTTTTAGCGTCTTCTGATGCCGCTGTTCTGCGACTGCAAATGAATTCGCGGACAGACGACACAAAGGACCGATAATGTGCCCCGGGCGCCGCATGATTGCAGCATGGCCTTGCTTGCTCTTTAACGCCGCAGGCGCTCCAATATCCGTCGCCTGCAAGGAAAGTACGCCGCCGTGAAATACCTGCACACCATGGTTCGGGTGACCGACCTCGACGTTTCGCTGGACTTCTACTGCAACAAGCTGGGCCTGGTCGAAGTCTCCCGCACCGAGAACCAGGGGGGACGATTCACCCTGGTGTTCCTCTGCGCCCCCGCCGACCGCGAGGCGGCCCTGGCCGCCAAGGCCCCGATGGTCGAGCTGACCTACAACTGGGACCCGGAGGACTACCAGGGCGGGCGCAACTTCGGCCACCTGGCCTACGCCGTCGACGACATCTACGCGACCTGCCGGCGGCTGGCCGACGGCGGGGTGACCATCAACCGCCCGCCGCGCGACGGCCACATGGCCTTCGTGCGCTCGCCCGACGGCATTTCGATCGAGCTGCTGCAGGCCGGTCCGCGCAAGGAGCCGGCCGAACCCTGGGCCTCGATGCCGAACACGGGGGCGTGGTGAGCGGCCGGCTCTCCGGGCGCTCGGCGCTCATCACCGGCGCGGCCGGGGGAATCGGCCTGGGCTGCGCCCGGGCCTTCGCCGCCGAGGGGTGCGATCTCGTGCTGCTCGACCTCGACGAGGCGCGGGTCGTCGCCGCGGCCCAGGAACTGGCCGAGGCCAGCGGCCGCCAGGTTCACGCCCTGGCCTGCGATATCGCCGACTCCGAGGCCGCGCGCATGGCGGTGATCCGGGCTGCGGCGCTGCTCGGCAAGATCGACGTGCTGGTCAACAATGCCGGCATGCTGGTCGCGGGCGACATCCTCGACGCGCAGCTGGAGGACTTCGACCGGGTGATGGCGGTCAACCTGCGCGCCCCGTTCGTGGTCGGCCAGACCGTCGCCCGGCACATGGTCGACGCCAGGATCAAGGGCTCGATCATCAACATGTCCTCGATCAACGCCGTGCTCGCGATCCCCAACCAGATCGCCTACGTCGCCTCCAAGGGCGGCCTGGCGCAGCTGACCAAGGCCATGGCCCTGGGCCTGGCGCCGCATGGCGTGCGGGTGAACGCGATCGGGCCGGGCACCATCGTCACCGACATCCTGAAAGGCGTGATGGCGGACGACGAGGCGCGCCGCCGGGTGCTGCAGCGCACGCCGCTCGGCCGCTTCGGCGAGGCCGACGAGATCGGCCGCGTCGCCGTCTTCCTGGCCAGCGACGACAGCTCCTACATCACCGGCCAGACCATCTATCCCGACGGCGGCCGCCTGGCCCTGAACTACACGGTGCCGGTGGCGGACTAGAGACTGTGTGTCATCCAGGAAAGCCCGCAGGGCTTGTCCGGGACCCATTCGCGCCGACGCGTCGCGTGGAGCGAGGCGTTCCAATTCGGGTGTTTATGGATCCCGGTCTTCAGCTGCGCTGAAACCGGGATGACACCGGTAGGAAATCCCCGCGCTTCCTTCCCGTCCTAGACCGGCTAAAAGCCCTCGAATGCTGCGACTGACCGAAATCAAGCTGCCCCTCGGCCACCCGGACGAGGACCTGCGCGCCGCCGTGCTGGCCAAGCTGGCCGGCCCGGAATCCGAGCTCGTCTCGTTCGAGATCTTCCGCCGCGCCAACGATGCGCGGCGCAAGTCGGCGATCCTGATGGTCTACACGGTCGACGTCGTGGTGGCCGACGAGGCCGCCGTGCTCGCCCGCCACGCCGGCGACCGCAACGTCCAGCCGACGCCGGACATGGCCTATCGCCACGTCGCCCAGGCGCCCGCGAACCTGGCCAAGCGCCCGGTGGTGATCGGGGCCGGCCCCTGCGGCCTGTTCGCCGGCCTGATCCTGGCCGAGATGGGCTTCAAGCCGATCATCGTCGATCGCGGCAAGGTCGTGCGTCAGCGCACCAAGGACACCTGGGATCTCTGGCGGCGCAGCAAGCTGCACCCCGAATCCAACGTCCAGTTCGGCGAGGGCGGGGCCGGCACCTTTTCCGACGGCAAGCTCTACAGCCAGATCAAGGATCCGCGCTTCCTCAGCCGCAAGGTGCTGACCGAGTTCGTCGCCGCCGGCGCCCCGCCGGAAATCCTGACCGAGGCCCACCCCCACGTCGGCACCTTTCGGCTGGTGACCATGGTCGAGGCCATGCGCGAGAAGGTCGAGGCGCTGGGCGGCGAATACCGCTTCGAGCACAAGGTCGAGGACTTCGACATCGCCGAAGAGGGCGGCCAGCGCCGGCTCGTCGGCCTGCGCCTGCAAGGCGGCGGTTACATCGAGGCCGACCACGTCGTCCTCGCCCTCGGCCACAGCGCCCGCGACACCTTCCACGCGCTCTACGACCGCGGCGTCCACATCGAGGCCAAGCCGTTCTCGCTGGGCTTCCGTATCGAACACCCGCAGTCCTGGATCGACCGCGCCCGGTTCGGGACCAACGCCGGCCACAAGGACCTCGGCGCGGCGGCCTACAGCCTCTCGCACCACTGTTCGAACGGGCGGACGGTCTACAGCTTCTGCATGTGTCCGGGCGGCACGGTGGTCGCCGCGGCCTCCGAGCCCGGCCGTGTCGTCACCAACGGCATGAGCCAGTATTCCCGCAACGAGCGGAACGCCAACGCCGGCATCGTCGTCGGCATCGAGCCCGAACGCGACTATCCGGGCCATCCGCTGGCCGGGATCGAGCTTCAGCGCCACTGGGAGTCCCAGGCCTTCGTCGCCGGCGGCGAAACCTATGCCGCGCCGGCCCAGCGGGTCGGCGACTTCCTGGCCGGCAAGCCATCGACGAGCCTCGGCGAGGTGGTTCCGTCCTATCGCCCCGGCGTCACCCCGACCGACCTGTCGACCTGCCTGCCAGACTTCGCCATCGCCGCGATCCGCGAGGCGCTGCCGGCCTTCGCCCGCCAGATCCCCGGCTTCGACCACGCCGACGCGGTGCTGACGGGCGTCGAGACCCGCACCTCCTCGCCGGTCCGCATCACCCGCGGCAAGGACTTCCAGAGCCTCAACACCGTGGGCCTCTACCCGGCGGGCGAGGGCGCGGGCTATGCCGGCGGCATCCTCTCGGCCTCCATCGACGGCATCAAGGTCGCCGAAGCCGTCGCGCGGAGCATCGCGGGCTAGATAGCGCCCAGATGCTCCCCCTCTGGGGGAGCTCCCGGCCGAATGGCCGGGTGAGGGGGACTTTGACCCTTCGGCTTTCCCCCTCCGTCTCGCGGCTGGGCCGCGATCCACCTCCCCCAGCGGGGGAGGATCTGGGGCAAGCGCCCGTCAGCTCAGCGACAGCGTCATCCGCACCGGCCCGCCCTTGGCCTCGGCGACGGACTGCGCCGTGATGAACACCCGCGCCGCGTTGATCTGCCCGTCGCCGAGCAGCGCGGCCTGAACCGCCTCGGCGCGCGCCTTGCCCAGGCTCCGCAGGTCCTCGTCCGAGATCGCGATCCGCCCGCGCAGCTTGTCCTCCAGCCAGGCGATCTCGGCCGCCTTGTCGCCGTCGGTCTTCGGCGGCTCCGGCTTGGCGTTGAACTGCTGGCGGTAGAGATCCTCCAGGATCACCTGCCGGGTGTTCGGCTCGGCCAGGGCGGTCTGCGCGGCCGCGGCGCCGGCCTTCTTGCCCAGCCGGGCGTTGGCGGCGGCGGTCAACTGCGCGTCCAGCCGCGTTTGCACCAGCGCGGCCGTGTCGGCGGCCGGGTCCACCGCCATCGGGATTTCCAGGTTCAGCGCCGGCCGCTCGACCAGCGCCTTGCGCAGCTGCTCGATCTTCTGGCCGTTGGCTGCGTCCAGGGCCGAGGCTCCGGGCGCGAAGTCGATGAACTGCAGGTCCTCCCCGCCGCCGCCCAAGGCGCCCAGCAGCGCGAACGGCGAGGTGGCGATCTTGGTGAACAGGTTGCCGACGACCTTCCAGATCACCGGCCAGACCCGGAACTTCGGATCGTCCAGCGTGCCGCTGATCGGGATCGGCAGGTCGATCACCCCATGACGATCCTTCAGCAGCGCCACGATCAGCTTGACCGGCAACTTGGTGGCGTCGGTGCTGTCGACCTTCTCGCCCAGCTCCAGCTGGTTGATGACCACATGGTGGTTGGCGTCCAGCTTGCGGTCGTCGATGCGGTAGTTGAGCTCGACGCTCAGCTTGCCCTTGTTGATCCGATAGCCGGCGAACTTGCCGGAATAGGGCGTGAAGGTGGTCATCTCCAGGTTCTGGAAGCTCATCGCCACGTCGGTGAAGCTGCGCACGGCGAAGTAGTTGACCTCGCCGCTGATCTTCACCGGCGAGAAGCGGTCGACCTCGCCGTTCAGGTCGACGACGGCGCGGGCGTCCTGGCGTCCCGACAGCCCCTTGATGGTCCCGTCCAGGCTCTCGACGCCGGCCGCGAAGTGCGGGGTGATCGACATGTCGGCGAAATCCATCCGCCCGTTCACGACCTTCACCAGCGCGATCTCGACCGGCAGCGGTTCGGTCCGCGCTGGCGGCGGGGGGGCAGGAGGCGCCGCCGGTTTCGGCTTCCTGGCGAACACCTCGACCTTGGGCTTGGCCTTGGGGGGCGCGGCGCCCGCCGCGGCGGCCGCGGCCTGTTCGGCGGCGGCCTTGGGATTGAGCACCGCGGTGGTGTTCATCACGTAGTTCGGGCCGATGACGACCTTCGCGTAGGGCTCCTGGGCGGTCACTTGGCGGATCTTCACGGCCAGCGGCTGGGACTGGGCGCTCAGGCCCTCCAGGCGCAGGCTGCGCCAGTTGACGAAGTCCTGCTCCAGCGCGCTGTCGACCGTGTGCAGGTTGTCGACCTGGGCCGCGCCGTCGAACCTGGCCGCGCCGTCGGCGGCGTAGGTGAGCCGTCCCTTGGCCGACGCCGTGCCCGAGCGCAGCTTCAGCGCCGCCGCGCCGTCAATGTAGGGCTGCAGGCGCACAAGGTCCAAATGCGCGGCGTCCACGTCCAGCACCGCCGAGAGCTTGTCCAGGGTGACGGTTCCGACGGCGGCCAGCCGTCCGCCGCCGTCGATGCCGCTGGCCGCTTCCACCTGGATCGGCGCGGCGAGGGGCAGGGCCAGGCCCCGGACCGTCACGCTCAGCGGCGAGGCGACCACGCGCACCGGCTTGCCGGTCGACCGCTCCTCGAACTCGACGCGGCCTCGAACCACCCGGAGTTCGGGCAGGGCGACCTTCCAGGCCGGGGCGGGCTTGGCCTCTGCGCTCGGGGCGGTCGCCGCCCTGGCCGGCGCATACCGCATCAGGTTGATGGCGCCGCCCTTGTCGGTCCACGCCTTGATCGAGGGCTCGCTGGCCTCGATCGATCCGACGCTGACGCTCTGGCGCGGCAGGTCGAGCGACACCTTGGCGGCGGTCACGGCGGGCAGGGTGATCCAGTCGTCGCGGGCGCCGGCCGCGCGCAGCCCGACCCCGGTCAGCTTCGCCTGCGCCACCTCGACGCCCAGGTCCAGCGCCTCGCCCTTGAGCGCGAAGCGGTAGCCGCCGGAAAGGTCCAACTCACCGCCGCTCACCGCGAACGGCAGGGCCTCGTCCGCCAGCTCGGCCAGCGGCTTCACCTGCACCTTGGTCAGGGCGAACGTCCCGCGCGAGGCCAGCGGGGTCAGGCCCAGGGTCCCGCGCCAGGCCAGTCCCTCGCCGCGCTCGGACTTGGCGTCCAGCACATAGGCCGCCCCGTCCTTGACGGTGCTGAAGTCCTTCAGCGTGAAGCCGATCGGCGCGAAAGTCTTGGCGAACGGGGCCTTGCGCGCCAGGTCCACGACCTCCGCGCGTCCGCCGCGCACCTCCAGATGGTCGATCATCACCTTGGGCGGCGGCTTGTCGTCCTGCTTGGGCGGGATCAGGTCCTGGATGTTCAGCCGCCCGTCCGCTCGGCGCACCAGCCGGGCCATGGGCGCGTCGAGCGCGATCTCGTTGAACGCCAGCCCGCCGCGCCAGACCGAGGCGATCGAGACGTCCACCGCCAGCCGGCGAAATCCGATCATCGGCTTGCGGTCGACGTCCGGCAGGCTGAAATCGCGGGCTTCCAGCTTGAAGGTGAAGGGGTTGAAGCGCACCTCGCCGAGGGTCGCGGCGCGGTCGTATTTCTCGGCGATCACCTTGACCACCTGCGCGCGGATCACCTTCGGCGCGACCCAGAAGCCCAGGGCGGCATATGCACCGGCCAAGGCCGCCGCGCCGCCCAGCGTCCAGGCGATCAGCCGCAGCGGCCCGCCGCGTCGCCGCTTCGGGGCGGGCGCTTCGCTCGGATCCTGGAACTCGGCCAGAGCCGCCATGTCTGCTCCCCCGCCGTGGACTCAGCGGGGCGACGATAGCCGATTAGCCGGGCTTGGCCATCGCGGCGGCGGGCGCAGGCGGCAAGTTCGCCCGCGCGAACCAGGCGACGATCAATCCGAACAGCAGCATCGCCAGGCCGTTCTTGATCAGGCCCTCGACGCTGAAGGCCGGCGTCCGCCCGACCGCCGACAGCGGCATCACGACGTAGTTCATCACCACGTAGATCACCACGCCATAGCCGAGACCGGCGAGCATCCAACGCCGCCGCAGCGCCGGCAGCCTCAGGCTGGCGAGCACGAAGACCGCGGCGATGATCAGGCCCATCAGTTCCTGCAGCACGGCCCCCAAAAGGACCGTCCCGGTCCCGCCGTCGAACGCCGCCTTGCCGAGCAGGCCGCTGGCGATGAACTGGAGGATTTGCGGCAGGCTGGCGCCGCTGATCAGCATGGCTGCGCCGATGTCGAGCGTGGCGGCGACCACGCCGCCGCCGACGATGGCGGTCAGGATCGAACGACTGGAAGCCATATGAACGTCCCCCCCGCCGGGCATCAGGCGAGGGGACGCTAGTTCAAGACCCGCGTTTGCTCAATCGGCCTGGCGTCAGGCTCGCGCGAAGGCGGCGATGTCGCGGCTCAGTTGCGCGGCGTGGGTGACGAACAGGCCGTGCGGGGCGCCCGGATAGATCTTCAAGCTCCCGTTCTTCAGCAGGGCGGCGGCGGGCTTTCCGGTGATCTCCAGCGGCGCGGAGGCGTCCATGTCGCCCTGGATCACCAGGCAGGGCAGGTCGAGACTGCGCATCTCCTGGCGGAAGTCGGCCTGGGTCATGGCCCGGTTGCAGTCGATGACCGCCTTCATCGAGGCCTGCAGCATCATCGCCTTGATCCAGTCGCGCATGGCCTGCGAGGTCGCGGGCGTGACGAACGGGGCCTCGTTGGCGGCCAGCCAGCCGGGGAAGTCGGCCCGGATGTCCTGCAGGCTCTGGTCCAGCATCTGCGGGGGCACGCCGTGCGGGTTATCGGCCTTCTGGGCGATGCAGGGCAGGGTGGGGGCCAGGAACAGCACCTTCGTCACCCGCCCGGCCTGGCCGTGCTTGGTCAGGTAGCGGACAGCTTCGCCGCCGGCCATGGAATGGGCGACCAGGGTGACGCCCTGCAGGTCCAGGGCGTCCAGCACCCGCGCCAGGTCGTCGGCCAGGGTGTCGTAGTCGTAGCCCCGGCCCGGATCGTCCGACTGGCCGTGACCGCGCCGGTCGTAGGCGACGCACCGGAAGCCCTGCTCGCTGAGCGGAGCCATCAGATAGCTCCAGGCGTCGGTGGTGAGGGTCCAGCCGGCCAGAAAGACGATCGGTTCGCCCGTACCCCAATCGCGGACGAAGAGCCGCGCGCCGTCGGCGGTGCTGACGCCGTTGCGGATCTTGGCGGGAGCGGCGGTCGCGTCGGTGGGGGCGATCGTGGGCAGGACGGCGCCGGCGGCGACGGTGGCGGTGAGCAGGGTGCGGCGGTTCATGGCGGTCTCTCCTTGTTGATCCGACTGTGATCGTTCAGGAGAGGCTCGGCGATTACGCCTCAGGTAATGGGACTACGCTCGCGGCGGATAGACGTGCTGCGTTCCGTTCGGGTCCTCGACGCTCGTCTCGTTCACATAGTCCGGGCCGACCGGGACCTTGCCGTGGCCGCCGGGGATGTCGAGCACGTAGGTCGGCTGGCAGAGGCCCGAGAAACGGCCGCGCAGGGCCCGCATCACCGCGCGCCCTTCCTCGATGCTGGTCCGAAGGTGCGCCGTGCCCGGCGCCAGGTCGCCCTGGTGCAGGTAGTAGGGCCGAATGCGGTTCTCGACGAAGCCGCGCATCAGCGCGCCCAGCGTCTCGGGGTCGTCGTTGACGCCCTTCAGCAGCACGGTCTGGCTCAGCATCGGCAGACCGGCGTCGATGATCCTGGCGCAGGCGGCGCGGGCGGCGTCGGTCAGCTCGCGGGGATGATTGGCGTGCAGCGCGACATAGACCGCCTTGCCCTCGCACTTGATCGCCTCGACCAGTTCGTCGGTGACCGCCGCCGGGTCCACGACCGGCACGCGGGTGTGGTAGCGGACGACCTTCACGTGCGGGATCGCCGCCAGCCGCGCCGAGATGTCGGCCAGCCGCCGCGGCGACAGCACGAACGGGTCGCCGCCGGTGACGATGACCTCCCAGATCTGCGGCCGCTCGGCGATATAGGCGAACGCCGCGTCCAGCTGGGCGGCGGTCAGGTTCGACAACCCCTCGGGTCCGACCATCTCGCGCCGGAAGCAGAACCGGCAGTAGACCGCGCAGGTGTGGGTCGGCTTCAGCAGCACGCGGTCGGGATAGCGGTGAACGATCCCTTCGACCGGGCTGTGGGCGAAGTCGCCGATCGGGTCAGCGTTCTCCTCGGGCGTCGCCTCCAACTCGGCGGCGTCCGGCATCAGCTGACGCGCGATCGGGTCGGCCGGGTCGGCGGGGTCGATGAGGTCGGCCATGTCCGGGGTGATCGCCAGCGCATAGCGGGCGGCCACGCGCTCAAGCTCCGGCAGCCGCTCCAGCGGCGCCAGCCCGGCGGCGACCAGGTCGCCCGGTTTGCGAAGCGTGCTCATCCCGAGCGCATATGGCTCATGCCGAGGCGCGGAGCAAATTTCCGATCCGTCAGGGCGTGTCATCCCGGTTTGCGAAGCAAGACCGGGACCCATGAACACCTGATTTCACCGAGTAGGGCGGCGCATCGCCTCACCCTCCAGCTCGGCGCGAATGGATCCCGGTCTTCGGCTGCGCCGAAACCGGGATGACACGCTAGCGCGCGACGTCGGCCACCGGCGTCCAGACCACCTGCTCGATGCGGGCCGCGCCGGTCGCCAGCATCACTAGCCGGTCGAAGCCGAGCGCCGAGCCGCAGGCGCTCGGCATGTGCGGCAGCGCGGCCAGGAAATCCTCGTCGATCGGATAGCGTTCGCCATAGACGCGGGCCTTTTCGTCCATCTCCGCCTGGAACCGCCGCCGCTGCTCGACCGGGTCGGTCAGCTCGCCGAACGCGTTGGCCAGCTCGACCCCGCAGGCATAGAGCTCGAAGCGCTCGGCCACCCGCGGATCGGACGCCTTGGGCCTGGCCAGGGCCGCCTCGCTGATCGGGTACTCGCAGAGGATGGTCGGGCGACCCATGCCCAGGTTCGGCTCGACCTTTTCGACCAGCACCTTGGAGTAGATGTCCGCCCAGACGTCGTCGGCGGCGATCCGCACGCCCGCTTGCTTCGCGGCTTCCGCCAGTCCGTCGCGGTCGGTCGCTCCGTCCGCCGCCACGGTGGCCAGCAGGTCGATGCCGGCGTGCCGCTGGAACGCCTCCTGCAGGCTCAACCGTTCGGGTTCCTGGAAGGGGTCGCTGGATAGCTGCCGATAGGAGAGGGTCTTGGCCCCCGCCGTCTCGGCCGCTAGCCGCAGCAGGTCGGCGCAGTCGGCCATCAGCTGCTCGTAGGGCTCGCCGGTGCGGTACCACTCCAGCAGGGTGAATTCCGGATGATGCAGCGGCCCGCGCTCGCGGTTGCGCCAGACCCGGGCGAAGTCGAAGATCCTCGTCTCCCCCGCCGCCAGCAGCTTCTTGCAGGCGAACTCTGGCGAGGTGTGCAGGTAGAGCGGCGCGGTCTCGCCCGAATTGCCGATGATGTCCGTGGCGAAGGCGTGCAGGTGGGCTTCGTTGCCGGGCGAGACCTGCAGCGCCGCGCCCTCGACCTCGGTGAAGTCGCGGTCCTCGAACCAGCGGCGGGCGGCTCGGGTGATCGCGCCCCGCGCCAGCAGGAACGGCCGGCGGTCCTGGTGGATGTCGGCCCGCCACCAGGGCGATTGAGAAGTCATCGGCGCAGGCGTCCTCTATGCGGCCATTTCGATCATGACTGGCGAATTTCGCCTTCATCGTATAGGTGCGCGGCAAGACCGCCGCTCGGCGGAATCGCGCGGGGGTCGATGGCGGCCCCTCCAAAATAGGCTTGAGGACGAACTTACGTGAAGGTCGCTGCCAGCTCGCTCAGGAAAGGCGCCGTCGTCGACATGGACGGCAAGCTCTATGTCGTCCTGACCGCCGAAAACATCCACCCCGGCAAGGGGACCCCCGTCACCCAGCTCAACATGCGCCGCATCGCCGACGGCGTGAAGGTGTCCGAGCGCTGGCGCACGACCGAGCAGGTCGAGCGCGCCTTCGTCGACGACCGCAACTACAACTTCCTCTACCAGGACGGCGAGGGCTACCACTTCATGCAGCCCGAGACCTACGATCAGGTCGTGGTGTCGGAAGAAACCGTCGGCGACAACGCCCCCTGGCTGACCGACGGCCTGACGGTCGTTCTGTCGGTGCACGAAGGCGTGCCGATCGCCATGGAACTGCCGCGCACCGTCATCTTCGAGATCGCCGAGACCGAGCCGTCGGTGAAGGGCCAGACCGCCTCTTCGTCCTACAAGCCGGCCATCCTGACCAACGGCGAGCGGGTCATGGTCCCGCCGTATATCTCGGCCGGCACCCGGGTCGTCGTCCTGACGGAAGACTTCACCTACTCGGAACGCGCCAAGGACTAAGCCTTGCAGTCGGGGCGTCAGGCGAACCGCCTGGCCCCCGCCACGCACAGCACCACCCCGGCGGTCACCGCCGCCATGGACCAGCCGACCGGCTCGCCCAGCAGCCAGGCCGCCAGGCCCAGGCCCATCAGCGGCTGCAGCAGCTGCAATTGGCCGACCGCCGCCACCCCGCCCAGCGCCAGGCCGCGGTACCAGAAGACGAACCCGATCAGCATGCTGAACAGCGAGACGTAGGCCAGGCCCGTCCAGCCGCGCGCGCTGACCTGCGCCAGGTCGGCCGGCCATGTGGCGAGGCCCAGCAGCGCCATGACCGGCAGGGCGATGACCAGCGCCCAGCAGATCACCTGCCAGCCGCCCAGGGTGCGCGACAGCCGCCCGCCCTCCGCATAGCCGAGGCCGCAGACCGCCACCGCCGCCACCATCAACAGGTCGCCGCGCAGCGAGCCCTCCGCGCCGCGGGTGAGGGCGAAGGCCGCCACCAGCGCCGCCCCAAGGCCGGCGAACGCCCAGAACGCCCGGTTCGGCCGCTCGCCGGCCCGGCCGACCGCGAACAGCGCCGTGGCCATGGGCAGCAGCCCGATGAACACGATCGAGTGCGCCGCCGTGATCTCCCGCAGGGCGATCGCGGTCAGCAGCGGAAAGCCCGCCACCACCCCGGCCGCCACGAGCGCCAGGGCGGCCAGGTCGCGACGCGTCGGCCTTGGCGCGCGCATGACGCTCAGCAGGCCCAGCGCCAGGGTCCCGGCGATCACCGCCCGCGCCGCCGTCAGGAACAGCGGGTCGATCTCGGCCACCGCCACGCGGGTCGCGGGCAGGGATCCGGAGAAGATCGCCACCCCCAGCAGCCCGTCGATCCAGCCTCTCGTCTTGTCGTCCATAGTCGCCTCCAGGGGCGCAGGACTACGGGGCAGGCGCTCGCCTCAACAGGTACGGTGCGATACAGTTTGACGAAACTGTACTGGATGATTGGCGGGACAGATGGCGCGCGGCGGTCGGGTCGAAGCGGTGATGGGCGGCATTCGCGAGCGGATCGCGGCGCGAACGCTGCAGCCTGGCGCCAAGGCGCCGTCGATCCGCGCCCTGGCCGCGGCCAGCGGCGTCGCCAAGTCGACGGTGGTCGAGGCCTATGACCGATTGGCGGCCGAGGGCGTGCTGCAGGCCCGGCGTGGCTCGGGCTTCTATGTGGCCGGCCGCGCGCCGCCGCTGGCCCTGGCCGAGCTGGCGCCGCAGCTCGATCGCTCGATCGATCCGCTCTGGGTGTCGCGCCAATCGCTGGAGGCGGCCCCTGGGGCGCTCAAGCCGGGGTGCGGCTGGCTGCCCGGCGACTGGATGCCGGACGAGGCGGTGCGCCGGGCTCTGCGGGCGCTGGCGCGCAGCCAGCAGGCCAACCTGACCGACTACGGCCCGCCGCTCGGCGCGCCGGCCATGCGCCAGCACCTGTCGCGCCGGCTCGCCGCCTACGGCCTGGAGGCGCCGCCCGGCCAGGTCATGCTGACCGAGTCCGGTGTCCAGGCGCTGGACCTGGTCTGTCGCTTCCTGCTGGAGCCGGGCGACACGGTGCTGGTCGACGATCCCTGCTATTTCAACTTCCACGCCCTGCTGCGCGCGCACCGGGTCGAGGTCGCCGGCGTGCCCTGGACCCAGGCCGGCCCGGACCTCGAGCAGTTCGAGCAGGTCCTGATCGCTCGCCGGCCGCGGCTCTACATCACCAATTCCGGCCCGCAGAACCCGACCGGCGGCACGCTGTCGGCGGTGACCGCCCACCGCCTGCTCAAGCTCGCCGAGCGGCACGACCTGCTGATCGTCGAGGACGACGTCTACGCCGACCTGGAGACCGAGGCTTCCCCGCGTCTGGCGGCGTTCGACGGTCTGGAGCGGGTGGTGGTGATCGGCAGCTTCTCCAAGACCCTGTCCGCGGCTGGGCGCTGCGGCTTCGTCGCCGCCCGCGCGGCGTGGATCGAGGGGCTGATCGACCTCAAGGTGGCGACCTCGTTCGGCGGCGGCGGGCTGGCGGCCGACCTGACCCATGCGATCCTCGCCGACGGCGCCTATCGCCGCTACCTCGCCGCCCTGCGCGAGCGCCTGGCCCGCGCCCGCGGCGAGACCCTGGCGCGCCTGCGGCCGCTGGGGCTCACCCCCTGGATCGAGCCCGCCGCCGGCATCTTCCTGTGGATGCGGTTGCCGGACGGCCTCGACGCCGGCGCGGTCGCCCAGCACGCCCTGGCCCAGGGCGTCGTGTTGGCCCCCGGCGAGGCGTTCAGCGCCTCGCGCGGCTGGCGCGACCACCTGCGCTTCAACGCCGCCCAGTCAGGCGACCGACGCATCTACGAGGTGCTGGAAGCCGCGATCAGCCAGGTTCGCGACGCGCGGTGATGATCTTCACCGGCCTGGCCAGCATCTCGCCCTTCATCACCCCTTCGCCGGCGGTGGGGGAGGTCGGGGCGGCGAGGATCTGTTTCACTGTGTCCATGCCCTCGACCACGTTGCCGAAGGTCGCGAAGCCGAGGTTGTCGCCCGGCTGCTTCGGATCGGCGTCCATATAGGTCATGTCGCCGACGCAGATGAAGAAGTCGGAGGTGGCCGTCCCGGGTGCGGTGCGGCCCATCGAGATCGCGCCGTTGACGTGCGACAGGCCGGTTTTGGTGGTCGGCTCGTGGGCGATTGGCTTCAGCACGCGCTTGGGATCGTTCTGCACCCCGCCCTGCACCAGGCCGTACTCAGGGGCGTTGGGAACCTTCGACGCCCGATAGAAGGTCGCCCCGTCGAAGCGCTTTTCGTCGACATAGCGCAGGAAGTTGCCGGCCGTGATCGGCGCCTTGTCCGGATAGAGCTCCAGCACGATGGGGCCGTCGGCGGTGTCCAGGCGGACCTTCACCGGGCCCGTCGCCGGCTGGGCGGCGGCCGGCGCGGCCGCCAGCGCGGCCATCGCGCCCAAAAATACACGTCGCTTCATCGCCTGGCTCCCGGTTCGACGGCCAGCTTAGCGCCGGCTGCTCCCGTGGCAAACGCGGGCGGATCCGGCATCTGCCGACAATATTGGCAAATGTTGATCACGACGTTCCCTGAGCGTGTTCGGCAATAGCAAGTCCAAATTGTCACGCGTGAAATACATATTGGCGCCGTCTCCAGGCATGGTGCCTGCGTTCTGTCGTTCGATTGTCATGGTTGTATAGTTGGATTTCGAGTGATGCGTGATGCGGGTCTAACGGACGCCCGGAGTTGTGCCGGTTACCTCGAGGGCGAAGCCAAGCCGCTGCTGAGGAGCGAGGCGGTGATCCTGGCTGGGCGGCTGGCCGGTCTGCTGGCGCTGGATTCGGCCGATCAGGTTTCGCTGAACCTCGCCCTGCTCGGCGACTACCGACACGCCAAGGCGCTGGCGGGCCGGCTGCTGCCCGGCGATGCGGCGTGGTCGATCGACCCGTCGCCCGAGGGCGTGAGCGGGAAACTGCGGGCGGCGCGCTTCACCGTGACGATCGGCCAGGTGCGGGCCATGGGAGCGGTGCCGGCCCTGGTGCTGCTGGCGGCGCTGTTGCGACGCGCAGGCGGCTGAACGGCTGGGTAGATCAGGCTTTGTGGGGAAGGGCGGCTCTGCGCCTGAAATCCAAGTGGCTCCCCGAGCAGGACTCGAACCTGCGACAAGTCGGTTAACAGCCGACTGCTCTACCAACTGAGCTATCGGGGATCACGTTGGAGGCGGCGATATACCCAGCACGAGCCGGGTGTGCAAGCGCTCAAATCGACTTTGTCCACAGAGCAAAAAAAGAGCCCGGCCGGAGCCGGGCTTGAAACGAAGTTCGGTGATGGTGGGGTGTCTTCAAGGAAGACGCCGTCATGCTCCCGCTTTGATGGTTAAGTGGCGATTAACGCTCATGGCCGCCAATGGGCGGGCGCGGCGCTGCGACCTCTCGACGGGCGGCGCGCTCGCCGCTACCAGGGGCGAAATTGTGAGATTTAGGGCGGAAATGCGTATCCATTTCACAGGCATAGCTGGGGCCGGCATGAGCGCCGTGGCCCTGATGATGCGCGATGCGGGCCACGAGATCTCAGGATCGGACGAAGACGTCTTTCCGCCGATGTCGACCTATGTCGAAGCCCTGGGATTTCCGTTTCACCGGCGATTCGACGCCGCCAACCTGCCGGACGGCCTCGATGTGCTGGTTCTGGGGACCAGCGCCAAGCTCGGGGCGGAGACCAATCCCGAGGTGATCGCCGCCCGCGCCCGTGGCGTGCGGGTCACCACCTTCGCCGAGATGCTGGGCGAGGCGACTCGCGATCGGGCGGTCACCGTCGTCGCCGGATCGTTCGGCAAGTCCACCTGCACCGCCCTGATGGCGCACGTGCTGCATCAGGCCGGGGCGAACCCGGGCTGGATGGTCGGCGCCATCTCGCCGTCGCTGCCGGCGACCGGCCAGTGGGGCGCGGGCGAGGTGGTGCTGGAGGGCGACGAGTACATCGTCTCCTCGGGCGACAAGCGCTCCAAGTTCGAACTCTACCATCCAGGTCACCTGCTGCTGACCTCGCTGGTCCACGATCACGTCAACGTCTTCCCGACCTTCGAGGCGTACGAGGAGCCGTTCCGCCTCCTGCTGCGCAGGCTGCCCGCCGACGGCTTGGCCGTGATGCGCGAGCACCCGGCGACGCGGGCCGTGGCCGCCGAGACCGCCGCGCGCGTCGTCTGGTACGACACCGGGCCCTGCGATGGCTGGTACGCGGCCAATGTGGCGTTCGGCGAAACCACCACCTTTGATCTGATCGGGCCTGGCGGGCGGACGATCGCGCTGACCACCCAGCTGCTCGGCGCGCACAATGTCGAGAACGTGGTCGGCGTCGCGGCCTATCTGCTGGAACGCAGCCTTGTCACGCAGGCGGCGCTGGTTGCGGGCGTGGCCAGCTTCGCCGGCATCCGCCGCCGCCTGGACCGGCTGACCACCACCTCGCGCATTCCGGTGATCGAGGGTTTCGGCAGCTCCTACGAAAAGGCCCACTCGGCGATCGAGGCCATGCGGCTGCACTATCCGGACCGCCCGCTGGTCGTGGTGTTCGAGCCGCACACGTTCAGCTGGCGCAGCCGCGACGCCCTGCCGTGGTACGACACGGTGTTCGACGGGGCTTCGCGAGTGCTGATCTGCCCGCCGCCGGTGCACGGCGCGGGCAGCCACCACCAGTCGACCTTCGAGGAGATCCTGGCCCGGGCCCAGGCGACCGGCATCGCCGTCGAAGGCGTCGCCGATGCCCCGGCGGCCATCCAGGCCCTGTCCCACCTGCGCGGCGACGAAGTCGTGCTGCTGCTGTCGTCCGGCCCGTTGCTGGGCCTTCCCGACAGCCTGCCGGCCCTGTTCGACCGTCTTTACGGCGCGCCTGCCTACGCCTGAGGCGCCCTGCAATCGCCCGTTGCGGACCTTCACCTTGTGATTGGAGGGGCGGACCCGTCCGGTGCAGGCTGCCTGCATCGAGGAGAGGGGCGCATGCACACACGGCGGAACTTCGGTCTGATGCTGGGCGCCGGCGCCCTGGCCGGCTGCGCGACCGCCGGGCCCAGCGGCTTTTCCGATCCGCTGCAGCCGGCGGGCCGGCTCCGACTGGCGCCGGTGCATGTGTCCGAAGACCGGGTGATCCGTGTCGTCGCCGGCCTGCGTCCATTCCGCCCCGGCGGCTTCGTGGTCGGGGCCGAGCCGTTCGGCGCCAAGACCCTGGTGCACAACTACGGTCACGGCGGGGGAGGGATCACCCTGTCCTGGGGGACCTCGCACATGGCGGTCGATCTCGGCTTCGCAGGGCCCGAGCGGGACTACGCCGTGCTCGGCTGCGGCGCGGTGGGGCTGGCGACCGCGCGGCTGATCCAACGTCGCGGCGGTCGGGTGACCATCTACGCCAGGGAGCTGCCGCCGCAGACCACCTCCAACATCGCCGGCGGGCAGTGGTGGCCGGCCTCGGTCTACGACAGCAAGGTCGTCACGCCGCAGTTCCTCGATCAGTTGGTGACCGCCTCCAAGCTCTCCTACCGCCACTTCCAGCAGCTCTCGGCGTCGGAGTACGGTGTTCGCTGGACCCGTAATTACGTCGTCGACGAGGATCGCTTCGGCTCCACCGACCTGTTCGGCCGTCTGGCCGAGGTGGCCCCCGAGCTGAAGCGCGCGCGCCCCGGGGAGCATCCGTTCGGCGCGCTCAGCCTGCAGTACTGGGACGGCATGATGGTCGAGCCCCCGATCTATCTGCAGGCGATGATGGAGGACGTGCTGACCGCCGGCGGCAAGATCGTCGTGCGCGACCTGAAGACACCGGCCGACGTCCAGGCGCTGCCTGAGCCGGTGGTCTTCAACTGCACCGGCCTGGGGGCCGGCGAGCTGTTCGGCGATAAGGAGATCACCCCGGCCCGCGGACAGCTGGTCGTGCTGCTGCCCCAGCCGGAGGTGACCTACAACCTGATGTCCGGCCGCGCCTACATGTTCCCGCGCCGCGACGGGATCATCCTCGGCGGCTCGTTCGACCGCGGAAACTGGTCGACCGAGCCGGACGGCGAACTCACCCGGCGGATCCTGGCGGACCACAAGGCGATGTTCGCCAAGCTTCGAACCTAGGTGTCATCCCGGAAGTCGCGTAGCGGCTGTCCTGGGCGGGGTCCTACTCCGCCGCCTCCTTGAACTGCGCCCGGCGCGGGCCGAGGTAGCCGAACAGGAAGGCGGCGACCTTGCGCATCTGGATCTCCTCGGCGCCCTCGGTGATCCGATAGCGTCGGTGGTGGCGATAGATGTGCTCGAACGGCTTGTGGCGCGAATAGCCGATGCCGCCATGCACCTGCATCGCCCGGTCGGCGGCCTCGCAGACCAGCCGGTTAGCCCAGTAGTTGCACATCGACACCTTGTCGGAGAGCTGCTTCTCGACCTCCTTGTGCGGCATGCGGTCCATGTCCCAGGCGGTCTTGCGGATCAGCAGGCGCAGCATCTCGGCCTGGGTGGCCAGTTCGACCAGCGGCCACTGGATGGCCTGGTTCTCGGCCAGCGCCTTGCCGAACGGCTTGCGGGCGCGGGCGTACTTGACGCTCTCCTCAATGCAATAGACCGCCGCGCCCAGCGACGAGGCCGCCTGACGGATGCGGTTCTGGTGCACGAACGACTGGCCCAGACCCAGCCCGCGGTCGATCTGACCCCAGTAGCTGTCCTCGGGAACCCAGACGTCGGTGAAGCTGACCCGCGGGTGGTCGGTCGGCATGTTGAAGGTCCAGAGATACTCCTCGACCTTCACCCCCGGCGCGTCGGCCGGCACGATGAAGCAGGTGATGCCCGTGGCGTCGCCGTCCTGGCCCGAGGTCCGCGCGAAGACCATCACGTGCGTCGCCACGTGCATGCCCGTCGTCCACATTTTTTCGCCGCGGATCAGCCATCCCGGCTGGCCGTCCTTATCCTGGCGGACGGCGGTGGTTTCCATGAAGGTGGCGTCGGACCCGTGATTGGGCTCGGTGAGGCCAAAACCCGTCCGCATCCCGCCGTTCAGCAGCTTGTCGCCGTCGCGCTCGTACTGAGCGTTCGTCGCGAACTCCTTGAACATCAGGATGAAGGGGTTGTTGCCGACGATCGAGTGCTCGTTCTGCAGGTCGTTGTGCAGGCCAAGGCCCCGGGCCGCCAGGTGCTCGCGGATCACCGCCATGGCTAGGTTGGAGCCGTCCTTGCCGCCCATCTCCTTGGGCCAGGCGAAGCGTAGGTGACCGGCCTCGTCGGCCAGCTTGCGGGCCTTGGCCAGCAACTCCTCCCACTCCTTCTTCGGCAGGCCGCCGGCGTCCCAGTCGGTGCGCTCGTACTCGCGGCGATGGTCGAAGAACCGGATGTTGTCGTCCTGGTTTTCCAGCGGCTTGATCTTGGCCTCGATGAAGGCGTCCAGCTCGTCCAGATAGGCGGCCAGTTCGGGCGGCAGGCTGAAATCCATCGCGTCTCTCCCTGTTTTGCGAAGCAGCCTAACCCAGGTCCGCGCTTCCGCCGGGTCAGGGGGATTTGATCGACCGGTCGACCGGCCGGCGCGACCGGTCGCACGCGCCTCGCACGCTGGGGCGGCGGTCGCTAGCCCGGCCTCACGTCCCCCCTGGAGGTCCGCATGCGTCTCATCCTGCTCAGCGCTCTGGCGTCGCTCTGCCTCGCCGCGCCGGCCCTCGCCGGCGTTCCGGCCGGGGCCTGGTCCCAGAAATCCGACGGCCAGGAGCTCACCCTGGTTCCCAAGCTCAAGATCGCCCCCAGCATGTCGGCCACCGGCATGGTCCTCGGCACGAGCGGCTACGGCGGCAATGCGACCACCACGACCCTGCAGAGCGAGTTCGTGCCGATGCGCACCCAGCGCGCGATGTCGCTGGTGATCCGGCCGGACGGCGCCTTCACTTGGACGATCGACAAGAGCCGCCCGGCCTCGGCGCAAAACGCCGGCTGCAAGCTGCTGATCCGCGAGGAGAAAACCGGCCGCGTCCGCGCCGAGGGTGAGCGCCTGGTGTTCGACGTCACCGGCGGCGTGCAGAGCTCGCGCGACAGCTGCGACCCGGCCAAGGCCTCGCGCGGCGCCAAGGCCCCGGCCAGCGAGAGCTACGGCTACCGGCTCTCCGGCGGGGCCCTCAACCTCACGGCCGCCGGCGGGGTGAACTGGACTTTCAACGGCGGTTGACGCGGCGAGAGCCGTTTACAGCCGCGCAAAACCCCGTCCTGATCGCGCAAAAGACCAAGGGAGGCTGCGCGGCGGATGTCGGATCAAGTGCTGGAAGGGCTGCGCAGGCTGGCGCCGGAACTGGCCGGCGCGGGGGCGAGCGTCGAGGGCCTGCAACGCCTCTCGGGCGGCGCCAGCATGGAGACCTGGGCCTTTGCGCTGGTCGGGCCGAGCGGGCGCGACGAGCTGGTCCTGCGCCGCCGCACCGCGCCCATGGCGCCGGAGGAGGGCCGTTCGGTCTCGCTCGCCACCGAGGCGGCGCTGATCACCGCCGCGCATGCGGCTGGGGCGCCGGTGGCGCAGCTGGTCCACCTGGCCCGCCCCGACGACGGCCTGGGCGAGGCGCACATCACCCGCCGCGTCGCCGGCGAGACCCTGGGGCGCAAGATCGTCTCCGATCCCCGCTTCGAGGCCGTGCGCCCCAAGCTCGCCCGCCAGTGCGGCGAGATCCTCGCCCAGATCCACGCTGCGCCGCCGCCGCCGGGTCTGAAGACCGTCGACGCCCTGGAGGAGCTGGCCCGCTACGAGGAGGTCTACCGCAAGTCGGGAGCCGAGCGGCCGATCCTGGAACTGGCCTTCCAGCACCTGAAGAAGATCGCTCCGCCGCCGCGCGAGCCGGTGCTGCTGCACGGCGACTTCCGGAACGGCAATCTGATGATTGATCCGGAGCGCGGGGTCAGCGCCGTGCTCGACTGGGAGCTGTCGCACTGCGGCGACCCGGCCGAGGACCTGGGCTGGATCTGCGTCAATTCCTGGCGCTTCGGCCGCGCCGACCTGCCGGTCGGCGGATTCGGCGCCTACGAGGACCTGCTGGCCGGCTACGTCGCCGGCGGGGGCGAGGAGATCCCGCTGTCACGGGTGCTCTACTGGCAGGCGCTGGGCTCGCTGAAATGGGGCGTCATGTGCCTGATGATGTACGCCAGCTACGCCAACGGCGCCGAAAGCTCGGTCGAGCGGCCGATGATCGGCCGGCGCGTGTCCGAAACCGAAATCGACCTGGTGACCCTGCTGGAGAACGGCCTGTGATCGAACATCCGAAAGCCGAGGAGCTGGTCGAGGCCGTCGCCCGCTGGATCGACAGCGTCCGCCCCCAGCTCGCGCCGCGCGACGCCTTCCTGGCCCGGGTGGCGGCCAACGCGCTCAGCGTCGTGCGCCGCGAGTTGCAGCAAGGCCCCACGGCCGAAGCCGCCGCCGTCGAGCGGCTCGGCGCGCTCCTTGGCCGGCACGGATCGCTCGCCGAGCTGAACGCCGACCTCTGCGCCCGCCTGCGGTCGGGCGAGATGGACGCCGCCACGCCGGGGCTGCTGGCGGCCCTGCGGGCGAACATCACCGAGCAGATCGCCATCGATCAGCCGAGTTATGCGCCAGAGCCGGGCTGAGCGGTGATTCCGACCCTGGCGGCCGGGGGCGTTCGCAGATAGAGCGGCGTCATGTTGAGCCGCAATGACTGTCTGGACCTCGACGCCCGCGACCCGCTCGCGGCGCGGCGCGAGTTGTTCGATCTGCCGGCCGGGGTGATCTACCTCGACGGCAATTCGCTGGGCGCGCTTCCCCGCAATGTTCGGCCCCGCCTGGAGGCGGCGGTGCAGAACGAATGGGGCCGCGACCTGATCAAGAGCTGGAACACCGCCGACTGGATCAATCTGCCGTCGCGCGTGGGCGACCGCATCGCTCGGCTGATCGGGGCGGGGGCGGGCGAGGTGATCGCCGCCGACTCCACCTCGGTGAACCTCTTCAAGCTGGCGGCGGGGGCGCTGAAGGCGCGGCCCGGCCGCAAGGTAATCGTCACCGAGCCGGGCAACTTCCCGACCGACCTCTACATCCTCCAGGGCCTGCGCGACCTGCTCGGCGACGTGGAGCTGCGGGTGGTCGAGCGCGGCGCCCTGGCCGCGGCGCTGGACGAGGACGTCGCCCTGCTGCTGCTGACCCACGTCCACTACAAGACCGGCGCCGTCCACGACATGGCCGACCTGACCGCGCGGGCCCACGCCGTCGGCGCCCTGGCCCTGTGGGACCTCAGCCACTCGGCCGGCGCCCTGGCCGTGGACCTCAATGGCTGCGGCGCGGACCTCGCCGTCGGCTGCGGCTACAAGTACCTGAACGGCGGCCCCGGCGCACCGGCCTTCCTGTTTATCGCCAAGCACTTGCAGGCGGATTTTCAGACGCCGCTGACCGGCTGGATGGGCCACGCCGCGCCGTTCGCGTTCAGCGACGACTACGCCCCCGCGCCTGGCGTGCTGCGCGGCCTCTGCGGCACGCCCTCGGTGCTCGGCCTGACGGCGCTGGAGGCCTCGCTGGAGGCCTTCGATGGCCTCGACATGGGCCAGGTGCGCGCCAAGTCGACGGCGCTCGGCGACCTCTTCCTCGACCTGGTTTTCGAGCGTTGCGAAGGCTTTGGCCTGGGATGTTCGCGCGACGCGACCTCTCGCGGCAGCCAGGTCGCCCTGACCCACGAGAGCGGCTATGCGATCATGCAGGCCCTGATCGCCGGCGGCGTGATCGGCGACTTCCGCGCGCCGGACGTGCTGCGCTTCGGCTTCACCCCGCTCTATGTCCGCTACGTCGACGTCTGGGACGCCGTCGACATCCTTTCCGACATCATGGCCCGCGGCGAGTGGCGGCAGGCCCGCTATCACGAGGTCTCGGCCGTCACATGAGCGAGAAGCTGCACACCCCGCCGGCGATGAGCTACGGCGACTATCTCGGCCTCGACACCCTGCTGGCCTCCCAGAAACCGCGCTCGGACGAGCATGACGAGCTGCTGTTCATCATCATCCACCAGGCCTCCGAACTGTGGCTGAAGCTGTCGCTGCACGAACTGCGCGGCGCCCGGACGCACATCCGCGCCGATGATCTCGGCCCGGCCTTCAAGATGATCGCCCGGGTCAGCCGCATCCAGGGTCAGCTGATCCAGTCCTGGGACGTGCTCGGCACCATGACCCCCAGCGACTATCACGCCCTGCGCCCGCACCTGGGCCAGAGCTCGGGCTTCCAGTCGTTCCAGTATCGGATGCTTGAGTTCGTGATGGGGGCCAAGGACGCCGCCATGCTCCTCGTCCACGAGGGGACCGAGGTTCACGCCCCGCTGGTCGCGGCCCTGGCCGAGCCCAGCCTCTATGACGAGGCCATCGCCCTGCTGGCGCGGCGTGGCTTCGACATTCCGGCCTCGGTGCTGGATCGCGACTGGCGCGAGCCGCATCGCGCCGATCAGGCGGTCGAGGCGGCCTGGATCGCCGTTTACCGCGATCCGGATAAATACTGGGATCTCTATGAGTTGGCCGAGAAACTTGTCGACCTGGAGTTCCGCTTCCAGCAGTGGCGCTTCGCGCACCTGAAGACGGTCGAGCGGATCATCGGCTTCAAGGGCGGCACCGGCGGCAGCGCCGGCGCGGCCTATCTGGCCAAGGCGCTGCAGGGCTCGTTTTTCCCCGAGTTGTTCAGGGTCCGCACGGTCCTTTAGGCTGGCGGCGGGGCGCCCAGCACGCGGTTCAGCGCCTCGCCCAGGGTCTCGGCCAGCAGCGGCTTCTCGACGATGTCGACCCCGGCGGCCTGCGCCCGGCTCCGCACCATGGCGGTCGGGTGGGTGGTGATCAGCAGCGCCGGCAGCCGCACGGCGCGGCGGCGCAACACCTCGACCAACTCCAGACCGTCCATTCCCGGCAGCTGCAGATCGACCACCAGACAGCCGTCCGCCGGGAGCCGCGGACAGGCCGCCAGGCTCTCGGCGTCGGCGAAGGTCTCGACCTCGTAGCCGTCGAGCTCCAGGGCGAACTTCAGCGCCGTGCGCACGGCCGGATCGTCGTCCACCAGAAGCAGGGGGGCGGGGCGCACGGCGGCTTCCATGCTCAGGCCGCGGCCTTCCAGGTCGGCTCAAGCTGCGCGTGCGGCGGGCAGGGGGCGACCGGGGTCTGCGGCAGGCCGACCATCTCGTTGGCGAAGCCGTGGTTGACGTCGCGGTGATGGGCTTCGTCGGCCCGCACCACCAGGACCACGTCGCGCAGGGTCGCGGTGTCGGCCAGGCCCCAATAGCGCTTGGCGATCTCGGGCGCCGGCACGTTCGGGCTGCGGCCCTCGTCGATCTCGGCGAGATAGTGCGTGTAGCTGATCACCGCCTCTTCCTCGAAATAGCCGACCACCCGGTGGGCGGTCTTGGCGGAGACGAGGTAGAGGCCGAAGAAGAACAGGTAGAACACCCACTGCACCGCCACGACCACGAAGCGTTCGAACAGCGTCGGCTTGCTGACCTCGATGAAGGTCATCAGGTGCATGCGCTCGTTCTCGGCCTCGTCCATCAGGGTCTTGATCCAACCCTTGTCGTCGCACATGCGGCGCAGGCACTTCAGGTGGGTCAGGGTGGCGCCGACCATGCCCGGCACGGCGGCGACCGTCTCCAGCACCACCGCCCGGTGGCCGTAGCGCCTGGCGAAGAAGGTGTCGGCGCAGAACCGCAGCAGCTTCACGAAGCCGAAGGCGATGCTGTCCGAAGCGCCCTGCGGCTTGTGATGGACGCTGGTGTCGACGAGGGGGGCGGTCATGTTCGGGCTCCTGCTCCGATGATGGCGAACAGGTACGCGTGCAGCCCCTTGGACAGAATCCGTGTCTTCCTCTTAAGGGGTATCCCCTAGCTTCACCGCACCCGGCGGTGCGGTATCGGACAGGCGGCGCAATAGGGAAGGCCAGATCCTGCAGTACGGCTCGTCCAACGTCTGGATCGGTGCGGCGGTGGCCATCCTGGCCACCCTGGCCGGCGTCGCCGCCCACGTGCTGCTGGCCCCGGTCGTCGGCGATCGGGTCGCGTTCCTGGTGTTCGTGCCCGCCGTGGTGCTGGCCTCGGCCCATTCGGGCCTGGCGCCCGGGGCGCTGGCGGCCATGCTCGGCGTCTGGTGCGGCCTCTTCCTGGCCCAGCGCCACGGGCCGATCAGCAATGCGGACATGGCCAGCGCCGTGGTTTTCGCCGGGGTCGCTGCGGCCATCGTGGTCGGCGGCGAGTCCTTCCAGCGTTCGCGGCGCGAGGCCGCCGCCGTCAACCGCGATCTGGCCGCGCGCGAGGCCCACCTCAGCTCGATCCTCGACACCGTGCCCGACGCCATGATCCTGATCGACGAGCAGGGGACCATGCAGTCCTTCTCCACCGCTGCTGAGCAGATGTTCGGCTGGACCGCGGCCGAGGCCATGGGGCGCAACGTCAATCTGCTGATGCCGGCCCCGCACAAGGAGGCGCACGACGGTTATCTGGAGCGCTACTACCGGACCCACGAGCGGCGGATCATCGGCCTCGGCCGCGTCGTCGTCGGCCTGCGCAAGGACGGCTCGACCTTTCCGATGGAGCTGTCGGTCGGCGAGATGCGCACCGCCGACGGCCGCTTCTTCACCGGCTTCGTCCGCGACCTGACCGAGCGGCAGCGCACCGAGGCGCGGCTCAAGGAGCTGCAGTCCGAGTTGGTCCATATCTCGCGGCTCACCGCGCTCGGCGAAATGGCCTCGGCCCTGGCGCACGAGCTGAACCAGCCGCTGTCGGCCATCGCCAACTATCTGCGCGGCTCCGTGCGCTTGCTGGCCAGCGATCCGATCCCGCGCGAACGGCTCAGCGAGGCGCTCGACAAGGCGAACGAACAGACCCTGCGCGCCGGCCAGATCATCCGCCGCCTGCGCGACTTCGTGGCCCGTGGCGAGACCGAGCGGCGGGTCGAAAGCCTGCCCAAGCTGATCGAGGAGGCCGGCGCCCTGGCCCTGGTCGGCGCCAAGGAGCATGGCGTCCGCGTCTCGTTCGACCTGGATCCGGCCGTGGACCTGGTCCTCGCCGACAAGGTCCAGGTCCAGCAGGTCATTCTCAACCTGATCCGCAACGCCATCGACGCCATGGACGAGTCGCCCCGGCGCGACCTGCAGATCACCACCCGCCCAGCCCCGGACCACCTGGCCCAGGTGACGGTGGCCGACACCGGGCCGGGCATCAGCCCGGAGGTGGCCGAACAGCTCTTCCAGCCCTTCATCACCACCAAGCGGCATGGAATGGGGGTGGGGCTCTCGATTTCGCGTACCATCGTCGAGGCGCACGGGGGCCGAATCTGGGTGGAAACCACGCCTGGCGGCGGGGCCACCTTCCATTTCACGCTGCGCAGCGTTGCGGACGAGGAACTCGATGGCTGACGAACTGGTGCATGTGATCGACGACGATCCGGCGGTTCGCGACTCCCTGGCCTTCCTGCTGGAGACCGCAAACCTCAGTCCGCGCACCTACGACTCGGCCGTGGCCTTCCTGGAGGCGCTGCCGCAGGTCACCAGCGGCTGCGTCGTCACCGACGTACGGATGCCCGAGATGACCGGCATCGAGCTGGTGCGCCGGCTGAAGGGGCAAGGCTTCCGTCTGCCGATCGTGATGATCACCGGCCACGCCGACGTGCCGCTGGCGGTCGAGGCCATGAAGGCCGGCGTCGCCGACTTCATCGAAAAGCCGTTCGACGACGAGGTGCTGCTGGCGGCGATCGCCGCGGCGCTGCGCGACGGCGAAAAGGACCGCCAGGGCGCAGCCGAGGCGGCGGAGATTTCCGCGCGAATGGACATCCTGTCCGGGCGCGAGCGCGAGGTGCTGGGCGGTCTGGTGGCGGGCCACGCCAACAAGGTGATCGCCTTCGACCTGGGGATCAGCCCGCGCACGGTCGAGATCTACCGCGCCAACGTCATGACCAAGATGAAGGCGGCCAGCCTGTCGGAACTGGTCCGCATGGCCATGCTGGCCGAGCGTGGCTAGAGCCCTTCACGATGGATCATCGTGAGTGAGTAAGAAGAACCGCCCCTGTTCATCCCGGTTCGGCTTGATTCAAGCCGACCAGGGCAGGGGCTGGGCGTGATCTAGGGCTTCTTGTCGCCCGCCGAACTCCAGATCGATACGCCGCCGAGGATCAGCGCGAAGGCGGAAAAAGCGACGACGACCAAGGTCAGGTAGAGGGTGTCGAACGACATTGGCGGGCTCCTGTCTGATGAGCCCACGGTGACGCTATCAAGCCCGCCCGAATATTCGTGAGTGCTCCTTAAGGGCTTCTACGGAACCGCCCTAGATCGGTGCTCGACTCACCGAAGCGACCGCAGCGCGCCATGCGCCGGTCGCTTCATTTTTGCCTGTTGCGAAAATCCCTAGTGATCGCTAAGAATCTCTGAGCGATCACTAAGGAACGGGCGAACGTGAGCAGGCGACTTCTCATCGGACTGGACAGCGGCGGAGCCAAGACGGCGGCCGTGCTCTGCGATGAGACGGGGCGCGTCCTGGCCCGCGTGCGCGACATCGGCGCGGCGATCGTCGGCCTGCCGGACCTACGCTTCTACAAGGTCGTCGGCCGGGTGCTGGCGCGGCTCTGCGAGCAGGCGAAGGTGTCCCTGGCCGATGTCGAGCGGGTCGCCATGGGCCTCAGCGGCGTCGACTACGCCGACGAGCAGGCCGAGCAGCACCGGCTGATCGCCGCTCGGTTCGGGCTCGAGGGCCGGCTCGAACTGGTCAATGACGGGCTGGTGGCCCTGTGGGGCGTGTCCCGCGCCGATGCGGTCGCCCTGTTCCAGCACGGCAGCGGTGTCACTACGGCCTACCGCGCCGCGCCCGGCGGCGAGGCCATCTACGACAGTCTCGACGTGGCCGAGGTCTTCGACGTCCGCCGCGCCGCCTTCGCCCAGACCGCCCGGATGATCGACGGCCGCGCCGCGCCGACCGAGCTCAAGGACCGGGTGCTGGCCCACTGCGCCGTCCCGGCCGACCGCTTCGCCGAATGGGCCTTCCGCGACGAGGCCGCGCGCGAGCGGCGGATGGCGGTCGCACCCGTGGTCTTCGCCGCCTGGCAGGCCGGCGATCCGGCCGCCGCCGAGATGATCGACCGCGCCGCCGACGACTACGTGCTGACCATGCGGGTGATGGGCGAGCGGATCGGCGCGCCCTTCGAGGCGGCGTTCGGCGGCGGGGTCATCACCCAGGGCGGGACGGCCCTTCAGCTGCGGCTCGGCGAGATGCTCTCGCGCCAGCTGCCGGACGCGCGGCTGGCCCCGGTGGCGCTGCCGCCGGACCTGGGCGCGGCGGTGTTCGCCGCCTTTCGGGCGGGCCTGGATCCCAAACCCTTCTTCGCCAAGCTCGCCGAATTGGAGACCGTCTGATGCGTCCCATCGTCCTTTGCATCGTCGGCGCCGGGGGCAGCTACACGCCCGAAATCGTCGAAGGCGTGCTGGACCGCCCGGGGCTGGAGCTCGCCGAGGTCAGCCTGACCGACAGCGACCCGCAGCGGCTGGCCGTCATGGCCGGCCTGACCCGGCGGATGATCGCCGCCAAGGGCGCCAAGATCGCCGTCCGCGAGAGTTCCGACCTGGCGCAGGCGGCCGCCGGGGCCGACTTCGTCGTCACCCAGATCCGGGTCGGGGGCATGGCCGCCCGTCAGCTCGATGAGACGATCCCCCTGCGCTACGGGGTGATCGGCCAGGAGACGACCGGCCCCGGCGGCATGTTCAAGGCGCTGCGGACCATCCCGGTGATGATCGACATCGCCCGGACGATCGCCGAGGTCGCGCCGGGCGCCTTCATCCTCAACTACACCAACCCCAGCGGCATCGTGACCGAGGCGGTGCTCAACCACACCGACGCCAAGCTGCTCGGGCTGTGCTCCTCGATCCCGCTGCTCCAGCACCGCCTGCGCCGCATGCTCGCGCCGGTGTTCGGCGAGGTGCAGATCGCCAGCGTCGGCCTCAACCACCTCGGCTTCATCCACCAGATCACCGCCGGCGACGAGGACGTCACCGCCCGGGCCATCGCCCATTTGGCCGACAGCCATACCGCCAACGACGCCCTGTTCGCCTCCGCGCTGAAGATCGCGCCTCGGCTGGGCGCGATCCCGGTCGAGAAGTACGGCGACCTCTACTTCCATCGCCGGGCCGAGTTCGAGGCGATGGCGGCGGCCGATCGCACCCGCGCCCAGGCGGTCATGGACATCGAGTCCGAAGTCCTGGCCGAAGCCGCAGATCCCGCCGTGGCGACCAAGCCGCCGGCCCTGATCCGCCGGGGCGGGGAGGGCTACAGCGGCGTCACCTTCGACACCCTCGACGCGGTGCTCAACGACCGCGGCGCAAAGATCGTGATGAGCGCGCTGAACAAGGGCGCGGTCGTGGGGCTGCCCGACGACGTCGCCGTCGAGACGGTCTGCCACGTGGACGCCTCGGGCGCGCGGCCTCTGCCGGTGGGTGAGATCCCGCTGGCCTATCGCGGCCTCGTCCAGGCGGTGAAGGCTCACGAGAGCCTGACCGTGCAGGCGGCGGTGACCCGCAGCCGCGACGTGGCCCTGCAGGCGCTGCTGGCCCACCCGCTGGTCGGCGACATCGACATCGCAGAGCCGATGCTCGACGAGATGCTCGCCGCGCACGGCCTGAACTACCAATAACGTCCGGGGAGGGACGCCATGGAGCCTGCGAAGAGTCTGGTCGAGCGCCTTGGCTACGACGCCGATGCGCGGCTGCTGATCGTCAATTGCGACGACGTCGGCTCCAGCCACGCCGCCAATCTGGCCTGCCATGAGGCGATGACCGCCGGCGTCGCCACCAGCGGCACGCTGATGGTCCCCTGCGCCTGGGCGCGCGAGGCCGTGGACATGTTCGCGGGCCTCGACCTCGGGGTGCATCTGACCCTGACCGCCGAGTATCCCGGCTATCGCTGGCGATCGCTGACCGGCGGGCGCTCGCTGCACGACAGCGACGGCTTCCTGCCCTCGACGGCTGCGGCGGTCTTCGCCCGCGCCCAGATCGACGAGGTCCGCGCCGAGTGCCGGGCCCAGGTCGAACAGGCCCTGGCCTGGGGCGTCGACATCACCCACCTCGACTCGCACATGGGCGCGAACCAGATCGATCCTCGCTTCCTGGAGGTCTACGTCCAGCTGGCCCAGGAATACGATCTGCCGCTGCGGATGCTCGGCCCGGACCTTGAGGCGATGCTGGGCGTTTCGGGGCGGGCCATGGCCGCCGCCGCCGGCCTGGTCTGCAACGACGAGTTCGTGTCCCAGTGGGGCCGGCCTACCGGCGAACTGTTGCGCGCCGCGCTGCCGGAGCTCGCCGCCGGCGTCGCCGAGGTCAACGTCCACCCGGTGCTCGATGGCCCTGAGCTGCGCGGTTACGACAAGAAGGAGCCGCTGATCCGCATCGACGACCATGCGGTGGTCATGGATCCGGCGACCCGCGGCTTCCTCGACGAGCAGGGGTTCCGGATGATCAGCTTCCGTCCCCTGCGGGACCTGCAGCGCGCCGGCTCGTGAGCGAGGCGCGGCGGGTTCGCGCGGCCTACGGGCTCGGCTGCTTCGGCACCGACCTCTATTGGCACGGGACGAGCTTCTTCCTGCTGTTCTACTACACCGACGTCCTCGGCCTGCCGAGCGCGACGGCCGGCCTGGTGTTCGGCGCGGCGATGATCTGGGACGGCCTGATCGACCCGCTGATGGGCCTGATCGCCAGCCGCACCCGCACCCGTTGGGGCCGCTACCGGCCCTATATCCTGCTCGGCGCAGCCCCGTTGGCCGCCGCCTATGCGCTGATGTTCGTGCAGCCGTTCCTGGGCGTGCCGTGGCCGCTGGCCTTCGCGCTGCTGGCCCAGATGCTGTTCCGCACCGCCTACACCGCGATTTCGATCCCCTACGGCTCGCTCTCGGCGGCGATCACCACCAGCACCGACGAGCGCAACGTGCTGGCGACCTTCAAGGTCTGGGGCGGGGCCCTGGCCGCCCTGGCCGTGGCGCTGGGCAGCCAGCCGTTCGTCGCGCTCTGGCCGACCCCGCAGCTCGGCTGGCTGATGCTGGCCCTGCTGATCGGGGCGGCGTCCTCGGCCGCCTTCGTGGTCATGTTCCTGCGCACCCGCGAGCAGCCGCTCGGCGAGGCGCCGCCGCCCGCCTTCGGCACGATGCTGCGGGCCCTGGCTGAAAACCGGCCGTTCCTGGTGCTGCTGGCCGCCATCGTCGCGGTGAACATCGCCACCGTGATCAGCGGCAAGGTGACGGTCTACTACTTCACCTACTATCTGCAGCGCCCCGACCTGACCGGGCTTGGCCTGGCGATCCAGGTCGCCGCGGTCCTCTTGCTGACGCCGGTCTGGAGCTGGGTCGGCCGCCGCTGGTCCAAGCGCCTGGCCTGGCTCTGGGGCGCGGGGATCGCCACCGCCGGCCTGGCGGCGCTCTACGCCTATGGCGGCAGGGATCCGGCGGTGGTCATGAGCATCCTGGCCCTGGTCCAGATCGGCGGGGCGGCGATCCCGATCACCATGTGGTCGCTGATCCCCGACACTGTCGAGGTCGGGGAATGGAAGACCGGCGCGCGGGTCGAGGGCGCGGTGTTCGGCGTGGTCACCCTGGGACAGAAGGTGGCGCTCGGTGTCGGCATCGGCCTGACCGGCCTGCTGCTTCAGGCCTCGGACTATGTCGCCGGCGCCGTGCAGGCGCCCCAGACCCTGCGCGGCCTGCACCTGATGATGACCGTGCCGTCGATGCTCGGATTCGCGGTTTCGGCGGCGATCATGTGGTTCTACGTCCTGGACGGGCGGCTACATGGCCGCATAGTCCGCGCCCTGGAACGCAGGACCGCCTAGGGCTTGCGGCGACCCTTGGCCAGCGGTCCGAACTCGGCGCGGGCCCGGGCGACTCTGGCCTTCATGTCGGCCAGCACCGCGGGATGCAGGTTGGCGAGGTTGTAGGTCTCGCCGGGATCGGCGGCGAGGTCGAACAGCAGCCCGTAGTCATAGGCGTCCAGCGGCAGCTCGCCGTCGCGATAGTAGGACCGCGTGACGTACTTCCAGCGCCCGACGCGGATTCCGGCCACATCCTCGTTTTTGAAGAACAACAGCTCGGCGTGGGGCGAGGGCGCGCCCTTGCGGGTCAGCACCGCCGAGACGTCGCGCCCGTCCAGCTGCACGGCCGGCGGCGCTCGGCCCGTCCAGGCCGCCAGCGTCGGCGTCAGGTCGATGTTCATGCTGGGGGCGTCGCTGACCAGGCCGGGCGGAATGGTCCCCGGCTGGCGGGCGATGAACGGCACGCGGAAGCCGCCCTCCCAGCCGCCGCCGCCCTTGCGGTCGCGCCAGGGACCGCTGGAGCCCTCGAACCAGGGGCCGTTGTCGGAGGTCACGATCACCAGGGTGTCGCGCTCCAGGCCCAGCGCCTTCAGCTTGGCGAGCAGCCGTCCGACCCCGGCGTCCATCTCCTCGACCACGTCGCCATAGGCGCCGCCGGCCGAGCGGCCAGCGAAGGCCGGTGGCGGCTCCAGCGGATAGTGCGGCGCGGTCAGGGCCAGCATCAGGAAGAACGGCCGGTTTCGGTTCTCCTCGATGAAGGCCAGGCCCCGCTCGAAGAACCGCTCGGTCAGGTTCGGCGAGTCGACCTCCTCCCGGACCAGTTCGCCGCCCCGGCTGTCGTAGAGCGCCAACGGCCTCATGTCGTGGGAGTAGGGCAGGCCGAAGAACTGGTCGAAACCCTGGACGGTCGGCGGCCAGTAGGGCGCGGCGTGCCCCAGGTGCCACTTGCCCACCAGGGCGGTCGCGTAGTCCGGCTTCAGCATCTCGGCAGGGTCACTTCGGCGAGCGGCAGCCCGTGGGTGTCGCCCTGACGGATGACATCGTGGCCGAGGCCCGTGCGGATCGGATAGCGGCCGGTCAGCAGTCCCGCCCGCGAGGGCGTGCAGATGTTGGCGCTGGAATAGGCGCTGGTCAGCCGCACGCCCTCCCGCGCCATGCGGTCGAGGTGCGGCGTGCGGATCGCCGAGGCGCCATAGGCCCCGACATCGCCCCAGCCGAGGTCGTCGGCCAGGACCAGGACGATGTTCGGCGCCCGCCGCGGGCCGGCCGCCGCCCCGAAGGGCAGAGCGCCGGCCGCGGCGCCGATCAGCAGATCGCGGCGGCGCATGGTCAGAACGCCGCGGTGACCTCGATGCCGTAGGTCTGCGGCTCGCCGCGCTCGACGAACTTGGTGCCTAGGAAGTCGGCGGTCCGGTTGGTCAGGTAGTCGTCGTCGGTGATGTTCGAGCCCCACAGGCTGACCGCCCAGTTGCTGTCGATGTGGGTCAGGGTCACGCGGGCGTTCACGATATTGCGGGCGTCCAGCAGCTGGTTGGCCAGGTTCTCCTGGCCGGCATAGGTGCGCGAGCGATAGGCGTACTGGCCGAACAGGGTCAGCTCCGACCCGATCGACGGCAGGTCGAAGGTGTATTGCGCCGAGGCGCTGCCCGACCATTTCGGCGAGAACGGCAGCTCGTTGCCGGTCGCGTCGCTGCCGGCCGCTCCGCCGCCTTTGAAGTCGTCGAAGGTGGCGTCCATATAGGCCGCGTCCAGGGTCAGCCGCAGGCCGGCGATCGGCAGCGCCTCGATGCTCAGTTCGGCGCCCTCGGTGTGAACCTTGGCCGCGTTGGACAGCTGGATGACCGTGATCCCGCCGGGGAACTGGACGAAGCGGTTGATCTGGTAGTCGTCGTAGTCGGCGATGAACGCCGCCAGGTTCAGCCGCAGCCGGCGGTCGAACAGTTCGGTCTTGGCCCCGATCTCGTAGGACTGCACCGTCTCGGTGTCGAAGGCGAAGTCGGCGCGGCCGTCGTTGTTCAGGTCGCGGACCTGGTTGCGGTTGAGGAAGTCGATGTTCCAGCCGCCGCTTTTGAAGCCGGTCGAGTACTTGGCGTAGAGGTTGACGTCCTCGCTGGCCTTGAAGGTCACCCCGATGCTCGGCGTGAAGCGGTTTTCGTCGGCCTCGTCGCGGAAGTTGTTCAGGGTCGCGATGCCGACCAGGCCGCTGTTGGAGCCGTCGAGGTCGAAGTTGAGCTTGCGCTTCTCGCTCGTGTAGCGGCCGCCGGCGTTCAGGGTGAAGCGGTCGGTGATCTCGAAGTCGAGCGAACCGAAGGCGGCGTACGACGTGGTCTCGATGCTGGCCGAGGACGGCGTGCTCGAATTCGGCGGAATGCCGAGGCCGAGCAGGCCGACCATCGGGCCCCAGGCGGCGACGCGGACGGTGTCGGCGTCCTCCTTCAGCAGGAAGATCCCGGCGACATAGCGCAGGCGGCCTTCGTCAGGAGAGGCAAGCCGCAGCTCCTGCGTCCACTGTTTGAATTCGTCCTGGTAGAGCGTGCGCAGGAAATCGATCGGGCTGTAGTCGTTGTCGGCCTGGATCGCCTGCTTGCTGGTGCGGTAGGCGGTGATCGAGGTGATCGTGGATCCGCCAGCCAGCTCATAGCCGATGTTCAGCGCCGCGCCGCCGGTCTCGACGTGCTTGAAGCGCGGCGTGTTGGTGTTGACGACCCACGGCGCCGGGGCGTTCGGATCGGTGGTCCCGCTCCCCGTCAGGCCGGACACCGCCTCGGGCCCGCCGCGGAACGAATGGTCGCGCATGTAGTCGGCGCTGACGTCGATGGTCAGGTCTTCGTTGGGCAGGAAGCGCACCGCGGCGCGATAGGACTGCGAGTCCAGCGAGCCCATGGTGGTGTCGCCGCTGAACAGGTTGCGCGTGAAGCCGTCGCGCTTCTCCACGCCGATCGAGGCCTTGGCGAGCACCTTGTCGGCCACGATGGGCAGGTCGGCGCGCAGGCCGACGCTGCCGTAGTTCGAGTTGCCGGCGCCCAGGATCAACTCGCCGCCGAACTCGTAGCCCGGCGCGCGGGTGATGATGTTCGCGGCCCCGGACACCGTGTTGCGGCCGAATAGGTGGCCCTGCGGCCCGCGCAGGACCTCAACGTGGTCGATGTCGAGCAGGGTCTGATTGAGCGAGGCGACCTGGCCGATATAGACGCCGTCCAGATAGACCCCGGCGCGGCCGCCGAAGCCGATGTTGCGGCCCCCGCCGCCGACGCCGCGGATGTAGACGGTGCCGTTGGCCTTCTCGACGCTGAAGTTGGGGGCGACGGCGGTCAGGTCCGACAGCCGCGTTGCGTGCAGTTGGTCGACTCGGTCCTGGCCGATGGCGCTGACCGCGATCGGGACCTCCTGCAGGTTTTCCGTGCGCTTCTGGGCGGTGACCACCACCTCCTCGAGCGCGACGTCTTGCGCAACGGCCGCGCCGCTGAAGCCCATGGCCGCGAGCGCGACACCTGAAAGCAGAAGTTTACGCATGGATCCCCTCCCTAGAGCCGCGCCAGCGTCAGGCTCCACCCCGGAAACCGACTGCGCGCTAGAATTCTTGTAGTCACTAGGTATTGGTCAACAGCTAGCAGGCGCTAGGTTTTCGTGCAAGGTTGATTTTGATGACCAAGACGCGCGCCCCCGCCGAGATCGCCAGCGCCCCCGGGACACGCCAACCAAGGGGCAGGGCGCGACGAGCGGCGGTGCTCGACGCGGCGCGGCGGCTGTTCGCAAGTCAGGGCTTCAAGGGGTCCAGCCTGGCGGCGATCGCGCAGGAGGCCGGCATCACCGATGCGGGCCTGCTCTACCATTTCCCGACCAAGAACGCCCTGTTGCTGGCGGTGATCGCCGAGGGCGACCGCGAGCAGGACGAGGCGCTGGAGAAGGTCCGTGACGTCCAGGGTCTGCCGCTGCTGCGGCGCATGGCGGAGTTCGGCGCCGACCTCGAAGCCGACCCGATCCTGACCGCGCTGGACGTGACCTTGTCTGCCGAGAACCTGTCGGGCGGGTCGGAAATCAACGCCTACTTCGTCGGCCGCTACGACCGCTTCAGGGCGATGCTGACCCAGGCCTTCGAGGAGGCGCGCCGCGCCGGCGACCTGGCCGGCGATTTCGACTCAGGCGTCGAGGCGGCGAACATGACCGCAGTGCTCGACGGCCTGCGACTGCAGTGGCTGCTCAGCGACGGGGCGGTGTCGATGGCCCGCGGCATGCGCGCCTATGTGACGGGCGTCATCGAGCGGCTGTCGCCAGCCTAGCGGGGAATCGGCGAGGGGACGGCCGAGCCGCCCCTCGCCAGCGCATCAGGTCGACTGGGTGTTGTCGGGCAGGCCCAGGATCCGCTTGGAAATGATGTTGTTCTGGATCTCGGACGAGCCGCCGTAGATCGACATCGCCTTGCCGCCCAGCCAGCTGCGGACGCTCTCGATCTCGTCCTTGCTGAAGGCCTCGCCCTCCCAGCCCAGCCCCTGGTGGCCCATGATCTCAAGGGTCAGCTCGGCGCGGGTCTGGGCGACGTTGGTGGCCGAGTTCTTGAGCACCGAGGCGGCGTTGGTCGCCCCCGACGCACCTTTCGATTCGGCCGCGGCGCGCGCCAGGGTCAGGCGGTGGATCTGGGCGTCCATCAGGTGCCGGGTCAGCCGCGTGCGCAGGTCGGTGTCGGCGATGCGGCCGTTGGCGTCCAGCTCGAGGTAGCGCTTGGCGATGTCCTGCATCGGCGTCGCCCGCGGGCCGTTCGCCGCGCCCGTCTGGCTGGCCCGCTCGTGCTGCAGCAGCCGCTTGCCGACCGTCCAGCCGACGTTCAGCTCGCCCAGCACCGCGTCCTTCTCGGCGCGCGCGTCGTTGAAGAAGGTCTCGCAGAACGGCGAGGCGCCGGCGATCAGGGCGATCGGACGGGTCTCGATGGCGGCCTGCTGCATGTCGATCAGCATGAAGGTGATGCCGTCATGCTTCTTGGCCTTGGAGTCGGTCCGCACCAGGGCGCCGCACCACTGCGAATGCTGGGCGCCCGAGGTCCAGGTCTTTTGGCCCGTGATCGTCCAGTGGTCGCCGGCGTCGACCGCCTTGGTCTGCAGCGAGGCCAGGTCTGACCCGGCGTTCGGCTCGGAATAGCCGACGCACCAGCGGATTTCGCCGCGCACGATCGGCGGGATGTGCTTGCGTTTCTGCTCCTCGGTTCCGTAGTCGAGGATGGTCGGCCCGACCATGGTCACGCCCATGCCGAAGGTCAGCGGGTTGAAGGCGCCGATCTTGGCCATTTCCTGCTGCAGCACGCGGGCCTGCTGGCCGTTCAGGCCGCCGCCGCCGTACTCGGCCGGCCAGGTCGGGGTGCCCCAACCCTTTTCGCCCATGCGATTCATCCACAGCAGGACATCGCCCTGCGGCTTCTCGCCTTCCATCAGGGCGGCGGCGACGCCCGGCTTGCCGCGCAGCGAGGCGGGGAAGTTCTCCTCCAGCCAGGCGCGGGCCTGCGCGCGGAACTCCTCAAGCCCCAGCTCGCTTCCGAAGTCAGCCATGTCCGTTTCTCCACTTTCGCGGACAAACTATTGGCTGTCGGGGGCGGGGCAAAGGCGCCCGTCGCGTAACCCTGCGCAGATTTCCGTACCGTCGGCGCGGGCGCGCGATGGCTACGGGACGTCGTTGCGCGATGGGCGCGGGGTCCAGGCTTGCGTGTCGCGGATTTCCGATCGTTGCAGAAACGGCGGTTGCGCATCGCGGAGCAACACCGCGAGGCGCTCGACAAGATCGCCTATGCAAGCGCGGTTCGGCGTCACCACTTGGCTGACAGTTCTGTCGTCCATGCCCAGCCTCCCGAAACCCCGCAGCTGATCGACGGCCTGCAGGGTGGCCCTTCACCAGCATAGAAGTCCCGCCTCGCAACGATAGCCAGGGAAAACACCAGGGTGGCGAATCAGGGCGTCATGCCGTCGCCGTCTTGGTGTGTCCGGCGACGCTCCGTCTGTGCGGACGGCGTAGCGAGTTCGAAGGTCTGGCGCATCTGGTCGTGGATCGCCTTCAGGGTTGCGATCGCAGCGCTGGCTGCTTGCAGTCTCGACGCGCCTCCGCGCCCGGCCGCGTCTGCCGGCTCGAGCCCAGCGGGCGTCGATACCCCTTCGGCCGCCGGACGCGTGAGCTGCGCCGCTTCAGCTTCCCGTCGCCGCCAGCGCTCGGCCTGGACCGCCAGCTGATCGAAGTCGATCCTGCCGCCTAGTCGCTCAGCTCGAAGCAGCAGGTATTCTTCAATGGACCACTCGACGCTCTCCGCTCCGAGGCCAGATGCATCGGTCGGTCGAGCGGCGGCGGAACCTTCGGCGAGGGCCCGCTCAAAAGTCGCGCCTGCGTGGAGAGCGCCATCGAGCGCGCCGGAAGCCAGTTGCGCGTAGGCGAAGTCGGCGCCCTGAAAATTCGCCCCCTGATAGGAGGCGCCCGCGAGCATGCGCTCGCTCGCCAGCGAGCCTAGAGAAAGGGGATCGGCCTTGAAGACTGCGCCGTAGAACTGGAGCGCACGGCGCTCCGCTAACCTTTCGGAAAATTTGGAGGCCTGACCGAGAATCGAACTCGGGTGCACGGATTTGCAGTCCGCTGCGTCACCACTCCGCCATCAGGCCGCCGCCGGCCGGGGCCGGGGAGGGCGCTTGGCTAACAGAACAGGCCGCTCCCTGCAATCCTCTCTCACAGGTCTCATGGGCCGATTGCCTTAACGGGAGGGGCGGACCTATAAGCGCGCCAAAGTTTCTTATTCTACGTCTGTCCCGTCGAGGAATCATGGCCGCCGATTTCGTCGCCGCCCGGCTCAACATGGTCGAGAGCCAAGTTCGCACCAACGACGTGACCGACGTGCGCTTGCACGACGCCATGCGCGCGATCCCGCGTGAGGCGCTGATTCCGGCCGACAAGGCCTTCCAGGCCTATGCCGACGTCGATGTCGAATATGCGCCGGGCCGCTTCCTGCTGCGCCCGCGCGAAGTCTCCAAGCTGCTGCAGGCGGCCAGGCCGGTCGAAGGCGAGCGGGCGCTGGCGATCGCTGCGCCCTATGCCGCCGCGGTGCTGGAGGCGGTCGGCCTCGACGTCACGCGCTTCGACGCCGAGGAGCTCAAGGCGCTTCCGGGCGCGGACTACGACCTGATCGTCGTCGAGGGCGCGGTCACCCACGCGCCCCAGACCTGGCTCGACGCCCTGGCCCCGGGCGGACGCCTGTTGGTCATCGAACGGAACGGACCTACCGGCCAAGCTGTTTATTATGTCCGCGCCGACGACGGCGTCGGCCGTCGTACGCTGTTTGACGCCATGGCGCCTGTCCTGCCGGGCTTCGAACCGAAGGCGGGGTTTGCGTTCTAGGTCGCGGCGATCCTCGCGTGCAGATGGCGTACGTGAAACATGGCCGAAACCTTGGGGTGAAAAAAGCTTAAGGTCGCGCCCACTAGTCCGGCGCTGAATAGGCGGTCATATAGGACCCGGTCTCACTACGCCGTTTCGGGGATAACCATGTTCAATAGTCGTCGCGGAGGTTTGTTGGCCGCGGTCTACAGCGCAGGACTTGCGCTCGCGATCGCCGCGCCGGCGTCCGCCGAAACCCTGGCCGAGGCCATCGCGCTCGCGTACGAATCGAACCCGACCCTCCAGGCCCAGCGCGCCACGCAGCGCGCCCTGGACGAGAACTGGGTCCAGGCGCGGACCGGCTATCGCCCGCAGGCCTCGGTCACCGGCTCGGTCGCCTGGGCCGATATCCGCACGCCGGGCCAAGGCGATTACATCGACACCAACGGCGACGGCATCCGCGACACCCTGGTCGCCGGCCGCCGCGACGACAACAGCGCCAGCGCCACCCTGCAGCTGAGCCAGCCCATCTATACCGGCGGCCGGGTCGCCGCCGCGGTGAACGCCGCCGAGGCCGACATCCTGGCCGGACGCGAGCAGCTGCGCCGCACCGAGGCCACGGTGATGCAGTCGGTCGTCCAGGCCTACGCCGACACCCGGCGCGACCAGGAAGGCCTGCGTATCCGCGAGGAGAACGTCCGCGTCCTCCAGCGCCAGCTCGACGAATCCAAGGCCCGCTTCGAGGTCGGCGAGATCACCCGCACCGACGTGGCCCAGTCCGAGGCGCGCCTCGCCGCTGCTGAGGCTCAGCTGTCCCAGGCCCAGGCGCAACTGGCCTCGAGCCGGGCGGTCTACGCCGCCGTGGTCGGCCAGAACCCGGGCGACCTGGCCGCCGAGCCGCAGATCTCGGCGCTGCTGCCGGCCGACGTGGCCCAGGCCTACGAGGCCGCCGAGGTCAACAATCCGCAGATCCGCCAGGCCCAGTACGCCGAGCAGGGCAGCCGCGCGCGCCTGTCGGCGGCCCGCGCCGAACGCATGCCCAACCTCGGGGTCACCGGCTCGGTCGGCTACAGCGGGATGGCCGACCCCTGGTCGGGCGAGGATTCGTCGCGCGCGGTGCGCGCCGGGGCGACCCTGACCATGCCGCTGTTCACCGGCGGCCTGGTTTCTTCGCGCGTGCGCGCGGCGATGGAGCGCAACAACGCCGATCGGATCAACGTCGAGGTGGCGCGCCGCGCGGTCATGCAGAGCCTGACCCAGTCGTGGAACCAGCACCTGGCCAGCAAGGCGAACATCGCCTCGACCGACCAGCAGGTGAAGGCCGCCCGAATCGCCGCCGAAGGCACCAAGCAGGAGCAGCAGGTCGGCCTGCGCACCACGCTGGACGTGCTGAACGCCGAGCAGGAGCTGCGCAACGCCGAGCTGTCGCAGGTCAGTGCGCGCCGCGATGAGTTCGTCGCCAGCTCGCTGGTCCTGGCCCAAATGGGCCAGCTGGAAGGCCCGATGCTCGAGCCGGGCCTGACGCGTTACGACCCGACGACCAACTTCCGCAAGAACCGGATCACCTGGGGCTGGGTGCCCTGGGAAGAGCCGATCGCAGTCGTCGACGGCGCGTTCACGCCCAAGACCGTCGAGAAGCCGGTCGCCGCTCCGCCGCCCGCCGCGCCGAAATAGGGTTAAAGTTTTCGTGCACGGTTTCGCCTGATAGGCGATTAGGCGCTTGCGCCTTCTGGCGGAAATTGCAGGATCACACCGTCGCGCTTAGCTAGCGCGACGGATTCTCTACTCGCACCACCGGCGGCCCCGAAATGTCTGAACAGACCTCGCAAGAACCGACGATGGAGGAGATCCTGGCCTCCATCCGGCGGATCATCTCCGAAGATGACGCGCCGGCGGACGCCGCGGCTCCCGAGCCGGAGCCCGAAGCCGAACCCGTGCAGGCCGCCGCCCCGGTGTTCGAGCCGGAGCCGGAACCCGCCGTCGAGGAAGACGACGGCGCGCTGGAACTGACCGACAAGGTCGAGTCGCTCGGCGACCTCGACGTCTACACCCCGACCGTGAGCGAGGAGCCCGAGGTTCCGGCCTATGAGCCGCCGCCAGCGCCGGTCGCTCCGGCCGTGGATATCGGCGACGGGCTGGTCGGCGCGGTCGCCGCCAGCGCCGCGGCCTCGGCCTTCGGTCAGCTGTCGCGCTCGATCCAGATGCCGGCCGACGGCCGCACCCTGGAGGACGTGGTCCGCGAACTGCTCCGCCCGCTGCTCAAGCAATGGCTCGACGAAAACCTGCCGGACATCGTCCAGCAGACCGTCGACCGGGAAGTCGAGCGGATCGCCCGCGGCGGCGTACGCTAAACGACCATAAGCACCGCTCAGCCCGGTTCGCCGGGCCCCAAGCCGGGTCTGCACTTTCGTTTTCGCGAGTCCGCTTGGACCCCGCCTGTGCGGGGATGAGCCGATTCCACCGTCATCGCGCTTCCACGCCGATGATCGAAAATGTATGCAGCGCCCCAAATGCTTGAAAAGAATTTCGACCCCAAGACCGCCGAACAGCGCCTCTACGCCATGTGGGAGGGCGCTGGCGCCTTCGCGCCCAGCGCCGATCCGGCCGCCGAGCCGTTCTCGATCGTCATCCCGCCGCCGAACGTCACCGGCTCGCTGCACATCGGCCATGCGCTGAACAACACGCTGCAGGACGTGCTGACCCGCTTCGAGCGGATGCGCGGCAAGGCCGCCCTGTGGCTGCCCGGCACCGATCACGCCGGCATCGCCACCCAGATGGTGGTCGAGCGCCAGCTCGCCGCGGCCGGCAACATCGGCCGGCGCGACATGGGCCGCGAGGAGTTCATCGCCAAGGTCTGGGAATGGAAGGCGCAGAGCGGCGGAACCATCACCAACCAGCTGCGCCGCCTGGGCGCGTCCTGCGACTGGAGCCGTGAACGCTTCACCCTCGACGAGGGGCTGTCCGAGGCGGTCCGCAAGGTGTTCGTCACCCTGCACAAGCAGGGCCTGATCTATCGCGACAAGCGCCTGGTGAACTGGGATCCGCACTTCCAGACCGCGATCTCGGACATCGAGGTCGAGCAGAAGGAAGTCGACGGCGCCTTCTATCACTTCGCCTATCCGCTCGAGGACGGCTCCGGCGAGATCGTCGTGGCGACCACCCGCCCGGAGACCATGCTCGGCGACACTGCCGTGGCGGTCCATCCGAGCGACGAGCGCTACCAGGGCCTGATCGGCCGCGCCGTGCGCCTGCCGATCGTGAACCGTCCGGTCCCGATCATCGCCGACGACTACGCCGACCCGGAAAAGGGCTCGGGCGCGGTGAAGATCACCCCGGCCCACGACTTCAACGACTACCAGGTCGGCAAGCGCAACAACCTGCCGATGATCAACATCTTCACCGATGACGCGAAGATCAACGAGAACGCGCCGGCCGAGTATCGCGGCCTGGACCGCTTCGAGGCGCGCAAGAAGGTGGTCGCCGCCTTCGAGGAACTGGGCCTGCTGCGCGAGATCGAAAAGACCCGTCACGCCGTCCCGCACGGCGACCGTTCGGGCGTGGTCATCGAGCCCTATCTGACCGACCAGTGGTACGTCGACGCCAAGGTCCTGGCCGAGCCGGCGATCAAGGCAGTCGAAGAAGGCCGCACGGTCTTCGAGCCCCGCCACTGGGAAAAGACCTACTTCGAGTGGATGCGGAACATCGAGCCGTGGTGCATCTCGCGCCAGCTCTGGTGGGGGCACCGCATTCCGGCCTGGTACGGCCCGGACGGCAAGATCTTCGTCGCCGAGAGCGAGGAGGGCGCAAAGGCCCTGGCCCGCGAGCACTATGGCCACGACGAGCCGCTGCGCCAGGACGAGGACGTCCTCGACACCTGGTTCTCCTCGGGCCTGTGGCCGTTCTCGACCATGGGCTGGCCGGAAAAGACCAGCGACCTGGAACGGTTCTACCCGACCAGCACCCTGGTCACCGGCTTTGACATCATCTTCTTCTGGGTCGCCCGGATGATGATGATGGGCATCCACTTCATGGGCGAGGTGCCCTTCGACCGCGTCTTCATCAACGCCCTGGTCCGCGACGCCGAGGGCAAGAAGATGTCCAAGTCCAAGGGCAACGTCATGGACCCGCTGGAGCTGGTCGACGACTACGGCGCCGACGCCCTGCGCTTCACCCTGACCGCCATGTCGGGCCAGGCCCGCGACATCAAGCTGTCGCGCCAGCGCATCGAGGGCTACCGCAACTTCGGCACCAAGCTCTGGAACGCCGCCCGCTTCGCCCAGGTGAACGGCTGCGCCCGGGCCGAAGGCTTCGATCCGGCCAACGTCAAGGGCGTGCTGAACCGCTGGATCGTCGGCGAGACGGTGCGCACCGCCCATGCGATCAGCAAGTCGCTGGAGGGCTGCAGCTTCGACGGCGCGGCCAACGGCCTCTACCGGTTCATCTGGAACACCTTCTGCGACTGGTACGTCGAGCTGGCCAAGCCGCTGCTCAACGGGACCGACGAGGCCCTGAAGGCCGAGACCCAGGCCACCGCCGCCTGGGCGCTCGACGTCATCCTCAAGCTGCTGCACCCGGTCATGCCGTTCCTGACCGAGGAGCTGTGGGCCCAGACCGCCGACCTCGGCGCGGCGCGCGGCGAGGGCATGCTGATCACCGCCCGTTGGCCGCAGCTGGCCGACACCCTGATCGACCCGGACGCTGACGCCGAGATCGGCCTGATCGTCGCCGCGGTCAGCGAGGGCCGCTCGGTGAAGGCCGAGCTCAACGTCCCGCACTCGGCCCGCCCGCCGCTGCTGGTCGTCGACGCCACCGACGCCCAGCGCGCGGTGTTCGCCGCCAACGCGGCGGTCATCGCCCAGACCCTGCGCGTGGCCGAGGTCAGCTTCGTCGAGCAGGCGCCGCAGGGGGCCATCCCCTTCGTCGTCAACGGCGCGACCCTGGCCCTGCCGGTGGCCGAGTTCATCGACCTGACCGCCGAGCGCGCGCGCCTGGCCAAGGAGATCGCCGGCCACGCCTCCGACATCGCCCACGTGATGAAGAAGCTCGGCAATCCGGCCTTCGTCGCCAACGCCAAGGAAGAGGTGGTCGAGGAGAATCGCGAACGCCTGGCCGAATCCGAGGCCGCCAAGACCAAGCTCGAGCATGCGCTCAGCTTGCTGGAGGCGGTCGTCTAGCCAACCCCGTTACCCCGCTCCGTCGATGAATGGTCGGCGGGGCGGCGTTCGTCCAGCTTTGGTGCGATTACCTGACGCCGCGTCAAACGCACGTTTGCCTCGGCGGCTAGGTTATGCTTGTTCACCTACGATGACGCGGGCGCGTTAAGGCCCGCGCGAGCATTAGGAGAACGCCCATGTCCGAGGCTGCGCTGCCCGCTGGTTGGCCCGCCATGTCCATCGCCCAGGCCCACGCGCTGATCACCGCGCCTGGATCGCCGGCCGAGATGGAGACCGTGGAGATCCGCGGCATTCCGACCCGGACCTGGAAGAACCTGCCGCCGTCGTTGCGCTCGATCGTCGAGCTGGGCCGCGCCCACGGCGAAAAGGCCTTCCTCGTCTACGAAGACGAGCGCGTCACCTACGAAGCCTTCTACCGCGCGGTGTCCGCGCTGGCCCGGCAGCTGCAGGCCGACGGCGTGCAGAAGGGCGACCGCGTCGCCGTCATCATGCGCAACCTGCCCGAATGGGTGGTGGCGTTCTACGCCGCGGCCTCGCTGGGCGCGATCGTCACCCCGCTGAACGCTTGGTGGACGGGGCCTGAGCTCGAATACGGCCTGACCGATTCCGGCAGCAAGGTCGTGCTGATGGACGCCGAGCGCTACGAGCGCTTGACCGAGCACCTGCCCAACTGCCCCGACCTCGTGCGCGTCTATGTCAGCCGCTCGCGCGAGGAGATCGCCCATCCCCAGGTCACCACGCTGGAAAGCGTGCTGGGCGGCGCCAACGAATGGGCGAACCTGCCCGACCAGCCGCTGCCGGCGGTCGACATCCATCCCGACGACGACGCCACCATCTTCTACACCTCGGGCACCACGGGGCGGCCGAAGGGCGCCCTGGCCACCCAGCGGGCGGTCAACTCGAACATCATGGCCGGCGCGGTGGCCGGCGCGCGCGCCTTCCTGCGCCGCGGCGAGAAGCCGCCGGAGCCCGATCCCAACGCGCCGCAGCGCTCGTCGCTGATCTCGATTCCGTTCTTCCACGTCACCGGCTGCATGGCCGTGCTGAACGCCTCGCTGGCCGGCGGCGCCAAGCTGGTGATGATGCACAAGTGGGACGTGATCCGCGCCTTCGAGCTGATCCAGCGCGAGAAGATCCAGTCGGCCGGCGGCGTGCCGACCATCGCCTGGCAGTTGATCGAGCATCCGGCCCGGGCCAACTACGATCTGTCCTCGCTGGAATCGGTCTCCTACGGCGGCGCGCCCTCGGCTCCGGAGCTGGTCCGCAAGATCAAGGAAACCTTCCCGAAGTCGGCGCCCGGCAACGGCTGGGGCATGACCGAGACCTGCGCCACCGTCACCACCCACGGCGCCGAGGACTACGCCAATCGTCCCGACAGCTGCGGCCCGGCGGTTCCGGTCAGCGACCTGGAGATCCGTGACCCGGCCGACGGCGTCACCGTGCTCGCGCCGAACCAGGTGGGCGAGCTCTGGGCCCGCGGCCCGCAGGTCGTGAAGAACTACTGGAACAAGCCCGAAGCGACGGCCCAGACCTTCGTCGACGGCTGGGTCCGGACCGGCGACCTGGCGCGCCTGGACGAGGAAGGCTTCTGCTTCATCATCGACCGGGCCAAGGACATGCTGATCCGCGGCGGCGAGAACATCTACTGCATCGAGGTCGAGAACGTTCTCTACGACCACCCGGCGGTGATGGACGCGGCCATCGTCGGCATCCCGCACCGGACCCTGGGCGAGGAGCCGGCCGCGGTCGTGACCCTCAAGCCCGGGGCCTCGGCGACCGAGGAGGAGCTCCGCGCCCACGTCGCCGAGCACCTGGCAGCCTATAAGGTGCCGGTGAAGGTGAAGTTCTGGCACGAGACCTTGCCTCGCAACCCGAACGGCAAGATTCTCAAGAACGAGCTGAAGAAGCTCTTTGTTGAGGAGCAGGCCTAACCCGCCTGGACAAGGCTTGGGCAAGAAGCGCGCGGATGTCGTCCTGGTCGAACGTGGCCTGTTCGACAGCCGCGCCAAGGCCAGGGCGGCCATCGAGGCCGGCGGCGTCAGCGTCGCCGGCCGCGTGCTGTCCAAACCCTCGGAGCTGATCGAGGAGGACGCGGCGCTCGCGGCCGTCGCGGCGCACCCCTACGTCGGGCGTGGGGCGCTGAAACTGGTCCATGCCCTCGATCTCTGGCCGGTCCAGGTCGAGGGCCGCACCGTGCTCGACGTCGGGGCCTCGACCGGCGGCTTCACCGAGGTCTGCCTGTTACGCGGCGCAGCGCGGGTCTACGCCGTCGACGTCGGCCGCGGGCAGCTCCATCCCAAGCTGGCGGGCGACCCGCGGGTGGTTGGGCTGGAGGGCGTCGACGCCCGCAGCCTCGATCCGCACCTGATCCCGGTCGCGCCGGACCTCATCGTCACCGACGTCAGCTTCATCGGCCTGGCCAAGGCGCTGCCGGCCGCCCTGGGCCTCGCCGCCGGCGGGGCCGACCTGGTCGCGCTGGTCAAGCCGCAGTTCGAGGTCGGGCCCGAGCACGTCGGCAAGGGCGGGCTGGTCAAGGACGCAGCCGCGCGCCTCCGGGCGCTGGAAGAGGTGTCGGCCTTCCTGCAGCGTTCGGGCTGGATCGTCCGCGCCACGGCCGACAGTCCGATCGCCGGCGGCGACGGCAATTGCGAGCACCTGCTGTGGGCGTGCCGTTCCTAAAGCCGCCCGTCAGATCGTGCGCCAGAAGGCCTGCTCGACGCTGAGGCTGTCGAACAGTTGCTTCTCCTGGGCCTTTTTGATCGCCGCATGATAGTTCGGGTCGCCCTGGACCTTTTCCATGAGCGCCTCGACGGCGGCCATGTTGTCGAGCCGGGAGACCCAGATGATGTCGTTGTGGCCGCCGACCCGGGTCGCCACCTCGATGGCGACGCCGCTCGCCTTGGTCACGACCTGCGCGATCTCCGCGGCCCATGCGACGGCCTCCGGGACCGCTCCTGCGACCCGGGCGCGTGTGGAGAAAATGATCATCTTCCGCTTCCTTGCGGCGCGTCGCGGACCGGCGACGGACACGCTCGCCGGCTGCTCGGCGCGGTTCTGCGTCTGCAAAAGAACTGGATGCGGACCCGGGCGACGAACGCGCCGGATCGACAGCGACAGATGCTGCCTCGTCTGTTGAAAAGTAAAGGAAAAATCGGCCTTCAGGCCTGCCCGGAAACTTCAAGTCGGCGACCTGAGGTTAGGTCTCGCCTACCAAGAGTGCGCCCGCGCCACCTATTCGATTGATCTGCGGACCTGGGCGGGCGGGCAAAAGTGAGAAGCCGCCCGCGCGGGGCGGGCGCGGGCGGCTTCAGTCCGTCGAGTACGCCGACGGGCTCCCCCTTGGGAGGCTTAGTCGACGACCTGGAAGTTCCCGTTCGCGTCGGGGCAGACGCGGACGAAGCGCTTCTGGGTGCGGCCGTCGGGCAGATAGATCGGGCTTTCGGCCAGGGTGCAGCCGTCGGTGGCGGCCGGACGCTCGACCACGCGATAGGGCTCGCCGCGGTCGTAGTTGCGGCGCTCGTCGTATGAGCGGGCGTAGTAGCCGTTGTCGGCGGGCTGACCGTAGTAGCCGTTGTAGGTGGTTTGCGGGGCGCGATAGGTCGTGCCGCCGCAGGCCGCCGAGTTCTTGCCGACCGCCGCGCCGCCCAGCGCGCCGAGCGCGCCGCCCAGCAGAGCGCCTTCGGTGCGGGCGTTGCGGGCCGCGGCGTTGGAGCCGATGGCCGCGCCCAGCGCGCCGCCGAGCAGGGCGCCGACCGTGCCGCGGTTGGTCGAGTCGCGACGGCAGGGGTCGTAGTAGGTGTTGCCGTAGCTGTTGCCGTAATACGGCGCCGACTGGGCGGCCGCGAAGGTGGGGATGGCGGCGGCCGAGCCGAGCGCCATGACGCCGGCCACGCCAGCCAGCGCGCTCTTGGCGAAGGTCGAACGGAAGTTCATTGCAAGATACCCCTTTGGGACTGATGCGAGCTTGTTGTCGTTGAGTTAGCTGCGGCCGCTCGGACGCCAGACGCCGTCACGGCCCCGGCAGACCTCGTAGCTGTGGTTGCGGCCGCCGTAGTTGTCCTGGACCCAGCGGCAGTTGCTGGGTTGGCTGTAGCTGCTGCGCTGGTAGTTGTTGCTGGAGCGATAGGCGGCCGGGCGCGGCGCAGGGGCAGGGCGGTAGTTGCTGCACTTGCTGTTGCGCTTGCCGATCTGGTGGCCGGCCACCGCGCCGACGGCGCCGCCGAGCAGCGCGCCTTCGGTCTTGGCGCCCTTGGCGGCGACGCCGCCGCCGGCCAGCGCGCCGACCACGCCGCCAACGATGGTGCCCTTGTTGGCGCTTTGGCGCTGCTGCTCACGACACGGGTCGTAGGACTGCGCCGACGCGATGCTCGGGAACGTCACGACGGGCGCGGTCACGGCGATCATCCCGGCGGCGGCGAGAGCAAGAGCGCGTTTCATCGGCCTTTTTCCTTCATTCGAACTCGGAGGCGGCGCCGAGGCCCCGCCTGCGCTATGGAACTTGGCTGAACGAGTCTGAACGGTGCTTGAGCGGCCCGTTCATGTTCGTTCATCTTCGTTGACGCCTTGTCCCGCTTGGGATTGCGGGGTCGACGCCATCAGCGAGACTTGAGCATGCGACGTCCCCGGCCTCATCGGGCCCGACCCACCGAAGCCTCCTCCGGCCCGCCGGTAGAGGTTCTGATCGAGGCTGTAGGCGGCGAAGGCGACGGCATTGCGGCCGGCCCGCTCTATGCGCCGTTCACCCTGCCGGGCGAGCGCGTGCGCCTGGCGGCCGGCCCGCAGCGGCGCGAGGTCGAGGCCGTTCTTGAGGCCAGCCTGCAGCGGGTCGCCCCGCCGTGTCCGCACTTCGGCGTCTGCGGCGGCTGCGCCCTGCAGCACTGGGAGCACGAGGCTTATCTCGCCTGGAAGGTCGAGCGGCTGATCGGCACCCTGGCCCGCGAGCGGATCGAGACGCAGGTCCTGCCGGCCTTCGCCGCCCGGCCGCACACCCGCCGCCGCCTGGCCCTGCACGCCCGCCAGGGCAAGAAGGACGCCGCGCGCCTGGGCTTCAAGACCCGCAAATCCTGGGACGTGGTCGACATCAGCGCCTGTCCGATCGCCGACCCGGCGCTTGAGGCCGCGCTCCCGGCGCTGCGCCGCCTGGCCGCGCCGCTGTTCGAGCACCCGAAGTCGGCCCCGACCCTGCACGTGACCCTGACCGACACCGGGATCGACGTCGACATCAGCGGGGTCGAGCGCAAGAGCGGCGGGCTCACGGCCGATGCGCGCATGCGCATGGCCGAGGTCGCCGCCGAAACTGACCTGGCGCGTGTCACGCTCGACGGCGAGGTCGCCTACCTGGCCCGCCAGCCGACCGTGCGGTTGGGCCCGGCGACGGTGGCGCTGCCGGCGGGCGCTTTCCTGCAGGCCACGCCCCAGGCTGAAGCTGCGATGGTGGCCATGGCCGCCGAGGCCGCCGCCGGCGCCGAGCGGATCGCCGACCTGTTTTGCGGGGTGGGGACCTTCACCTTCGCCCTGGCCCAGATCGCCCCGGTGCTCGCCGCCGACGGCGCCGCTCCCGCCATTCGGGCGCTCAACGCCGCCGTGGCGACCGCGCCCGGCCTGCACGGCGTCACCGCCGAGGCCCGCGACCTGACCCGCCGCCCGGTGCTGGCCGAGGAGATGAAGCGCATCGACACCGTGGTCTTCGACCCGCCGCGGGCCGGGGCGGCCGAGCAGTCGGCCGAGATCGCCCGCTCGGGCGTGGCCCGCGCCATCGCCGTCTCCTGCAATCCGGCGACCTTCGTGCGCGACGCCCGCACCCTGGTCGACGCCGGATTCACCCTGGAACGCGTGCTGCCGGTCGACCAGTTCCTCTGGTCGCCGCACGTGGAATTGGTCGGGGTGTTCAGCCGCTAGCTCAGCCGGCGAACAGGTCGCCCTGGTCGCCGGCCTTGGCCGGAACCCTGAACTGCGAGAGGTCGAGCGCGGGCAGCTTGGCGTCCAGTCCCAGCCGTTTCTTGGCCGCATGGAAACGTTGCGACAGCAGTTCGGCGATCGGGCCTTCGCCGCGCATCCGCTTGCCCCATTCGGGATCGTAGTCGAGGCCGCCGCGCATCTGGCGGACCAGCGACATCACCCGCCGGGCGCGGTCGGGGTGGTCGGTCTCCAGCCATTCGCGGAACAGGTCCTTGATCTCGCGCGGCAGCCGCAGGGCGACATAGCCGGCTCCCTTGGCCCCGGCCTCGGCGGCCCGCTCCAGCACCGCCTCCATCTCGTGGTCGTTCAGGCTGGGGATGGCGGGTGCGAACATCACCACCACCGGCACGCCGGCCTCGGCCAGCGCCTTGATCGCCGCGATCCTGCGTTCGGGCGTCGCCGCCCGCGGCTCCATGCTGCGCGCCAGCTTGCGGTCCAGGCTGGTGACCGAGATCGCCACTCGGCACAGATTGCGCCGTCCCATCGCCCCGATGACGTCCAGGTCGCGCAGGATCAGCGCCGACTTGGTGATGATCGAGCAGGGGTGGCCGAAGCGCTCCAGCACCTCCAGCACCCCGCGCGTGATCCGCGTCGTCCGCTCCACTGGCTGGTACGGGTCGGTGTTGCCGCCGATGTGGATGAACTCAGGCTTATAGCGCGGCGAGGACAGCTCCTTTTCCAGCAGCCGCGGGGCGTCGGGCTTGAAGAACAGCTGGCTCTCGAAGTCGAGCCCGGGCGACAGGCCCATATAGGCGTGGGCCGGCCGCGCGTAGCAGTAGATGCAGCCATGTTCGCAGCCGCGATAGGGATTGATCGAGCGCGAGAAGCCGACGTCCGGGCTGTCGTTCTTGCTGATGATCGTACGGGCCTTCTCGGGGCTCAGCGTGGTCTTCAGCTGCTGGGGCTCGGCGTCCTCGAGCGTCCAGCCGTCGTCGAACGCCTCGCGGGCCTGGCTCTCGAATCGCCCGCTGGCGTTGGACCGCGCGCCGCGGCCGCGAACCGTGATCTGCTGGGTGAAGGTGCTCACCGCATGAGCATAGAATCGAGTGCGAACAAAACAAGAACAATATTGACGCGGGGGTCGAAGCGACACCTTTGGAGCCATGATCTCCGTCATCGTTCCCACCGCGCAATCCGAGCGTGACCTGGCCGCGCTGCTGTCGGTGCTGGTGCCGGCCGCGGTCGATGGGCTGGTGCGCGAGGTGATCGTCGTCGACGCCGGGCCGAGCCAGGCGACGGCGGCGATCTGCGAGGACGCCGGCGCGGACGTCGTCGCCGGCCTGGCCGAGGCCCTGCGCCGCGCCAAGGGCGACTACGTGCTGGCGCTGCCGGCTTCGCTGCGCCTGCGGCCGGGCTGGGACGAAAGCGTTCGGCGGCATCTGGAGGACGGCGGCGGGCCGGCCCTGCTGGCGGCGCGGGAGCCGAGGCTGCTTGAACGCCTGGCGGGGCCGAAGCTGGCCGGCGTCCTGGCGCGCGTCCAGGGCCTGGACGGCGTCGGCGACTTGGCGGCCCTGCGCCGCCGCGTCGGCCGCGCAGCGATCCTCAGCTAGCGGTCGAGGCGGGCGTCGACGAAGCGGGCGCCCTGCGCCACGGCGTCGAGGGTCTTGGTGTCGAGGCCGAACTTCTTGCGATAGGTCCAGTAGCCCGCCATCACCTTCTCGACGTAGTTGCGGGTCTCCTGGCTGGGCAGGCTCTCGATCAGCATCAGGCTGTCGGCCTCGTCGCCGACCATCTTGGCGGTTTTCAGCAGGGTGCCGGGCCCGCCATTATAGGCCGCCACCGTGCGCAGGATGTCGTAGCCGACGCCGCGCTCCATCAGCCAGGTCACATAGTCCTGGCCGACCCGCAGGTTGAACGCCGGGTCGAACATCGGGCTCATGTCGGCCTTCAGCTTGTCGTCGCCGGCCGCCCTGGCGGCGGCCTCGGGCATCACCTGCATCAGCCCGACGGCCCCGGCCGGCGAGACCGCCTGCGGGTTGAAGCGGCTTTCCTGGCGCACGATCGCATAGACCAGCGCCCGATCGATGGTGAAGCCGGACTTCGGCTCCAGCACCGGCGTCGGATAGTCCGGCTCGGCGAACGAGCGCGCGCCGGGCAGCGAGGCGGCGACGTCGGCGTCTGAGGTCAGCGGCGCGTTCAGCGCCAGGATCAGCGCCATCCACTGCGAGCGCTCGGCCTCGGTCTTGGCCATGGCCAAGCCCGCGCGCAGCTCCAGCCCGGCCTCGACCGGCATGCCGATCTGGGCCAGGGCGGTGGCCCGGTGGGCGCGGGCGTCGTCGCGGATGAACGGGGTCAGGTGCGCGCTGGGGGCCGAGGCGAACGCCGCCGGCACGATCTCGCGGACGAGCGGCGGGGGCGGGGCCTCCGAGACGCGATCCAGCGCCTCCAGCCGCACGCGGCGCTCGGCGATCATGCCGTAGAAGGTGGTCGGGTGGCGGGCGGCCAGCTTCAGGAAACCCTGGGCGCGGGTGGTGTCGCCGGTCTCTTCCAGCGATCGCGCCGCCCAATAGGCCGCGCCCGAGCGCAGCCACGGGTCTTCCTGCTCGTCGCGCGCGACCTGGCTGAAGAAGCTCTGCGCGACCGCGTAGTTCTTGAGGCGATAGGCGGCCAGGCCCGCGATCCAGCGCTCGCCGACGGCGGGGGCCAGGTCCATCGCGGTCTGCACGTCGCCGGAATAGAAGGCTTCCCGCGCCTTGCGGGTGCGGTCGGCCGGGGCCTTGCCGGAAATCCCCTGGGCGGTGACCTCGACGCGCCGCCAATCGGCGCCGGCCAGCAGGGGGGCCTTCAGCGGCTTGCCGACCGCCGGCTTGCGCTTGCTGGCCAGCATGTAGATCCGCTCGGCGCCGGGCAGGTCGCTGTACTGGTCGAGCCACTTGGCCAGGTCGTCATAGCTGGCGACGTGGCCGCCCGGATGCATCAGCTGGCGGAACGACAGGTGGCCGGCCAGCGAGCGGTCCTTGATCTCGGCGCTCTGCATCTCGGCGTCGATGAAGTCGCCGCGGTCGACGGCGTCGAACGCGGCGGCGTAACGCTTGGCGTCCCACGGGCTCAGGGCCTGTGGCGCGGCGTTCGTCGTTCCGGCGATGGCGGAGCAGATCATGGCCAAGACCGCGATCCGCATGCCCGTGCGTGCCCGCATGCGATCCCCACGTCGCCGCCTCTGCGCGCGGACGACGTGACCCTCAGTTCTCGTGACGGCTAAGTCTTAAGCGTCACGGTCGGGGCGATCAAGCCGTTCGGTCAGGGTCAGAAGGTCGCTCCAGGCCTTCTTCTTGGCCGCCGGCTGGCGCAGCAGGAAGGCCGGATGCAGGGTCGGCATGGCCGGCAGCTCAAGGTTTCCGCTCTCCGAGCGCCACTCGAACCAGCGTCCGCGCAGCGACAGGATGCCCTCGTCGCGCTTGAGCATCGACTTGGCCGACGGCGCCCCCACCAGCAGCAGCATCTTGGGGGCGACCAGCTCGATCACCCGCTCCAGAAACGGTTGGCAGACAGCCTGTTCCTGCGCCGAAGGCGTGCGGTTGCCGGGCGGGCGCCAGAACACCGTATTGGTGATGAACACCCGTCCGCTCAGGCCGGCGGCGGCCAGCATCCGGTCCAGCAGCTGCCCGGCCCGGCCGACGAACGGCTCGCCGCGGGCGTCTTCCTCGGCCCCGGGCCCTTCGCCGATCACCAGCAGCGGCGCATCGGCCGCGCCGCGCGCGAACACCGCCTGGCGCGCGCCTTCAAATTTCAGCGAGCAGCCGTCGAATCCCGCGATCGCCGCCTTCAGCGCCTCGAGGTCCTGCGCAGCCGCGGCCAGCTGCCGCGCCTGCGCTGCCGCCGCGGCGACGTCCGAACCCCCGCCAGCCCGGACCGGCGGAGGCGGCGCGGCAAGCGGCTTCTTCTCCGGCGGCTTGGGCGGCACGAACTTGCCCGCCTCAATCCGATCAATGGGCGTATCATGCAGCATGGCGTCGACGCCGGCTTCCGCCCAGAAGGCGAGCAGGCTTTCGGCGACACGATCGAAGGGCACGGCTTGGCTCATGGTACTCTTTAAAGAGGGTCTATAGCCGAGTTCGCGCTTGACCGCCCTTGTACAAGCTTCGGATAAGTCGCCCGACGGATCAACGCCGCGTGAAACAAGGGGGAGGGGAACCCCGCCGCGGCCTTTTGGGAGTTACGGGGATCATGAGCGAGACCATCGCCACTGATACGATTGAACGCGAAGCGATGGAATACGACGTCGTGATCGTCGGCGCCGGGCCCGCTGGGCTGTCGGCGGCCATTCGCCTCAAGCAGCTGGCCGAGGCCGCCGGAACCGAGATTTCGGTGGCGGTGCTCGAAAAGGGGTCGGAAGTCGGCGCCCACATCCTCTCGGGCGCGGTGATCGATCCCAAGGGCATCAACGAACTGCTGCCCAACTGGAAGGAACTCGGCATCCCGCTGGAGACCAAGGTCACCCGCGACAAGTGGGTGATGCTGGGGCCGAACGGCGAGCTGGACATTTCCTGGCTGCCCTTCCCGAAGTGGATGCTGAACCACGGCAACTACATCGCCTCGCTCGGCAACGTCTGCCGCGCCCTGGCGACCCACGCCGAGGCGCTCGGCGTCGAGATCTATCCGGGCATGGCCGCCTCGGAAGTCGTCTACAACGAAGACGGCTCGGTGAAGGGCGTCGTCGCCGGCGTGTTCGGCATCGACAAGGACGGCAATCCGGGCCCCGACTATCAGCCGGGCATCGAACTGCACGCCAAGTACACCTTCATCGGCGAAGGCGTCCGCGGTTCGCTCTCCAAGCAGCTGCAGGCTCGCTTCGGCCTCACCAACGGCCGCGACGCCCAGAAGTTCGGCATCGGCATCAAGGAGCTGTGGCAGGTTCCGGACGAGAACTTCGAGCCGGGCCTCACCCAGCACACCTTCGGCTGGCCGCTCGACAACGCCACCGGCGGCGGCTCGTTCATGTACCATTTCGGGGACAACTACGTGGCCATCGGCTTCGTCTTGCACCTGAACTACAAGAACCCGTGGCTCTCGCCGTTCGACGAGTTCCAGCGCTTCAAGACCCACCCGACCATCCGCGGCTACCTGGAAGGCGGCAAGCGCGTCGCCTACGGCGCCCGCGCCATCACCGAGGGCGGCTCCCAGTCGCTGCCGCAGCTCTACTTCCCGGGCGGCGTGCTGCTCGGCTGCTCGGCCGGCATGGTCAACGTTCCGCGCATCAAGGGCAGCCACAACGCGGTCAAGAGCGGCATGATGGCCGCCGAGGCCGCCTTCGAGGCCATCCAGGGCGGCCGCGCCAGCGACGAACTGGTCGGCTACGAGGACGCCTACAAGAAGTCGTGGGTTCACAAGGAGCTGTGGGCCGTCCGTAACTTCAAGCCGCTGTGGTCGAAGTTCGGCACCATTCCGGGCCTCGTGCTCGGCGGCGTCGATGCGATGATCGGCAACATGTTCGGCGGTTGGTCGCCGTGGGGCACGGTGAAGCACGGTAAGACTGACGCGGAAGCGACGGGCCTGGCCAAGGACTACAAGCCGATCGTCTATCCAAAGCCGGACAACGTGTTCAGCTTCGACAAGCTGTCGTCGGTGTTCCTGTCCTCGACCAACCACGACGAGAACCAGCCCGCGCACCTGAAGCTCAAGGATCCGAGCATCCCGGTGAACGTGAACCTGCCGCGGTTCGGCGAACCCGCGCGCCTGTTCTGCCCGGCCGGCGTCTACGAGGTGCTGTACGACGAGGCGGGGAACAATCCGAAGTTCCAGATCAACTTCCAGAACTGCGTCCACTGCAAGACCTGCGACATCAAGGATCCGTCGCAGAACATCAACTGGACGACGCCGCAGGGCGGCGACGGGCCGAACTACCCGAACATGTAAGACCGAAGGGGGCCCTCGCGGCCCCCTTCTTTCTTTGGGCCCTCTCTTTCTTTGAGTCCCTGATTCCACCTGAGTTCGTCGACCGTGCCTTGAACTCGCCCCCGAAAGCGCCGAGGTTCGCGGCATGCGCCGTCTGCTTGTCGCCCTCGCTCCGCTGCTCCTGGTCACCGCCTGCGCCACGGCGCCTCAGGACGTCGCTTGGACGCCCCCGGCCGACGACGGCATGGGCGGTTCGGCCTACGGGGCGTTCCTGGCCGGCCAGGGGGCGCTGAACGACGGCGCCGGCGCTGAAGCGGCCGCCTATTTCGAGCGCGCCGAGATCGAGGGCGGCTCCAGCGACCTGCTGCGCGACCGGGCTTTCACCGCCGCGGTGCTGGCCGGCGACATTCCCAAGGCCGCCGTGCTGGCGCCGGACGGCGTCGACGCCTCCGAGGCCACCAAGCGCCTCGGCCAACTGGTCAAGGCGGTCGAGCTAATGGCCCAGGGACAGGGCAAGGAAGCCCAGGCCGCGCTGTCCGGCGACGTCATCGGCTTCCCGCACCGCGGCGCGGCGGCGCTGCTGGCGCCGTGGGCGGCGGCCATGGCCGGCGACACCGAAGGTTCGCTGGTCCGGCCCGAGATGCGCGGCGACCGCGTCGTCGACTATTTCGGCCAACTCGGCCAGGCCTGGCTCTATGAACGCGCCCGCCGCTACGACGAGGCCGAGACCGACTACAAGGCGCTGACCGGCGGCGACGCCCCCGGCGACATCGCCGTCCAGGCCTATGGCGCCTTTCTGGAGCGCCGGAACCGGCGCCCCGACGCCGTGGCGCTCTATGACGCTTCCCTGGCCCTGCAGCCGAACAATCAGAACCTGATCGCCGCGCGCGCCCGCGCGGCGGCCGGCAAGTCGGCCCCGGCCGCGCCGAACCTGCGCCAGGGCGCGGCCCAGGTGCTGGTCGCCCCGGCCGCGACCATGCTGGCGGCCAAGCAGGAACAGCTCGGCCTGGCCTATCTGCGGCTGGCGCTGCGGCTGGATCCGAATCGCGACACCGCCTGGCTGATGGTCGGCGACATCATGGAGGCGGCGGGCGACGTCGACGGCGCCCGCGCCGCCTACGCCAGGCCCAAGCCCGGTTCCAACGACTACAGCGCCGCGCGCAGCAAGCTCGCCTGGAGCTACCAGAACGCCAAGCAGTCCGACGTGGCCCTGAAGATGGCGCAGGACGCGGCCGGCAGCGGCGACGCCGAGGCCAAGCTCACCTACGCCGACCTGCTGCGCGCCAACGAACGCTACGACGACTCCGCTCAGGTGCTGAGCGGCCTGATCGAGGCCAGCTCCACCCCGGACTGGCGGCTGCTCTACATGCGCGGCGTGGCCTACGAGCGCGCCGGCCACTGGCCGCAGGGCGAACGCGACCTGCAGGCGGCGCTGGAGCTGCGGCCCGACGAACCCGAGCTGCTCAACTATCTCGGCTACACCTGGATCGACCGCGGCGAGCGGCTGGCCGAGGCCCTGGGAATGGTCGAGCGGGCGGTGGCCGCCAACCCGCAGTCCGGCGCGATGGTCGATTCCCTCGGCTGGGCCCACTACCGGCTCGGCGACTACAAGAAGGCCGTCGACCTGTTGGAACAGGCCGTCGAGCTGGAAGCCGGCGACCCGGAAATCAACAACCATCTCGGCGACGCCTACTGGCGCGTCGGCCGCCGGATCGAGGCGGAATACCAGTGGCGCCGCGTGCTGACCCTGGATCCCGACGCGAAGATCAAGGCGGACGTGGAGTCCAAGCTGGCCTCCGGCCAGGGCCCGAAAGGCCCGGCCGCCGCCCCGCGCATCGCCGGCCAGTAGCGCGCCATGAGCCCGATCGCCTTCGCCCCGGCGAAGATCAACCTGTTCCTGCACGTCGGCGCGCCGGGCGACGACGGCTATCACCCGCTCTGCAGCCTGATGGCCTTCGCCGACGTCGGCGACCGGGTGGTGCTGCACGAAGCCGACGCCCTTTCCGTGCGCGTCCACGGTCCGTTCGGCGGGATGCTGGCGGGCGAGGGCGACAACCTGGTGCTGCGGGCCGCACGGGCCTTGTTGGCCCGCGCGCGGGGGCCTCAGCCCCTGGTCGGGCTCTCGCTGGAAAAACTGCTGCCGGTGGCCGCGGGCCTGGGCGGCGGCTCCAGCGACGCGGGCGCGGCGCTGCGCCTGCTGCGCACGGCCCTGGGCGTGCAGGTCGACGATGTGGAGCTCGAGGCCATCGCCGCCTCGCTGGGCGCCGACGGCGCGGCCTGTCTCTGGGGCCGGCCGGTGCTGGCGCAGGGCAGGGGCGAGCAGCTGTCGCCCGCGCCCGTCCTGCCGCCGATCGAGGCGGTGCTGGTCAATCCGCGGGTCGAGGTCTCCACCCCGGCGGTCTACCGGGCCTTCGACGCGCTCGGCGAGTTCGGGGACGTGACGCCGCCGCCGATGCCGGACGCCTTCGAAAGCATTGAGGAAATGGCCGCCTGGCTCGGCTTCATGCGCAACGACCTGCAGGCCCCGGCCATCGGCCTGGCCCCGGCGATCGGCGACGTCCTGGCCCTGTTGGCCGACGAGCGGGAGACCCTGCTGGCGCGCGTGTCCGGTTCGGGCGCCACCTGCTTTGCGATCTGCGCCAGCGACATCGAGGCCGACGCCCTGGCCGAGCGGGTCGCCGGCCTGCGGCCCGACTGGTGGACGGTGCGCTGCCGCCTGGGCGGGCCCTGGCCCGACGCCTGATCAGCGCTCAGCGGTGACTCACAACGAAAACGGGAGCCCGATCGGGCTCCCGTTTTCGTTTCCGGGTGGAAAGGGCGGGCGGAGGTCTCCCCAGGCCTCCGCCCCGCGCCGCCTACGAGTGGTAGGCGCGCTCGCCGTGCTCGGTGATGTCCAGGCCTTCCTCTTCGCTGTCCACCGAGGGCCGCAGGCCGATGGTGTACTTGATCACGAAGAAGACGATCGTGGACATGACGCCCGACCAGCCGATGGCGACTAGGACCGCCTTGATCTGGGCCAGGACCTGCGTGCTCATCACGTAGACCGCGGTGTCGCAGGTCGAGATGTCGCCATCCAGAGCGCAGGTCGTGTAGTCGACGACGCCCGCGCCGCCCCAAGCCGGGTTGACCAGCAGGCCGGTCGCGATGGCGCCGACGATGCCGCCGACCGCGTGGATGCCGAAGGCGTCCAGGCTGTCGTCGTACTTCAGGGCGTTCTTGATGGTCGAGCAGAAGAACACGCAGATCGGCGAGACCACGAGGCCGAGGATCACCGCGCCCACCGGGCCGGCGAAGCCGGCGGCCGGGGTGACGGCGACCAGGCCGGCGACCAGGCCGGAGGCCAGGCCCAGCATGCTGGCCTTGCCGCGGGTCAGCCATTCGACCGCGACCCAGGAGATGCCCGCCGCGGCGGTGGCGACCAGGGTGTTGATCATGGCCAGGGCCGCGTAGCCGTTGGCTTCCAGGTTGGAGCCGGCGTTGAAGCCGAACCAGCCCACCCACAGCAGGCCCGCGCCCACCAGGGTCAGGGTCAGGGAGTGCGGCGGCATGGCTTCAGAGCCGAAGCCCTTGCGCGGGCCGACGATCAGGGCGCCGACCAGGGCCGCGATGCCGGCGTTGATGTGCACCACGGTGCCGCCCGCGAAGTCCAGGGCGCCGAAGCCCCACAGCAGGCCGGACTGGATCGGGGCCGTCGGATTGGCCGCGACCGCGTCGGGACCGGCCCACCACCACACCATGTGCGCCATCGGGTAGTAGGAGAGCAGCGGCCACAGGATCGCGAAGGCGACCACCGCGGCGAACTTCATCCGCTCGGCGACGCCGCCCAGGACCAGGGCCGCGGTGATGCAGGCGAAGGTCATCTGGAAGCAGATGAACACCAGCTCGGGAATGGCGACGCCGGTCGAGAAGGTGGCCACCGTGCTGGCCGGGGTCACGTCCTTCAGGAACAGCCGGCCGGCCCCGCCGACGAAGGTGTCGAGGCTGCCGCCGTCGGTGAAGGCCAGGCTGTAGCCGTAGAACAGCCAGGCGATCATGCCGATGACGGTCACGGTCGAGATCTGCATCAGCATCGACAGCATGTTCTTCTGGCGGACCAGGCCGCCGTAGAACAGGGCCAGGCCCGGGATGATCATCAGCAGCACCAGGACGGTCGAAACCAGCATCCAGGTGGTGTCGCCCTTGTCGACGGTCGGCGCGGCCGCTTCGGGGGCCGGGGCCGCGGCGGCCTCGGCGACCGGGGCGGCGGCTTCGGCCCCGGGCGCTGCGGCGACCGGCGCCGCCGGCGCGGCGGCCTCGGCGGCGGCGGGCGCGGGCGCGGCCTCCTGGGCGAACGCCGCCGGGGCGAGCGAGCCGCCCGCGATCACGGCGGCGAGCGCTAGGCCCGTCAGCTTGTTGAATCTCAGTGTCGTCATTGTCGTTATCCCCTTGTCCCGATGAGTTCGGCGCGCGTCACAGCGCGGCCGTGCCGGTCTCGCCGGTCCGAATGCGCACGGCGTCCTCGACATCGAGGACGAAGATCTTGCCGTCGCCGATCTTGCCGGTGGCGGCCGCCCCCTTGATGGCCTCCACGGCCTTGCCGGCGGCGGCGTCGTCGACCACCGCCTCGAGCTTCACCTTCGGAACGAAGTTCACCTGGTACTCGGCCCCACGATAGATTTCGGTCTGGCCCTTTTGCCGGCCGTAACCCTTCACTTCCGAGACCGTCAGCCCCTCGATGCCGGCCGCCACGAGCGCTTCGCGCACGTCGTCCAGCTTGAAGGGTTTGACGACCGCTATGATCAGTTTCATCGCCTGCTCCTGCTCGCCCCAAGCCAGGGGGCGAGCGCTCGATTGACCCGCATCCGCCGGAAGATGCGGCTGGCATCCCCCCTCCGACGGCTAAGGGCGACGCTATCGGCGTGCGGCGCGCGGAACGGCGCCTGGTAACTTCTGATCAATGAAAAGGCGCGTGCGGCACGATTGCTGTGCACAACGGGGGTGTGGCGCCCAAAATTGAGGCTAAATGGCGCTCCAGCGGGCGATTGTGGCCGGGCTACCTGGGGTTTGGAGCGGAACAAAAGCCGCGCCCCGAACGCTTGAACGGGACGCATCCTGGTAGTGGGGGCCAGGGCGCGTCATTCGGAGGCGATGACGATGACGATGAAAACCCTGCTCACGGCCGCGGCCGCCCTGGCGCTGATCGGCGGCGCCGCCCATGCGGGCGAGGGCGCCAAGAAATCCAAGCCCGCCGACTCCGCCCAGATGCATGACCAGATGCACGATCAGATGAAGGACGAGACCGGTAAGGCGATGACCACGCCCGGCGCGGACGCCTCGGCCACCCCGGCCATGCCCGACACCAGCGTGAACCCGCCGGCCAACGACACCGCGGCGATGCCGCCGGCCAGCCCCGACGCCTCGGCCGAAGGGGTTCCGGCCTCGGCGACGGTCAGCGCGAACGCCACGACCAACGGGCCGGTGGCCGACACGCCGGAGAACCGCGCCAAGTACAAGCCGCTGTCGCGGGCCGGCCGCGCCACCGCCGCGCGCGGCAATTAGAACAAGGCATTCCGCTTGAAGCGAAGGTCGGCGGGCCCTATGGTCCGCCGACTTTTTTTGCGCCTGCGAAACCCCAACCAATGCCAGCCGATAAGCCGCTTTCGTTTCAGGGTCTTATCCTGAAGCTGCATGACTATTGGAGCCGCCAGGGCTGCGTGATTCTGCAGCCCCACGATGTCGAGGTGGGGGCGGGAACGCTTCATCCGGCGACGGTGCTTCGCGCATTGGGGCCCAAGCCCTGGCGCGCGGCCTATGTGCAGCCCTCGCGCCGCCCGGCCGACGGCCGCTATGGCGAGAACCCCAACCGGCTGCAGCACTACTACCAGTATCAGGTGATCCTGAAGCCGAACCCGGAGAACCTGCAGGAGCTCTATCTGGGCAGCCTGGAGGCGATCGGCCTCGACACCCGCCTGCACGACATCCGCTTCGTCGAGGACGACTGGGAAAACCCCACCGTCGGCGCGTGGGGACTGGGCTGGGAGGTCTGGTGCGACGGCATGGAAGTCACCCAGTTCACCTACTTCCAGCAGGTGGGCGGCCTCGACGTCTGGCCGGTGGCCGGCGAGCTGACCTACGGGCTCGAGCGCCTGGCCATGTACCTGCAGAACGTCGACCACTTCACCGAGCTGGCGTTCAACGATCCGGACGGCCCGCTGCCGATGACCTATGGCGACGTGTTCCTCGAGAACGAGCGCCAGCAGTCGGAAGTCAACTTCCACCTCTACGACGTCGACACGCTGAAGCGTCAGTTCGAGGACATGGAACGGCAGGTGCCGCGCATCCTGGAGGGCCGCGGGCCCCAGGGCCAGCGCACCGTGCTGCCGGCCTACGACCACGTGCTCAAGGCCAGCCACCTGTTCAACCTGATGGACGCCCGCGGCGCGATCGCCGTGGCCGAGCGCCAGAGCTACATCGGCCGCATCCGCGACCTGACCAAGATGTGCGCCGAAGCCTGGGTTGAAAACGAGGGCGGAAACGCCGCGAAGTCCGACGACGTGGCGAAGGCCTGACCATGCCGCAATTGCTGATCGAACTGTTCTCCGAAGAGATTCCCGCGCGCATGCAGGTGCAGGCCGCGCGCGACCTCGACCGCATGTTCCGCGAGCGGCTGGCCGAGCAGGGCCTGCTGCCGGAGGGCCTGAAGACCTTTTCCGGCCCGCGCCGCCTGACCCTGGTGGCCGAAGGCCTGCCGGAGGCCCAGGGCGACCGTCACGAGGAGCGCAAGGGCCCGCGCGTCGGCGCCCCTGACGCCGCCATCGACGGTTTCCTGCGATCGACCGGCCTGACCCGTGATCAGCTCACGGAAAAGGACGGGGTCTGGTTCGCCCACATCCACCGCAAGGGCCGCCCGACCGCCGAGATCGCCGCCGAGATCCTCGACCATGTGATCCGCAACTTCCCGTGGCCCAAGTCGATGACCTGGGGCCGCGGCACGCTGCGTTGGGTGCGGCCGCTGAAGCGGATCGTCTTCCTGTTCGACGGCGCCGTGGTGCCGTTCAGCATCGACGGCGTCGAGGCCGGCGACGTCACCGAGGGCCATCGCTTCATGGGCTCGGGCAAGCCCTTCAAGGTGAAGGACTTCGATAGCTACCGCGACAAGCTGGCCGCGCATTTCGTGATCCTCGATCCCGAGGAGCGCAAGGATCGCATCATGGACGGCGCGCGCACCCTGTGCTTTGCGCGCAACCTGGAACTGGTCGACGACGACGGCCTGCTGGACGAGGTCGCGGGCCTCGCCGAATGGCCGACCCCGGTGCTCGGCGACATGGACCCGGCCTTCCTGGACCTGCCGCCGGAGGTGATCCGCACCTCGATGCGCACGCACCAGAAGTACTTCGCCGTCTCCGATCCCAGCCGTGGGAACGGCAATGGGGGCCGCAAGCTGGCCCCGAACTTCCTGACCGTCGCCAACATCGAGGCGGCCGACGGCGGCAAGGAAATCGCCCGCGGCAACGCCAAGGTGCTCTCCGCCCGCCTGAACGACGCGCGCTTCTTCTGGGACGAGGACCGCAAGGTCACCCTCGAGGAGCGGCTGGCCAAGCTGTCGGGCGTCACCTTCCACGCCAAGCTCGGCACCCTGGCCGAGCGCGTCGAGCGGCTGGAACTGCTGGCCAAGGCGATCGCCCCGCGCGTCGGCGCCGACGTCCCCAAGGCGGTGCTGGCCGCGCGCCTGTCCAAGGCCGACCTCGCGACCGGCATGGTCGGCGAGTTCCCCGAGCTCCAGGGCCTGATGGGCGGCTACTACGCCCGCGAGGAAAAGATCAGCCCGGTCGTCGCCGACGCCATCCGCGACCACTACCGGCCGGTCGGCGCCAAGGACGAGGCGCCCGACACCCCGGTGACCATGGCCGTGGCCATCGCCGAAAAGCTCGACACCCTGGTCGCCTTCTTCGCCATCGACGAAAAGCCGACCGGCTCGCGCGACCCCTACGCCCTGCGCCGCGCCGCGCTCGGCATCATCCGCATTCTGCTGGGCTCGGAGGCCCGCGCCCCGGTGCGCGAACTGGTCGCCGACTGGTACAAGTCGCTGCGCTGCTACGTCGATCCGGGCCGTGCGCTCTACGTCTCGACCCGCCGCACCACCGGCTATCTCGGCCCGGCCTACCGCTCGCCGTCGGAAGTCTTCGAGACCTATGTCGAGGAATTCGAGAACGCGCTGCTTGAAGGTGTGCCCTACGTCGTCTCGACGACCGAGGACTTCGACATCCGCTTCGACCGCTCGGCCGCGGCCGGGGATCCGCCGGAAGGCGAGGTCCAGTACCAGTTCCGCCCCTATGACGTGGTCGCCGACGAGGTCATGGGCTTCATGGCCGACCGGCTCAAGGTCGCCCTGCGCGACCAGGGCAAGCGTCATGATCTGGTGGACGCCGTCTTCGCCCTGGGCGACGACGACCTGGTGCGCATCGTCGCCCGCGTCGAGGCGCTCGACCATTTCCTGAACGGCGCCGACGGCCAGAACCTGCTGGCCGGCTACAAGCGCGCCGGCAACATCCTCAAGGCCGAGGAGAAGAAGGGCGAGCTGCCGGCTGGCCCTGCGGTCGGCGTGCCGGGCGCGCCGAAGGAGGAGGGGGCCTTGATCGCCGCCCTCCAGGCCGCCGAGCCGGCGGTGGCGCAGGCCTTGCTGCAGGAAGACTTCGCCGATGCGATGCGTGCCCTCTCGGGACTGCGCGCGCCGGTCGACGCCTTCTTCGAGGCGGTGCTAGTGAACTCTGAAAACGCGGCGGAACGTGAGAACCGCCTGCGTCTTCTCGTGCAGGTTCGCGACCTCATGGAGCGGGTCGCGGACTTCTCGCAAGTGACGGGCTAAGGAGGCCTTAGGAATGTCGACCGATACGCTGACCAAGTCGCGCTGGGTCTATTCCTTCGGGGGCGGCAGCGCCGATGGCGACGCCTCGATGAAGAACCTCCTGGGCGGCAAGGGCGCAAACCTCGCCGAGATGTCGTCGCTGGGTCTGCCGGTGCCGCCGGGCTTCACCATCACCACCGAGGCCTGCGTCCACTACTATTCCAACGAAAAGCAGTACCCGGCCGAACTGAAGGATCAGGTCGTCGCAGGCCTCGCCCAGGTCGAGACGATCACCGGCAAGAAGTTCGGCGACACCGCCAACCCGCTGCTGGTCTCGGTCCGCTCGGGCGCCCGCGCCTCGATGCCGGGCATGATGGACACCGTCCTCAACCTCGGCCTCAACGACGAGACCGTCGAGGGCCTGGCCAAGCTGTCGGGCGACCGCCGCTTCGCCTTCGACAGCTATCGCCGCTTCATCCAGATGTTCTCGAACGTGGTGCTCGACCTCGACCACCACATGTTCGAGGAAATCCTCGACGAGCATAAGGAACGCCTCGACGTCACCGTCGACACCGGCCTGACCGCCGAGGACTGGGAAAAGGTCGTCGCCGACTACAAGGCCGCCGTCGAGCAGGAGCTCGGCCAGCCGTTCCCGCAGGACCCGCACGCCCAGCTCTGGGGCGCCATCGGCGCCGTGTTCGCCAGCTGGATGAACGACCGCGCCAAGTTCTATCGCCGCATGCACGACATCCCGGAAAGCTGGGGCACCGCCGTCAACGTGCAGTCGATGGTGTTCGGCAACATGGGCGACTCGTCGGCCACGGGCGTCGCCTTCACGCGCAACCCGTCGACCGGCGAAGCGCGGCTCTACGGCGAGTTCCTGATCAACGCCCAGGGCGAGGACGTCGTCGCCGGCATCCGCACGCCCCAGGCCCTGACCAAGGCCGCCCGTGAGGAGATGGGCGAAAAGGCGCTCTCGATGGAAGAGGCGCTGCCCGAGGTCTTCCTTCAGTTCAAGGCCGTCGTCGAGAAGCTCGAAAAGCACTATCGCGACATGCAGGACATCGAGTTCACGGTAGAGCAGGGCACGCTCTACATGCTCCAGACCCGCAACGGTAAGCGCACCGCCAAGGCGGCGCTGAAGATCGCCGTCGACCTGGCCAGCGAGGGCCTGATCACCCAGGAGGAGGCGATCATGCGGGTCGAGCCCGCCAGCCTCGACCAGCTGCTGCACCCGACCATCGACCCGGCCAGCCCGCGGGACGTGGTCACCACGGGTCTGCCGGCCTCGCCCGGCGCGGCCACCGGCAAGATCGTCTTCAACTCCGACGAGGCCGAGCGCCTCGGCTCGGCCGGCGAGGCGGTGATCCTGGTCCGTGACGAGACCAGCCCCGAAGACATCCACGGCATGCACGCCGCCCGCGGCATCGTCACCGCCCGCGGGGGTATGACCAGCCACGCGGCGGTCGTCGCCCGCGGCATGGGCCGTCCCTGCGTCTCCGGCGCCGGCGAACTGCAGATCGACACCAAGGCCGGCGAACTGCGCGTGCGCAGCCGCGTCTTCAAGGCCGGCGACATCCTGACCATCGACGGCTCGCGCGGCGAGATCCTCGCCGGCGCGGTTCAGATGATCGAGCCCGAACTGACCGGCGACTTCGCCGCCCTGATGGCCTGGGCCGACAAGGTCCGCCGCCTGAAGGTCCGCGCCAACGCCGAAACCCCGCTCGACGCGCGCACCGCCCGCCAGTTCGGCGCCGAGGGCATCGGCCTCTGCCGCACCGAGCACATGTTCTTCGACGAGGACCGCATCGCCGCCGTGCGCGAGATGATCCTCGCCGACGACGAGGCCGGCCGCCGCAACGCCCTGGCCAAGATCCTGCCGATGCAGCGCAACGACTTCGTCGAGCTGTTCACGATCATGGAAGGGCTGCCGGTCACCATCCGGTTGCTCGACCCGCCGCTGCACGAGTTCCTGCCGCACACTGAGGCCGACCTCCAGGCCGTCGCCGACGCCACCGGCATCGACGCGACCAAGCTGATGCGCCGCGCCAAGGAGCTGCACGAGACCAACCCGATGCTCGGTCACCGCGGTTGCCGCCTGGCCGTCTCGTATCCTGAGATCTACGAGATGCAGGTCCGCGCCATCTTCGAGGCGGCGTGCGAGATCGCTGAAAGCGGCAAGGCCGCGCCGATCCCGGAGATCATGCACCCGCTTGTCGCCAAGGGCGAAGAGATGCGCTACCTGCGCCAACTCACCGACAAGACCGCCCAGGCGGTCCTGAAGGAGCGCGGCCGCGAGATCGAGTATCAGGTCGGCACGATGATCGAACTGCCGCGCGCGGCGATCCGCGCCGGCGACCTGGCCGACAACGCCGAGTTCTTCTCGTTCGGCACCAACGACCTGACCCAGACCACCTTCGGCATCAGCCGCGACGACTCCGGCCGGTTCCTGGGCGCCTATCTGGAAAAGGGCATCTTCGAGCGTGACCCGTTCGTCAGCCTCGACCAGGAAGGCGTCGGCGACCTCATCCGCATCGCCGCCGAGCGTGGCCGCGCGGCGCGTCCGAACGTCAAGCTCGGCATCTGCGGCGAGCACGGCGGCGATCCGGCCTCGATCACCTTCTGCGAAGAGATCGGCCTAGACTATGTCAGCTGCTCGCCGTTCCGGGTGCCGATCGCCCGCCTGGCCGCGGCCCAGGCCGCCGTTGGCGGCATGGAGAAGGACCGCTAAGGCGTACTCCTTGCGACCGGGCCCGCCGCAAGTCGGGCCCGGAACGCTTCAGGCAAAAAAAAAAAAGGCCGCGCGATCAGCGCGGCCTTTCTTGTTTCAGGCTCAGCCTCGGGAAGGTCTTAGGCGACCTTGCCGCGGGCCCGCTCGTCGGCGCGCGAGCGGCGCACCATCGAGCCCAGGCCGAAGAAGCCGACGATCATCATCAGCCAGGTGCCGGGCTCCGGGATCGGGCTCGGCGTGCCGGGATCGATGGGCGGCTTGGGATCGGGGCCGGGCGGCTTGGGGTCGGGGCCAGGCGGGATCACCACCGGCGGCTCGCCGGGGCCGGGCGGAATCACGACCGGGGGCTCGCCCGGACCGGGCGGCGTGACGGGCGGATTGGTGGTCGGGGGCTCGCCCTCGCCGGGAGGCGTCGGCTCTTCGCCGGGCGGGGGGACATAACCGCCGCCGCCGCCGCCGCCTCCACGCGGACCGAACACCGACGGGAAACCGCCGCCGCCGCCGCCGACCGGCAGGGCGGCCAGGCTCATCGGCGGCGAGGCGTCGGCGATTTCGGCCGGCGGACCGGCGACTTCGTCCAGCAGGCGCTGGGCCGGCGGACGGGCTTCAGGCGGCAGGGCCGCCATGATCGACGGCTTGGTGTCGCATTCGGTCGACGGCGGGGCCGGCACATAGGCCGTGCGCATCGTGTACGACGACTCCGGAAGCTTCTTCATCGGCGCGGCGGGCTTGGCCGCAGCCACCGTGGTGCGCGGCTTGGCGACCGGCTTGCGGGCTTGGACGCTGGCGACCGGCTTGGCCTTGGCGGGCTTCACGGCGCGGGCCGGCTTGGCGGCCTTCGGCGTCACGGGCTTGGCGACGGCGGGTCGCGAGACCTTGATGAAGCAGTCTTCGGCGGCGGCCGGCGTAGCGGCGGCCGTACTCAGAATCGCACCGACGACGACATATTTGGCGATCGCCATGTCGTACCCCCCAGATTAACGAGCGCGCCGCTGACGACGACGCTCCATGAGGCGCTTCCGCGCCGGCTCACCACTATCTAGAGGCGAACCTTTCAAACTCCACCATATAGTATGACGACGTTCGGGGAAACCGGCGTAATCAATTGTAAAGCATGCAATCTCGTTAACGTTGCGCCGTTGCTACGCATCGCGCCTCACGCGCAAGTTTCGCCCTGCAGGAGAATCGCCATGAAGGTGCGCAGGTTCGAACCGGCGGTAAGATTACTCGTCAGCGGCGAGTATTCTGTCCAGCTGGGCGGTGATGATGCGCGGCGAGGCGGCGGCGCTGAAGTCCATCACGCACATGGTTTCGTAGTCGCGGTGCGGGCCGCAACTGACCCCGGCCACCTTGAAGGCGGCGGTGAACATGTTGGTCCGGTGGCCGCGGTCCGGAACGCCGCTGTCGATGATCAACGCGCGCACCACGTCCTCGGGCGAGGGCGGGCCATAGGCGATGTTCTCGGCGGCCATCGCCGGCGCGGCGCCATGCCGGCGCACGCGGTCGTAGAAGCGTTCGCCGTCGGCGCTGGCGTGGCCGATGGCTCCGACCGGGCCTTGCATCGACACGTGCTCCAGCGCCGCGGAGGCCAGGCTGTCGTCGGGCCGCAGCGGCGGCAGCGGACGCTGGCGCTTGAGGAACTGCACCGCTTCGATATAGGCGGCATGGTCGGCGGGCTCGCCGGCGTCGATCAGGGCCTGCTCCCAGGGGGTGACCGGTTCACGCTCGAGGCGGCGGGCGTATTCTTGGGGGTAGGCGCGGGCGAAGTTGATCTCGGCGAGGATCGCGTCTTCCATCGGCCCGGCGCTCGCCGTGGTCGGTGCGCACAGGGCGGCCCCCAGTGCGGCGAGTAGAGCGGGATGTAGGAGGCGCGGTTTCACTTGTTTCGCCCATCGATTTCCTGGGCGAAGACTGCAGTATCGCGATGTATTTCAACTTAAGAGTAATGGTTACAATCCTGGTTACCTTAACGCGAAGTCAATATCTGGGAGGGCCTCGTTTCGGCCTGGCGAGCGGATGTTGGCGACTGGCCACGGGGCGGGCGTGATGAGCTTGAAGCGTTTACTGGTCGTCGTCGGCCTGCTGGCTCTGGCCGGCTGTGATCGGCCGCAGAAGGCGCCGGTCCAGAACGACCCGGCGTTCGAGAGCCGCCTGCGGGCCTATCTGCTCGAGCATCCTGAGGTGATCCGCGAGGCCGCGGCCAAGCTTCAGGCCGAAAAGGCCGCCAAGGCCCGCGCCGTGCTCGCCAAGGCCCAGCCGGCGCTGGAGCGCGACGCGCGCGACTTCGTCGCCAACCCCGACGGCCGCGCGACGGTCGTTCAGTTCTTCGACTACCGCTGTCCCTACAGCCGCGCCGTGGCGCCGGATGTCGAGCGGTTGATCGCGGCCAACCGCGACGTTCGCTTCGTCTTCAAGCAGTACCCCGTGTTCGGCAGCGCCTCGGACTATGCGGCCCGCGCGGCCCTGACGCCCCAGGGCAAGGCCAAGGGCCTGGCGCTGCACCGCGCGCTGATGGCGCAGAAAGACCTCAACCCGGCCCGGACCGACCGCATCCTGGGCCAGCAGGGCCTCAACGCGCGCGCGGTCGAGGCCGCCGCCCACGATCCAGCGATCGCCCAGCAGATCGCCGACACCCGCGAGCTGGCCCTGAAGCTCAACTTGAAGGGGACACCGACCTTCGTCGTGGCCGGCGAGGTCATTCCCGGCGCCGACATCGAGCGGCTCGAAACCGCCATCGCGCGGGCCCGGGCCTCGGCGCTGTCCAGCGTCGGCGAGGCGCTGACCCGCAATCCGTTCGGGCACTAGCGGGACGTTGCGCCCTTGGCGTGGGGCGCGCCATGCCCCACCTTGAACCGAACAAGCCGCAATTCGCGGGCGCCCGCCCGCACGCCTGGAGCCCGCTGATGACCGACTACACGCCGCCGAAGGTCTGGACCTGGAACAAGGAAAACGGCGGGCGCTTCGCCAGCATCAATCGTCCGATCGCCGGCCCGACCCACGACAAGGAGCTGCCGGTCGGGCGCCATCCGCTGCAGCTCTACTCCCTGGCCACCCCCAACGGGGTCAAGGCCACGGTGATGCTCGAGGAGCTGCTGGCCCTTGGCCACCAGGGCGCCGAGTACGACGCCTGGTTGATCAACATCGGCGCTGGCGACCAGTTCGGCAGCGGCTTCGTCGACATCAATCCCAACTCCAAGATCCCGGCGCTGCTCGACCGCAGCGGGCCGACCCCGATCCGGGTCTTCGAGTCCGGCGCGATCCTGGTCCACCTGGCCGAGAAGTTCGGCGCCCTGCTGCCGACTGACCCGGCGGCGCGCGCCGAGACCATGTCCTGGTTGTTCTGGCAGATGGGCAGCGCGCCCTATCTCGGCGGCGGCTTCGGCCACTTCTACGCCTACGCCCCGACCAAGATCGAATACGCCATCGACCGCTTCGCCATGGAGACCAAGCGCCAGCTCGACGTCCTCGACCGCCGGCTGGGCGAGAGCGAGTATATCGCCGGCGCCGAGTACACGATCGCCGACATCGCCATCTGGCCCTGGTACGGGGGCCTGGCCAAGGGCGTGCTCTACGAGGCCGGCGAGTTCCTGGCCGTGCACGAGTACAAGAACGTTCTGCGCTGGGCCGACCAGATCGCCGAACGCCCGGCCGTCCAGCGCGGCCGCATGGTCAATCGCACCTGGGGCGAGGCGTCGACCCAGCTCGCCGAACGCCACGACGCCGCCGATTTCGACACCAAGACCCAGGACAAGCTGCAATCGGTGGAGTAGGGCGGGGCATGAGCTATCCGTTCACCACCGCCTTCCGGGCCGAACTGGCCGCCCGCTGCCAGGCGTTTCCGCGTCTGGCCTACGAGGGGCCCCAGCTCAAGCACGCGGCGGTGGCGATCACCCTGGTGGACGCCGGCGACGGCTCGGGGGAGACGGCCTTCCTGCTGACCCGGCGCTCGGCGAGCTTGCGCGCCCATGCCGGCCAATGGGCCCTGCCGGGAGGGCGCTGCGACGATGGCGAGACCTTGCAGCAGGCGGCGCTGCGCGAACTGCACGAGGAGCTCGGCGTCGAGCTGGCGCCGTCGAGCATCCTGGGGGTGCTCGACGACTACGCCAGCCGCTCGGGCTATGCGATCGCGCCGGTCGTGACCTGGCTGGACGACGCCCGCGCCCTGGTTCCCAATCCGGACGAGGTGGCGTCCGTCCACCGCTTCCGGCTCGACCAGATCGCCGGCGACGATGCGGTGGCCTTCGAGACCATCCCTGAGAGCGAGCGGCCGCTGATCCGGCTGAATCTCGGCGGGCACCACATCCACGCGCCCACCGCGGCGCTGATCTATCAACTGCGCGAGATCGTCGCCGGCCGCGTCACCCGCGTCGCCGACCTCGACCAGCCGGTCTTCGCCTGGCGCTGAGCGGCTTAGTCCTCGGCGATCAGGGTGTTGAACACCGCCGTGACGCCCGCGACGAAAACCTCGCGCTCACGGCCTTCCAGCGCCTCGCCGCGGATCAGGCGCTCCACCAGGAAACCGATATAGACGCCGGCCAGCACCCGGGCGCGGGCCTCAGCGTCGGCCCCGCCCATCCAGTTGCGGATCGGCGCCATCAGCCGCTCCTGCACCAGGGTGTTGAGGAACGGCGCGGTGGCCGGCGAGGTCGCCGCCCGCAGCAGGAACTGGAACCGCTGGGTCCGCGCCTCGTCGGCGTGCGGGCTGCCGGCCAGCATCCGGGCCATCTCCCCGGCGAAGGTCGCCCGGTTCCAGTCCAGTTGCTCATTGGCCTGGAAGGAGTCCTTCAGCGCCTCGACGAACAGCGCCTCCTTGCCGCCGAAGTAGCGTTTGACCAGCGCCACGTCCGCGCCCGCCTCGCCGGCGATGTCGCGCAGCGTGCAGTCATAGCCGGTGCGCGCGAACTGCTTCTTCGCCGCCTTCAGTATGGCCGCGCGGGTGGCTTCGGCGTCGCGCCGGCGGGGGCCTTGGCGTACCAGCGTCTCTGTCATCGAGCGTTGTGTACACCAAGCCGCGCGGCGCGACACCCCGGCCTCAGGCCGCCTCGGCGTCCTCGTAGGCCTGAGCCTCGGCCGCGATCAGGATGTCGGCCAGCATCCAATAGGCTTCGCCCCAGGCCGACAGCACCTCGTCGGTGGCGACGTCGGCGCCCAGCACCTCGCGGATCGCCGGCAGCAGCGCGTTGGCGACGTGCGGGTAGTGTTCCGGCTTCACGCCGGTGTCGACGTGGCGCGCGACCATGACCTGCACGGCCGGGCCGAGGTTCTCCAGGTGGTCGATATTCTTGGCGTAGGCGAGGATGGCGCCGGCCAGCCGCCGCGGCTGTTCGCCGCTTTCCTGGGCCGCGCGATCGAACATCGCGGCGATTTCCGCATCTTGGAACAGCCGGGCGTACATCGCCGTCGTGATCTCCAGGCCATGCTTCTGAAGGGCGGGAGCGGTGGACTTGACGATGGCCATGGCCTGGGCGGAAGCGACGCGCATTCGAGTCTCCATTAAAGCGGTATATAAAAAGCCGGTATTATAGTTGCTTGATTATCGCAAGCGCGTTTTCCACATAGATCCTGGCATGCAGCTCACCCAGCACACCGATTTCGGCCTGCGCCTTCTCATCGTCCTGACCCGGACGGGCGGCGGCCCGATCTCGCTGCCCAGCTTCGCGGCCGAGCAGCAGCTGTCGTACAATCACGTGGCCAAGGTCGCCCAGGCGCTGGTCCGGGCCGGCTTCATCCGCAGCCTGCGCGGCCGCAACGGCGGGGTCGAGCTCGCCCGTTCGCCGTCGGAGATGACGGTGGGCGACGTCGTGCGCGCCCTGGAGCCGGGCATGCGGATGGCCGATTGCGCCAACTGCCAGCTGCGGCTCGGCTGCGAGACCAGCAGCATCCTGGCCGAGGCCGTCGCCGCGTTCATGGCCGTCCTTGACCGAACGACGCTGGCGCTCGCCGCCCAGTCGGCGCGTCCGGCCTATTCCGCCTGGATCTCCGGACCGCCCGCGGGCGCGGCGAGACCGGGCTGAGGGCTCAGCCGCGCCGGGCCGCGTCGATCGCTGCGACGTCGATCTTGCCCATGGTCATCATCGCGTCGAACGCGCGCTTGGCCTCCGCGCCGCCGGCGGCCATCGCCTCGGTCAGGGTCCGCGGGGTGATCTGCCAGGACACGCCCCAGCGGTCCTTGCACCAGCCGCACGCGCTTTCCGTGCCGCCGGCGCCGACGATGGCGTTCCAGTAGCGGTCGGTTTCAGCCTGGTCGTCGGTGGCGATCTGGAACGAGAACGCCTCGTCCTGTTTGAAGGTCGGGCCGCCGTTCAGGCCGATGCAGGCAACGCCCGCGACGGTGAACTCGACGGTCAGCACGTCGCCTTCCTTGCCGGACGGATAGTCGCCGGGCGCGCGGCGCACCGCGCTCACGGCGCTGTCGGGAAAGGTCTGCGCATAGAAGCGCGCGGCCGCTTCGGCCTCGGTGTCGTACCAGATGCAGATCGTGTTCTTGGCCATGGCGTTCCCCTGGTCGCCCGCCTCGGGCGTCCGTTCATAACGTGCGCGCGCCCGCTGCGTTCGCCGCGTGCGCCCGATTGCTAAGTCAATCGCCGTTGACATAGGGCCGGTCTGCGCTCAACCTTCCGGAAAGTCCGCAGACCCGGCGGCGATGTCGCCGGGGAGAGCAAAAGAGGGCGGGCGACTTGGGAAGGAAGCCATGAATATCTCCGCCAAGATTACCGCTGCCGATGCGGCCGCCGAAATCGCCGCCATGCCGCTGGAGCAGCTCAACCCCGCCAAGGTGTCGCGCTTCTACGACGACACCATCTGGCCGGTGTTCGAGCGCCTGCGCCGTGAAGACCCCGTCCATTTCACGCCGGACAGCGAGTACGGCCCCTATTGGTCGATCACCAAGTGGAACGACATCATGGCGGTCGACACCGACCATGAGTCCTTCTCCTCGGCCGAGGGCATCACCCTGATCAATCAGGTGGCGATGGCCGAGCAGGAAAAGGTCATGGGCGTGCGCCGCCGCGGCGGCGCCGGCTTCATCACCATGGACGAGCCCCAGCACAGCCATGCGCGCAAGGCGGTGAGCCCGACGGTGGCCCCCTCGAACCTGCACAACATGGCCCCGCTGGTGCGCGAGCGCGCCGGCCAGATCCTCGACTCGCTGCCGATCGGCAAGGAGTTCGACTGGGTCGACCTGGTCTCCAAGGAACTGACGGCCATGACCCTGGCCACCCTGTTCGACTTCCCGTTCGAGGACCGCCGCAAGCTGACCTACTGGTCGGACATGGTCACCAACCAGCCGGGCCACGGGCCGGTGCAGAGCTGGGAGCACAAGGGCCAGGCGATGATGGAGTGCTTCTCCGCATTCCAGGAGCTGTGGGACCAGCGCGTCAACGCCGAGCCGGCCGGCGACCTGATCTCGATGCTGGCGCACAATCCGGCCACCCGCGACATGGAGCTGGCCACCTATCAGGGCAACGTCATCCTGCTGATCGTCGGCGGCAACGACACCACCCGCAACACCATTTCCAGCAGCGTCTACTCGCTGAACAAGAACCCGGATCAGTACGCCAAGCTGCGCGCCAATCCGGACTTGGTGCTGTCGATGGTGTCGGAGACGATCCGCTGGCAGACGCCGCTCGCCCACATGGCCCGCGTGGCCACGCGCGACGTCGAGCTCGGCGGCAAGACCATCAAGAAGGGCGACCGCGTCGCCATGTGGTACATCTCTGGCAACCGCGACGAAGAGATGGTCGATCGCCCGAACGACTACATCATCGACCGCGAGCGGCCGCGCCAGCACATGTCCTTCGGCTTCGGCGTCCACCGCTGCGTGGGCAACCGCGTCGCCGAGATGCAGCTGACCATCATCTGGGAAGAGATCCTCAAGCGCTTCCCGGAGATCAAGGTCGTCGGCGAACCGACCCTGAACTGGTCGGCCTTCGTGCACGGGTTCGAGACCCTGCCGGTCATCATTCCGCATCGAGTCTAACCCGGAGACGGGGAGGGGCGCGCCGGCTTCATGACGGCGCGGGGAGATTGGGGCCGAGCGTCTGGAGCGCTCGGCCCCTTTCGTTTGAGTCCGGCCCTGGGGCATGTCCTTGCGCTGTGCGGTCAAAAGCCGGGCATGTTGTTTCTATGGTTACATTTGAAACTTTCTGGTTTCGGCCAAGAATAATGCAGTCTCTCGGCAACAGTCGGGCGCTTCTGTAGGCGTCAGGCCACCCAGATCACTTGGCAGGTCGGAAACTTCTCTGTAGCGCCACTGTCGCGGGGCTCTAAGCTTCGCCATCGCGAGCTTGCGGCTCGCGCAAGACAGTAAGACGAGCGCCGCTCACCGGGAGTAAAAATGTCCGACCAGTACGACCGCCCTTCGACTGACCGCCGCAGCTTGATGGCCGGCGCCGCCGCCGCCGCCGCGGCCGGTGCGTTCCTGACCCCCGGCGTGGCCGCCGCCGCCAGCGCCGACCTTGCGGCGATCCGCAAGGCCGTCGAGGCCGACAAGGCCGACGCCATCAAGCGGCTTCAGGAGTGGATCGCGCTTCCGACCGTCGCCGCCGAAGGCCTGAACGTCGCCGAAGGGCCGGCCTACATGGCCAAGATCGCCAAGGACGCCGGCTTCAAGACCGTCGAGATCATCCCGACCGACGGCGTCGCCGGCGTGTTCGCCACCCTGGACGTCGGCGCCCCGCGCTGGATCGGCGTCTACTTCATGTACGACGTGAAGCAGTTCGACCCCAAGGAATGGTCGAGCCCGCCGCTCGAAGGCCGCCTGGTCGAGAAGGCGCCGTTCGGCACGGTGATGATGGGCCGCGGCGCCACCAACTCCAAGGGCGGCCAGATCGCGCTGCTCAACGCCCTGCGGGCCATGCGCGCAGCGGGCAAGAAGCCGCCGGTCAACATCGCCCTGATCTGCGAAGGCGAGGAGGAGATCGCCTCGCCGCACTTCCGCCAGATCGCCACCCACCCGAAGGTCCTGCCCGTCCTGCAGAAGTGCGAGGGCATCTACGTGCCCGGCCCGGCCCAGGACCGCACCACCGGCGAAGTCTCCTTCACCCTCGGCGCCAAGGGGCCGGTCGAGCTGCAGCTGATCGTCGACGGCGCCAAGACCGGCATCGGTCCGAAGACCGACATCCACTCGTCCGAGAAAGCCCGCATCGACAGCCCGATCTGGCGTCTGGTCCAGGCCCTGGCCACCCTGACCAGCGCCGACGGCAACACCCCGACGCTCGACGGCTTCATGGACAAGGTCCGGCCGCTGTCGGCGCGCGAAAAGGAGCTGATCGCCCAGCTCGCCCAGAAGACCAACGAGGCCGCGATCAAGCAGGCCTACGGCAACAAGGCGTGGATCGACAACCTCAGCTACGAGAAGTCGATCGAGCGGCTGCTCTCGCAGCCGACGATCAACCTGCAGGGCCTGGTCGGCGGTTACACCGGACCGGGCGGCAAGAGCATCCTGCCCAGCCGCGCCGAGGCCAAGCTCGAGATCCGCATGGTCCCGAACCAGACCTACGCCGACACCGTCCGCCAGCTGCGCGAGCACCTCGACAAGCGCGGCTTCCAGGACGTGCAGATCAACGTCTCGGGCGGCTATGATCCCACCGAGACCGCCGAGGATGCTCGCGTCGTCCAGGCCGCGCTCGGCGCCTACAAGAAGATGGGCATTCCGGTGACGCTGTCGCCGCGCAGCCCCGGCTCCTGGCCCGGCTCGCTGTTCACCCAGCCGCCGGTGGCCAAGCCGGCGATCCACTTCGGCGTCGGCTTCGGCTCGGGGGCGCATGCGCCGGACGAGTTCATCGTCATCGACTCCGCCAATCCGAAGGTGGCCGGCTACGTCGACGCCGCCATGGCCCAGGCGCAGTTCCTCTACGCCCTGGCGGAAATGAAATAGCCGACGGCCCCGGCCGCTCTCCGCGTGGGAGCGGCCGCTTCAGCAACAGCCTGGCGATCTCGCGCGCCGCCTCGGCGGCGCCGGCCCGGCTCACGATCGAACTTTTGACGACTACCGCCGCGCCCACTGGCCCGGCGGCAAGATATTGGGGGAATTTTACACAGTCATGTCAGTCCAACCTTCCGGTCGCGGCCTTGGCCGACCCTTCCGCCTGGCCCTGCTCGGCGCGTCGGCGAGCGTCCTCGTCGCCAGCCCGGCCCTCGCGCAGTCCGCCGACGCGCCTGCGGTCGAGGAAGTCGTCGTCACCGCGCTGAAGCGCGCCACCAACCTGCAGGACACGCCGATCTCGATCTCGGCGGTGACCTCGGAAACCATCGCCAATTCCGGCGTGCAGTCGATCTCCGACCTCGGCGCCACGGTGCCGGGCCTGACCTTCGTCAACAGCGGCCCGTCGTTCAGCCGCGTCGTGATCCGCGGCATCAACGCCGCGGGCGAGCCGACGGTCGGCGTCTATTATGACGAAACCCCGGTGACCGGTTCGATCGGCGCGGGCAACAACGCCGGCGGCTCGACCCCGGAACTGCGCCTGTTCGACGTCGAGCGGGTCGAGGTGCTGCGCGGCCCGCAGGGCACCCTCTACGGCTCCGGCTCGATGGGCGGCACCCTGCGCACCATCTACAAGAAGCCGACCTACGCCTTCGAAACCGCCCTGGACGGCTCGCTGTCGAAGACCGAGGGCGCCGGCGACTGGAACTACGAAGCGCAGGGGATGCTCAATGTCCCGCTGGCCGAGGACAAGGCCGCGCTCCGCATCGTCGGCTTCTATCGTGAAACCGCCGGCTACATCGACAACACCTACCTCAACCGCAGCGACATCAACAATCTCGAGACCTGGGGCGGCCGGGCTCTGCTGCGCCTGGAGCCGACCGAAAACCTGACCATCGACCTGGCCGCCTACATCAACCGCACCGAGGCGGAATCGCCGAGCTGGTTCCCGGCGGTCGGCGAGTACAAGTCCGACGCCCGCACCCAGCTGCCGCAGACCGACGACCTGGATCTCTACAGCGCCACGGCCAATCTCGACCTCGGGCCGGTGACCGCCGTGGGCTCGGTGTCGTACATGCGTCGCGAGCTGATGAGCACCCAGGACGTGACCCAGTTCATGCAGGGCTTCCGCACGCCGGCCCGCTGCCAGGCGCTCTACAACCGCGGGGCGGCCTGCAGCACCGACCAGCTCTCGGCCTACTACGCCTATGTGGACACCCAGTACCCCTCGGTGCTGAAGCCGCAGCAGGAGATGGACACCTACACCGCCGAGCTGCGCTTCACCTCGAACTACGAGAGCGCGCTGCAATGGACGGCGGGCGGCTTCTTCTCGGACCGCAAGACCGTGGTCTGGAACCCGCAGGTCGGGGTCGATCCGCGCACCGGCGCGCTCTACGAGCCTGAGGTCGTGATGACCGGCCGGGTGATCGACGACACCCTGAAGCAGTATGCGGTGTTCGGTGAACTGTCCTTCGACGTCAACGAGGACTTCAACCTCACCGCCGGGGCCCGCTACTTCAAGTACACCAAGGACATCATCGGCCAGACGCTGGTCCCGTCGATCCTGGTGGGCGCGGTGATCACCCCGCCGACCCACGTCCAGTCCGAGGAAACCGGCTGGGTGTTCCGCTTCAACGGCTCCTACAAGATCACCTCCGACGTCATGCTCTACGCCGAGGCCTCGCAGGGCTATCGTCCGGGCGGCGCCAACCAGGTGCTCGGCCTGCCGGGCAACCTGACCCCGTACGCCTCCGACCAGCTGTGGAACTACGAAGCCGGCGTGAAGTCGGCCTTCTGGAATCGCCGCGCGACCCTCAACGCCGACATCTTCCAGATCGACTGGAGCGACATGCAGGTTCGGATCCTGACCCCGAACGGCGCGTTCAGCTACATCGGCAACGCCGGCAAGGCGCGCATCCGCGGTCTGGAAGTCGAAGGCGCGGTGAACCCGATCTCGGGCCTCTCCATCACCGGCAACTTCTCGGTCATGGAAGCCGAGCTGACCCAGGACCAGCCGGGCGGCGGGACCACCATCCCCAACGCCGGGCTGAAGGGCGACCGCATCCCCTATGTGCCGAAGTTCCAGGGCGCGATCTCGGCCCAGTACGTCTGGCCGCTGGCCGAAGGCCTGAACGGCTTTGCGCGCCTGGACCTGAACCATGTGGGCAGCTCCTACAACGAACTGCGCACCAGCTTCGTCTATGCTCGCAAGCTCGACTCTTACGAGCTGGTCAACACCCGGGTCGGCGTCGAATCCGAGGCCGGCGGTTGGGGCGCGTACCTCTTCGTGACCAACCTGTTCGACGAGGCCGCGATCCTTTCGAAGACGGTGGGCGCCACCTCGGCGGGCCGCACGTCGGTGTTCTCGGCGCCGCCGCGGACCATCGGCGTCAACCTGCGCAAATCGTTCCAGTAACGGGCAGGGGCGGCGGCTGGTCCGCCGCCCCTCGACTATGCGGGCTGCCTGACGCCGAAACGCTCGGCCGAGCGCGCCTTGGCCTTGGCGGCCTCTTCCTCGCGGTCCTTGGGCTGCGCAGAGGTTTCCAGTCCCTCGAACAGCCGGCCGGCGGCCGCGGCGACCTCGTCGACGGCGGCGTCGAAGGCTTGCCGGTTCGCCTTCGAGGGGGCGTTGAAGCCCGACAGCTTGCGGACGAACTGCAGCGCCGCGTCGCGGATTTCCTCGTCGGTGGCCGGCGGGTCGAAATTGAACAGCGTCTTGATGTTGCGGCACATGGCCCGGCGTCTCCTTGTCCTCGGCGGTTCGCCTATCCCGCCGGAACCGCCACCGTCAGTCCATAGGGCCGGCCCAGCTCGATCAGCTTGTCCAGTTCCGGCGCGGTCGGCGAGATCTCGCGGTCGAAGTCGGCGAACATGTGCGAGGCGCCCTCGCGCGAGGTCAGCGAGACCATTTCGCCGCCGCCCTTGCCGAACCGGAACCAGTGGGTGGTCCCGGCCGGCAGGTGGACGAAGGCGCCCGCATGGGCGACCAGCTCCTGCTCGCCGACGCCGAAGGCGATCTCTCCGGCGACCACATAGAACGCCTCGTCCCAGGGATGGCTGTGCGGCGGCGGACCGCTGCCTTCGGGACCGATCTGGTGAAAGACCTCGTAGCTCCCGGTGCGATCGCCGCTGGCGAGCACGGTGATCTGCTCGCCCACGACGTTCAGCGGGCGCACTCCGTCGGTCAGCTTGACAATGATTGGCTCGGCCATGGTCGGCGCGCTCCTCTTATCAAGCCCAAAAGATAACATCGTTATCCATCGCTCGCCATGACGCCGGGCGCGGGCGGGGGTATGCAGCCGCCATGTCCCATCCGCTCGATCGCCCGGTCTGGTCGGCCCTGACCGACCGCCAGTCCCACCTAGTGCGGAGGCACGGCGCGGCGGTCCGCTTCGGCCCCGACTTCGGGCTGTTCGCGGCGCTGCCGGACGCTTCGCCCGAGCGCCTGGCCGACCTGGCCGCCCTGGTCGCCGCCCATGGCGACGTGGCGCTGGTGGAGGAGGGGCCGCCGCCGCCGGCGCCGGGCCTGACGGTCCGCAGCCAGGCGCTCTGCTGGCAGATGGTCGCCGAAGCCCCGAATCCGGTCGGCGAGCCCGCCTTCGCCATCGAGGTGCTGAGCGAGGCCGACGCCCCGCAGATGCTCGCCCTGGCGACTGAGACCGCGCCGGGCCCGTTCTTCGCGCGCACCCACGAACTCGGCCGCTTCGTCGGGGTCAAGGCGGACGGCAAGCTGGTGGCCATGGCCGGCGAGCGCATGCAGCCGGCCGGCTATACCGAGGTCAGCGGCGTCTGCACCGACCCGGCCTATCGCGGCCGCGGCTACGCCGCCGGCCTGATGATCGAGGTCGCCGCCCGCATCCGCGCGCGGGGCGAGATCCCGTTCCTGCATTCCTACGCGCACAACACCGGCGCCATCGCGCTCTACCAGGCGCTGGGCTTCGACTTCCGCCGCGAGCTGGTGATGACCACCCTGACGCGCAGCTAGCGCAGCGGGCGCGTGCGGGGTTAGGCTCGTCCCAAGCCGTAGGGAGACAGACATGGCCTTGGAACTGCGGGCCCGCCGCACCCCCGTCGCCGTCGCGGAGGCCGCGCCGCGTCGCGTGCGCGCCCATCCGGTCTATGTCGGCCCGCGCGCGACGCCGGCCGGCGCCGTCGGCCTGGGGGCGATGGGCAGCCTGGCGCTGGGGGCCATCGCCTTTGGGGCCTTCGCGGTCGGGGTGCTAGCGATCGGCAAGCTGGCCGTCGGCCGCGTCTCGGTCGGCCGGGCCCGGATCAAGCGCCTGGAGATCGACGAACTGACCGTGCGGCGGCTGACCGTCCTCGACGACGGGGAGCCCCCCCGCTAGGTTCCGGCAAACGCCGCCTTGCAGGCGGCTTCTCGGAGCTAAATCACTGACATGCGTAGGTTCGTTGCGCCGCTGATCGCGGCCCTTTGCCTGCCCGCGGCCGCCATGGCCGCCGCCCCCGTCGCCAACGAGGGCCTGGCCCGTATCGAGATGCAGGTCGAGACCGGCTTCCTGAACGCCGAGGAACGCCAGGTGGTCAATCTGCTGATCCAGGCGGCCGACGAGATGACCGCCATCTACAAGCGCCAGGCCGCAGGGCAGGGGCCGGGCCACGGCTTTTATCCGGACGGCCTGACCAAGGCCGAGCTCGACGCCTACATCGCCGCCCACCCGGACCAGAAGGCCGCGCTGATGGACGGCTACACCGTGGTCAAGCGTCAGGGCGACAAGCTGGTCACCACGCCTTACAGCGTCGAGTACAAGGCCGAACTCGACCGCGCCGCCGCGCTGCTGGAGAAGGCCGCGGCCATCACCACCAACCCCAGCCTCAAGAAGTTCCTGACCCTGCGGGCCCAGTCGTTCCGGTCCAACGACTACTTCGAATCCGAAATGGCCTGGATGGACCTGGCCGGCACCCCGATCGAGGTCGCGATCGGCCCCTATGAGACCTACACCGACGAGCTCTACGGCCAGAAGACCGCCTTCGAGGCCTTCGTCACCCTGAAGGACCCGGCCGAGAGCAGCGCGCTGGACAAGTACAAGGGCTACCTGCGGGCCATGGAGGAGAACCTCCCGGTCGAGGCCAAGTACAAGAACTTCGCCCGCGGCGGCGAGTCGCCCATCGCCGTGGCCGAGCAGGTGCGCGGCGGCGGCGACAACACCATCGGTCCGCAGACCATCGCCTTCAACCTGCCCAACGACGAGCGCGTGCGCGAGGCCAAGGGCGCCAAGAAGGTCGTGCTCTCCAACGTGCTCGGCGCCAAGTACGAGCGGATCCTGAGGCCGATGGGCGAGCGCGTGCTGGTCGCCGACCAGGCCGCCCTGGTCAGCAAGAAGTACATGACGCTCGAGACCCTGTTCCACGAGCTGTCGCACAGCCTCGGCCCGGGCTCGATCGTCGTCGGCGGCCGCCCGACCACCGTCTCGGCCGAGCTGAAGGAGATCGCCGGCACCGCCGAGGAGGCCAAGGCCGACGTCATGGGCGCCTACAACATCCTGTTCATGATGGAGAAGGGCGAGCTGCCCAAGGCCGAGCGCTCGCAGTTGTTCGCCAGCTACACCGCCGGCGTCTTCCGCGCGGTCCGATTCGGGGCGGGCGAGGCCCACGGCCGCGGCGCGGCGCTGCAGTACGGCTACCTGAAGTCCAAGGGCGCCCTGGTCTGGGATCCGGCCGCAAAGCGCTTCCGGGTCGATGAGGCCGCCATGCAGGCCGGCCTCACCAGCCTGCTGGCCGAGTTGATCAAGCTGCAGGGCGACGGCGACTACGCCGGCATGAACGCCTTCTTCGACAAGTACGCCAAGCTGGACGCGGACGCTGAGGCCGTGATCGCCACGCTCAAGGACATCCCGGTCGACATCACGCCTATCTACCCGGACAAGATCTGAGCATGAACAGCGAGATCGCCGCCGACCTGCAGGCCTTCCTGGCCTTCGAGCTTGTCCGCCTGGGCAAGACGGAGATCACCGTGGGGGGGCTGGCGGCGGCGATCTTCATCGTCTTCGCCTCGGTGATCGCCGGCCGCATCGCCGCCGGCGCCATCCGCCGCATCCGCGGCCGGGTCGACACCGACGCCGCGCCGTCGATCTACATCTTCGAGAAGCTCAGCACCTACGGCCTGGTGATCTTCGGGATCATCGCCGCGTTCTCGACGCTCGGCCTCGACCTGTCGTCCTTCACCCTGTTCGCCGGGGCGCTCGGCGTCGGCCTCGGCTTTGGCATGCAGGGCATCGTCAAGGAGTTCATCTCCGGCCTGGTGCTGCTGTTCGACAAGCTGATCCGCATCGGCGACTACATCGAGCTGCAGACCGGCGAGCGCGGCGTCGTCGCCGAGATCGGTCCCCGCGCCACCCGCATCCGCAACAACGACGACCTCGACGTCTTGATCCCCAATTCGCGGCTGATCGAGCAGCCGGTCACCAACTGGACCCATCAGAACGGCGCGCGGCGGATGCACATCCCGTTCCGCGTCGCCTACGGCGTCGACAAGGAGGCGGTGCGCGAGGCGGTGCTGCGCGCGGCCCACGCCGTGCCCTTCACCCTGAAGGACACCTCGGTCCGCAAGACCCAGGTCTGGCTGATCGGCTTCGGCGAGAGCGGCCTGTCCTTCGAACTCGTCGTCTGGCCGGCGCTGGAGGCGGTCAAGCGGCCCAACGCCACCCATGCGGCCTACACCTGGGCGATCGAGGACGCGCTGCGCTCGGGCGGCTTCGAGATCCCGCTGGCCCAGCGCGAGGTGCGCGTCCGCTCGGTGTTCGGCGAGGAGGGCGAGGACGCCCTCCAGACCCTGGGCCTGGCCGGCCACCCCGCGGGCCTGCGGCCGGATCTGGCCCGGGCCAGCACCAATGACGCAGCCGAGGACCTGGCGCGCGGGGCCGAGCAGGACGCCGCCGAAGAGGCCCGCAAGCCGAAGGGACGCTGAGATGAAGCCGCTGGCCACCATCGGCTACGAAGCCGCCACCCAGGCGGCGGTCATCGACCGCCTGAAAGCCGCCGGCGTCGACCTGCTGGTCGATGTGCGGGCGGTGGCCGCCTCGCGCCGCGCAGGGTTCTCCAAGACCGTGCTGGCCGCCAGCCTGGCGGAGGCGGGGATCGGCTATGTCCACCTGCGCCAGCTCGGCACCCCCAAGCCGGGCCGCGAGGCCGCCCGCAAGGGCCGCATCGCCGAGATGACCGCGATCTTCGAGGATCATCTGACCGAGCCCGCCGCCCAGCTGGAGCTGGCCGCCGCCAAGGAACTGGCGGCCGAGCGCAAGATCGCGCTGCTCTGCTTCGAGGCCGACCACCGCGGCTGCCACCGCAAGATCCTCGCCGACCGCATCTGCGAAGACCTCGGCTGCGCGGTCGAGCACCTCTGAGCCGGGTCGACATTTCACCTGACAAGCCGGCTGGTCTCTGGCCATCTCGTGGCGAGGGATGAGGACATGGCCCAGGAATTCGACCCCGCCGCCGCGACCGCCGCCTATCTGGCGCAGGTGCCGCCCGAGGCTCACGCCAAGGCGGTCGCCTATACCCAGGGCGGCCATTGGCTGCTGCTGTGGGGCGCGCTCGTCGCCGTCCTGACCGCCTGGATCGTGCTGCGCTCGGGCGTGCTGGTCAGCGTCCGCCGCGCCATCGAGAGCCGAAAGGCCCGGCCATGGCTGGCCGCCGCCGCCGTGCTCGGCCTGGACGCGGTGATCGAGACCGTCCTTGGCCTGCCCTGGACCATCTATTCCCAATGGTGGCGCGAGAAGGCCTACGGGCTCACCAGCCGCGAACTGCCTGGCTTCCTGGGCGAGTTCGCCCTGACCGCGGTGATTTCCGTCGTTCTCACGGTGGTCCTGGTGTCGCTGCTCTACGGGCTGATCCGCCGCGCCCCGCGCACCTGGTGGGCGTGGGGCGGCGGCCTGGTCTCGCTCGCCTTTGTCGTCCTGCTGGTCCTTGGCCCGGTCTTCGTCGAGCCGCTGTTCAACACCTATCGCGAAGCGCCTCCCGGCCCGATCCGCGACGCGATCGTGGAGATGGCCAAGGCCAACGGCGTCCCGCACGACAGGATCTACGTCTATGACGGCTCCAAGCAGTCGAACCGCTATACGGCCAATGTCTCGGGCCTGTTCGGCACCGCCCGCATCGCCATGAGCGACGTGATGTTCGCCAAGGGGGCGGATCTGGCTGAGGTGAAGGCCGTCGTCGGCCACGAGATGGGCCACTACGTCCGCAAGGACATGTTCTGGCTGGCCGGGGCGCTTGGGCTGATGGGGATGGTCGCCTTCTTCCTGGTCGACCGATTGTTCTCCCCGGTGCTGCGCTGGACCGGCGCCAAGGGCGTGCAGGGGCTGGCCGATCCCGCCGGCTTCCCGGTCATCGGCATCATCATCGCCGTCCTCGCCCTGCCGGCCACGCCCGTCTACGGGGCGCTCCGCTACTTCGAGGTGGCGGCGGATCGCTATTCGCTGGAGCACGTCAACGAACCGGACGGTCTGGCCAAGGCGCTGGTCAAGACCATCGAGTACCGTGCGGCTACGCCGTCAAAGCTGGAGGAGGTGCTGTTCTACGACCATCCGGCGGTCGGCAGCCGAATCCGCATGGCCATGGACTGGAAAGCAGCGCAGATGAAGGTCGATGAGCTACACTAACCCGCTTCCCGGTCTCCTGCCCGGCAAGGTCTTTCTGACCGAACCCTCACCGCAATGGACGCAGCTCTTCGAGGAAGAGGCCGGCCGCATCGCGGGACGTCTCGGCGCGGTCGTGGTGGCGATCGAGCACTACGGCAGCACCTCGATCCCCGGCATCAAGGCCAAGCCGGTCATCGACCTGTTGATCGGCGTGCGGCGGCTCGACGATGCGCTGGATTGCGCCGCGGCCATGGAGCAACTCGGCTACGATTTCGCCGCGCATGCGGGCGTTCCCCAGCATCACGTGTACGGCAAGGGGACGGCGCGCACGCACCTGGCGCATTTCGTCGAACATGGCAGCGAGGCTTGGCGCGAATGCTTGGCCTTTCGCGACAGTCTGCGCGCCGACCCGGCCAAGGCCCGGGCCTACGAGGCGCTCAAGCTGGAACTCGCCGAGAAGTATCCTGACGACCGCGCCGCCTACACCGCCGGCAAGAGCGCCTTCGTGGCGAAGGTGCTCGACCTCTAGCCGCCGAAGCTGCGCTTCAGCTTTTCCAGCGCCGGCGTGATGGTGTCCCAGTAGGGGCGGGCGCATTCGCCGTGCCAGGGGCCGCTCAGACCCCGGACGCCGTCCGGGTCCTCGCGGAAATGCATGTGGGTGGTCGGCTCGCCTGGGCGGATCGGCAGCTTGCACTTCGGGCACCACCGGCCGCGCGGATCGCCGCCGGGAACGTCGTCATAGGCCATCTCGGTACTCCCCCGGGGAACTGAGGCTGAGCTTAACCTTCAGATCCCCGGAGGCCGACGCGGCACGGCGCCGCGTCAGCGTTTGCGGACGAACACCGTGCCAGCCGAATACCCGGCGCCGAACGAGCAGATCAGGCCCGTCTCGCCGCTCTGGAAGTCCTCATTGGCCTTGTGGAAGGCGATGATCGAACCGGCCGAGGAGGTGTTCGCATATTCATCTAGGATGATAACGTTCTCGCCCGGTGCAGGTTCGCGTCCCAGCACCCGCTTGCCGATCAGTTCGTTCATGTTGATGTTGGCCTGGTGCAGCCACATGCGCTTCAGGCCGGTCGGGTCGATGCCCAGGTCGCCGGCGTGGGCGACGATCATCTCCGAGACCATCGGCACGACCTCGCGGAACACCTTGCGGCCTTCCTGCACGAACAGCTTGTCGGCCTGGCCGACGCCCTCGGGCGCGGCGCGATTCAGGAAGCCGAAGTTGTTGCGGATGTTGTTCGAGAACTGGGTCTTCAGCCGCGTGCCCAGGATATCCCAGCCGCCGACGGCGTCTTCCGCGCGCTCGACGATCACCGCGGTGGCGACGTCGCCGAAGATGAAGTGGCTGTCGCGGTCGCGGAAGTTCAGGTGGCCCGAGCAGACCTCCGGATTGACCATCAGCACCGCGCGGGCCGAACCCGAGCCGACGAAGTCGGCGGCGGTCTTGATCCCGAAGGTGGCCGACGAGCAGGCGACGTTCATGTCGAAGGCGAAGCCCTCGATGCCCAGCGCCTGCTGCACCTCGATGGCCATGGCCGGATAGGCGCGCTGCATGTTCGAGGCCGCGCAGATCACCGCGCCGATCTGGCTGACGTCCTTGCCCCAGCGTTCGATGGCCTGCTTGGCCGCCTCGACCGCGATCTCGGCCAGCACCGAGATCTGGTCGTTCGGGCGTTCCGGGATGATCGGCCGCATCAGGTCCGGATCGACCAGCCCGCTCTTGTCGATGACGAAGCGCGACTTGATGCCCGAGGCCTTCTCGATGAACTCGGCCGACGATGGGGTCAGGGCGTCGACTTCGCCGGCGGCGATGGCCTCGGCGTTGGCGGCGTTGAACCGCTCGACATAGGTGTTGAAAGTCTCGACCAGCTCGGTGTTCGAGAGGCTGTGCGGCGGGGTGTAGAGGCCCGTGGCCGCGATCACGGCTTGATGCAAAACGCTGTCTCCGACGACCGCTCCTCTCGTCGAACGGGGAGCTTCGGGACGCAGTGATAGCACGTTCGCTTACGGCGTCAGCCGGCGATGTGGCCGCAAGGCAACAGACACAATTCGTCTTCTGATTGTCCCCTGAGGGGCCCTTTCTCGCCCCGTTTGAGCGCGACCAAGCCCGCGTGGCTGGGGATGGCCACGCTTTAGTACGGAGTACAAGAACATGAACAAGTCCATCTCTCTCATCGCCGCCGTCGCCGCTGTCGCCATGGTTCCCGTCGCCGCCAACGCCCAGGCCGTCACCGGCTACGGCTCGGTCGGCTACAGCCACCACGATCTGGAAGGCGCCGACGTCGGCGCGATCCAGGGTCGGCTGGGCGCCCGCTTCAACCAATATCTCGGTGTCGAGGGCGAACTCGGCTTCGGCGTGAAGAAGGACGACGTCTCGATCGGCGGCGTCAACGGCAAGGCGGAGCTGAAGAACTCGGCCGCCATCTACGGCGTCGGCTTCCTGCCGGTGGCCCCGAACGCCGACCTCTACGCCCGCGTCGGCTACGGCAAGAGCGAGGGCAAGGTCTCGGTCCCCGGCGCGATCGCCAAGGCCGACGGCAATAGCTGGAACTACGGCGTCGGCGGTCAGTACTTCCTCGACGACAAGAACGGCCTGCGCGCCGACTACACCCGTCACGATTTCGAGGACGACGCCGGCAAGGCCGACGTCTGGTCGGTCGGCTACGTGCGCAAGTTCTAACCTGCGCATCTAGCCCGAATGGAAAGGGCCGCCTCCTTGCGGGGGCGGCCCTTTTTCATGGTCGCTTGCTTTTCGTGCCGCCGTCAGGCGGCGGCGCTATGCAGAAAGCGTCCGGCCAGGTCGCCGTTGCGCAGGAAGATGCTCACCTCGGCGGCGCTTCCCGAGCGCGCATAGCGGTCGGCCAGGGCCCGGGCGGCGGCTTCGGCGCGTCCCCCGGCCTCGAAGATTAGTTCGTTGTCGAAGGCTTCGGAACGAACGGCCCAGCCTTCACCGGCGGGCGAAACAAGAATTTGCAGAGCCATGTGAGCTCCTTTTTTACGCTACTGAATTTTCGGGGTTCGTAACGCCCCTACTAGGCGTCACGATCGAGCATGCAGGCGGCCATTGCATGGCCCCCGCTGGGCGAGGTCAGGCCGGCATTCGGCCCTGTTTAAGATGACATCGACACATATGCGTCGCTCGCTGGCTCGTTTCCGATGCGAGCAGAGATAGTGCTCCCGCGACGTTTCGCCACCCCAGAAACCCAGAAAACTGCGTGAAGTTTCACTGAAGGCGCGTCTACGAGCGCGACACGGGGAGGCGAGGGCAGGGGGCTAGGCGCCCGGACCCGACCAGATCGGCCCGGCCAGGATCGCCCCGCTGGTGAAGTCCTGCAGATAGACCTCGAGGCCGCCTTCGCGGGGCTCGTCCTCCTCGCGATAGGACTTGGGCGCCAGCCGCGCGGCGCGCCAGCGCAACACGTCGAACTGCAGCCGCGCGACCTTGACCCCGTCCTCGCGGGCCTCGCTGGCGATGGCCCAGGCCAGGTCCGCCAGCATCTCGGCCTGCATCCGGCGGGCCTGCCGGTACATGGCGGCGAAGTCATCGTGCGCGCGCAGCCACTCATAGACCGTGCCGGTGACCGGCATGTCGTCCTCGCCGCAGATCTCCAGCAGGCTGCGGCCGCTGGCCAGCCGGCGGCAGATCTCCTCGCCGACCTCTGCCCGGTACGCATCCGGCCGCGCCCAGGGGCGGGCGCGCTTCCAGGCCCGGTCGGCCGCCTTGGCGCGATAGGCGTCCCGCCGCCCGGCCTGCGCTGCGGCCTGGGCCTGCCGCAGCGCCGTCCCGAACGCCGGCCGTCGCCGCGCCCGGCATGTCGCGCGGCTTGCAGATCGCCCGCAGGCTCTCGCCGGCGGCGACGCGGCTGCAGATCTGCGCGGCGGTGGCCTCGCAGAACGGCCGCGCCGGGCGGTTGCGCGGGGGCCCTGTCTCGATGGTTTCATGCATCAGGCCAGCATACCGCACGCGGCGAACAAAACAAGAACATATGACATCGGGCGCCGTCATCTGCGGCATCCGCGCCACAAGCCGAAAAACTTGCCGGCCGCGGCCTTGCGCCCCCTCGCGCAGGGGCCCGAGCAGGCCCATATCGGGCTCCTCCCATGGAAGCGTTCATTCAGAATCTCGCAGATTTCATCGCCCGGCACGCCGCCTGGGCCGGCCTTGTGCTGGGCGTCGTCACGCTGCTGGAATCGCTGGTTCTGATCGGCGCCTTCATCCCGGCCACCGCCCTGATGGTGATGGCCGGCGGCCTGATCGCCGCGGGCGTGCTCGATCCGGTCGAGGTCGTGCTCTGGTGCGTCGCCGGCGCGATCATCGGCGATGCGGTCTCGTTCGAGCTCGGCCGCCGGCTCGGCCCGCGCGCCTTGCGCCATCCGATGTTCCGCGGCCATCGCCGCAAGGTCGCCCGCACGCGGCTGTTCAACCGCCGCTACGGCGCGGCCTCGATCTTTATCGGCCGGTTCTTCGGCCCGCTGCGCGCCTTCGTGCCGCTGGTCGCCGGGCTGCTGCAGATGCGCCGCCGCACCTTTCAGCTGGCCAACGCCGTGTCGGCGGCGATCTGGGTTCTGGCCATCCTCGCGCCTGGCTATTTCGCCGCCAAGGGCCTGGCCGAGCTCGAAGCCCTAGGCGAGGCGCACCTGGTCACCATCGCCGCCATCACCCTCACGGGCCTGATCATCATGGGCCTCGTCGCCCGCCAGGTCCTGCGCCGCCGCGCCGCGGCCGGGGCGCCGCCGCTGCTTGCGAAGCCACGCGCCTAGATAGGCTGTCACTTGACGGTCACGTTCGGCGGGCGGACCCTGCCGGCGGGGAGGACCGTAAGTGTCGCAAGCATTCTTCGTGCAGTTCGCTGCGTCGGCGGGCGCGATCGCCCTGCTGGTCGGGCTGGCCGCCTGGGCCAAGATCGCCAAGCCGATGACGCCCCTGACCGACGCCAGGGCCCTCGACCTGCTGGCGCAGGAATTCCCCGGCCGCCCGATCGAGCGCGTCTGGGTGGCGGTCGACGGCCGCGGCGCCCTGGCCAAGTCCGGCGCGGCCGCCTTGGTGTTGTGCGAGGTCGGCGACGGCTATGTCGCCCGCCATATCCCCTGGACCCAGGCGGTGGCGTCCTCGTTCCGTGACGGGGTCGTGCGGCTCGACCTGTCCGACGTCGCCGCGCCGCTGGCGCGGCTGGCGCTGCAGAACTGGCCGCCGGCCCCGGGCCCGGACGAAGACCGCCGCGCCGCATGAGCTTCGATCCCGTCACCCTGGCGACGCCGTTCTTCATCCTGGCGATCATCCTGGAGGTGGTGCTGGCCCGCATGGGCCGCACCCGCACCAACTATGAAGCGAAGGACACCGCCGCCTCCCTGGTCATGGGGCTGGGCAGCACGCTCGCCGGAATCCTGACCGGCGGCCTGGTCGTCGCCGCGACGCTGTACGTCTACCAGCACCGCCTGTTCGACATCCCGATGACCGCGATCTGGGCCTGGGTCGCGATCTTCCTGCTGGAGGACCTGACCTACTACTGGTTCCACCGCCTGAGCCACGAGCGCCGGTTCTGGTGGGCGGCGCACGTCAATCACCACTCCTCGCAGCACTACAACCTATCGACCGCCCTGCGGCAGACCTGGACCGGCGGGATAGCCGGAACCTGGGCGCTATGGCTGCCGCTGGCCTTCCTCGGCTTCCCACCGGCGATGATCGCGATTCAGAAGGGGATCAGCCTGGTCTACCAGTTCTGGATCCACACCGAGGCGATCGGCAGGATGCCGCGCTGGTTCGAGGCGGTGTTCAACACCCCCTCGCACCACCGCGTCCACCATGCCCGCAACCCGCGCTATCTGGACCGCAACTACGCCGGCATTCTGATCGTCTGGGACAAGCTGTTCGGCACCTTCCAGCCCGAACTCGACGAGGAGCCGTGCCGCTATGGCATCGTCAAGAACCTCGGCGATTTCAATATCCTGCGGGTGGCGTTTCACGAGTGGGCGGGGATGCTGGCGGACGTCGCCCGCCATCCGCGCCATGCGCTCGGCTACCTGCTTGGCCCGCCGGGCTGGAGCCACGACGCCAGCCGCCAGACCAGCCACGACCTGCGCGCCGAATGGCGGGAGCAGCAGGCCGAACCGCCGCAGTCCAAAGTGGCGTGACCACCCTGGCAGAACCGTCAGGTTGTTCGACCGTTTAGCCCTTCGCTAGGCTGGGGCCAGGCGGACGCGAGGCGAGATGGCTCACGACACTTCCACACGGGCGGGGCTGGACGCGCCCGGCGCCGGCCTGGCGGGGGCGCTCGACCGGCGGATCTTCGGGCCCTCGCGGATCGACTATTCGCAGCCCCAGGGCGACCCGGGCCTCTATGGCCCCGACTCGGTCGCCTGGCGCGTGCACGCCAACCCCATCGCCCTGGCGATCGGCGGGGTGGCGGCGGTGATCCTCGAACTGGCCGAGCCGCGGGTCCGCACCGGCGTGTGGGAGCACTCGATCTTCGCCCGCGACCCGCTGACCCGCATGCGCCGCACCGGCGAGGCGACGATGATCACCACCTACGCGGCGACCGCCGAGGCGCAGGCCCGGATCGCCATGGTCACGCGCATGCACGAAAAAGTCCGCGGCCGCACGCCCGAGGGCCAGGACTACCACGCCCTCGACCCGGACCTGGCCGACTGGGTGCACCTGACCGCCGCCTACGGCTTCCTCAACGCCTATCGGCGCTATGTCGACCCGCAGATCAGCCGCGCCGACCAGGACCGCTACTACGCCGAGGGCGGCGCCGTCGGCCGCGCGTTCGGCGCGCAGCGTCCGGCGGCTTCGGCCGCGGCCGTCGCCGAGGCGATGCAGGCCATGCGGCCCAGCCTCGTGCACCACCCGATCATCGACGAGTTCCTCGGCATCGTGCGCCGCACCTCGCCGATGGGCGCGCTCGGCCGCGCCCTGCAGCCGCTGGTGGTCGAGGCCAGCATCGACCTGCTGCCGCCGGGCCTCGGCGCCCAACTGGGCCTGACGCCCCATCCGACGCGCCTGGCCGCGGCCAGGATCACGCTGTCGGCGCTCGGCCGCGCCGCGCGGCTGGCGCCTGGGCCGATCCCGCGCCAGGCCTATGCGCGGATGGGCCGGCGGCCCTGAGGCTCTAGGGGGCGGCGAGGGCGACGCCCAGGGCCGCGAACGAGGCCATCGCCGCGGCCGCCGATCCGTCCAGGTCGATGGCCCGGCACGCCTGCGGGATCACCACCGCCTCGAACCCCTCGGTGATCGCATCCTGCGCCGAGTAGCGGACGCAGAAATCCAGCGCCAGGCCGACGAAGACGCAGCGCTTGAACCCGCGCTGGCGCAGATAGCCGGAGAGGCCGGTGGCCGTGGTCTTGTCGTTCTCGAAGAACGCCGAATAGCTGTCGACGGCGCGGTTGTACCCCTTGCGCAGGATCAGCTCGGCGTGCGGCGCGTCCAGCGCCGGATGCAACTGCGCGCCGGGACTGCCCTGCACGCAATGGTCCGGCCACAGGGTCTGGGGCCCATAGGCGACCTCGACGACGCTGAACGGCGCGGCCCCCGGATGGTTCGAGGCGAACGAGATCTGGTCGCGCGGATGCCAGTCCTGGGTGATCACCACATGCTCGAACCGCGCCGCGACCTGGTTGATCAGCGGCATGATCTCATCGCCGCCGGCCACCGCCAGCGCCCCGCCGGGGCAGAAGTCCACCTGCGGGTCGATGACGACCAGGACGTCGCCTGGCGCGGTTTGCAGTCTCGCGGTGCTCATGGGGCCAGCATAGCGCTGGGCGGCCTGTCGGGACACGCCGCTGTCCTGTGTCCTAGGATGGCCCCGCCATGTCGGCGGACGGCGGAACGGCGGAGGCGGCGATGTCACGGGTGCGCGTAGGGGGCTTTTCAATCTCGCTCGACGGCTTCGGCGCCGGCCCTGGCCAGAGCCTGGACCATCCCCTCGGCCGGCGCGGGGACGAAGTGCACCAGTGGCTGTTCGGGACCCGCTTCTTCCAGTCGATGATCGGCCAGCCGGGCGGCTCCGAGGGCGTCGATCAGGCATATGCCGACCGCGCCATGCGCGGCTTCGGCGCCTTCATCCTGGGACGCAACATGTTCGGTCCGGTCCGTGGGCCCTGGCCGGACGAGACCTGGACGGGCTGGTGGGGCGATGATCCGCCCTATCACGCCCCGACCTTCGTTCTCACCCACCACCGGCGCGACCCGATCGAGATGGCCGGCGGCACGACCTTCATTTTCGTCACCGACGGGATCGAGGCGGCGCTGGAGCAGGCGCGGGCGGCGGCCGGCGACCTCGACGTCAAGATCGGCGGCGGAGTCGAGACGGTGCGTCAGTACCTGCGCGCCGGCGCAATCGACGAGATGCACTTGGCCCTGTCGCCGGTCGTGCTCGGCCAGGGCGAGGCGCTGCTCGCCGGCATCGACCTGCCGGCTCTCGGCTTCCGCGTCACCGAGCACCAGCTCGGTGAGCACGCCACCCACGTCGTCCTGGCGCGGTAGACGCCCTCCGCGCCGTCGGTTCGGGTCCGGATTGCGCCAGACGCCGGGCGCGCGGTCGCCAACTCTGCGGCCATGACCCAATCAACGAACGACGCTTCACAAGATCATCTCGGCGCAGGGACGACTCTTTTCCTGGCGCTTGCGGCCGCCGTGGCGACCTCGACCAGCTACACCGTACAGCCTGAGCTCGGCGTCATCGCCGCGGACCTGGGGGCCTCGCTGGCCGCGACCAGCGCCGCCGCGGGGCTGCCGATCGTCGGCTACCTGCTGGGACTGGCGCTGCTGGTTCCTCTGGTCGACCGGGTTCGCCCCCAAGTGCTGTTTCCCGCCCAGCTCGCGGCTCTGGCCGGGGCGCTGCTCCTGACTGCTGCGGCGACCTCGGTCGCCCTCTTCGGGGCGGGTCTGCTGCTCTCGGGGATCTGCGCCAGCACCGGCGCGCAGATGAGCACCCTGGCCGCCAAGCACGCGCCGGCCGACCGCCAGGGCATGGCCCTCGGCGTCGTCACCGCCGGCATCTCGGCGGGGATCCTGCTGGGCCGATTGATCGGCGGCGGCCTCACCGACCTGGTCGGCTGGCGCGCGATGCTGCTGCTCGTGGCCGCCGCCTGCCTGGCCTGCGCCATGGTCGGACGCTCCGTGCTGCCGCGCAGCGTCATTCGCGCGCCCGGATCGTGGCTGTCGGGGCTGCTGTCGACGCCGGGACTGCTGCGCGCGCGGCCGGACCTGTCGGCCTCGGCGGTGGCCGGCGGGCTGTGGTTCTTCGCCTTCAGCCTGATCTGGGTCGGGGTCTCGCTGGCGCTCTCCCTGCCGCCGCACGGCCTGTCGCCGACGGTGGTCGGCCTCTACTCGCTGGCGGGGATCGCCGGCATGCTGGTCACCCCGCTCGCAGGGCGCATCGCCGACCGGTTCGGAAGCCGCCCCATCGTCCTGGCGGGCCTGCTGACGGCGCTGGTCTGCACCCTGGCCATGTGGCCGGCGCTTGGCTCTGCGCCGCTGCTGCTGGCCGCCCTGGCGCTGTTCGACGCCGGCCTCTTCGCCGCCCAGGTCGCCAACCAGCGCCGGGTGCTCACCATGGATCCGGCGCGGCCGGCCCAGATGAACAGCACCTACATGGTCATCTACTTCGTCGGCGGCAGCCTCGGGGCCGCGGCCGGCGGCCCCACCGTCTCGCTGCTCGGCTGGCCGGCCGCGGTGATCGCCGCCGCCCTGGCGATCCTCGCGGCGCTCGCCCTGGCGGTTCGCGCCGGCGGCGCGGCGCTCGGCCGGCCGGCGCAGGCGAGGACCTAGCTCGCGGTCTCGCTCAGCCGCGCCGTCAGCCAGCGACGAAACCGCTCGATCACCGGCGAGTCGTGCAGGTCCCGCTTGACCGCGATCCAGTAGGTCAGGCCCGAGCGGATCGGCGGCCCCACCAGGTCCACGCGCCCGGCCTGGGCCAGCCGCTGGGCGGTGGCGACCGGGGCGAGGGCGAGCCCGACCCCGCGCTCGGCGGCGGTACAGGCCGCCTCGACCGAGTCCAGAGTGATGACCTTGGCCGCGCCGTGAAGCTCCAGCCCCAGGATCGCGGCGATCGTCGGCCAGCTCGTGCTGTCGCCGCCATAGCTGAGCAGCGGGCCCTTCAACCGGTTCCCGACGATGAAGCCAGCCGCCGAGCCCGGCGCCATCACCGCCCGCATCTCCAGCGGCAGCAACGGCCGCGTCGTCCATTCCGGGCCGGGATCGGGCCCGCAGCTGATGACCACGTCGTGCAGCAGCTCGCGCGGCGAGCCCCTGAAGAACGCGGTGGCCAGGTTGAGCTCGATCTGCGGGAACCGCTGCTGCAGGTCGGAGACGTCGTCCAGCAGATAGTTGCCGGCGAAGGCGGCCAGGCACGACACTCGCACGCTGGCCTGCGCGGTCTCGGCCGCCAGCTCGCGCCAGGCTCGGTCGACCTCGCCCTTGGCCCGGCCGACGATCGCGGCCAGCCGCAGCGCGCCCTCGGTCGGCCGCACGCCCTGGCCGAGCCGTTCGAACAGCCGATGGCCGAGCATGGCCTCCAGCTTGCGCACCCGATGGCTGACGGCCGAGGCGGTGACCAGCAGCTCGTCGGCCGCCAGCTTGAAGCTGCCCAGCCGGGTCACCGCTTCGATGGTCAGGATCAGATGGAAAGGCGGGGGCATCGACGCGGCTCAGATGAATTTCGTTCATCTGCCCCGGAGCGATCTCGTTTGTCCACACCCCGCCAGGGTCTCAGTGTCCGCGGCCAGCGAAACCAGCAATTCGAAAAGAGGCCGGTGTGGGAATTCCCGTTCAGTTCAACGACAAGCTTCGCCTTCCGGTGATCGGCGCGCCGATGTTCATCGCGTCGAGCCGCGACCTCGTGGTCGCCCAGTGCAAGGCCGGGGTCGTCGGCTCGTTCCCGGCGCTCAACGCCCGGCCGCAGGCCGAACTGACCGACTGGATCGTCGAAATCCGCGAGCGGCTCGCCGCCGCCGAGGCCGAAGACGCCGCCGGGCCTGTCGCGCCCTTCGCGGTCAACCAGGTCATGAGCCCGCTCAACGACCGCTGGCAGGCCGACCTCGCCACCATCGTGCGCGAACAGGTCCCGCTGATCATCACCAGCCTGCGCGCGCCGCCGGCCGAGATCATCCAGGAGGTCCACGGCTACCAGGGCCTGGTGTTCCACGACGTGACCAATCTTCGCCATGCGCGCAAGGCCGCGCAGGCCGGGGTCGACGGGCTGATCCTGGTGGCCGCCGGCGCCGGCGGGCAGGGCGGCGACCGCAGCCCCTTCGCCCTGGTCAACCAGGTGCGCGAATTCTTCGACGGGACCATCCTGCTGTCGGGGGCGATGAGCACCGGCTCTGACGTCCTGGCCGCCCAGGCGATGGGCGCGGACATGGCCTATCTGGGCACCCGGTTCCTGGCTGCGGCGGAATCGGCCACCTCGCCGGAGCACAAGACCGAGATCCTGCAAAGCGACGCCGACGACATCATCTACACGAACATCTTCACCGGCATTTACGGCAACTACCTGAAGGTGACGCTCGCCAACGCCGGTCTCGACGTGAACAACCTGCCAGCCTACAGCGAGGCCACCGCCAAGTATAAGCGCGGCGCCGACGGCGAGGTGAAGGTCTGGCGGGATATCCGCGGCGCGGGGCATGGCTGCGGATCGATCAAGGACGTCGAGACGGTCGGCGAGATCGTCGATCGCCTCGAGGCGGAATATCGCGCCGCCCTGGCCGGGCTGAACACGCGGGCGTTTGCATGAGGACGCGGGGCAGGGAGGGCGCCACGTGTCGCATCTGAGCAAGGTCGCGCGGGCCAGGCCCGACGCCGTCGCGGCGATCTTTCCGGGCTCGGGCCAGGCGTTGAGCTTCGCCGACCTGGACGCGGCGGCCAATCGCGCGGCGCATGCGATGCGCGCGATCGGCCTGCGGCGCGGCGACTGCATCGCCCTGTCGATCACCAACCGTCCCGAATGGCTGGCCGCCGTCCTCGGCGCCCAGCGGATCGGGCTCTACTATGTGCTGCTGTCGACCAAGATGTCGGCGGACGATCTGGCCTACGTGGTCGCCGACTCCCAGGCCCAGGCGCTGGTGATCTCGGACGGCTGCTTCGCGCTGACGGCGGAGACTTCCCTGAGGGGGCTCTCCGCTCCGGTGTTCGGTCTTGATCTGGCGCTGGACGGCGTTGCGGACTGGGCGGCCCTGACCGCCGGGCAGCCGGCGACCCTGCCCGATCAGCCGTCCTGCGGCGCGGTCATGCTCTACAGCTCGGGGACCACCGGCCGCCCGAAGGGGGTGCGCAAACCGTTGCCGGACCGCGCCTTCGACGCGGCCGACCCGGCCACGGTGGGCGTCGCCCGCGGCTACGGCCTGGGCGAGGGTTCGGTGCTCTACTCGCCCAGCCCGCTCTATCACGCCGCCCCGCATCGCTACGTCACCGCCGCGCTGCACAGCGGCGCGACGGTCGTCCTGCCTGAGCGGTTCGATGCGGGTGAGGCGCTCGTGGACCTGCAGGCCCACCAGTGCACCCACGGCCTGTGGGTGCCGACGATGTTCCATCGGATGCTTCGGCTTCCCGCGTCCGTCCGCCAGGCGGCCGACCTCTCCTCGCAGCGGTACGCCATTCATGGCGCGGCCCCGTGCCCGCAGCATGTGAAGCGGGCGATGATCGACTGGTGGGGCCCGATCCTGGACGAATACTATTCCGGCAGCGAGGGCGTCGGCTTCGTGCGGATCAGCTCGCAGGAGTGGCTGGCTCACCCCGGCTCGGTCGGCCGCGCGGCGAACGCCCACGTGCTGGGACCGGACGGCGGCGTGCTGCCGGCCGGGGCGGTCGGCGACATCTACTTCTCGGGCGATAACGGCTTCGAGTACTGGCGCGATCCGGCCAAGACCGCCGGGGCGCAGAGCCCGCAAGGCTGGCGGACCTACGGCGACATCGGTTACCTCGACGTCGACGGCTATCTCTACCTGACCGACCGGCGGCACTTCACGATCATCTCCGGCGGCGTGAACATCTATCCGCAGGAGATCGAGGCCGTGCTGCTCGAGCACCCCTCGGTGCGCGACGCCGCCGTCATCGGGGCCCCCAGCGAGGACCTCGGCCAGGCGGCCATGGCGGTGGTCGAACTGGTGTCCGGCGTGGCGGCCGACGCCTCGACCGCCGAGGCGCTGCTCGGCTTCGTCCGCGCCCGGCTCGGCCCGGTGAAGACCCCCAAGCGCCTGGTCTTCGAGGCCGAGCTCCCCCGCCACGACACCGGCAAGCTGTTCAAACAGGACCTGCTGCGCAAGTTTGCGCCCCCGCTGGGCTCAGGCTTCGGCTGAACGGCCAGGCGGGGACTTACGCCGGAGAGCGGTTGAGATAGGCCCAGCCGCCGACCACGGCCGCCAGCCCGAACATGGCGGCCGCAGCGATCGAGGTTCGGCCCCTGGGCGCGGCTTGAACGGGGCGGGGCGGGGCGCTGGCGTGTTCAGACCCCGCGCGCTCTTGCCCACGCGTGTGGCGCGCATTGGCGATTGCGCGGAAGAGATCGCGGGACTCCGCCTCCGGCGTGGTGTGGAGCTCTCGGGCCAGCAACTCGGACAGGGTGTGGAACTGCTTCAGCGCCGCGGCCGGCCTTCCCTGGCGCACGTAAAGCCGCATCAAGGCGCGGTGTGCGCGCTCCTGCAGCGGATCCAGGGCCAGGACCCGCATCGCTGCGACGACGCCCGCCTCGGGGGACGTCCCCGGCTGAAACGCCTGCTCCATGTGCGCCATCAGCGATGCGATGGCCATTTCCCGCAGCCGCTGTCGTTCGATCTGGGCCCAGGCCTCGAAGGCCGGGGCGGCGCGGAGAACCAGGTCGGAGAGGAAGTCTCCGACATAGAGCTCGGCGACCGCGGCGGCGTCGGGAAGCGCGGGTAGGGCCGCCTCCAGGGTCTCGGCGTCGCTGGCGAGCGCGCCAGGGGTCAGCCAGACGGCGTCGTTGTTCGCCTCGATGAGCACGGCGGCCGGCGCATTGGGAAGCCGGGTTTCATGGCGCAGGGAGGAGAGGGCCTTGCGAAGATTGAGCCGCGCCTGCGTGGGGGCGGCGTCCTCCCAGAGCAGCGCAGCTAGCCGCTCTCGCGTGGCCCGCCGCTCAGGCTGACGGGCCAGATAGGCCAGAATGGCCAGCGACTTGCGGGTGGAGAGGGGGATCGGCGCGCCGTCCGCGGCGCTCAGTCCGCATTCCCCGAGCAGGCGCAGGCTCCAGTTAGCTTCCGACGACATGCGCGCCCTCCGGGCTGCTTCGACCCTGCCGGTTCGCGGCGAGCAGGGGCCCCAGGACCGGCAGCATGGGCGTCTGGCGGATGCGCACCCCGGTCGCGGCGAAGATCGCGTTGGCCAGGGCCGGCGCGAGCGGCGGCACGCCGGGCTCGCCAAGGCCGTTGGGCGGTTCGCGCGACTCGATGAAGCTCACCTCGATGCGCCGGGCGGCGCCGTCGATGCGCAGCATCTCGTAGTCGTTGAAGTTGCGCTGCTCGATCTGGCCGTCGCGCACGGTGATCGCCTGGCCCAGCGCCGCCGACAGGCCGTCGTTGATCGCGCCCTCGATCTGGGCGCGCGCGCCGTTCGGATTGACGATCAGGCCGGCGTCGACCGCCGCCGTGACCCGGTCGACGCGCAGGCGGCCGCCTTCGACGCTGACCTCGACGACCTGGGCGACATAGCTCTCGAACGTGAAGTGCGCGGCGAATCCGCGCCCGCGGCCCTTGGGCAGCGGCGTGCCCCATCCGGCCGCCTCGGCCGCCCGTCGGATGACGGCCGCGTAGCGTGCGGTGTCGAAGGTCTGGCGCGGCATCTGGGGCAGGTACATGTAGCTGCGCGGGCCGCCGGTCCCGATCATCTCCAGGCGCAGCGCGACCGGATCGCGGTTCGTGGCGACCGCGATCTCGTCAAGGAAGCACTCGATCGCGAAGGCGTTGACGACGTGGCCGGGCCCGCGCCAGGCGCCGCGCGGCGCCGCCGAGGGCAGCAGGTGGTATTCGACCAGCATGTTCGGGACATGGCCGGCCGGAAAGCCGTCGGGATAGTACTCGGTCAGCCGTGGCGGCGGACTTCCCGCGGCGCCGGCCACCCGCGAATGGGTCGCCAGGCGGTGCCGCCAACCCAGGATGTCGCCCTCTGGCGTCAGCGCCGCATCGAGGATGTGGCAGGCGCCGGGCCGGTAGAGATCGTGCTGCAGGTCGTCCTCACGGGTCCAGACCAGCTTGACAGGCCGCTTCACGGCGTTGGCGATGAGCGCCGCCTCTGCGACCATGTCCTGGTCGTACTTGCGGCCAAAGCCGCCGCCCATGCGCGCCAGGGTGACGTCGATCTGCAGCGGGTCGACGCCAGTCACCGCGGCGATGGTGGCTGCGGCGGCGTCGGGACTTTGAGTGGCGAGGATCGCCCGGGCGCGCGTCCCGTCGGGATCGACCGCCACGATGGCGTTCGGCGGCTCCATGCAGGCGTGGGCGACCATGGCGGCCTCGTACCGGGCGCTGATCGTGCGCATTCGCGGCAGGCTGGCGAAATCCCCGTCCTTGCGGACCAGGTCGCCGGGCGTGGCTTCCAGTCTCGCCCAGGTCTCGGCATAGGCGCGCGCGGAGCTTTCGTCGGCGCCCCGGCTCCAGGTGATCTTCAGCGCCTCGCGAGCCTGCAGCGCCGCCCAGAAGGAGGTGGCCACCACCGCCACGCCCGCCGCCAGCGGCGTGCCCTGCGGAGCCAGGGGCGGCGCCGGCGCATCGGCCGCCTGGATCGGGACCAGCGCCACGACGCCCGGAAGCCTGCGGCCGTGCTCCTCGTCCAGGCTGGCGACCTTGCCGCCGAGATAGGGGCAGCGGGCGACGACGGCGTGCAGCATGCCCGGCATCTCCGCGTCGATCCCGAACAGCGGCTCGCCGCGGACGATCCGGCCTGCATCCAGGTGGCGCTGCGGCTTGCCGACGATGGCGAACCGCTCCGGCGCCTTGAGGGCGATCTCGCCGGCAGGCTCGGGCCGCTTGGCCGCCGCAGCGGCGAGTTCGCCGTAGGTCGCGGCTCGGCCGGAAGCCGCATGCCGGACGACGCCGTCCTTGGTCGCAAGCTCCTCCACCGGGACCCGCCAGCCTTCGGCCGCCGCGTCGAGGATCATCCGCCGGGCCCGCGCCCCGGCCTGCCGCAGGGGCATGAAGCCGACCCGGACGCTGTTCGAGCCGCCGGCGGTGCTCTGGCCGGCGCCGAGGTACGAGCGCGCCTGGCCCCGGGCGTTGCGCGCCAGATGCAGCGGCATCGCCTGGATCGAAACCGTCTCGAACGGCACGTCCAGCTCCTCGGCGATCAGCATCGGCAGCGAAGTCGAGACGCCCTGGCCCATCTCTCCGACGTGGCAGCCGATGGTCACCGCGCCGTCCGCCGCGATGCGGACGAAGGGGCCGATCTCGCCCGCGAAACGCGCCGCCGCGCGGCCGGCCTGCGGGCGCGCGAACACCAGCAGGGCCCCAGCCCCGGCCGCCGCCTTCAGCAGCTCGCGCCGGGAGGTCGTCGACCTCGCCGCGCTCATGCCGCGCCCTGCCTGATCAGCTCGGCCGCCCGGCGGATCGCGGTGCGGATGCGCGTATAGGTCCCGCACCGGCAGAGGTTGGTGAGCGCCGCGTCGATCTCATCGTCGGACGGCGCCGGCGTCTCGGCGAGCAGGCTGGCGACCGCCATGATCTGGCCGGCCTGGCAGTAGCCGCACTGGGCGACATCCACCTCGATCCAGGCCCGCTGCACCGGGTGCAGCGCGTCCTTCGCCGCGAGCCCCTCGATCGTGGTGACCGCGGCCGCGCCGACCGCGCCGACCGGGGTGACGCAGGAACGAACCGCCTGGCCGTCCAGATGAACCGTGCAGGCCCCGCACGCGCCGACGCCGCAACCGTACTTCGTCCCCTTGAGGCCTAGTTGCTCGCGCAACACCCACAACAGCGGTTGATCGGGCGCGGCGTCGACCTGTCGGGCCTGGCCGTTGATGCGAAGGGCGAATGTCATGGCGTCCGGAAATCTGCGACGGAATGGGTCCGTGAAACGCAGGTTCGGCCGGCTCGACAACGCCGGTTTCCGCGAATAGCATTCGGTTTTCGCCAACGCCGCACGATGCCGACGATCTCCCTTCGACCCTGGACCTCGCCGCGCTTCGCCAGTCTCTACGGAGCGATCGCGCTGGCGATTTTCCTGGGGTTCGCCGGGCCGTTCGGCTCGTTTCAGTCGCTGAAGGCGCCGCAACGCTACGCCTACTGGTTCTGCCTGGTGGCGGCGGGTTACGGGCTGGCGCTCGCCACCCTGCAGATCCTGCGTCCGGCGCCGGTGTTCGCGCGCCTGCCGAAGGTCGCCGCGGTCGTCGTCGTGGGTCTGGTCTCGACGCTGCCGATGATGTTCGTCGTGGCCTGGACGCTGCAGTTGATTTTCGGACGCTCGACGCCGCCCGGGGCGCTGGTGTCGCTCTATCTCTCCGTTGCGGCGGTCCAGCTGGTCATCGCCGGCATCGTGGTCTGGCCGTTCCTGCCCAGCCCAGAGGGCCCTGCGGAAGACCTGAACACCGACCAGTTCTTCGCGCGCGTTCCTGACCGGCTGGGGCGCGACCTGCTCGCCCTCGAGGCGCAGGACCACTACCTGATGGTCCACACCCGCCGCGGTTCGGCGCTCATTCACATGCGGCTGAGCGAAGCGGTGCAGATCCTGCCGCCGCAGCTCGGCTTTCAGGCCCACAGGGGCTGGTGGGTGGCGCGGGGCGAAGTCGCCGGCCTGCGCCGCGACCGTCACCAGACGCTCATCGAGCTGACCGGCGGCTTGACCGTGCCGGTGGGGCGAACCTACCTCGCCGCCGTCCGCTCAGGCCTCGAGGCGCCCGGCGCCTAGGCCGGCTCGCGCCTGGCGGGCAGGGGGCGGTTCTCGCCTTGCTCGCCCTCGGCCGCCGCCTGCGGTCGGGTGAGGATGCGATAGGTCAGCCAGAACAGCAGCCACAGCAGCGGCGCGGTGAGGGAAATTCCCGTCGTGTATTCAGGCGGCCCGCCGCTTGAGCTGACGTCGCTCGTTGCGATCCCCCAGCTTATTCCGTAGCCGCAAGCCAGCCACATCAATGCAAACCACGCCAGGAACCGCCGATCTCCGCTGCGCGCAACGATCTCGGGGTAGATGAAGGCGATCCCCACCCCGAGCACCGTCAGGTCATAGTCGTAGCCGTACGGGCTCACGCAAACGCTCGCCGCGCAGGCCAGAGCGGCCAGGCGGTTGAACGCCACGCCCTTGACGCAGGCCAGGCCCAGGATCCCCAGCGCAACGATCGCGCTCGCCGCCTGGAGCGCCATGGCCGCCGCGGGCGCGGCGCCGAGGCTGTGGGCGGCGGCATAGATCGAGTTCATGCGAAATAGCGGATAATACCCCGCCGCCAGGTAGCGCCCGGCCTCGCCCACGGCCCCATGGAAATCGGTCCAGATCGACGGGCCGTAGACCGCCGTGGAGATCGCCAGCAGGGTCAGGGCGACCGCCCCGGCGATGACCACCGCCGACCATCGCCGGTGCATCAGGGCGAGCAGGCCGACGCCCAGGGCGAGATGCGGCTTGATGATGAGCAGCCCGAGCGGAAGCCCGGCCAGCCGCCGGTGGTCGCGAAACGCCAGCAGGAAGGCGCCGATCAGGCCCGCGATCAGAAAGGCGTTCTGCCCCGTCCTCAGGTTGAGAATGATCGCCGGGGCGACGGCCACGGCCACCCCCGGCAGCCAGGGGCCGGCTATACGTTGCAACACCCACAGGTAGAAGGCGCAGCTCGCCGTCGCGAACAACAGGTACGCCACGCCGATCGGCAGGGGCGCCAGGCCTTCCATCGCCAGCGTGAACGGGGGCGGGTAGGTCCAGGGCATGAAGGCGACCGTGCCGGTCATCTCCTTCTGGGCGGCCACCATCGACACCGCGTGATAGGCCTCCGACACCCGGCCCTCGCGCGCCAGTCGGCCCGCGATATGGAAGGCGTCGAAATCGGTCAGCACCTTCGGCTTTCCGAGCAGCTCAGGCGCCTGGAAGCTTACGGCCGCGACGCCCGCGGCCAGGCAACTGACCAGGATCAAGACCAGGAGCAGCGGCCTGCTGCGGCCAATACTCTCCCCGACCGCCGTGCGCGCCACAGTATCGTCCCCCTGAACAGGCCCCCGGGCGGCGCCCGACGGATCGTCATGGCTCGACCGTGAGCCGTCGGGGATAGTGTTGCCGCATCGGTTGCGATGACGTGAATACGCGCGGAGGTGGTGATGTCTAGCTGGATCGAACGCTGGCGGCGGTCTGAGCGCCGAAGCGGTTCGGAATGAATGGCCGCGAGGTCTAAGGCGGTTTCCCTCGTCTGCCGGAAAAGGCCAAGACCGTGGCCGGCGCCGTCAACGGGATGCACCATGTCCGCGGGCCGGTCCTCCTCGGACAAGGCGAGTGGCCGCTCGCCGGATTCAAGCTCAGGGCCTCCGGTCTAGGTGGTCGAGCACGGCGACGGGGAAGAGGCGACGGACATGGTGCTGGCGGTGCGTTCGCTAAGGGCTGATTGCGTTGAAGAAGTCGGATCTCAGGCGGGACAGGTAGCGGACGCCAGAGGCTGCTGAGCCTCTTCAGGCCGTTGCCGGGCTTGGCGGCGGGATGAGCTTGGCCAGTTTGCGCAGGTTCTGGGCTGTGGCGGCGAGGTGGAACTCGTCTCGAGCGCCCTGGGGACCGCGGAGCCGCAAGCGGTCGAGCTTCAGGATCCGTTTGAGATGGGCAAACAGCATCTCGACCTTCTTCCGCTCCC
>JAGOQB010000022.1 GCA_017991675.1 Phenylobacterium sp. | reverse complement strand
GCGTTGAGATGATCATGCCGGGCGACAACGCCGAGCTGGACGTCGAGCTGATCACCCCGATCGCCATGGACCAAGGCCTGCGCTTCGCCATCCGCGAAGGCGGCCGTACGGTCGGCGCCGGCGTCGTCGCCAAGATCGTCGAGTAAGCGATCTAAGCTACGGTCGACAGACTCAAGATCAGGCCGCCGAGGGCAACCTCGGCGGCCTTTTCGTTGGCGGGTAGGGGGCGCATGACGCTGAAGTCATGACCCGGAATTAAGCTGACCGGTGCGGCGCCCGGGCCTACCGTTCGCATCAAGGTTGTTCAGCTAGGCGGAGGAAAGACATGCGTCTTGCGATGATCATTGTGGGGCTCGGGGCGGCGTCGGCGGCCAGCGCGGCGCACGCGCAGTCCGTCGAGATCAAGGACGCCGTCGTTCGCGTCACGGTGATCCCGGAAGCGCGCAGCGACATCAAGGTCGAGGTCCTGGCGAGCCATCCGAGGCTGCCGCTGCAGGTCCGCACCGCGGGCGGCAAGGTCGTCGTCGACGGCGGCCTCAACCGCAAGATCCGCAGCTGTGAAGGCGAGGGGGGCCGCGCTTCGGTCAACGTCGCCGGCGTCGGGGCGATTGCCTATGCGAATATGCCGCAGGTGGTGATCCGCACGCCCCGAGACGTCAATCTGGACAGCGGCGGGGCGGTGTTCGGGACGATCGGCAAGTCGGCCAGCCTGCAGCTGTCCAACGCCGGGTGCGGCGACTGGACGGTCGCCAACGTGGCCGGCGAACTCAAGCTCAACCAGGCCGGATCGGGCGACACCTATGTCGGCAGCGTCGGCCGCGCGCATCTGCGTGTCGCCGGCTCCGGCGATATCAGGACCCAAGCGGTCAGGGGCCCGATGGACGTGAACCTGGCCGGGGCAGGCGATGTCTGGACCGCCTCGCTGGAGGGCCCGCTCGACGTCAAGATCGCCGGCTCCGGCGACGTGAGGATCGCTGGCGGCCGAGTCGGGGCGATGACGGTCTCGGTGGCCGGCGCTGGCGGCGTGACGGTCGATGGCCCCGCGGACTCGCTCAAGGCCCGGATCGCCGGGTCGGGCGACGTCAAGGTGAAGGCGGTCAAGGGGCCGGTGTCCAAGGCGGTCGTCGGCTCCGGCGAGGTGGTGATCGGTTAGGGCGGGCCGCCGCTGCACCGGCAAGTCTTGACGCGGGCGAGTCACCCACGTATAGACGCGCCTCCTGTTGGACCGGCTGTGTGCTTCGAAGTGATTTGAAGCACAGACGCGGTTCGCAGAACGGCTCGAAAACCGGTGGAAATCGGAGCTTTCGGGCAGGGCCCACGCGAAGCGTTCGCGCGGGCTCATGTCGTTTTTGCGGACTTACGCGTACGGGCGCCTCGCTAGGTGTTCGGGTTGGTCTTTGAAATGGTCAATGTCACGCGGACGTTCGTCGTCTGTAGGGGAAACTAAAGAGCGATATGGATCGTCAGAACATCCGCATCCGGCTCAAAGCCTTCGATCACCGCGTGCTGGACCATTCCACACGCGAGATCGTCAATACGGCTAAGCGCACCGGCGCGACCGTCCGGGGGCCCATCCCCCTGCCGACGCAAATTGAAAAATTCACCGTCAACCGTTCGCCGCACGTCGACAAGAAGTCGCGCGAGCAGTTCGAAATCCGCACGCATAAGCGCGTGCTCGATATCGTCGATCCCACCCCGCAGACTGTGGACGCGCTGATGAAGCTCGACCTGTCCGCCGGCGTGGACGTCGAGATCAAGCTTTAAGAGGGGATCGGTCGATGCGTACCGGCGTGATCGCCAAGAAACTGGGTATGGCTCGCTTCTTCGATGAAGGCGGCGTCCATGTTCCGGTGACCGTGCTCAGCCTCGACGGCTGCCAGGTCACGGGTCAGCGCACCCAGGATAAGGACGGCTATGTTGCGCTCCAGCTCGGTGCTGGCGCCAAGAAGGCCAAGAACACTTCGAAGGCCCTGCGTGGCCACTTCGCCAAGGCTCAGGTCGAGCCGAAGCACGAAGTCGCGGAATTCCGCGTCACCGAAGAAAACCTCATCGAAGTGGGCGCGGAATTCACCGCCGACCATTTCGTCGCCGGCCAAAAGGTCGACGTCACCGCCCTGACGGTCGGTAAGGGGTTCGCCGGCGCCATGAAGCGCTGGAACTTCGGCGGCATGCGGGCGACCCACGGCGTCTCGGTCTCGCACCGGGCCCATGGTTCGACCGGCCAGCGCCAGGATCCGGGCAAGACCTTCAAGAACAAGAAGATGGCCGGCCATCTGGGCCAAGAGACCGTCACCACCCTCAACGTCACCGTTTGGAAGGTCGACGCCGAGCGTGGCCTGATCCTCGTGAAGGGCTCCGTGCCCGGCACCGAGGGCACCTACGTGAAGATCCGCGACGCGGTGAAGTCGGCTCGTCCGGCTGAAGCCCCGGTCCCGGGCGGCTTCCGTAAGGCTGGCCAGGCGGCTGCGGCTCCGGCCGCTGCTGAGACGCCTGCGGTGGAAGAGGCTCCGGCCGAAGCTGGGGGCGAAGAACAGTAATGAAACTCGACGTCATCAAACTCGACGGCGGGAAGGGCGGTTCGATCGAACTGTCCGACGCCGTCTTCGGCATCGACGAGATCCGTGGGGACATCCTGCAGCGCATGGTCACTTGGCAGCTCGCCAAGCGCCGCGCCGGCACCCACAAGATCCAGGTCCGCAACGAGGTCTCTCGTACGGGCAAGAAGATGTACAAGCAGAAGGGCACCGGCGGCGCCCGTCACGGTTCGCGCCGTGCGGCTCAGTTCGTCGGCGGCGCCAAGGCCCACGGGCCGGTCGTGCGCAGCCACGCCTTCGACCTGACCAAGAAGTTCCGCGCCCTGGCCCTGCGCCACGCGCTGTCCTCGAAGGTCAAGTCGGGCGCTCTGGTCGTGGTCGACAGCGTGGCCCTGACCGAGGTGAAGACCTCGGCTCTGCGCGCCAACTTCGACAAGATCGGCCTGAAGAACGCGCTGGTCATCGCCGGCGCCGAGGTCGACGCGAACTTCGCGATGGCCGCTCGCAACATCCCGAACGTGGATGTGCTGCCGAACGCCGGCCTGAACGTCTACGACGTGCTGCGTCGCAAGACCCTGGTCCTGACCAAGGACGCGGTCGAAGCGATCAACGCGCGCTTTGCTGAGAAGGAAGCTGCGTAATGGCCGACCCCGTCGCCCGCCACTACGACGCCATCCTGTCGCCGGTGATCACGGAAAAGGCCACTCTGCTCTCGGAGCAGAACAAGGTCGTCTTCCGCGTCGCCAACGATGCGACCAAGGATGAAATCGCCGCCGCTGTCGAAGCGCTGTTCAAGGTCAACGTCACCAAGGTCAACACCTTGGTGGTGAAGGGCAAGACCAAGCGTTTCCGCGGCCGTCCGGGCCGTCGCTCGGACGTCAAGAAAGCTGTCGTGACCCTGGCCGAAGGCCAGTCGATCGACATCACCACGGGGCTCTAGTTCGATGGCTCTGAAGCAATTTAAGCCGACCTCGCCGGGCCGTCGCGGCCTCGTGCTGGTCGACAAGTCCGACCTGCACAAGGGCGGCCCGATCAAGTCGCTCGTCGAAGGCCTGACCAAGTCGGGCGGTCGTGGCGGCGGTGGCCGCATCGCCGTCCGCTTCCGCGGCGGCGGCGCCAAGCGCCTGTACCGCAAGGTCGACTTCAAGCGTCGCAAGTTCGACATGCCGGCCACGGTCGAGCGTCTCGAGTACGACCCGAACCGCACGGCGTTCATCGCCCTCATCAAGTATGAGGACGGCGAGCTGGCCTACATCCTGGCTCCGCAGCGCCTGAAGGCCGGTGACGTCGTCATCGCCGCCGAAAAGGCCGACGTGAAGCCGGGCAACGCCATGCCGCTGCGCGGCATGCCGATCGGCACCATCATCCACAACATCGAGCTGAAGCCCCTCAAGGGCGGCCAGCTCGCTCGTTCGGCTGGCGCCTACGCCCAGCTGGTCGGCCGCGACGCCGGCTACGCCCAGATCCGTCTGGGCTCGGGCGAACTGCGGATGGTGCAGGACAGCTGCATGGCCACCGTCGGCGCCGTGTCGAACCAGGACCATATGAACCAGGTCCTCGGCAAGGCCGGCCGCAAGCGTCACATGGGCTTCCGCCCGCACGTCCGCGGCGTCGTCATGAACCCCGTCGATCACCCGCACGGCGGCGGTGAAGGCCGCACCTCGGGCGGTCGTCACCCGGTCACCCCGTGGGGCAAGCCGACCAAGGGTTCGAAGACCCGTTCTAACAAGACGACGGATAAGTACATCATCCGTTCTCGCCACGCTCGGAAGGCTCGCTAAGCCATGACCCGTTCTGTCTGGAAAGGTCCGTTCGTCGACGGATACCTCCTCAAGAAGGCCGACAACGCTCTGTCGTCCGGCCGTAAGGACGTCATCAAGACCTGGTCGCGCCGCTCGACCATCATGCCGCAGTTCGTCGGCCTGACGTTCGGCGTCCACAACGGCCAGAAGCACGTTCCGGTGCTGATCAGCGAAGACATGGTCGGCATGAAGCTCGGCGAGTTCGCTCCGACCCGGTACTTCCCTGGCCACGCGGCCGACAAGAAGGCCAAGAGGAAGTAACCATGGCAAAGCAAGCTAAAGCACGCCGCCTGACCGGCGTTGAGGCGATGGCCAAGGTGACGACTCTGCGCACCAGCCCGCGCAAGCTGAACCTCGTGGCTCAGTCGATCCGCGGCCTGAAGGTGCAGCGCGCCCTCAACGAGCTGGAGTTCAGCCACAAGCGCATCGCCCGCGATGTGCGCAAGGCGCTCTACTCGGCCATCTCGAACGCCGAGAACAACCACAACCTCGACATCGACAACCTGGTCGTCGCCGAGGCCTTCGTGGGCAAGAACCTGGTGATGAAGCGCTTCGCGGCCCGCGCTCGCGGTCGTGCTTCGCGCATCGAAAAGCCGTTCAGCGAGATCACCATCGTGGTCCGCGAATTGGGTGAGGCCGCCTGATGGGTCAGAAAGTCAATCCGGTCGGGCTTCGCCTCGGCATCAACCGCACGTGGGACTCGCGCTGGTTCGCCAAGAAGGCGGACTACGGCAAGCTCCTGCATGAGGACCTCAAGATCCGCAAGCAGCTGAAGAAGCGCCTGTATCAAGCGGGCGTTTCGCGGATCATCATCGAGCGTCCGCACAAGAAGTGCCGCATCACCATCTATGCCGCGCGCCCCGGCGTGATCATCGGCAAGAAGGGCGCGGACATCGACAAGCTGCGCAAGGACGTGGCGGCGATCACGGAAGGCGAAGTTCACCTGAACATCGTCGAAATCCGTAAGCCGGAAACCGACGCCCAGCTGGTGGCCGAGAACATCGCCCAGCAGCTCGAGCGCCGCGTCGCCTTCCGTCGCGCCATGAAGCGTTCGCTGCAAAGCGCGATGCGTCTGGGCGCCAAGGGCATGCGCATCGAAGTGGCCGGCCGTCTGGGCGGCGCCGAAATCGCCCGTACCGAGTCGTACCACGAGGGCCGCGTTCCGCGTCACACCCTCCGCGCCGACATCGACTACGGCGTGACGGAAGCTTCGACCACCTACGGCATCATCGGCGTGAAGGTGTGGGTCTTCAAGGGCGAGGTCCTCGACCACGACCCGATGGCTCTCGACAAGCGCCTGGCCACGGAATCCGGCCCGGCCGGCGAGGGCGGTGGACGTGAACGTGGGGACCGCGGCGACCGCGGCCCGCGCCGCGACCGTCGCGACCAAGCTGGAGCCTAAGGTAGAGCTATGCTGTCTCCGAAAAAGACCAAGTATCGCAAGCAGTTCAAGGGCAAGATCCACGGCGTTGCGAAGGGCGGCTTCTCGCTGAACTTCGGCTCCTACGGTCTGAAGTCCGTTGAACCGGAACGCATCACCGCGCGTCAGATCGAAGCGGCTCGTCGGGCGATCACTCGCCAGATGAAGCGCCAAGGTCGCGTGTGGATCCGGATCTTCCCGGACGTGCCGGTCACCGACAAGCCGGCTGAAGTGCGGATGGGTAAGGGCAAGGGCGCGGTCGAGTACTGGGCCGCGCGCGTTCACCCGGGCCGTATCATGTTTGAAATCGACGGCGTGCCGGACGATGTCGCTCGTGAAGCCCTGCGCCTCGGCGCGGCCAAGCTTCCGGTGAAGACCCGTATCGTCACCCGCATCGACGCCGCCGTGGAGCACGCGTGATGAAGATCGACGATATCCGGGGCATGACGCCCGACCAACTCGGCGAGGCCCTGCTGAACCTGAAGAAGGAGCAGTTCAACCTGCGCTTCCAGGCGGCGACCGGCCAGGTCGAGAAGACCCACCGCGTGAACGAAGTCCGCAAGGACATCGCGCGGATCAAGACCGTCCTGCACGCCAAGCAGACCGCGGCGTAAGGAGACAACGAACATGCCGAAGCGAATTCTCGAAGGCGTCGTCGTCTCGGACAAGGGCGACAAGACGATCGTGGTGAAGGTCGAGCGGACCTTCCTGCATCCGGTGCTGAAGAAGACCGTTCGTCGGTCGAAGAAGTACCACGCCCATGACGAGGCCAACGTCTACAAGGCCGGCGACGTCGCGCGCATCATCGAATGCGCCCCGAAGTCGAAAACCAAGACCTGGGAAGCGCTGCCGAAGGGCGCCGACCAGCAAGCCTCCTAAAGAAAGTCTCATCCCATGATTCAGATGCAGACTAACCTCGAGGTCGCCGACAATTCCGGCGCCCGTCGTGTGATGTGCATCAAGGTGCTCGGTGGCGCTGGTCGTCGCTACGCCGGCGTTGGCGACAAGATCGTCGTCTCCGTGAAGGAAGCCATTCCGCGCGGTCGCGTGAAGAAGGGCGACGTGCTGCAGGCGATCGTCGTGCGCACGTCCTCGGCGATCAAGCGCAAGGACGGTTCGGTGATCCGTTTCGACAAGAACGCCGCCGTGATCGTGAACAAGCAATCCGAGCCGATCGGCACGCGGATCTTTGGCCCGGTTCCCCGCGAACTGCGCGCCAAGAACCACATGAAGATCATCTCGCTCGCCCCCGAGGTGCTGTAATGGCCGCGAAGATCAAGAAGGGCGACCGCGTTGTCGTCCTCACGGGCAAGGACAAGGGCCGTCAAGGCGCCGTCCTGCGCGTGCTGCCGAAGGAAGACCGCGTCGTGGTCGAAGGCCTGAACATGGTTCAGCGCCACACCCGTCCGACGCAGACGGACCCGCAGGGCGGCATCAAGAACAAGGAAGCGGCGATCCACATCTCGAACGTGGCCATCGTCGACTCCAAGGGCAAGCCGACCCGCGTCGGCTTCCGCGTCGAAGGCGACAAGAAGGTCCGCGTCGCCAAGACGACCGGTGAGGTGATCAATGGCTGAGCAAGCTTACGAGCCGCGGCTTAAGTCCGAATATCGCGCGCGCATCCGCGCCGCGATGAAGGAACAGTTCGGCTACACCAACGAGATGCAAATCCCCAAGCTGGACAAGATCGTCCTGAACATGGGGATCGGCGAGGCCGTGACCGACTCCAAGAAGGTCCAGGCCGCCATCGCCGACCTGACCAAGATCGCCGGCCAGAAGCCCGTCGCGACCAAGGCCCGCAACTCGATCGCCGGCTTCAAGCTGCGCGAAGGCATGGTGGTCGGTGCGAAGGTGACCCTTCGTGCGGACCGCATGTACGAGTTCCTGGACCGCCTGATCACGATCGCGCTGCCGCGCGTGAAGGACTTCCGGGGCCTGAAGCCCACCTCGTTCGACGGTCGTGGCAACTACGCCATGGGTCTGAAGGAACACATCGTGTTCCCGGAGATCAACTACGACCAGATCGATCAAATGTGGGGCATGGACATCATCGTCGCCACGACTGCGAAGACCGACGACGAAGCGCGCGCGCTTCTCAAGGAATTCCAGTTCCCGTTCGTTCAAGCGTAAGCGGCGGGAAGGAAAGAACAAATGGCCAAGAAAAGCGCTGTCAATCGCAACGAGATGGTCCGCAAGCTGGTGAAGCAATTCGCCGCGAAGCGCGAAGAGCTCAAGGCGATCGCCAACGACGAGAGCCTGCCGCTCGAAGAACGCTTCGAAGCGCGCCTGAAGCTCGCCGAACTGCCGCGTAACTCGTCCAAGACCCGCATCCGTAACCGTTGCGAAGTCACGGGCCGTCCGCGCGCCTACTACCGCAAGCTTAAGATGAGCCGGATCGCGCTGCGCGAACTGGGCTCGAACGGCCAGATTCCTGGCCTCGTCAAGTCGAGCTGGTGAGGAGGGTCTCATGGTGAACGACCCCGTTGGCGATATGATCGCCCGCATCAAGAACGCCGCCACCCGCGGCCGTTCGAAGGTTTCCACTCCGGCTTCGAAGATGCGTGCGCGCGTCCTCGACGTCCTGGCGGAGGAAGGCTACATCCGCGGCTACCAACTCGTTCAGAAGCCGGGCGCTTTCCCGGAGTTCGAGATCGAGCTGAAGTACTTCGACGGCCAGCCGGTGATCGCTGAGATCCGCCGCGTGTCGAAGCCGGGCCGCCGCGTCTACTCGTCGATCAAGGACCTGAAGCCGATCAAAAACGGCCTGGGTATCTCGATCCTGTCGACGCCGAAGGGCGTCATGTCGGACACGGCCGCGCGTGACGCGAACGTGGGCGGCGAAGTCCTGTTGCGGGTCTACTAAGATGTCGCGGATTGGAAAGAAGGCGGTCGCCGTCCCCGCGGGCGTGACGGTGACCATCGACGGCCAGACCGTCACGGTGAAGGGGCCCAAGGGTCAACTCGCCTGGACCGTGGCCGAAGAAATCGAAGTGAAGCAGGAAGGCGCTGAGCTCCTGCTCACCAAGCGCGTCGACTCGACCCGGGCGCAAGCCATGTGGGGCCTGTCGCGCACCCTGGTGAGCAACATGGTGACCGGCGTGACCCAGGGCTTCGAGCAAACCCTCGAGCTGGTCGGCGTCGGTTACCGCGCCGCGATGAAGGGCCAGGCGCTCTCCATGCAGCTGGGCTTCAGCCACGACGTCGACGTCGCCCCGCCCGCGGGGATCACGTTCGCGACGCCGAAGCAGACCGAGATCAAGATCTCGGGCATCGACAAGCAAGCCGTCGGCGAGATCGCCTCGAAGATCCGTCGCCTGCGTCCGCCGGAGCCCTACAAGGGCAAGGGCGTCCGTTATGCCGGCGAGAAGGTTCGCCGCAAGGAAGGCAAGAAGAAGTAGGTCATGGCTCTTAAACCCCGTGATACCGCCAAGCGGCGCGCCGAGCGCAACCGCATCCGTCTGCGGTCGGTGGCGAATGGTCGGCCGCGTCTGTCGGTCTTCCGCTCGTCCAAGAACATCTACGCCCAGGTCATCGATGATGAGCGCGGCGTGACCCTGGCTGCCGCCTCGACCCTCGAGGGCGACAAGCAGAAGGGTTCCGACAAGGACGCCGCCGCCCGTGTGGGCGCGCTCGTGGCGCAACGCGCCATGGAAAAGGGCGTCAAGGACGTCGTCTTCGATCGTGGCGGGTACATCTACCACGGCCGGGTGAAAGCCCTGGCCGACGCCGCGCGCGAAGCCGGCCTGAACTTCTAGGGGTACGCTGATGGCTCGTGGAAACGAACAACGTGGTGGTGACGGTCAAGGCCGTCGTGACCGCAACCGCGGCAATCAAGCGGAAGAGCGCGCCGAATCCGACATCGTCGAGAAGCTGGTGCACATCAACCGCGTCGCCGCCACCGTGAAGGGCGGCCGTCGCTTCTCGTTCGCCGCCCTGATGGTGGTCGGCGATCAGAAGGGCCGCGTCGGCTACGGTCATGGCAAGGCGCGTGAAGTGCCGGAAGCCATCCGCAAGGCGACCGAGGAAGCCAAGAAGTCGATGATCCGCGTGCCGCTCCGCGAGAGCCGCACCCTGCACCACGACGGCGCTGGCCGTTGGGGCGCCGGCAAGGTCATGGTCCGCTCGGCCCCTCCGGGCACCGGCGTCATCGCCGGCGGTCCGATGCGTGCGGTGCTTGAAACCCTCGGCGTCCAGGACGTCGTCGGCAAGTCGGTCGGCTCGTCGAACCCCTACAACATGGTGCGCGCGACCTTCGAGGCGCTGAAGGCTCAGTCTTCGCCCCGCCAGGTCGCCGCCAAGCGCGGCAAGAAGGTCGCCGACGTGCTGGGCCGCAAGGCCGACAGCGCTGCGGTCGCCGCCGCTGACGGAGAGTAACCCATGGCTAAGGTGACCGTTCGTCAGACGGCGAGCCCCATCCGCCGCAAGAGCGATCAGCGCGCGACCCTCATCGGTCTCGGCCTGAACCGCATCGGCCGCGTGTCGGTCCTGGAAGACACCCCGTCGGTGCGCGGGATGATCGCCAAGGTCCATCACATGGTGGAAGTGATCGAAGGCTAAGCGCCTTTCGACTGGACGTTTAGGAGAGGCGGCGCCAAAAGCGTCGCCTCTTCGGCCGTTTCGGCGGCCAAGATTTCTTTTCAGCCGAGTCCGGGGTGGTCCCTGGGCGACAGATCTCCAAGGAGAGGCGTCACATGACCAAGCTCAACGAACTTTCGCCGCGCGAAGGCTCCACCAAGAACCGCATGCGCGTCGGCCGCGGCCCGGGTTCGGGCAAGGGCAAGACCGGCGGTCGCGGTGTGAAGGGCCAGAAGTCCCGCACCGGCGTGTCGATCAACGGCTTCGAAGGCGGCCAGATGCCGCTGCACATGCGGATGCCGAAGCGCGGTTTCAACAACCCGTTCGCCAAGGAATTCGCCGAAGTGAACCTGTGGCGCCTGGAGCAGGCGATCGCCGCCGGCAAGCTCGACGCCAAGAAGGCCATCGACGCCGCGGCCCTGGTCGCCGCCGGCGTCCTGCGTCGTGAAAAGGACGGCGTGAAGCTGCTCGGCAAGGGCGAGCTGAAGTCGAAGATCGAAATCACCGTCTACTCGGCCTCGGCCTCGGCCAAGGCTGCGGTCGAAAAGGCCGGCGGCAAGGTCACCACGACCGCTCCGGCCGCTGCTGAAGCCGCCGAGTAAGCCGCTCTCTCCGCGCTTTGAGCGCGGAGGCCCACGCTGACCATCCGGCGCCGGCCTGGCCCGCTTCCACATGTTTGGGGGAGGGTGAGGCAAGGCGGCCGGATGACAGCGCAGGATGGACGCCCTATGTACGTCCGGTCCTTTAGTCTGGGGTTCTAAATGGCTTCGGCCGCCGAACAGCTCGCAGCAAACATGAACTTCGGCGCCTTCCAGAAGGCGACGGAGCTGCACAAGCGTATCCTCTTCACCCTGGGTGCGCTGATCGTCTATCGCCTCGGGACCTACATCCCGATTCCGGGCATCGACCCGGCGGCGTTCGCCCAGGCCTTCCAAGGCCAGGCGCAAGGCATCCTCGGCATGTTCAACATGTTCTCGGGGGGCGCCGTCGAGCGGATGGCGATCTTCTCGCTGAACGTGATGCCGTACATCTCGGCCTCCATCATCGTTCAGCTGCTCGGCACGGTGTATCCGCCGTGGGAGAAGCTGCGCAAGGAAGGCGGCGAGGCCGGACGCAAGACGCTCAACCAGTACACCCGCTACCTGACGGTCGTGCTGGCGCTGTTCCAATCCTTCGCCATCGCCACCGGGCTGCAGAACAGCCCCGGCCTGGTGCTGAACCCCGGCGTGTTCTTCCTGGCCTCGACGGTCGTGACCCTGACCGGCGGGACCCTGTTCCTGATGTGGCTGGGCGAGCAGATCACCAGCCGCGGCGTCGGCAACGGCGTGTCGCTGATCATCTTCGCCGGCATCGTCGCGGTGCTGCCGCAGGGCGTCTGGCAGATGTTCACGATGACGCGGACCGGGTCGCTGTCGCCGTTCGCGATGTTCGCGATCATCGCCCTGGCCATCGCCGTCGTGTTCGCCATCGTGTTCATGGAGCGCTCGCAGCGCCGCCTGCTCGTGCAGTATCCGAAGCGCCAGCAAGGCAACCGCATGTTCGGCGGCGACACCTCGTTCCTGCCGCTGAAGATCAACACCGCCGGCGTCATCCCGCCGATCTTCGCCTCGTCGCTGCTGCTGCTGCCGACGACCGCGATGGGCTTCCTGGCGACCGCCGACCTGCCGGCCTGGGCGCAGTGGCTGCCCGGCATGGTGGGCCAGCTGCAGCACGGACGCCCGGCGTTCATGGTGCTCTATGCGCTGCTGATCATCTTCTTCTGCTTCTTCTACACGTCGGTCGTGTTCAATCCGGACGACACCGCCGAGAACCTGCGCAAGTACGGCGGGTTCCTGCCGGGCATCCGGCCGGGCAAGCGGACGGCGGAGTATCTCGACTACGTGCTGACGCGCCTGACGGTGATCGGCGCGGCCTACATCACGCTGGTCTGCCTGATGCCGGAAGCGCTGATCGGGTACTTCAAGGCGCCGTTCTATCTGGGCGGCACTTCGATCCTGATCGTGGTGAGCGTGACCATGGATACGGTGACGCAGATCCAGTCGCACCTGCTGGCCCACCAGTACGAAGGCCTGATCAAGAAATCCAAGCTCCGCGGCGGACGCGGGCGCTAGGGATCGGACCGGCCGAAAGGGGCGGCCGGGGAGGGGACATTTAAAAAGATGAATTTGATCCTGTTCGGCCCGCCCGCGGCGGGCAAGGGGACCCAGGCCAAGCGCCTGGTGGACTCGCGCAAGATGGTCCAGCTCTCCACCGGAGACATGCTGCGCGCTGCGATCGCCTCGGGCTCCGAGCTCGGCAAGCGTGTCGAGGGCGTCATGCAGCGGGGCGAGCTGGTCACCGACGAGATCGTCATCGCGCTGATCGAGGAGCGTCTGCCGGAGGCCGAGGCGGCCGGCGGGGCGATCTTCGACGGCTTTCCGCGGACCCTGGCCCAGGCCAAGGCGCTCGACGAGATGCTGGCCAAGCGCGGCTCGCGAATCGATCTAGTGCTGCGCCTGAAAGTGAACGACGAGCAGCTGCTGCAGCGGGTCGCCGGTCGCTTCGCCGAATCGGGCCGCCCCGACGACAATCCCGAGAGCTTCAAGGTGCGGCTCTCGGCCTACAACGACCAGACCGCGCCCTTGTTGCCGTACTATCAGGACCAGAAAAAGCTGGTTGAGCTGGACGGCATGGGCTCGATCGAGGACGTCGCCGCCGGAATCGACCAGGCCCTCAAGGCCTGACGACCGGCGACAAACCCGCCCAGCGATTGCGGAAGTCTGAAAACCTTCAGATTCCTGCGATTGCTCCATTGACGGAAACGCAACGTTCCCTATAACGGTGCGCTTCCGCGAAAGGGCGCGAAGGACGTGCCGGCCTTCCCATACGGGACTCTGGGCCGGGGCGCCGTTCGCGCTTCTCTGCGTGACTAGGAGATTCAACGCGTGGCCCGTATCGCTGGCGTCAACATTCCGACTAACAAGCGCGTCGTCATCGCGCTGCAGTACATCCATGGGATCGGCCAGGCGAAAGCCAAGGAGATCGTCCATAAGGTTGGCATCGAGGACGCTCGCCGCGTCAATCAGCTGACCGACGCTGAGGTCCTGCAGATCCGCGAAGCGATCGACCGCGACTACCTCGTCGAGGGCGACCTGCGTCGCGAGACGGCGGTCAACATCAAGCGTCTGATGGACCTGGCCTGCTACCGCGGCCTGCGTCACCGTAAGGGCCTGCCGGTCCGCGGTCAGCGCACCCACACGAACGCCCGCACCCGCAAGGGTCCGGCCAAGCCGATCGCCGGCAAGAAGAAGTAAGAGAGCTAAGCGATGGCCAAGGAACCGGCGCGCGTCAAACGTCGCGAACGCAAGAACATCACCTCGGGCGTGGCGCACGTGAACGCCTCGTTCAACAACACCATGATCACCATCACGGACGCGCAGGGGAATACCATCTCCTGGTCGTCGGCCGGCATGATGGGGTTCAAGGGCTCGCGGAAGTCGACCCCGTACGCCGCCCAGATGGCGGCCGAGGACGCGGGTCGCAAGGCCGCCGAGCACGGCGTGAAGACGCTGGAAGTGAACGTCTCCGGTCCGGGTTCCGGCCGCGAGTCGGCGCTTCGCGCGCTGCAGGCCGTCGGTATGACGATCACCACCATCCGTGACGTGACCCCCATTCCGCATAACGGTTGCCGGCCGCCCAAGCGCCGGCGGGTCTAAGTACCGCAGTACCGCACTCCCCACGCGCCGGACCGAGCTCTTCGTGTCCGGCGATCCTGCGTTTCGAGGGACATCTCTACGTGATCGAAAGAAACTGGAACGAGCTCATCCGTCCCGAGAAGCCGCTGATCGAGGCCGGAACCGACGCGAACCGCAAGGCGCGTCTGGTGGCCGAGCCGCTCGAGCGCGGTTTCGGGGTGACGCTCGGCAACAGCCTCCGCCGGGTGCTTCTGTCGTCGCTGCAGGGCGCGGCCGTCACCGCCGTCCAGATCGACGGCGTTGTGCATGAGTTCTCGTCGCTGGAAGGCGTTCGCGAGGACGTTGTCGACATCGTCCTGAATATCAAGCAACTGGCGCTGCGCATGCACGCCGAGGGCCCCAAGCGCATGACGCTGAAGGCCACCGGTCCGGGCGTGGTGACCGCCGGCCAGATCGAAGTCCCGTCGGACATCGAGATCCTGAACCCCGACCACGTGCTCTGCACGCTGGACGACGGCGCCACCGTGCGCATGGAGTTCACGGTCAACAACGGCAAGGGCTATGTCCCGGCCGAGCGCAACCGTCCGGAAGACGCCCCGATCGGCCTGATCGCCGTCGACAGCCTGTACTCGCCGGTCAAGCGCGTCGCCTATCGGGTCGAGCCGACCCGTCAGGGCCAGAGCCTCGACTACGACAAGCTGATCATGGAAGTGGAAACCAACGGCGCGATCTCGCCGGTGGACGCGGTGGCCTTCGCCGCCCGTATCCTTCAGGATCAGCTGCAGATCTTCATCACCTTCGAAGAGCCGAAGAAGAAGGTCGAAGGCGAGTCCAAGCCGGAACTGCCGTTCAACCCGGCGCTGCTGAAGAAGGTCGACGAGCTGGAGCTCTCGGTCCGTTCGGCCAACTGCCTGAAGAACGACAACATCGTCTACATCGGCGACCTGATCCAGAAGACCGAGGCGGAAATGCTCCGCACTCCGAACTTCGGCCGCAAGTCGCTGAACGAGATCAAGGAAGTGCTCGCGGGCATGAACCTGCATCTCGGCATGGACGTGCCGAACTGGCCGCCGGAAAACATCGAAGAACTCGCCAAGAAGTTCGACGATCAGATGTAAGACCCCCGAGGCCCGCCTGGCGGGCCTCGGTACTTTTGGACTGCGCGTCGACTCCGCGCCGCTTCGGCGGCGAGAGCCCAGGGACACCGCATCGCGGTCGAGGGCTCCGACGCTTCGTTCTGACCCAGGCGGGAGCAGGCTGGGACTTGGTTAGGCAAGGGCGCACTCCGCAAAGTCGGAACGCCCAGCGGGCCCTTGGGCCCAGGAGATAAGACATGCGTCACGGCAAAGCCCACCGCAAACTGGGTCGTACGACCGCCCACCGCACCGCGATGTTCGCCAACATGGCGGCGAGCCTGATCAAGCACGAGCAGATCGTCACCACCCTGCCGAAGGCCAAGGAACTGCGCCCGGTCGTCGAAAAGCTGGTCACCCTGGCCAAGCGCGGCGATCTGCACGCGCGCCGTCAGGCGATCAGCAAGGTTCGCGACGTCGAGCAGGTCGGCAAGCTCTTCGCCGTCCTCGGCCCGCGCTACAAGGAACGTCAGGGCGGCTACATCCGCGTCCTGAAGGCCGGCTACCGCTACGGCGACAACGCCCCGCTGGCCGTGATCGAGTTCGTCGATCGCGACCCGGCTGAAAAGGGCAAGGATTCGGGCCCGGTCCAGAACGTCGGCTTCGCCGACGAATAAGGCCAGCCTGCAGTCTGCAGATTTCGAGAGCCCCGGGTGGAAACGCCCGGGGCTTTTGTTTTGCCGTCTCGGCGTCAGAATATAATTGCGAAAAGTCGCAAATATTATATATATAGGCAATCGAAAGCGCCGCGCGAACCAGGGAGGTAAGCGATGAGCGACCGCAGGAAACTGCCGACGATCGGCCCTCTGCTCTGGTACCGCGACCCCATGGCGGCGATCGCCTGGCTGGAACGGGCCTTCGGCTTCGAGACCCGGATGGTGGTCGAAGATGGCCAGGGCGGGGTGATCCACTCTGAGCTGACGCTCAACGACGGCTACATCATGGTCGTGGGGCCGCCGAGTGGGCGGGCCGTCAGTCCGGCCGCCTTTGGCGGACGATCGACCCAATCGGTTCACGTGCAGCTCGAGGCCGGTCTTGACGAGCTCTGCGCCCGCGCCCGGGCCGCCGGGGCGGTCGTTGAGCGCGAGCCGGCCGACCAGCCCTATGGCGACCGCGTCTTCACCTGCCGCGATGTCGAGGATCACCCCTGGTCCTTCGGCCAGACAGTCCAGGAGCTGTCGGTCGCGCAGATGGAGCAGGCGACCGGCCACAAGATCAAAGTCTGACCCGCCCAGAGGAGCACGCTATGTCCGCAGGTTTCCGTTCCGCGTTGTTCTACCAGGACCCGAAGGCGGCCCTGGCCTGGCTCGAAAAGGCCTTCGGCTTCGAGCTCGTCATGCTGTTGGAGGACGCCGACGGCGCCGTCGCCCACTCGCAGATGGAGTTCGGCGACAGCTACGTGATGATCGGCCAGGAGTGGAGCGCCGATCACAAGAGCCCCAAGTCTGTCGGCGGCAAGAACACCCAGACGGTCCACGTGCAGATCGACAGCGACGTCGACGCCCACTTCGCGCGGGCCAAGGCCGCCGGCGCGGAGATCATGGCCGAGCCGGAGACGCAGTTCTACGGCGACCGCACCTATCGCTGCCGCGATCCCGAGGGGCACATCTGGACGGTCTCGCAGACCGTGGCCAGTGTCAGCCGCGAGGAAGCCGAGGCCGCCAGCGGCCTGAAGATCACCGGCTGGCGATGAGCGCCGCGCGCAAGCTTGATACGACCCTGGCGGCGCTGGCCGATCCTGCCCGCCGCCAGGTCGTCGATCTGCTGGTTCGCGGTCCGCGGCCGGCCGGCGAGCTGGCGCGCGAGCTCGGGCTGTCGCCGCCGACCATGAGCCGGCACCTGCGGACGCTGCGGGAATGCGGGCTGGTCGAGGAAAGCCATCCGCAGTTCGACGCCCGCGTCCGGATCTACGCCTTGAGGCCCGAGCCGATGGTTCATCTGCTGCAATGGCTGGAGGAGAGCGAGCGGCTGTGGAGCGAGCAGCTGGCCGCCTTCAAGGCCCATGTCGAGACGACGCCGTGACCTCGAAGGTCTATGTCGCCCTGCGGGTGAAGGCCTCGCCCGAGCGCGCCTTCGCCGCCTTTGTCGGCGAGATCGGCGCCTGGTGGCGGCCCAACAGCCTCTTCCAGACCACGCCGCGCGCGCCGGGCCGGCTGGCGTTCGAGCCGGGGGAGGGCGGACGCCTGACCGAGACGCTCGCCAGCGGCAAGGTGTTCGAGATCGGACGCATCCTGGTCTGGGAGCCGCCGCATCGCCTGACTTTCTCCTGGCGACAGGCGAACTTTCCGCCGGAACTGACGACGCAGGTCGAGGTGTGCTTCGAGGCGGTCGGCGAGGAGACGCGGGTCAGCGTCGAGCATCGCGGGTTCGACCAGGTGCCGGAAGGCGCAGCCCGCCACGGCTTCCCCGACGAGGTGTTGCTGATGCGGCTGGCCGAGTGGTGGCGCGCGCTGCTGACATCCTATCGCGAGACGTCGGCCTAAGACGGCGAACGTGGTAGTTCAGGAACGGAAGCGGCCCGCAGCGGCCGAGCGGAGGACATCATGACCGAGCGTGCCGAGAGCGCCCCTGGCGGCGACGACAAACGCTGGGCGGGCGCCTTCCGCTTCATCTTCGCGGCCGCGGTGATCAACGCGGTCTCGTTCGGGATCATGATTCCGGTGCTGCCCAACCTGATCAAGGAATTCACCGGCGGCGACACGGCCGCGGCGTCGGAATGGAACGTGGTGTTCGGCGCGGTCTGGGGCGTCATGCAGCTGTTCTGCGGTCCGATCCTCGGCATGATGTCCGACCGCTACGGCCGTCGCCCGATCCTGTTGGTGTCGCTGGGCGGTCTGGCGATCGACTTCCTGTTCATGGCCCTGGCGCCCAGCCTGATGTGGCTGTTCGTCGGCCGGGTGATCAACGGCCTGACCGCGGCCAGCTTCTCGACCGCCAACGCCTACGTCGCCGACGTCACCCCGCCCGACAAGCGCGCCAAGGCCTATGGCTGGATGGGCTCGGCCTTTTCGTTCGGATTCCTGGTCGGGCCGGCCCTGGGCGGCTTCCTCGGCGACATCGATCTGCGCCTGCCGTTCTTCGTGGCCGCGGCGCTGACCACCGTGAACTGGCTCTACGGCTTCTTCATCCTGCCGGAATCGCTGCCGCCCGAGAAGCGCGTCGCCAAGTTCGACTGGAAGCGCGCCAACCCGGTCGGGTCGCTGAGCTTCCTGCGCTCGCACAACGAGCTGCTGGGGCTCGCCTCCATCGGCTTCCTGTTTCAACTGGCCCACACCGTGCTGCCGGCGATCTTCGTGCTCTACACCGGCTATCGCTACGGTTGGACGCCGGGCTTCATGGGTCTGACCATGATGGCGACCGGACTGGCCGGGGTGATCGTCCAGACCCTGCTGGTCGGGCCGGTCGTCGCCCGCATCGGCGAGCGCGGCGCCCTGCTGCTGGGCGCGGCCGCCGGTGCGGCCGGCTTCGCCATCTACGGCATGGCGCAGACCGGCTGGGCCTACATGCTGGGCGTGCCGGTCTTCGCGCTGTTGAATTTCCTGATGCCCGGCCTGCAGGGGCTGATGACCCGGCGGGTCGAGCCGTCCGCCCAGGGCCAGTTGCAGGGGGCGAACCAGGCGCTGCAGGGCATCGCCTCGGTCATCGGGCCGATCGTCTTCGGCATGACCTTCGCCTGGTCGATCCGCCATGACGGCGTGATGCATCAACCCGGATTGGCGATCTATCTGGCCTCGGGGCTGCTGGTCGGGGCCCTCCTGTTGTCGCTGCGAGTGGGGCGAGTTCCCAAGGCCGCGGCCGCAGGCGCCTGAGACCCGTTTCGGATCGCCACGGCGCAGCCTAAATATTCGCCATCATTGCGCCTGAAAACTCTTGAGAGTGCGGGCCCGAGACGATGCCTGGAGACTCTATGCGCGCCTATCGCGTCCTGATCCCCGCCCTGGCCCTGCTGGCGGCCTGTTCCGACCCTGCAGCCAAATCCAACGCCCAGATCCCGCCGTTGGCCCAGCCGACGCGGGCCGCGCCTGGCGACGCCCTGACGATGAAGTCGTCGTTCGCGCCGGTCGTGAAGCGGGCGGCCCCGGCCGTGGTCAACATCTCGTCCAAGCGCCTGGTGCGCCAGCGGGCAGACCCGTTCTGGGAGATGTTCGGCATGGGCGCTCCGCGCGAACGGATCCAGGGCTCGCTGGGCTCGGGCGTCATCGTGCGAGCCGACGGCATCGTGGTGACCAACAACCACGTCGTGGAGGGCGGGCAGGAGATCACCGTCGCCCTGGCCGACCGGCGCGAGTACACCGCCCGCGTGCTGCTGGCCGATCCGCGCACAGACCTCGCCGTGCTGAAGATCGATGTCGGGAACGAGCGCCTGCCGATCCTGGCGATCGACGACTCGGGCGAGGCCCAGGTCGGCGACCTGGTGCTGGCCATCGGCGATCCCTTCGGTGTCGGCCAGACGGTGACCAACGGCATCATCTCGGCCCTGAACCGCACCGCCGACCCCAACGGCGATGCGTCCAACGCCTATATCCAGACCGACGCGGCGATCAATCCGGGCAACTCCGGCGGCGCCCTGGTCGACATGGACGGCGACCTGATCGGGGTGAACAGCTTCATCCTGTCGCGCTCGGGCACCTCGTCGGGGGTCGGGTTCGCGGTGCCGGCCGCCATCGTCAAGCGCGTGGTCGAGACCGCCGCCGGTGGCGGGCAGGCGGTCGTGCGCCCCTGGCTTGGCGCGCGCACCCAGACGGTCACCGCCGAACTGGCCCGCAGCATGGGCATGAGCGTGCCGCAGGGCGCGCTGGTCGCCGACGTCTGGCCGAACGGCCCGGCCGCGCGCGCGGGCCTGCGCCAGGGCGACGTCATCGTCTCGGTCGAGGGCCGCCCGGCGGTCGATGCGGCGGCGGTGTCCTACGCCATCTCCTCGCGGCGTCCAGGCGACAGCGTCAAGCTGGGCGTGCGTCGGGGCGCCAGCGAGCAGACCCTGACGCTGCGGGCCGAGGCGCCGCCCGCGACCCCGGCCAAGGACGAGCAGGTGATTTCCGGCCGCAATCCGTTCGACGGAGCGACGGTCGTCAACCTGTCGCCGGCGGTGGCCGAGGAACTGGGCATCGATCCGTTCGCCGGCCGCGGCGTGCTGGTGACCAACATCTCGCGCGGTTTTGCGATGAACGCCGGGCTGCGTCCAGGCGACCTGGTCCGCCGGGTCAACGGCCGCGAGATCGGCAGCGTTCGCGAGCTGACCGGGGTGCTCGGCGGCGGCGGCGGCCAGTGGCAGGTGACCATCGAGCGCAACGGCCAGGAGATCACCGCCAACTTCCGGACCTGACGGATGAGGGCGGCGTGCAGCGCCGCTCTCGCTCCGATCCGCGAAGGGCGGTAGAAGGCGCCTATGGCCGATCTCTTCGAAGCAGCCGGGCTGACGCCGCACGCGCCGTCGCCGCTCGCCGACCGCCTGCGTCCGCAACGGCTGGGCGAGGTGGTGGGGCAGGATCATCTGCTCGGTCCCGAGGGGCCGATCGGCCGCATGGCCGAGGCCAGGCGCCTGTCCTCGATGATCCTCTGGGGCCCGCCCGGCACTGGCAAGACCACGATCGCGCGGCTGCTGGCCAAGGAGGCCGGCTATGAGTTTCAGCAGATCTCGGCGGTGTTCTCCGGCGTCGCGGACCTGAAGAAGGCGTTCGAGCAGGCGCGGATGCGCCGCGCCGCGGGACAGTCGACCCTGCTGTTCGTCGACGAGATCCACCGCTTCAACCGCGCCCAGCAGGACGGCTTCCTGCCCTTCGTGGAGGAGGGCATCGTCACCTTGGTGGGGGCGACCACCGAAAACCCGTCGTTCGAGCTGAACGGGGCGCTTCTGTCGCGCTCTCAGGTCTACGTCCTCAAGCGGCTCGACGACGAGGCGCTGGAGTCGCTGCTGGCCAAGGCCGAAGCCCACGAGCAAAGGCCGCTGTCGCTGGAACCCGAGGCGCGCCAGGCCCTGATCGCCATGGCCGACGGCGATGGCCGCTATCTGCTGACCCTGACCGAGACGCTGTTTAACATCGGCGCGGCCAAGCCGTTGTCGATCAAGGAGCTGGGCCAGATCCTTCAGAAGCGCAGCCCGGCTTACGACAAGGACCGCGAAGAGCACTACAACCTGATCTCGGCCCTGCATAAGTCGGTGCGCGGCTCCGATCCGGACGCGGCGCTCTATTGGTTGGCGCGGATGCTGGGCGGCGGGGAGGACCCGCTGTTCATCGCACGACGCCTCATCCGTATGGCGGTCGAGGACATCGGCGAAGCCGACCCCATGGCCCTGGTCCTGGCCAACGCCGCCAAGGACACCTACGATTTCCTCGGCAGCCCGGAGGGCGAGCTGGCCTTGGCCCAGGTGGTGGTGCACCTGGCGGCCGCGCCGAAGTCGAACGCCGTCTACACCGCCTTCAAGGCCGCCCAGCGGGCCGCCAGAGAGACCGGCTCGCTGATGCCGCCGGCCCATATCCGCAACGCCCCGACCAAGCTGATGAAGGACCTCGGCTACGGCAAGGGCTACGCCTACGACCACGACGTCGAAGGCGGCTTTTCGGGGCAGAACTACTTCCCGGACGGCATGGACCGGCAGCGCTTCTATGAGCCCAAGGAGGTCGGGGTGGAGGCGCGGATCAAGGAGCGCCTGGAGCGCTGGGCCGAACAGCGGAACCGCCGCAAGTGAAGCCGCGTACGCCGCCGAAGGTGAAGGCCCAGCCCAAGCCCGTCGCCCTGACCGCCGAAGAGATCGCCCTGGTCCGCAGCCTGGTGATCTACGAGGACGCCGACATCATGGCGCTGAGCAAACCTTCGGGCCTGTCCAGCCAGGGCGGGCGCGGGCAGGTCAACACCCTGGACGAACTGCTGTGGGCCTTCGCCAAGCCGGGCAAGGCGCGGCCGCGGCTGATCCACCGGCTGGACCGTGACACCTCCGGGGTGATCCTCACCGCCAAGACCAAGCCGGCGGCGAGCTTCCTGGGCAAGCACATGATGGGCCGGCGTTTCGCGAAGACCTATCGGGCCATCGTCACCCCGGGCGCGCCGGAGCCGGCCGGCGGCGTGATCGAGGCGGCCCTGCGCCGTGAGGAGGCTGGGCGCGAGGCCTATATGCGCGTCTGCGCAGCCGATCATCCGGACGCAGAGACCGCGCTGACCCGCTATCGGACGCTGGCGAAAGGGGCGGGGGCGGCGCTGGTCGAGGCCAACCCGCAGACCGGCCGCATGCACCAGATCCGCGTGCACCTGGCCTCGATCGGGCGGCCGATTGCGGGGGATGCGCGCTACGGCGGCGCGCTGGTGGCCGGCGGTCATCCGGTGCCGCGGTTGATGCTGCACGCCGCGGCGCTGAGCTTTCCGCATCCGGCGGGCGGCACCAAGACCATCACCGCCGACACGCCGGCCGACATGCAGTCGCTGATCGAGGCCCTGGGCCTGGCCGGGAACGCCGCGCAGGCTTGACCGTTAGCCAGGAGGCCGCGCGAGCGGCGCCATTGGTGAGGTCCCCGGCATGCGACGCCTGACAACGATCATCGCGCTCTGCGCCGCGCTCGGCGCCTGCGCGACCGCCCCGACGGTCTATGGGCCGGCGACCCGCGCCCAGGGCGTCGGCTTCTCGGAGATGCGCATCGAGCCAGGCCGGTATCGAGTGACGTTCCGCGGCGGGCCGGGCGCGCCGATCGCCCAGGTCTCCGACTACGCGCTGCTGCGGGCTGCGGACCTGACCCTGGCCGACGGCTATGACTGGTTCCGGGTGGTGGACCGCTATGTGGCCCAGAGCGGTACCGACAGCGGGCCGCGGGTGTCGGTGGGCGCAGGCGGGGGCAGCGGCGGTTACAGCAGCGGCGTGGGCGTCGGCGTCGGCACCAGCTTCAACCTGGGCGGCGGTCCGGCCCTGACCCAGACGATCGAGGTGATCATGGGGCGCGGCGCGCCGCCGGCTTCAGCCGCCGGTCAGGTCTACAACGCCGCGGACGTTCGCCGCACGATCGGCGGGCGGCTCTAGGCGCGAGCCTCTTGCGCGTTCTGGACGCGGGTCGCCGCGTGCGTGAAGCCCGCGACCTCGGCCACGTCGGCGAATCCCTCCGAGGGGAGCCCCTGGGCGATCAGCAGCGGCGCCAGGCCCTGGGCCTGTTCGCCGGCCTCCAGCAGCGCCGCGGCGATGTCGCTGTCGGAGCCGGCTATGTCGCCGGCGTCAAGCGCCAGGCCCTGCAGCCGCACGTCCTTGAAGGGCGCGGCGGCGTCGCGGCCGGGCTGCAGGCGGCCGAACACCCCCTTGCACATGGCGCCGAGCAGACTGGCGATTTCGTTCAGGCGTCCAGGCGGGGTGCCGCGGTTGATCTCGGTGACTTCGACGATGACGCGGGTCTTCAGCGCCTGCGCCGACCCGTGAACGGCCTCAGGCAGGCTGGCGCGGCCGCGGCGTCCGGCCAGGGTGCGGAACGACTGGGGGACGATCAGGGGGAGCTTGGCTTCGGCCTCCGACGGCCGCAGGCGGCTGGCGAAGTCGAGCGTGGCGCGGTCGATGGCCTCGACGTCGCTGTCGGTCAGGCGGCCATAGGCCCAGGTCGGGATGATGACGCCGGTCTTCACGTGGCGGACCACGGGGCGAATCCGCAGCGCGGCGGTGGCGGCGTGGCGCAGGCTGACCAGTTCCTCGATCGAGTAGTCGAGGGCGAGGATCCGGCGCTCGCTGGTGGCGAAGGTCCAGGGCGGCAGGCCTTCGGAAGGCCCGACCGTGACCTCAACTCCGCTCTCGCCCGCCACGTCCGTCATCCAGCTATCCAATTGGGCTGGGACCATGCCGGGACGGCCTTAACGCGTCGTGACGCGGTGCGATTAACCGACCGTTTGCGCGGGAGGGCCGGCGCGTCGCATAAGGGTACATGGAAAAGGTGTTACTTGTGGCCGCTGGGGGCGCCGTCGGCGCTGTGGCCCGCTACGCCCTTGGCGTCCAGGCGTTCAGGCTATGGGGACCGAACTGGCCGTTCGGGACCTTCATCGCGAACGTGTCCGGCGGCTTGCTGATGGGGGTGCTGGCGGGCTATCTCGCCCATCGCGGCGGCGCCGATCAGGAAAAGCTGCGCGTCCTGCTGGGCGTCGGCGTCCTGGGCGGCTTCACGACCTTTTCGGCGTTCTCGCTGGAAGTCGCGTTGATGGTGGAGCGCCGCACCTATGGCCAGGCCTTCACCTATGCGACGGCCTCGGTCTTACTTTCGATGAGCGCGCTGTTCGTCGGTCTGCTTTTGGCCCGGAGGGCGTTCGCGTGAGAGAAGTTCGCAATATCGCCGTCGACCCTGGCGAAGACGGCGTGCGGCTGGACCGCTGGTTCCGTCGGCGCTGGCCGCATGTCTCACAGATCCAGATCCAGAAGATGGCGCGCTCAGGGCAGATCCGGGTGGATGGCGGCCGGGCCAAGCCCGATCAGCGCCTGACGGCCGGCGCGATGATCCGCGTGCCGCCGCTGCCCGACGCCCCCAAGCCTGGCGACAAGCCCGGCCTCGACCCGCGCGACATCGCCTACGCCAAGTCGCTGGTTCTCTACGAGGACGAAGAGGTCCTGGTGCTCAACAAGCCGGCGGGCCTGGCGGTCCAGGGCGGCACCAAGACCACCAAGCATGTCGACCGCCTGCTCAGCGCCTGGGGCGAGGGGCTGGAGCGCCCGCGCCTGGTCCACCGCCTGGACCGCGACACCTCCGGCGTGCTGGTGCTGGGCAAGACGCCGGGCGCGGCCGCCAAATTGTCGGGGGCCTTCGCGCGCCGCCGCGCCGAGAAGACCTATTGGGCGCTGGTGCTGGGCAATCCGAAGCCCTCCGAAGGGGTGATGGAACTGCACCTGGTCAAGAAGGGGGTCGGCGACCGCGAAATGGTGGTGCCGGCCGACCCCAAGGACCCCAACGCCGATCCGGCCGAGACCGAGTTCGTCACCGTCAGCCGCGCGGCGCATCGCGTGGCCTGGATGGCGCTGCGCCCGCACACCGGCCGCACTCACCAGCTGCGCGCGCACATGCTGGCCATGGGCCATCCGATCCTCGGCGATCCCAAGTACAAGACCGACGCCTCGGCTGAGCTATCTGGCAATTTGAAGCTGCAGCTGCATGCCCGGCGGCTGACCCTGCCGCACCCTTCGCGCGGCACGCTGATCCTGGAAGCGCCGATCAGCAAGGAGCTGAAGGAAGGCTTCAACCGCTTCGGCTTCGACGAGCACGAGGCTGATCCCGAGCCGTTCAAGGCCCGGCGGCGCCGGCACTAGGTCTCGAAGACGACGTCCGGCTTGGCGTCCGGCGCCAGGAATGCGGCGGCGGACAACGCCTCGGCCTCGATCGCCTTGCGGTCCTTGGCGGAGACCTTTTCGAACAGGCGCACGCTGACGGCGACGGCTTTCTTCTTGGCCTCGATCCGCCAGGTCCCGGCGACGACGCCGTCGACCAGCACCATGGCCGGGATCAGGCCGTTCTTGCTGGCCATCAGCGGTGCGTGCTCGGGGCGGATGATCCCGGTGCGGTCGACCCGGCAGAGCACGGCGCCGTCGAAGTCGGCCAGCAGCCGGACCGGGGCGGGGGTGTCGCCCGGCACACGCGCGGCGTCCTTCAGGTCATAGAGCTTGCGGCCGCGCTGGTCCCGGAAGGTTGCGAGTTCGTCGCCGAGCGCCTCGAACGTGGCGGCTGCGGCCTTCAGCCCCGACCAGGCCGCGAAGTCCGCCGGCAGCGACGGACCGTGGGCGGCGAGGTAGCGGCGCGCCAGGGCCTCGGGCTGCGGCTCCTGGCGCTCGTCGCGCCCCAGCCAGGTCCTGGCCAGGGTGAAGTCGCCGCCGGGCTCGTGACCGAACGGGGCGTTGGACGAAGTCTGGACCAGCGGCAGGAACATCCGCGTGGCGTAGGCGAGCGGCCGCACCGGATCGAAGCCCTTGGCCTCCAGCACCTGACGCACGCTTTCGAAATCCTTCGGTTCGGGTGCGAAGTGCTCGCGACCGATCGCCAGAACCGCGTCGAGCAGCTCCGGCGTCGGCTTCAGGCCCCAGGGCAGGGTGACGTCGCGCGGAGGCATGACGGTCGTGCGGAAGGCCAGCACGTCCTCGGCGCTGGCCAGATGCAGCGTGCCCCTCATCAGCGTTGAGCGGACCACGCGGCGCGTGTGGATCGCGTCCAGCAGGTCCTGCCGCCGGAAGTCCCGCAGCCGCGCCCACAGGCCCAGGAACGGCGCCCGCGGCAGCTGCGCCTGCATCGCGAACAGCCGCTCCAGCGCCGCGACCGGATCGAGCGCCTGCCGCTCCAGCAGCATCTGCCGGTCCAGCAGGATGCGGTTGAGGTCGCGCGGGCCAAGGACGGTGTCGCTCATGCGCCAAGGATCGCCGACCCGCCCCAGCTTGCGCAATCGCCGCGGGGGCGTCATTGCACCCGTGAGCTAAGGAGATGCGCGTGCAGAAGGGCTTCAAAGAGCCGGGCGAGAAGCCCAAACGTTTCTACAAGGACGTCTCGGTGGTCGCCGAGGACGGCGCCTTCTCGGTCAAGCTGGACGGCCGCAACGTCCGCTCGCCGAAGGGCGGCAAGCTGTCGGTCCCGACCAAGGCCCTGGCCGAAATGGTCGCCGCCGAATGGGACGCGCAGGGCAAGCACATCGAGATCGCTTCGATGCACATCACGCGTCTGGCCTTCACCGCCACCGAGGCGATCCCGCAGGCGCGCGATGCGACCGCCAGCCAGATCGCCCAGTACGCGGCCTCGGACCTGCTCTGCTATTTCTCGGAGAGCGGCAACAGCCTCTACGACCGGCAGGTCGCCGGCTGGGAGCCGGTGCTGCGCCGGGCCGAGCACGAGCTGGCCCTGGTGTTCCGCCGCGCCACCGGGATCGTCCACACCGAGCAGCCGGAGGAGACCCTGGACAAGGTCAAGGCGCTGGCCCTGGACCTCGACGATTTCGCCCTGACCGGGGTGGCGTTCGGCACGCCGCTGTTCGGCTCGGCGGTGCTGGCGCTGTCGCTGCAGCGCGGCTGGCTGACGGGCGAGGAGGCCTGGACCCTGTCGCGGATCGACGAGGCCTACCAGGAAGAGAAGTGGGGCGTGGACGAGGAGGCGGCCGAGCGTACGGCGCGCCTGCTGGAGGAAGCGCGCATGCTCGAGAGCTGGTTCAAGGCTCTGGCATAAGACGGCCTGCGCGGTTGCCAGCGCCGGATCGTCCGACTACGCCTTGAAGCTTGGCGTGGGAGGCCGATGCGTGAAGCACATCCTTGACGAGCTTGAGAAACGCCGCGGCGAGGCGCGTCTGGGCGGGGGCGAGCGGCGGATCGCCAGCCAGCACGGCAAGGGCAAGCTGACCGCGCGCGAGCGGCTGGAGCTGTTGCTGGACGAGGGCTCGTTCGAGGAGTTCGACATGTTCGTCGAGCACCGGGCGGTGGACTTCGGGATGGCCGACAACAAGGTGCCCGGCGACGGGGTGGTGACCGGCTGGGGCAAGATCAACGGCCGGCTGGTGTTCGTGTTCTCCAAGGACTTCACGGTGTTCGGCGGCAGCCTGTCGAACGCCCACGCCCGCAAGATCGTCAAGGTGCAGGAACAGGCGCTGAAGGTCGGCGCCCCGATCATCGGCCTGTTCGACGCCGGCGGGGCGCGGATCCAGGAGGGGGTCGACGGCCTGGCCGGCTATGCCGACATCTTCCTGCAGAACACCCTGGCCTCGGGGGTGATCCCGCAGATCAGCGTGATCATGGGGCCCTGCGCCGGCGGCGACGTCT
>JAGOQB010000021.1 GCA_017991675.1 Phenylobacterium sp. | reverse complement strand
GACGGCGCTCCGGCCCCGTGATCAACGTCGAATACGACATGCCTGCTGCTAACACCGCTCCTAACGACGCTGTTAGCAGTGCAGCTATGCCCTTAGCACCGGAAGGCGGCCCTCACCGGAGGGGTACCTATAACGCAACAGCCATTAGTGACTTTCCGCTTAGAATTCCCGTTTTGTTCGCATACTTAACCTTACTCGCAATTGGCGAGCCCCGCCCCAGACAGGCGTCATGAAAAAGGTTCTGTATGAGCTCCACGAAGTTCCAGCTGCTGTCCTGGCGAAAGCTGCAGCCTATGATCAGCGTTTCGCGCACCACGTGGTGGCGGCTGATCCGGGCAGGAAAAGCTCCACGCCCCATTCAAGTATCCCCCGGCCGAGTGGCTTGGCTGGAGTCGGACGTCATCGCCTGGCTTGAGGTGCGCCGCGCAGTCTAGCCCGACTATGCGCCAGCGGTGAGCGGGAGGAGCCCGACACCGCAGCGCAACCGTCGCCCCGCCATAGGCGCTGCCGCCCTCGGCACCACGGGCTCCATGGCCGAGGTCCACACCTGAATTGCGCCCAGCGCCGACGCCCAGGTTTCCCCCTGCCCTCGAGCAGTTTGATCCCCTCTTGTCTCCTCTTTGTCTCCTTCCTGTCTCCGCCCTGCACTTCCCTGTCTCCTTCTTGTCTCCTCCTTGTCTCCTCCTTGTCTCCTCCTTGTCTCCTCCTTGTCTCCGCCCCTCACTCGCTCACCAGCCTTGCGATTTCCGGCCACGGTGAGATGTCACAACAGCCGAATGCACTGCCCTCTCAAGGAAATAGAGACCCTCTGCGCCCTTAAGGCGCTGATACACCATACGCACCTCTCGGGTGCACGCATCCAATTGAATTTACATGCCTTTCTAGGCCGCACCTAAGGGCGCCACACTACGGCACAGTCTACGCGCGCCCAGCAAAGCCAAGCCCGATAAGGGCCTCCCGCACTACCAGCAGCACTCCCGGAGCCCATGCGTTTCTCAGACCCCATTCAACTCCGCCTTGAGCCTCAAAAGCGCACCGAACTCGAAGCGATTGCGGCCTCGCGCGGCATCCCCCTCTCCGAACTCATTCGAGAGCGACTAGACCAAACGGCGGCCACCCTCGCCTCGATCACGAGCCTGCGGCTCGCCTTGGCCGTCGACGAGAAGCGTGCGCCTCAACCGGAAGAGTCGCCTGAGGCCTTTCCCGTCGAGATCGAGGCGATGCTCGCCGAAATCCTGCTCACGCTGAGAGAGACCACCCCTGATGCCAAGCGCCGATATGTTCAGCTGCAGCTAAGGCAAATGTCACTGCCGGCCTGGAGTGACGCTCCTCGTCGGAGCTAGCACACGGTGCTCAGCCACAAGATCCTCACGCGGCAGGATGTTGGCGACGTCGCCAGCTACTATGGCGACGGCGCGGACGACTACTATGCAAAGGAAGGCGAGGCACAGACCTGGCAGGGCCGAGGCGCTGAAATGCTCGGCCTTACCGGCTCGGTGGACAGTCTGCGATTTAGAGAGCTGCTAGCTGGCAAAATTGATCCGGGCGGCGCACCGGTCCGGACCTCCACTCGCGACGACAGCAAGTCGCGCATCGGCGTTGATCTGACATTCTCCGCCCCTAAGAGCGTGTCGATCCAAGCACTGGTCGGCAGGGACGCCGCCCTCATCGCGGCTCACGAAACTGCGGTCGAGCGAGTGCTGGGACACGTAGAGGCGCTGGCCCAGGCTCGAAAGAAGGCCGCTGGCGTTACCCGGATCGAACGCACCGGCAACTTGGTTATCGCAAAGTTCCGCCATGAAACAACGCGAGCGCAGGACCCGGAACTGCACACGCACTCCATCGTCATGAACCTAACGCGCCGGGCAGACGGCGAATGGCGCGCGCTGAAGAACGACGAGATCATCGCTCGCACCCGATACCTTGGCGTCCTCTATCGAACCGAACTCGCGCGCATCCTTGAGCAGCAGGGATACGCGCTGAGATACGGCAAGGACGGGACGTTCGAACTCGCCGCTATGAGCCGGCGGCAGATAGAAGCCTTCAGTCGCCGAAGCGAGGAGATCGAGCGCCGCCTAGCCGAAATGGGCCTCACGCGTGACACCGCGACGGCTGCTCAGAAGCAACTGGCCACCATGCAGACGCGGGGGGAGAAGCCTCGCCTGGTCGATCGGGCTCGCATGTTCGGCGAGTGGGAGCACCGAGCGGCCGAACTGGGCATTCGCTTCGAACGGACTTCGGACCGCCCCACACAAACCTATGATCGCACCGAAGCAGTCGCCGAGGCGCTGACCGGCCTCTGAACAACGGACAGCGATCCGCTGCCACGATGATGCTCTCTTCCAGCAACCGCGTGGTCGGGATCGAGGGGTTCGCCGGCACCGGCAAAAGCCACATGCTTCGCTTCGCCATCGAGAAGATCGAGGCGCAGGGATACACGGTGCGGGCCCTGGCTCCTTACGCCGGCCAGGCCAAAGCGTTGCGCGACCTCGCCGTCTCCGCCAACACCGTGGCCTCCTTCCTCCGTGCGAAGGAACAACCGCTTGGCCCAAAGAGCGTCCTGGTGATCGATGAGGCCGGGGTCGTACCCGCCCGCCAGATGGCCAAGCTGCTGCAAGCCGCAGAAAGCGCAGGAGCGCGTGTCGTGCTCATCGGCGATCGCGCCCAGACGAAAGCCATCGAGGCCGGCCGCCCCTTCGACCAGCTGATCCGCAATGGCATGGCGACGACCGAGATGGCGGAGATCCAGCGCCAGACCGACCCAGGGCTCCGCGAGGCGGTCCAACTCGCCGCAAAAGGCCGCGCGGCGCCCTCCCTGGCGAAGGTCCGCAATATTGTGGAGCTAGCGGACGACACGGAGCGGCGAACCGCAATCGCGCAGTCCTACGCTAAGCTGACGACGTGGGATCGAGAGCGAACTCTGATCGTCGCTGGGACCAATGAAGCGCGGCGGGAAATCAACGCCTTGGTGCGCGAGGCGATCGGCACCGCGGGCGAAGGCAATCAGGCATCCTTTCTCGTCCGTCGGGACACCACCCAGGAGCAGCGTCGGTACTCGCGCAACTATGATGTCGGCGACACGATCCAGCCGGAACGCGACTATCCTTCGGCAGGGCTTGTCCGCGGCGCCCTTTACACGGTCGAAGAGAATGGCCCCGGCAATCATTTGACCGTTCGAGCTCATGACGGCGCAGCCGTCGAGTTCAGCCCGTACAAATGCAGCAATCTCTCGGTCTATCAGACCGAGCGAGCAGAACTCTCTAAGGGTGATCTCGTCCGCGTCACCCGTAATGACGCAGCGTTGGACCTAGCAAACGGCGACCGACTTCGAGTGGCCTTCCAGGTTCGCTCGACCATCGTCCTCACCGATGGCGTTCGCACTATCCATATGGACGCAAGCCGCCCCCTGCACCTGGACCACGCCTATGCGACCACCGTGCACAGCAGCCAGGGCCTGACCACCGATCGCGTCTTCATCGAAGCGACCACGACAAGCCGAACGACCGCCAAGGACGTGTACTACGTCGCGATCTCACGAGCCCGCAGCGAGGCGCGCATTTTCACGAACGACCGCGAAGCCCTGGGTAGCGCGATCAGCCGACAGAACCCAAAGATCGCCGCGATGGATCTGGCGACACCGCAGCGGACGTTGGATCGCGCGAAACGCGTGGAAGAGTTGGGGGATCGGGAACGGTAACGCGCGCAGACGTCAGACTGCGCTATGACGACCGGAAAGCGCTCCTTGCGGCAAGTACCGGCCCCTGGTCGGGCGGTATCGGCGTCTTGCGCGTACGCACGCCTGTGGCGGTGAAGATCGCATTGGCCAGGGCCGGCGCCAGCGGCAGCACGGCCGGCTCATCGAGGCCGGTGGAAGGCTTACGGAACTCGATGAAGCTCACCTCGATACGCCGGGCCGAGCCGTCGATCCGCAGCATCTCGTAGTCGTTGAAGTTGCTCGACCTAGCCATCGCTCACCGTAATCGCCTGGTCCAGCGCCGCCGACAGGCCATCGTTGATGCTGCCTTCGATCTGGCCGCGCGCGCCGTTCGGATTCCCTGCCGCCGTGGACGTGGAGAGGCCGCATCTCGACAGCTGCCGACCGGCTTATCTGCGGGAGACCTCAGTCACCATCAGATGCGTTTCGATTTCTCTCTGAGTCAGCAGGAGTTCACCGGATGGGCGTACCGCGAAGCTCGCAAGTTGAAGAAGGCCCGAGGCGTCGGCCAGCCTCACATCGGCAGCCTTGTCGAAGGCGCGGCGACGGATCTCGCCCGACACACCGTCGGCTGATCGGCGGATATAGAAGACGTCGGATCCGACGACGTCCCAGTTGAGCCAGTCGGCGGGCGCCGTCTCTTTTTCGACGAGCACCCAAGGTCCAGTGGCGCGGCCGGCGGAAAGCACGGCCCGTCGGATTCCGGGCTGCCCATCGACCACGACGTAAATGGCTCGTCCATCGCCGCTCAATCGTAAGGCTCTTGGGCCGTCTCCGGTGACAGCTTCGGCAGGGGCTGATCCATCGGCAGGCGCGCGCCAGATGCGCCATGAGCCGGAACGGCGGGATGCGAAGTAGAGGGTGCGGCCGTCCGGCGACCAAACTGGAGAAGCGTCTTCGGCAGCATCGTCGGTCAGCGAAGTCGCGGGACCACCTTCGCGCCCAATCACCAATATGTCCGCCTGCCCGGAGCGCGTGACGACAAATGCGACGCGACTTCCGTCAGGTGAAAAGCGGGGTTCGCCAACGGACATGGCCGACAAGTCTGTAAGCTGGCGCACGACCCCGTCCCGAGATGTCCAAAGTTGTTCGGCGCCGGATCGGTCGGAAGCGAAGACGAGGGTTCCATCGCGGGCGGCGGCCGGAAACCAGTCGGATTGCCGGGCGCCGGGGGGCGCAATTGCGGCCAGCATCGCACCCGTCGTTGGCGCAGGAGAAGCCAGGATCACGCTTCGATCGCGAAGCGCCTCGAAGGCCATGCGATCGCCCTTGGTCGCATTCGAAAGGGCACGAAAATCCAGCAGTCCACTGGAGAGCCGTTGTGGCCTTCCTTGGCCTTTAAGGGGCGCCCACCAAAGGCCGGTGTCGCCGCGCCGGTTTGACGAAAAGAGCACGCCCTTGCCGCTGCGTTCCCACGCCAGTCCCCAAATTCGCTCGGCGTCGTGGGTGAGAGCTCGAGTTCGCCCGGTCGAAAGATCGAGCACGAAGACATTGGCCGCGGTCCAGGTCGCTCGGCGCAGGAAGGCGACATGCCGCCCGTCGGGGGACACGACCGGCTCGTCATCTCCCCACGTTCCGGTCTGGCTGGTTGTAAGCTTCGTCGCCCGACCGTTCGCCACGTCGAGCCTATAGAGGCTGCGGGGATGCCCGAGCGACTGCTCGCCGCTGAGATAGATCGAGGTGAGATCAGGGGACCATGCAAGGCGCGTCGCCGCAACGCCAGGGCAGTCGCCTACCAGCTTCTCACTGCGGGTTGCGATGGCGAGAATGACGATCTGGCAAGGTGATGCGCCGCCTCCTACACGCCGGGTAAAGGCGATTGAAGCGCCGTCCGGGGACCAGGCGGGATTGTCGTCGACCGCTGGATGGGTCGTCAGCCGAACAGGAGGCGCCCCCTGCACGCTCTGGAGATAGAGGTCCGCGTTGCCGGGCGTCAGCCGCCGAGAGCTGTAGACCACGAAGGCCCCAGTCGGAGCGAGCGATGGGCGCAGAAACTCCGACCGCGTAGAGGTGACCGTGCGTATCGCCCCAAGTTCCGGGGCTTTTGGTGAAGCGCGGCTGATCGTTAGACCGGCGACCGCGAAACCTGCCGCCAGGAGCACGCCCAGCGCTCCCCAGACGAACCGACGACTCGGGCGATGTTCCGGCATGGGTGCGGCGGGCGAGATGGATTCGGCCAAAGGCGCGGGAGTGCTCTTGATGGCGCCGGCCGCTCTGCCGGCCCGTATCTCTCGATACAGTTGTTCTGTTTCGGCCTCAGGCCGAACACCGAGTTCGCGTTCCAGTCTCTCGGCGAGGGCCCGGTGCTGTTGGAGCGCCGCGGACGGCCGGCCCTGGCGCTGGTGAACGCGCATGATGACGCGGTGCGCCCGCTCATTCAGCGGATCCAGTCCCAGGAGGGCCAAGGCCGCCGCCGCGACGGCATCGGGCGGGCTGCCAGCGGCAAGGCTTTGGTCAAGATTGCCGACGATCCGCGCTACGGCTCGCTGTTGCAGGTCCTGACGCTCGCGCGCAACCCAATCGTCGAAGTCAGGCGCGCCGCGAACCGTGAAGTCTTGAAGGAACGGGCCAGGGTATAAATCGACGAGTGCCTGGAGCTGCTGATCGTCGGCAGCCATGAAGTCGTCCAGATCAGTCCGCAGAGCGCCATCCGGGATCCTCACGACCTCGCCCTCGTTCTCGATCAGGGCCATGTCGTCGATCTGGCGGATCGTGGAGAGCGCCTTTCGCAGACTGAGGCGGGCCTGAACGGTCGAGCTTTCCGGCCAGAACATCGCCGAGAGCCGATCGCGCGAAGCGCGTCTACCCGGCTGCCGGGCGAGATAGGCGACCAAGGCCAGCGACTTGCGTGTCGGCAAACTCACGAGCGCGCCGGTAGGCGCGATCAGCTCGCATTTCCCAAGCAGGTTAAGTCGCCAAGCCCCCACGCCGCCTCACAAATCACCTCAGCTAGGCCGTTATACTGACAAAATCCGACCTGCCGGGAAGTTCTTCGCCTCGAGCTCAGTGCTGTGGCGCCGCGACGAGCCTGAGAATCGGGTCGGTCAGCGCCAGCCGGATCAGCCCTGCCTGGCGCTGTTCGCCGGTCTTGGAGAACAATTGCCGAAGATGCGTTTTGGCCGTGTTGACGCTGACCCCCGTCCGGCGCGCGTAGGCGGCGATCCGCTCGCCGCCTACAAGGGCGCTCAAGAGACGCGCCTCCGCCGGCGTCAGGTCGAAAGCTTGACCTAGCCGCGCGGCCTCGATCGTCGCCTCCTGGTGGCAGGCGATCAGCATGACCGGCGTTGGACCGGGCTCGACGGTCTTGCTTAGAGGGATCGCCATGAGCCGCAAGACATCGTGCTGACTCTCGAGCGCAATGGTCGTGGTGAGACGGCGTGGCCCCGCCGCCGCGCTGATAGCCGCACGCAACGCGCGCGTGCCGGTCGTGTAGGCTGCCGCAAGGCGACCGCCCCAAACCGCCAGGTCGTCGGCAAGCAGCGACTGGCCCCGCGCATTGGCGAAAAGCAGTCCGCCGTCCTCGTCGACAAGGAGCAAGGTGACGCTGACGTGATCAAGCGCCTGAGACAATGCCTTGACGAGCACGTCCGTCGGCACGCCCCTCTTCTCAGATCCCGAAAGCCTCGGCGCATTGGTCATCGTGGCTGCAGACATGACACGTCCCTCGAAAACAGCCGGCATCTCAGACGGCCACCGGCATGCCGCGCGGCTGAACTACGCGTCGCGGCGTGCCGACCCCGTGGGGCGGAGGGTGAAATGAGCGTGAAATCGAATCTGTTGCGACCAACTACGTCCCAGCAAAGGCCCACGCGTGCATGGACCTTTGCGGGCGTAGCGCGAGAAGACCGCTGCGCCGGCAGGCTGAGGCAGATCAACCTATGGCGGGGGCGTCGCCGAAGTCGCTGCGACGCCGACGAAGCGCTGCGCCGATCAGTCCGAAGCCGGAGATCATCAACGCCCAGGTCCCAGGCTCCGGCACCGCAGACGTGAAGTCGCGCAGCGGCGTTCCCGCACCGTACAGCTGGCTCACCTCGGTCGGGCTCAAGACCCGGTCGTAAGTGCGGATGAAATCCACGAAGCCGCTGGAGGCCTCCGCCCCGTCGTCCTGGAAGAAGCGCGCAATGTTGTTCGTGCCCGTGAAGCTGGCCAGTTTCCGGGTCGAGTCATCGAAACTGAACACCTCCTGGCCCGAGAGATAGGCGCGAAACACCTGGCTGGCGTCACGCGTCAAGACCATGTGGATCATCTCGTCCGGCGTGAAGTCGCTGTTGTGAAGAGCATCGGCGACACCCCAGAATCTCAGATCGCCAAGATGCAGGTATAGGCCCGAGTCCGAACCGTCCTTGAAGTCGACCACCCGCCGATATTGCGTCACGTCGTCGAAGGAGAAGTAGGCCTCGAGGGAGTACATCTCCCCGTTTGAAAGCCCGCCGGCCAGCGTTGGGCCCTGATCTGCGGCAAAGTGCAGACCCTGCTCAGCCCCGGCGCCGCTCCAGCTCGATCCGGCCCCGATCGTCATCGCCGGTCCGCCGCTCTGCTCGGCCAGCGACCCGCTGAATTCGTAGATGTTGGCGGGAGGCGCGACAGCGTGCGCCGCGCTTGCCGCCAAGCTCACGGCGGCGATGCTCAGTATTCTCAGCATTGGTTGGTCCTGCTCCACACCCGCAAAGTGCGGGCCAGGATCGGACTACCCGGGTGGGCCGGCCCGCTCCTCATCCGACTGAAGTAGCGCCCCTATGGATCGTATTGAGCGGTCCCGGGAGGGCAATCGCCGACTCTGCGACTTTCAATCTGCCGATGCAGCGGCGGACCTGCCTCGCTGGCGGATGTGACTCTTATCGTGACGTAGTCTGAGGCGATGAAGGCATGGCCCAGGGCCGTCCGCTTCTCGCCCCTCAAGTCACAGCGGGCTTCGAAAGAGAAGCCGCCGGATCGGGCACGCCTCTCGATCTTGCAGTCCTTGATCCCGAGCAGTTCGTCGAAAACTTCGAACTCCGATCGGACCGCGATGCACGATTGCGAGCGCTGTGGTGATGATTGATCAAAGCGAAAGATCCTCGTCTCCCACAGGCCAGGGGTGATTTCCCGGCCCGCCAGCCTTTGCGGGCCGGGCGTTGGCGGCGTTGGCGGCGTTGGCGGCGCGCCCTCCGGCTTCGAGCAGGCGAGCAGTGAGGCGAGGGCCAGCACCGAAGTCATGGATCTTGGCAATGTAACGACCCCAAGAGACGACGGCGCGAGCCGCACCAACCAGCCGAGCTCGGAATCGCCGCTGGGGCGTCATTCGATCGGGGGAGGCCGGCAGATTGAGCGGAGCCTAGGAGGACGCTCGCGTCGAACGTCTCGACGCCCAGCATCGACAGAGAGCGCCTATGACACTGCGACGACCTGCCTGCGCGGCCCTGGCCGCTCTGCTAGCGGCAATCGTTACCCCTGCAGCGGGCCAGGAAGACAACCGGCGTCTGGTGAAGTCGGGCGCCGACGGACGTTTTGAGACCTTGCAGGAGACGACAGTAAGCCTGCGCGGACATCCGCCTGCGCAAGTCGCCAGCTTTCGCACGAAATTGGATGGCCTCTTTGCTCTAATGGCGGCGACGCCCGCTGTAAGCGCCCCCGCCTATCCGGCCTGCAGTCGGCTGGAGAGCTGGCTTCAGCGTAACGACATCGAGCCAATGCTGATGGGGACGGTCAGCGTGCATACGCCGGAGGTCGTGACGCCCGGCCGGTGCGAAAAGAATACGGAAATGGGCGTAGAGATCGCGCTCAATTCGCTGTCGCCGATCTTGCCGAGCGCTCACGTGTCTGCGCCCGAAGGCAAGCCGCGCGACTGGTTCGTCCTGCCGATCAAACGGCAGGGTCCGGACTTCATGGAGCTCCAGGGGGACGCGATCATTCTGTTCGAACCGCGGAGCGGCCCTTTCAAACCGGTCAGCACCGAGCGCTACGCGCGCCACCAGCTCAACGAGCTCACGGCGGGTGGAGAGTCCGACGGCGGTCCGATCGGCGAACTGTACCGGCAGCGGCTGTCGTCCTGGACGCTGGCCCAACGCCAGGCGCCGGCTTGTTCAAAGGACCCCAATTTGTCCCCCGACAAGCTGGAGAACATCGTCATCGACGCCGAGGCCGACTGCCCGCCGGAACGCGTCGTCGTCGAACTCGATGACCGCTACTTCGACCGCCGGCGTCCTGATGTCATCCAGCTTATTGCGCTCAACAACCCGCCGCGGCACAGCATCGAGAGCGACCGTTCGTGGGACCTGCGCGCGTCTGTGTGGGCCAGCATCGACCACGCGCGCATGAAGGCGATGGTTGGTCGATGACCTGCGCGAAGGTTCCTCATTCGCAGGGGGCTCGGCGGTTGGCCGCGCTCCTCTGTCTGACGACGGTATTGCTTCCGGCGACGACGGCGCAGTCCCAGCAGTCCACCGATGTCGTGATCGACAGCACCGGCGAGGTCATCGTCAACGACCAAAGCGACGTGCTCGAGGCCGGATTCGAGGACTTGATGCGACGGCAACGGGCCTACGAGCAGCAACTATTCGATCAAGCCAAAAAGGAGCTGCAGGCGCAGGAAGCGGAACTCAGCACGCTTGACCAGGAATTCGATCGTGCCGCGGACGAGGTTGGCGGCGGCCGTGAAGCGCGTCCTGAGGCCGTGATGTCGAATATTCTCAGCCTGGAAGAGTGCGCCAGGAATCTCGAACGCGTGGTGGCCGAGCGCGAGGCGATCTCGGCGGAGCACTCGGACTGCGTCGCAAAGACCAAAGGCTCCGACAGCTGTCGCCGCTATTGGCCGCTCCTGGACGCCAAGTCGGCTCAGTACGAGCAGATCGACGCGAGTTGCCAGGCGCCGGGCGAGGAAATCAATCGACACTTTGGGACCGTCGGCATCGCACGCGCGAAGGCCCGGATGAAGGCGCTGGGGGTGACCCCGACCCCGTCCCCGAACGCCGGAGACCTCGACTACATTGTCCCGCTGACGCCACCGCGGTCCAACGCTGGCGCCGCTCCTCCGTCTGCGCCTCCGAACGCGGGAGACCTGGACTATCTGGTTCCGCTTACTGCGCCGCCGAACGCCGGCGATCTGGACTATCTCGTTCCACTCGTCGAGCCGCCGGGACCGAGCAGCGAGGGGGCCCCTTCCGCGGCGACGGCGAACGCTGGCGATCTGGACTTCGTGGCTCCGCTGGTCGCCCCCCCGAGCGCAGGCGACCTGGACTATCTGGTCCCGCTGGTGACGCCGGGTTCTTCACCTCCCTGACCGCTTGGCGAGCCGATGCGCATGACATCCACTTTCCCGGCCAGGTCGAACGCGGACCGGCGCTTGCGATCCTGCCGCGGGGCAGCGGTCGCCCTCTTCCTCGCTGCGGCTCTGTCTACCTTTGCGCCGAGGGCGGCCTCGGCGCAGCAACAGCCGGCGTCGATCGGAGAGCTCATGAGTCACTCGGCGGCGCGCCATCGCTCAGCGGCCCAGTTCGCCAAGGACATGATCGCCACGGGTGAACTCGACGCCAACCTCACACAGTTCTTTCAGGACATGCAGCGCAATAGCGAGGCCTGGGCCAAGCAGGATCAGGCCTGGGTTGACGCTGAGGCACGCCCCGTGCCGCCCAGCGATCCAAAGGCGTCCGCGGTCAGCCAGCCGCTACAAGATTGGCTGGCGCGCCAGGAGGCGCGGGCGGCTCGCGATCAGGAGATGTCGCGCAAGCTCGACGCCGCAGGCCAGGGCGGCAAGGCCGCGCGCGCCTTCAGCCAAGCCCATGCTCAAGGAAGTCAGAACATGGCGTCCGGCGCAGGCGAGTGGACCACGATCATCGTCGACAGCACCGGCGAGGTGATCGTCAACGACGCGCGCGATGTTGGCGAGGCCAGGCTGGAGGACCTGAGCTCGTCACTGGAAGATCTGCTCGGTCGCCTTGACGAGGCGTCGGATCCGGAAACTCAGGCGCAAATCCGGCGCGAGTTGGTCTCGCTGGACCGCCAGTTGCTTGAGCATCTCCGCGACCTTGCTGAGATGATCTCTTCATCCAAGAGCGAGGGGCGCAGCATTTGCCGGCCGCTGGTCCCGAACAGGCCCTATCCGGCGCTCGGATGCGACTACTGGGCGACGAACACGCCAATCACCGTTCCGCAGGGTGAGGGGGACAGCATAATCATCGACCATGCCGAACTGAGCGTGGGCGAGAGCGACGGCATGGGCCCGCGTCGCTGGGAGCTGACCCTCTGGAGCCGATACGAATCTGAGCCGCGTCTGTCACGCCAGTCGGAGCCGAGCCGAGGCGTGAGCGGCCGGCTCCGACGTACCGGCGCAAATTCCTTCGAACTGGTCGCTCCGTTTACGGACGAGGCCGGCGTGCAGCAGTCCAAAGCCTACCCGCTTGACCTCACGACAGAGGCGGCGGGCCTACGGGGTTGGGATGAGATCGACGCGAAATCTCCCCTCGACTTTCGGTTCGTCCGGGATGCGGAAAACTACATCCCCTGGGAGGAAGCGAAGGCGGCCATGGAGGGGCGTGCGCCGCCAGCGGGCAAGTCGCAGCCGCAGCGTTAGGCCGGCGGCGGCTTCTCCTTCGCTGGCGCAGGTCTCCTCCATCCGGATGAACCGTCCCATGATCTCCCTTGTTACCAGGGCGCTGTGGGGGCTTGGCCCATGCAGATCCACAGGGACACCGAGATGCGACTACTCTTGGCGATCGCTCTGATGAGCGCGGCGATGGCGCCTGTTGCGTCCGGAGCCGCAGACCCCAAATGCGCGGTCATGGTGCGGGACATCCAGGATACGGAGGCGCGTCTCGCCGCCGCGCGCGAGCGCCGGGCGAAGGGCATCTTTCTCGGGATGGCCGGCAGCGTTATTGCAGCGACGCCCTACATGACCGTCAGCGACAACGCGGTGGTGCAATCCACGGCCAACCGAGCTTTGGATCGCACGCAGGCAGCGGCCTACTCGGCGCTGGACGCCGCTCAGCCGCCGGCCGCCGGCCGCCGATGCAGGCGGGGGCTGCAAGCGCCTGAAAGAGCTACGGTCACAAGCCAAGGCCAAGGGGTGCGCGGCCTAGCCGCGCGCCGGAGGTCAGGCACATGAAGCAGCGAATTCCTGCGGCGGCCCTCGCGGCCATTGGCGTTCTGTTTTCAGTGAACGACGCCTGGGCGCTAAACGGCGTCTACTACGGCTTCCGCGCCGATCAGCTGAACAACAAGGTCAAGGCGGACTACTACACCTTCCTCCCGGACGGCAGGGCCCTCCGCGGCCTCCCAACAGAAGGGCTCGGCCGTCCCTTGGACTGGACCTACGAGTGCCGGTTCGCCGAGTGCGGGACCTACAGCCAACGGGCCGGGCAAGTCGTCTTCCGCAATACGACCTCCGGCGCCGACACGGTCTTTAGCATCGACGGCGAAGGAGTGCTTCGCAAACCCAACGGCTCCCAAGGCTACCGCAGGATGCACCTGATGGATGGCATGCGCCTCTCCGGCGCCTGGGGCGTGTTCGATCCGTCCGCGTCGGCCCCGATCGTGGAAATCAGTTTCGATCAGGCTGGCCGTTTTCGAGAGACTGGACTCCTGCGCTACCTGGCCTGGGCCGAGCTCGGACGGGACGCGGCGAGCCGTTCCTCCAAGACCGTGGATCGTGGGCAAGGCGCCTACGCGATCCGGCAGGGAACCCTCGAACTCATCTACGACAAGGGGCCACGGGCCTACATCATGCTCGCCGTCGGACCAGGTCTTACGCCGAGCGCCGCGCCGAGGTCCATTCATCTGAACGGCGCGATCCTTGACCGTGCGCCCTAGGCGCCCCCCCTTCACCCCTCAGGTCAGCCATGCGCATGCGCCCGTTGCTCTTCATCATGCCTCTTCTGGCCCTCGCCGCCTGTTCGGGCCGCGATGACGCTTCGGGCGGTGCGCCGTCGCTGAAGACAGGCACCGGGCCCACACTGGACGGGCCGATGTTCGCAACCCCTGGCCTGTGGAGGACCACAACAAGCGTCAACGGCAGACAGGCGTTCGGCGCCAATCGCGCCTGTGTCGATGCGGGCGCCCGGACGCTCGAACGGATGGGCCCTGACACCGCGCCTGCTGAGCTGGGGTGCGGCGTCCCGCGCCGTCGCGCGGTCCCAGGGGGCTTCTCCTACGATCTGGCTTGCGAGGCCCAGGGGGTGCGGACCCTCATTTCCGGGAAGATCACAGGTGACGCAAAACGTGTCGTCATGGCGACAACCACCCGGATGACGGGCCCCGACGGCCAGGCCATGCCCACCGCCGAAGTCCTCGTCGAGAGCCTCTTCGTTGGCCCCTGTCCGGCGGGAATGCAGCCCGGCGAATCCATTCAGGAAGGCGTCGCCCCCGGCTAGGCCGCCCTCACCGCATTCGCAGATGCCAGCGGAAGGTGAACTACTGGCCGCGGGCCTGCACGGTCTTGGCGCCGGAATCGCCAATCGTGGCCTGAAGCGGCAACGTCACCGACAGCCGCAAAGCACCGAGCTTGACGTCGGGAACGTCGGCCAGATGCTCAAGGTCCACCATCTGCACACCGTCCACAATCATCGTCGCTGGCGACATCGCCAGGGCCATCGAGCTATCGCGGCGATCCAGCACAGCCGCGGTTAGGCACGCTAGGGGCCGCAGCCTCAGCGCGCGTTCGTGGGGACGCTGGACAGGAGCCCTACCAGTGCTGCGAAGGGCGCGGCGCCGACCAGCATCCATGTCGTTGCGAACAGGGCTGACCGCTCCGTGAAGTCGATCCAGGCACTCCCAAGTCTGCTGAACACAATGTCTCTTCCGGAAGTACGCGCCACCTCACTCACCGGCCGATGTAGGTTCGCTAGAAACGATCTCTAGGAAGAGTGTTTGCCAACGCTCCAGCGCCTCCCGCTTTTCGGAAAGGTAGGAGTTTGCGTCGTAGTGCATGGCAGTGACTTGCGCGCCTCCGCCAGTGTCGTAGTGGCCTAAGACCTTACTGCGGATGAACGGCGAAATCCGTAGCCGCTCGCTGGTCATGATTGTGGAGCCGGTCCGCCGAATGTCATGGATTGTGCCGTTCTCGATGTGGCACGCTGCCAACACCTGCCCGAGCGCATGGTTCATCGAGGACCCATGCATCGGCTTCAGCGCGTCGGCGCGACCTGGAAACACCTGCCGTGTCGCCAAGCCCTCATTGAGCTCGATAGCGGCTTCGATCATGTCGATGGCGAGGGCGGACAACGGCACCGCATGGGCCCGCTTGTTCTTCATCCGCTCTGCGGGAATGGTCCAGACCCCGTGCTCAAGGTCCAACTCGTCGATGGTCATGCCGAGCACCTCGCAGCGTCTCTGCAGGAGCAGGAACGTCAACTTAAGCGCCATTTGCATTGCAGGACCGATGGCCACGCGGTCTCCGTCACGCCGGCGAGCCGCGATGTGCGCAGGCATGCAAAGGGCGCTGGGCGCCGAGACGCCCGCCCAAATGCTACGGAGTTCACCGTCGCTGTAGATACGGCCGCGCGCGTTCTGGGCAGCGACAGGCCGGAGGGAGGCCGCCGGATTATTGGAGAGCCGCTCCTCATCAACGGCGTACGCAAACATCTGTCTGATGATTGCCTGAGCTTTAAGCGCTTGAGACGACACTCCAGCATCTAGCATCCGTTCCAGCGCCATCTTCACAGTCCGCCGCTGCACGGCCTCCAGCGGCAGGCGGCCGAGATGGCGTTCGATGTGCACACGATACACAGCGCGCTCATTGCGAAGCGTGATCGCCTTTTTGGGGCGATAGCGCCCCTTCTCCGTCGCGGTAAAGTACGCCTGCGCGAGATCGCCGAACGTCCGCAGATGTTCGGTCTCCGCTTCCACCTTTGCGATCCGGCGAGCCTCTGCGGGGTCATTTCCCGCATCGACCATGACCTGGGTTTTCCGCGCCTCGGCCCGCGCAGCCGACAGCCCGAACTCTCGAGAGTAAACTCCGAGCGTCATACGCCGCTCGCGGCCGCCTCTTACGCGATACCGGAAGCTCCAGCTCTTGCGGCCCTCGCCGGAAACGCGGAGCTCTAAGCCCCTCACATCTCGATCTGTGAAAGCGACCTGACGCCCTGCTTCGGGCTTCGCGCTTTCGCAAAATGCCGTCGTGAGTTTGATGGCTGCCACGTCCACTCCATTTGCGACCTGGCAGCTAGCTAGGTCGCAAATAGGTCGCAGACAAGGGTGACTGGGTGGAGCTTAGCGCACCGAGGAGAAACAGGCTTTTCAAATGTTTTCAGCAGGTTACGGCTACCCCGCAACCTCCCGAGTTCGCCCGCTACAGGCCCAGCACCATCTTGGCCATGATGTTGTGCTGGATCTCGTTCGACCCCGCATAGATCGAGGTCTTGCGGTAGTTGAAGTAGGTCGGGGCCAGCGTCGCCGCATAGTCCGGCCCGGCCCGCGGCTCGTTGCGCTCGCCGCGGATCTCGGCCCAGGTGTCCTGCACGAACGGCTGGGCGTAGATCCCCGCCGCCTCCAGGGCCAGTTCGGTCACCGCCTGCTGGGCCTGGCTGCCCTCCAGCTTCAGCATGGAGGACGCCGCCCCCATCGCCTCGCCCGAGGTCCGCGCCGAGAACATCCGCAGTTCGGTGGCGTTGAGCACGTCGACCTTGATCTGCATCTCGCTGAGCTTCTTGCGGAAGTCAGGATCGTCGATCATCCGGCCGCCGCCGTCCGACGGCTCCAGGCTGGCGATCTTGCGGACCTTGTTCAGCTGGTTGGTCAGGCCCGCCGCGTACGGATTGCCGCGCTCGAACTGCAGCAGATACTTGGCGTAGGTCCAGCCCTGGCCTTCCTCGCCGATGCGGTTGGCGATCGGCACCCGGACGTTCTCGAAGAACACCTGGTTGATCTCCTGGTCGCCCTCGGGCGGGCCGTCCAGGGTCGGCAGCGGCACGATGGTGATGCCGGGGGTGTTCATCTCCAGCAACAGGAACGAGATGCCCTTCTGGCGGATCGCCTCGTTCGAGGTCCGCACCAGGCAGAACATCCAGTCGGCCCACTGGGCGTAAGTTGTCCAAATTTTTGAACCGTTTAGGACGTAATGATCACCGTCCCTCTCAGCTTTCATGGACAGCGAGGCGAGGTCCGACCCCGAGCCGGGCTCGGAGTAGCCCTGGCACCACCACGCGTCGGTCGACAGGATTTTCGGCAGGTGCTGGGCCTTCTGTTCGGGGGTCCCGAACGCCATCACCACCGGGGCGCACATCTTCAGCCCCATGTTCGAGGTCGAGGGCGCGCCGGCCAGCGCCATCTCCATGTCGAAGATGTACTTCTGGGCGTGGCTCCAGCCGGTGCCGCCGTATTCCTTGGGCCAGTCGGGGGCGATCCAGCCCTTGTCGTTCAGCCGCTTCAGCCAGCGGATCTGGCCGGCCTTGTCGATGTGGGCGTTCTTCGACTGCGCCGCATGGGCGCGCATGTCGTCGTCGAAGGCCTCGGCGATAAAGGCCCGGACTTCGTCACGGAACGCCAGGTCTTCCTTCGAGAATTCGAGATCCATGATCCCTACTCCACCGCGTCGAGATATTCGATGTCGGGACGGCCGCCCAGGCAGGGGCCCATCTTGGCGCCGGCGGCCTTGAAGTAGTCGGTGCCGCCGTGAGCCTTCAGGGCGTCCTCGTCCTTGTACAGCTCCAGCACCTTGTAGACGGTCGGGTCGGTGCGGCTCTTGGTCAGCTGATAGGCGATGTTGCCCGGCTCGTTGGCGCGGACCTGCTTGGAGAGATCGGTGAAGATCGCCTCGAATTCCGCCTGCTTGCCGTCCTGGACCTTGAGGGTCGCCACCACGCCGATCATGCCGTTTCTCCCAACGATTGTTTGAACGCGAACCTAGAGGCGGCGCGGCGCTCCGGCAAGCGGCGACGCAGGGTCAGGCGAGCGGCTTCTCCAGCAGCAGGGTCGTCAGCCCGCTCTCCCACTCCTGGTCGGGATAGGTGTCGATCTCGCGATAGCCGAGCGCCGCGTAGAACGCCCGCGAGCGGGTGTTGAAGGTGTCGGTCTCCAGCCGCGCCGCGGCCTGGCCCGCCGCCGCCATCGCCTGTTCGGCGTGGGTCAGCAGCGCCCGCCCCACACCCTGGCCCTGGGCGGCGCCGATCACGTGCAACGCGTGGACGAAGTTCCCGTCCCAATGGACCATGCCCAGGACCTGCTCGCCCTCGATCGCCAGCACGAAGGCCTCGGCCATCGCCTCGACATAGGCCCGGGCCGGCTGCTCGCGCCGGCGTTTGGCCAGGATTTCAGGCCGCAACTGCGGGCCCCAGGTGCTCTCGAAGGTGTCGTCCAGCACCGCGATCACCCCGACTTCGTCGCCGGGGCGGAAAGGTCTTAGGAGCATGGGAGGGGCCTAGCGACCCTGGCGCTCGTTCCAGCCATAGGCCACCCAGTGGTGGCCGCCCAGGTGACGCGCTTCGATGACGCCGTCGTCGCGACGGGTGGCGCGGGCCTTCTTGGCGCGCAGGGCCAGCCCCGCGAGCGCCAGCAGCGCCGAGGCCATGACCGCGATCACCACCACCGTGGCCGCAAAGAAGACGGCGAGCACCGCCCCGACCGCGATGGCGGCGGCGGTGGCCAGGGCTCCCCCGACCGCGGCGAAACCGCGAAGGGTGGACCCGTGCTTCCTGGCGAATTCGCGAACCATGAGCATCCTCAAGGGCGCCGCTTGTTACGGCTAAACGGATAATTCGGTCGGACGATCCCCGACGTCAACGAGAACCGGAAGGAACACGACAAAGTGGCCGCATCATGCCGCCCCTTCGAGCGCCATCGCCCGGCGTTCGCGCATGATTTCGTCAAACGCCGCGTTGATCGCCGCCGACTTGGCTTCGGCGACCTCGATGAATTCGCTGGGCAGGCCGCGGGCGCGGGCCCGGTCGGGATGCGCCTCGGACAGGGCCGCCTTCCAGACCGCCCGGACCTCGGCGTCGGTGGCGTCATGCGCCACGTCGAGCACGCCGTACGGGTCGTCCGCGCCCATCCCCAGGTGCACGGCCTTCAGCCGGCGGAACACCAGCGGCGAGAAGCCGAACAGGTCCGAGACCTGCTCCAGGTACTCAAGCTCGTCCTGGGTCACCACGCCGTCGGCGGCGGCGATGTGGAACAGCCCGTCGAGCACGTCCTCCAGCAGGGTCGGACAGCCGGCGTAGCGCTTGGCCAGCCGGCGCGCATAGCTCTCGAAACCGCGGGTCGTCTGGCGGGCCAGGTCGTACAGGCGGTGGATGTTGCGCTCGGAGGCGGCGTCGGGCTGGAACACCTGCGAGAAGGCGTCGAACTCGCCGATGCTGGCGCGGCCGTCGGCCTTGGCCAGCTTCGCGCCCAGCGCGGTGACGGCGGTGGAAAAGGCCGGATCCTCGCCCGGCCGGGTGGCCGGACAATCAGCGCAGTCGCCCGCGTCGGGCTTCTTGACTGCGAGCCCAGCAATGTTGCGCCAGAAGCTCATGGGAGTATCCAAGCTGTAAGGCCCGGCGTCGGTCCTGACAATGCAGATCGCCCCCGCGAAAGGTTACAGTTTGGACAGGCTCTGGAGCTTCTGGATCGATCGCGGCGGCACCTTCACCGACGTGATCGCCCGCGCCGGCGACGGCCAGGAAGTCTCCCTCAAGCTGCTCTCGGCCTCGCCCGCCTACGCCGACGCCGCGGTCGAGGCGATGCGCCGCGTGCTGGGCGCCGCGCCCGGCGAACCCTTCCCCGCCGCACGGGTCCAGGCGATCAAGATGGGCACGACCGTCGCCACCAACGCCCTGCTGGAACGGGCCGGCGCCAAGACCCTGCTGGTGGTCACCGCGGGCTTCGCCGACGCCCTGGTGATCGGCGACCAGGCGCGCCCGGACCTGTTCGCCCTCAACATCGAGCGGCCCGATCCGCTCTACAGCGGCGTGGTCGAGGCGGCCGAGCGGCTAGCCGCCGACGGCGCGGTGGTCGCCCCGCTCGACGAAGCGGCCCTGACGGCCGCCCTGCGCCAGGCCCGGGCCGAAGGCTTCACCTCGGCGGCGATCGCCTTCCTGCACGCCGACCTCAACCCCGCCCACGAGGCCCGCGCCGGCGAACTGGCCAGGCAAGCCGGGTTCCCGTTCGTCGCCCTCAGCCACGAGGTCTCGCCCCTGCCCCGGTTCGTGCCGCGAGCCGAGACCACCGTCGCCGACGCCTATCTGACCCCGATCCTGCAGGCCTATGTCGAGCAGGTGGCCGCCGCGGTCGAGGGCGCGCCGCTCTACTTCATGACCTCGGCCGGCGGCCTGGTGCACGCCCAGGCGTTCCGCGGCCGCGACGCGGTGGTCTCCGGCCCGGCCGGCGGCGTGGTCGGCGTCGCCCGCACCGCGGAGGTCGCCGGCGCCGAGCAGGCGCTGGGCTTCGACATGGGCGGGACCTCCACCGACGTCTGCCGCTACGCCGGCCTGCTGGAGCGCCGCGACAGCGCCAAGGTCGCCGGGGTCAGGCTGCGCAGCCCGATGCTCGACGTCGAGACCGTCGCCGCCGGCGGCGGCTCGATCCTGGCCTTCGACGGCCTTCGCGCCCGGGTCGGACCGCAGAGCGCCGGCGCCGACCCCGGCCCTGCCGCCTACGGCCGCGGCGGCCCGGCGACCGTGACCGACGCCAACCTGGTGCTGGGCCGGCTCGATCCGCGCTTTTTCCCGGCGATCTTCGGGCCGAACGGCGAGGCCCCGCTGGACGTCGCCGCCGCCCGTACAGCCCTGCAGACCCTGGCCGACGCCATGGGCGCGGGCAGCCTCGAGGCCGCCGCGGAGGGCTTCGTCGCCATCGCCGTCGAACAGATGGCGCGGGCCACCGACCGCATCTCCACCGAGCGCGGCTTCGACCCGCGCGACCACGCCCTGACCGCATTCGGCGGCGCGGCCGGCCAGGTGGCCTGCGAGGTCGCCGAGGCGCTGGGTCCCTCCCAGGTGATCTGTCCGCGCTACGGCAGCGTGCTATCGGCCTGGGGCATCGGCCAGGCGCAACTCGCCAGCCTGCGCCAGGTCGGCCTCAGCGCGCGGCTCGACGCCGCCGGACTGCAGCGGGCCGACACCGCCGCCGACGAGGCCGAGAGCGCCGCCCGCGCCGCCCTCGCCGATCAGGGCGCGCAGGCCGGCGAGGTCCGCCGCGTCCTGCGCCTGCGCTACGAGGGCGCCGACGCCGAACTGCCCGTCGCGCTCGGCCCGCTGGCTGAGGTCCGCGACGGCTTCGAGACCGCCCACAAGCGTCTGTTCGGCTTCGTCGAAGCGAACCTGCCCATCGTCATCGCCTCGGTCGAGGCCGAGGCGGTGAGCGGCGAATCCTCTCCCTCGCCCCATTCATGGGGAGAGGGGGGCGCGGCGCGAAGCGACGCAACGCAGCCCCTCCGGTACGCCGGCGCGGCCGAGAGGCCCCCCTCACCCTCCCCTCTCCCCCCGAAGGACGGGGGGAGAGGGCAATCCACCCGCATATTCTTCCACGGCGCCTGGCATGACGCCCCGGTGATCGCCGCCGACGCCCTGACCGCCGCCGTCGAGGGCCCCGCCCTCATCGTCCGCCCCGACACCCAGATCGCGCTCGCCCCCGGCTGGACCGCGACGCCCGGCCCCGACGGCATGATCCGCCTGGACCAGGCCGGCCGCCGCAAGGCCGCCGCCCTGGCGCTCGACAAGCCCGACCCTGTCACCCTCGAACTCTTCAACAAGCGCTTCATGGGCGTGGCCGAGGCGATGGGCGCGGCCCTGGAGCGCACCGCCCATTCGGTGAACATCAAGGAGCGCCTCGACTTCTCCTGCGCCCTCTTCGACTCAGGCGGCGGCCTGGTCGCCAACGCCCCGCACATGCCGGTGCATCTCGGCTCGATGGGGGCCAGCGTCCGCGCCGTCCGCGACCGCCACCCGCAGCTGAACCCCGGCGAGGCCTTCGCGCTCAACAATCCCTATGCCGGCGGCACCCACCTGCCCGACATCACCGTGGTCATGCCGGTGTTCGTGCATTCAGTTGCTCCCCCGCTGGGGGAGCTGTCGGCGAAGCCGACTGAGGGGGACTTTGACTCCTCGCGGCCGCAAGCCCCCTCCGTCGCGCTACGCGCGCCACCTCCCCCCAGAGGGGAGGAACTAGGAGACCGCCCCGCCTTCTACGTCGCCGCCCGCGGCCACCACGCCGATGTCGGCGGGATCCAGCCCGGCTCGATGCCGCCCTTCTCCCACACGCTGGAGGAGGAGGGCGTGCTGCTCGACGCCCTGCCGATCATGACCGGCGGCGTGTTCCTGGAGGACGCAGTGCGCGCGGCCCTGACCGCCGGGCGCTATCCGTCCCGCGCGCCGGACCGCAACATCGCCGACCTCAAGGCCCAGATCGCCGCCTGCCAGGCCGGCGCCGCGGCGGTCAGCGGCATGATCGAGACCTTCGGGGGCGACGCGGTCGCGGCCTATATGGGCTTCGTCCAGGCCAACGCCGCCGCCTCGGTCCGCCGCGCGGTCGGCAAGCTCAAGGACGGCGCGGCCCGCGTGCCGATGGACGGCGGCGGCGAGATCGTCGTGCGCACCACCGTCGATGCGGCGGCCGGCAAGGCGGTGCTGGACTTCCGCGAGTCCGCCGCCCAGCTCGGCTCGAACTTCAACGCCCCCTCGGCGATCGTCGACGCCGCCGCGCTCTATGTGTTCCGCAGCCTGGTCGACGACGACATCCCGCTCAACGCCGGTTGCCTGGAGCCGCTGAGGATCCTGACCCGCGAGGGCTCGATGCTGGCCCCGCGCTATCCGGCCGCCGTCGTCGCCGGCAATGTCGAGACCAGCCAGCACGTCGTCGACGCGCTCTATGCGGCGCTGGGCGTGATGGCCAACGCCCAGGGCTCGATGAACAACTTCACCTTCGGCGACGAGACCCGGCAGTACTACGAGACCATCTGCGGCGGGGCCGGCGCCACCGCCGACCGGGCCGGGACCAGCGCCGTCCACACCCACATGACCAATTCGCGGCTCACCGACCCCGAGATCCTCGAGCGCCGCTTCCCGGTGCGGGTCGAGAGCTTCTCGATTCGTCGCGGCTCGGCCGGCGCGGGCGCCCTGCCCGGCGGCGACGGCGCGCGCCGGCGCATCCGCTTCCTCGCCCCGATGGAAGCCGCCCTGCTCTCCACCCGCCGCGCCCATGCGCCGCAAGGGATCGACGGCGGCGGGCCCGCCCTGCCCGGCGCCCAGCGTTTGATCGGCGCGGGCGGCGCGGTAAAGGAACTGCCGGGCTGTTTTTCGCTTACAGTCGAGCCCGACGACATCATCGAGATCGAAACCCCCGGGGGCGGGGGTTTCGGGGCCGCCGCCTGATCCAGTCTTCAACGAGGTTCCATGCCAGCGCTACTCATCGCTCTCGCCCTTCTGGCCGTCGACCAGGCCGCCGAGCCGGCCGCCGCCACGCCCGCGACGCCGGCCGGCGTCGAGGAGATGCCCTGGCCGGTCGGCGCGCCGCATGACGACTACGGGCTGGTCTCGTGGTGCCATGGGGCGCTCAGCGGCTACCTCGACCTGCACGACCAGGTCATGCCCGAGGTCACCCGCATCGAGAGCGCCTACCGGCCGCCGAACCGCCCGCTGGCCGAGGACCTCAAGGTCTATGCCGACATGCAGAAGCAGAGCCGCAAGGACCTGAAGGCCTTTGAGCGCGCCATCGAAGCGGCCGAGAAGGCCAGCATCCGGCCGCTCGGACCGATCGGCGCGGCGTCGATCAAGAAGGGCCAGGCGGTCTGGGCCGGCGCCCCGAACCTGACCAAGGCCCGCCTCGCCCAGGAGTGGATGAGCTGGTCGCTGCCGGTGCGCTGCAGCCCGACGGCCGAACGGCTGGAGAAGAACGCCAAGCTGCTCGGCGCCGCCTTCGACCCGACCGCCGGCCTGGAAGCGGCGGCCGCCCCCGAGGCGCCGCCCCCGGCCGAAGCCCCGACGAGCTAGCTCCACAACCAACTGTCATCCCGGTTTCGGCGCAGCCGAAGACCGGGCCCCATGAACACCAGATCTTGCCAGGCTCACTCCGCCAGGGACGTGCGAATGGATCCCGGTCTTGCTAGGCAAACCGGGATGACACCGGGGTTTAGGGCGCCTCCCCGCCCCTAGGACAAAGTAGCGCCGCATACCCGCTCGATAGTCCGGCCTCGGACCGCTATGGTTTACGCCTAGGTCCCGGCGGGGGCGCCTCAGCAGAGAGATCGGCTTGCCGACAGTCGCCTTTGTCAATCCGAAGGGGGGCGCGGGGAAGACCACCGCGGCGCTGCTGCTCGCCCTCGGCCTCGTCGAGCGCGGGCAACGCGTGGCGATGATCGATTCCGATCCCAACAAGCCGCTGGTGCATTGGGCCTCGCTGCCCGGCCGCCCCGACAAGGTCAGCATCCACCCCGCCCCGACCCTGGAGGATATGCGCGACGCCCTGCGCGAGGCCCAGCGCAAGCAGCCGGACTGGCTGATTCTCGACACCGAGGGGTCGATCCGCGGGGCGATGGCCTTCACGACCATGCGGCTCGACCTGGTGGTCACCCCGCTGGCCGCCTCGCAGCTCGAGGCGATCCAGGCGATCAAGGCGGCCGAGATGGTCACCCAGTTCGGCCGGCGGGCCGGGCGGCCCCTGCCTCACCGCTGCCTGCTGACCCGGGTGCCGGCCGCCCTGCGTCCGCGCTCGCTGAAGGACGTCGTGGCCCAGCTGCGCACCAGCGAGATCGAGATTCTGCCAATTCCGCTGATCGAGAAGGAAGCCTTCCGCACCCTGTTCGCGGTAGGCGGCGGCTTCGACCGGTTGGAGGCCTCGGGCGTCAGCGGGGTGCCCGCGGCCCGGGCCAACGCTGAGGCCTACCTCGCCTCGATCCTCGACCTGCTCAAAACGCCTACCACCCCCTCAAACTGACGCGCCGCCGCGCCCCAAACCGTTTGACGAAAATCAAACGAACGGCGTTTCCATTAAGCCGAGGCCTCACATACCGATGACTCGAATTCGAATCCGCGCCACCTGTGGCCCGGAAGCGACATTTCTGAGCAGCGCGATAAAATTGACGCCAAGCTCAAAACTCGCGACTGATTTTTATGAGAAAATTGCCACTGAATTCGAATGGCCGGTACGATTTTACGTTTACACCGAAAATTCGAACGACATTTTTTGAATAACGCCATTCGATTACGTCGCAATAGCGGCGTTATTCTTTCCGTGACAGAAAAGAGACTTGCACTTCCGAGCCTTGGCCGCTTTCTCCTGCGCCACGTTAAGGCGTCAATTTGACGTATAACGCTGTTATATTAGGGGAAACGTATGTTGCATTCTAAGTACCTCGCAGGAGCCTCCTCCCTGGCGCTCCTGGCGGTCCTTGGGCTCGCCGGCCCTGCCAGCGCGCAAGACGACACCACCGCGGTCGAAGAAGTCGTGGTCACCGGCTCGTTCATCGCCGGCACGCCCGAAAACGCGGCCCTGCCGGTCAACGTGATCGGTCAGGATGAAATGCAGAAGCAGGGCTCGCCGAGCACGGTCGACCTGCTGAAGTCGATCCCGGCGGTGTCCGGCGTCCTCGGCGAAGCCAACCAATACGCCGCCGCCCAGTCGACCGGCTCGGGCAACGTCAACCTGCGCGGCCTCGGCGCCCAGCGCACCCTGGTGCTGATGAACGGCCGCCGCATGGCGACCTCGCCCGGCGCGATCTACGTCGACACCAACCTGCTTCCGACCGCCGCCATCGGCCGCGTCGAAGTGCTGAAGGACGGCGCCGCCGCGACCTACGGCTCGGACGCCGTCGCCGGCGTGGTGAACTTCATCACCCGCAAGAACCTCAACGGCCTCGAGGTCTCGGGCAACTACTCGTACATCGACGGCACCGACGGCGACTACACCCTGAGCGCGGCCTATGGCTGGCAGGGCGACCGCGCCGACATCCTGCTGACCGCGGGCTACCGCAAGCGCACCGAACTGCCGGTCACCGAGCGCGACTTCGCGATGCGTTCGCTCACCGACAACCCGCAAGGCGGCTGGTCGGCCTTCGGCAACCCCGGCATCTATCAGACCCGCAACGCCGGCGGCACCTTCGGCCCCGGCGCCGGCACCCTGATCGATCCGGGCTGTAACGCCATCTCCGGCCCGCTCAGCGCCAGCGGTTGCCAATTCCAGTTCATCGGGTTCAACAACCTGATCGAAGACGAAGATCACTGGCAGCTCTACGGCGAGGTCAACTTCGACCTGACCGAGAAGACCAAGTTCCACGCCGAGGTGCTGTACGCGGCCCACGACGTGCAGCAAGAGCACTCCTCGCCGTCCTACCCGCCGAACAACTATCCGAGCTCGGCGCTGACCGGCATCAACGAGCGCAGCAACGGCTTCTACATTCCGGGCTCCAACCCCGGCCTGCAGGCGCTGATGGGCCAGCTGAGCCCGACCCAGGCCGCGGCCGCGGCCAACGGCGTGTTCACCTCGATCGCCTGGCGTCCGATCGGCGTCGGCGGCAACGCCCTGTTCGGCGGCACGTCCAAGCACGACAAGCGCTACTTCGACACCTACCGCGTGTCGGCGGGCCTGAAGGGCGAGTTCGACGCCTTCGGCGGCATCGGCTGGGACGCCGCTGTCACCTACATGGACTCCAACGCCGAGATCGCCACTGCGGACATCCTGGTCGGCAAGCTGCAACGCGCGCTGATGGGCCTGGGCGGTAACAACTGCCAAGGCACGACCCCGGGCGCCAACGGCTGCCTGTGGTTCAACCCGTTCTCGAGCGGCATCGCCGGCAACGTGATCGACGGCCGCACGAACCCGAACTACGTCGCCTCCACCGCCAACAGCCGTGAAGTGCTCGACTACGTGTTCAGCGAGTACGGCTACAAGATGCGCTCGCAGATGTTCACCGCCGACCTGGTGTTCAACGGCGAAGCGAGCGCGGTCGACTTCGGCGCGGGCCCGCTGGCCTGGGCCGCCGGTGCGCAGTACCGCTGGAGCGGCGTTGAGCGTCTGAACAACCGAGACACCAACATCGACGTCAGCCCCTGCCCCGACTCGTCGGTGAACCCGGGCGCGACCTGCGTGGCTCAAAACGGTCCGTTCTCGTTCTTCGGCGCCACGGCTGACTACGACCTCGACTACTCGGTCGGCGCGGCCTTCGTCGAAATGCAGATGCCGTTCACCGACAGCCTGACCGGCACCCTGGCGGTTCGCTACGAGGACTACGGCGGCAACATCGGCGCGACCACCAACCCGAAGGTGGCCCTGAAGTGGCAGGCGACCGACTGGCTGGCGTTCCGCGCCTCGGCCGGCTCGACCTTCCGCGCCCCGCCGCAGACCCAGATCGCCAACACCTCGGTCACCAACCTGTCCTACACCACGGCCGCCGGCGGCTACCGCGCCTACGACCTGTGGGGCAACCCGGACCTGGAGCCGGAAAAGGCCCAGACCCTGAACTTCGGCGCCCTGGTCGACTTCGGCGACTTCCGCGCCTCGGTCGACTACTGGAACTTCGACTTCGAAGGCCCGATCAACAACGAAAGCGGCGCGCAGATCGTCAACGCGATCTTCCCGAACGGCGCGGCCGGCGCCAACAACTGCGGCAACCCGGCTTACGCCGCGCTGCAGAACCGCATCTCGTTCACCGGCGCCTGCTCGGCGGCGACCATCAACCGCGTGAAGCAGTACTATGTGAACGGCCCGGACATCAAAACCTCGGGCATCGACTTCTCGGCCAACTATACGGCCCGTGACGTCTTCGGCGGCGACATGAACTTCGGCGCCGAACTGACCTACGTCCTCGAGTTCAAGGTCGCCCAGACCAAGATCGAAGGCATCGTCACCGCGCCGGAAACCGACTACGTCGGCAAGATGGACTACCTCGGCTACGGCTCGCAGCCGCAGTGGAAGGGCAGCGCCTTCGCCGAATACAACCGCGGCGACCACAACGTGCGTTGGACCATCCGCTACGTCGACGACATGGTCGACACCCGCGCGGGCTCCTCGACCTTCGCCACCAACCAGAACGGCATGAAGATCGACGCGTTCGTCACGCACGACCTGGCCTACCGCGTGTTCCTGCCCTGGGACACGACCCTGACGGCCTCGGTCATCAACGTGCTGGACGAAGATCCGCCGTTCGCCCGTCTTGACCTCAGCTACGACCCGTTCACGGCGAACCCGCTGGGCCGGTACTACAAGCTGGGCGTCACCAAGAAGTTCTAGGCTCAGGACTCATAGCCAGAAGAGCACGGTAGCGGCGAGGGCGATGGCGGACAGGAAGACGGTCGGGCATCGATCGTAGCGGGTGGCGACGCGACGCCAGTCCTTGAGCCGGCCGAACATG
>JAGOQB010000001.1 GCA_017991675.1 Phenylobacterium sp. | reverse complement strand
CTCCGCCCCCCTTCGTCGACAACAACGCATCTACGAAGCTCGCTTGACCCACTCGCTTCACAGCCATCAACACGCTCCCCGCTCACAACCAGGGAATCACGATCAGCCAATTACGCAACAGGTCCCTTGCGGGAGAAGGTGTCAGGCTTAGCCTGACGGATGAGGGGTTTCGGCCCCTCCAGATCCACCCGGGTGAGCGAAGTCGCGCCTGCAAGTCCGCTTTCCCCTCATCCGACCCCGCTTCGCGGCGCCACCTTCTCCCGCAAGGGGAGAAGGGCGGACCATCACCGCCGCCTTCCTCATATGTTGAGGCGCGCTCAGGCCATCTGGCGGGGATCGTAGAAGAACGTCTCGCGGGCGATCTTGTCGCCGCGCCAGGTCTGCCAGGCGACCTCTTCCATGGTCTTCGGCGGGCCCTCGTGCGGGACGAAGGTGAAGCGCCAGCGGATCGCCACGATGTCGCCGTCGATCAGCGGCGGGGCGAGCAACTCGGTCTCGACGCGGGCGACGCGGGCCAGGGTGCGGGCCTCGCCGTCCATCAGCAGATCGCGACCGACCCGTGGGGCGCTCTGGTTTTCCTGCATGGAGGCGTCCTCGGCGTACCAGTCGCGAATGGCGCCGACGTGGTCGCCGGACAGGACCTGGGCGGTGAAGGCGTCGACGGTCTTGCGCGTGGGCATGGGCGATCTCCTCGCCGCGATAGCTAAGCTCGGACGAGACGCCGTTCCAGGCGCGGCCAGAAGATATTCAGCGCCAGGCCGCTCATCACCAGGGCGGCGGCCAGCAGCTTCCAGCCCGGCAGGCTCTCGCCGAGGAACACCGCCGAGGCGCCCATGCCGAAGACCGGGACCAGCATGGCCATCGGGGTGATGGTCGCAGCCGGGTGGCGCGACAGCAGCCAGCCCCAGGCGGCGTAGCCGAACAGGGTGTTGCCGACCGACTGCCAGAGCACCGCGGCCCAGGTGGCGGCGTCGGCGGCGCGGACGCCCTCGATCATCGCCGCAGGCCCCTCGAAGACCAGGGCCAGGACCAGCAACGGCGGCACCGAGAAGAGGCTGGCCCAGACCACATAGGCGAGCATGTTCACCTGGCCGGCGGCGCGGGAGAAGGCGTTGCCGCCCGCCCAACTGGCCGCGGCGGCCAGCACCAGGGCCAGGCCCAGCGGCGTGACCGAGGCGTCGGAGTTGTGGCTGACGATGACCAGCAGGCCGATGGCGGCGAGCGCCAGGGCCACGACCTGGAAACTGCGCAGGCGTTCCCTGGCCAGCCACATGGCCAGGCCGATGGTGAAGAACACCTGGGTCTGCACCACCAGCGAAGCCAGGCCCGGCGAGATGAAGCCGTTGATGGCGATGTAGAGCAGTCCGAACTGGCCGGCGCCGATCAGCACGCCGTAGGCGGCGAGGTTCTTCCAGGGCACGTCCGGCTTCTTGAGGAAGAACACCGCCGGCAACAGGGCGAAGGTGAAGCGCAGCACCGCGAAGGTCAGCGGCGGCAGGTGGTCGAGCCCGATGCGGATGACGACGAAATTGGTGCCCCACACCGCCACGACGGCGAGCGCGAGCAGCACGTGGGTCAGCGGCAGGCCGGGGCGGGTCATGGTCTGGTGATACTCCCGGGCGGCCTGGGGGCAAGGCAGGAAAGTTGCGACGGCGGCCAGAGACGCTGGATAACTCGCCGGGGGCGGTTCGTGCGCAAGAAAGCTCAATGCTGGCCTGGAGTTTGCTTGATTGGCCGCAAATTGGCCGTATCGCGCCATGAGGAGAGTCCTCAGCCGCGCGCTTGCTCAAGGCCAATGCAACGTCTAGCTAGGCGAACTGTCCGCTGCTTCGGGCCAAGGATTGAAGATGACCGACCGCGCAGAGACCGCTTCCGACAAAGCCAGCGGGGTGAACGATTTCGTCGAGATCGTGAAGACCGTGGCCTACGCGCTGCTGATCGCGCTGTTCCTGCGCGTGCTGTTCTTCCAGCCGTTCACGATCCCGTCGGCCTCGATGGAGCCGACCCTGCTGGAAGGCGACTACATCATCGTCTCGAAGTTCTCCTACGGCTATTCGCGCCACTCGATCCCGTTCAGCCCGCCGCTGTTCAAGGGCCGGATCATGGAGCGCTCGCCCGAGCGCGGCGACATCATCGTCTTCAAGCTGCCGCGCGACGGCCGCACCGACTACATCAAGCGGTTGATCGGCCTGCCGGGCGACCGAGTGCAGATGCGCGACGGGCGCCTGTGGGTCAACGACAAGGAAGTGGTCGACAAGGAACTGCCGCCGGTGATGATCGACTCCGGCTACGGCTTCACCCGCAACGTCCAACGCTTCCAGGAGACGCTGCCGGGCGGCCGCACCTTCATCACCTATGACTTCGGCCCCGACGGCGACGTCGACAAGACCCCGACCTTCGTGGTGCCGGAAGGCCACTATTTCTTCATGGGCGACAACCGCGACAACTCGCTCGACAGCCGCGTCCCGGCCGCGATCGGGGTCGGCTTCGTCCCCGCCGAGAACCTGGTCGGCAAGGCGCAGATCATCCTCTTGTCATGGAACCCGGGGGCGTCGCTGTTCAAGCCCTGGACCTGGGTGCTGAACGCCCGGCCCAGCCGGTTCTTCAACATCCTCCAATGAACAGACGAGAAGTCGCGGTCGCCGAACTGGAAGGCCGCATCGGCCACGTATTCCATGACCGCGAGCTTCTGGAGCGGGCGCTGACGCACGCCAGCGTCGGCGACGGCGCGCTCAAGGTCCGTCACTACGAGCGGTTGGAGTTCCTGGGCGACCGGGTGCTGAACCTGCTCGCGGCCGAGCGGCTGATGGCGCTGAATTCCGAGGCGCGGGAAGGGGAGATGAGCCGGCTGATGGCGGGGCTCGTCAACTATCACGCCTGCGCTCGGGTCGCCCGGCGGATCGGCCTGCCCAACGCCCTGCGCATGGCGGCGAGCGCCAGCAAGATCGGCGCGCGCGACAAGGACACCGTGCTGGGCGACGCCTGCGAGGCGCTGATCGGGGCGATCTATATCGACGACGGGCTGGAAGCGGCCCGCGCCTTTTTCCTGGAGTTCTGGGCCGAGGAGTTCGAGCGCCTGGACGCCCCGCAGATCAAGGATCCCAAGACCCAGCTGCAGGAGTGGGCGCAAGGCCGCGGCCTGCCGCTGCCGCTCTATAAGGTGGTCGGGCGCGAAGGCCCCGACCACGCCCCCTCGTTCACCGTGTCGGTGAGCGTGGGCGACTATGAACCCGAACTTGCCGAAGGCCGTTCCCGTCAGGAGGCCGAAAAGGCCGCGGCCACGGTGATGCTGCTCAAACGCGAAGGACCTCAATGACCACCCGCGCCGGCTTCGCCGCGATTATCGGAGCCCCGAATGCGGGCAAGTCGACCCTGACCAACCGCCTGGTCGGGGCCAAGGTCACGATCGTGACCCAGAAGGTCCAGACCACCCGCTTTCCCGTGCGCGGGGTCGCCATGGCCGGCGAGTCGCAGGTCATCCTGGTCGACACCCCCGGCATCTTCTCGCCGCGCCGCCGGCTGGACCGGGCGATGGTGCGCTCGGCCTGGGGCGGGGCCGACGAGGCCGACGTCACCGTGCACCTGGTCGACGTGCAGGCCGAGCTGGCCGCCGCCGAGCCCGGCGCCAAGTCGGCCGACAAGCGCTCGGCCGCCGACGTCCAGTTGATTGTCGAAGGCCTGAAGGCCGCCGGCAAGAAGGTGATCCTGGCGCTAAACAAGATCGACGGGATCAAGCGCGAGCGTATGCTGGCGATTGTGCAGGAACTGTTCGAGACCGGCGTCTATTCGGAGGTGTTCATGATCTCGGCCGCCGACGGCCAGGGCGTGGACGACCTGAAGGCGCGGTTGGCCGAGCTGATGCCGGAGGGGCCCTGGCTCTATCCGGAGGAGCAGACCGCCGACCTGCCGGCGCGGTTGCTGGCCGCCGAGATCACCCGCGAGAAGCTGTTCCTGCGCGTGCACGAGGAACTGCCCTATGCCGCCGCCGTCGAGACCACGGCGTTCCAGGAGCGCAAGGACGGTTCGGTGCGGATCGAGCAGTCGATCTATGTCGAGCGCGAAAGCCAACGCCCGATCGTGCTGGGCAAGAACGGCCAGACCCTGAAGTGGATCGGCCAGAAGTCGCGCGAGGAGCTGATCGAGCTGTTCGACCGCCCGGTGCACCTGTTCCTGCACGTGAAGGTCGACGAGCGCTGGGCCGACAAGCGCGAGTTCTACGGCGACGTGGGCCTGGATTTCGACGCTTGAGCCGACAAGCAGGCCAGATGCTCCCCCTTTGGGGGAGCTCCGGGCCGCAGGCCCGGTGAGGGGGCGTTGACAGCGTCAGCAGGCCCCCTCCGTCTCGGCGCTTCGCGCCGATCCACCTCCCCCGGCGGGGGAGGATCTGATTGATGGAATTCGAAGACGACGCCTATGTGCTGTCGGCGCGCGCCCATGGGGAAACCGGGGCGATCGTCGAACTGCTGACTGCGCGGCACGGCAAGTACGCCGCGCACGTGGCCGGCGCGGCCTCGCGGCGGATGAAGCCGTTTCTGCAAGCCGGAGCGCGGACCATCGTCCACTACCGGGCGCGGGTGTCAGACCAGTTGGGTTCGGCGCAGCTGGAGCCGGTGGGGGAGGGGCCCTCGGCGCTGTTCGACGAGCGCATGGCGCTGGCCGGCCTGGCGGCGGCCGCGGCGGTGGCGGCTGCGGCGCTGCCCGAGCGCGAGCCGCACCCCGGTGTGTTCCTGGCCTTCGAGGCGCTGACCGCGGCGCTGATGCTGCCGGAGATCTGGCCGGCGGTGTTCGTGCGCTTCGAGGCCGGGCTGCTGCAGGAGCTGGGCTTCGGCATGGACCTCTCGAAATGCGCGGCGACCGGCGAGGTCGACGACCTGATCTATGTCAGCCCGCGCACCGGGCGGGCGGTGAGCCGCAAGGCCGGCGAGCCCTACAAGGACCGGCTGCTGCCGTTGCCGCCGTTCATGCTGTCGGCCCAAACCGGGCTGGCGGCCGGCGACGTCAAGGCGGGGCTGGACCTGACGGCGCACTTTCTGGAGCTGTTCGTGTTCGGGCCGGTGAACAGGCCGCTGCCCCCGGCGCGGGTGTGGCTGGTTGAGCGGCTCATGGAGGCCGAGCGGCTGTAGGTACAGCATTCGAAATCGTGTATAGGATGTGCGTTCTGTCGCTGCGAGTGGTTCGGACATGAATGCGCAGAGAGGCAAGTTGGTCAGCGGCGGCCGTTTGCAAGTGCCGGCTGACTTCCGACGCGAGCTCGGCCTGGCGGACGGTGACCCGGTGATCATGCGCGTGATCGACGGGGAACTGCATGTGCGTCCGCTCCGTGACGCGCTCGCCGGCGTGCGCGAGCGCCTTCGCCAGTATGTGCAAGGTCCCAGCCTCTCCGAGGAGTTGATCGCGGACCGACGCCGGGCTTCTGAGGTTGAGTAGTTCGGCCTATGTGCTGGACGCTTCGGCCCTGCTCGCGGTGATGCTGGATGAGCCGGGCTCGCGGTTTGTCGAGGAGCGCTTGGCGGAGGCCTGCATCGGGGCGGTGAACCTCTCGGAGGTGATCGCCAAGCTTCAGGATCGTGGAGTTCCAGACGAGGTCATCGAAGAAAGCCTGGGCGAGCTTGATCTGCTCGTGATGCCGTTCGACGCGGCGCAGGCGATGTCGGCTGGCAAGCTGCGGCGCGATACGCGCGCCGCCGGCCTTTCGTTGGGAGACCGGGCGTGCCTTGCCTTGGGGATGTCATGCGACGCCATCGCTGTGACGACGGACCGGGGATGGGAGCAGCTCACGATCCCGGTCTCGATTGAACTGGCCCGCTAGCCCCGCGGCCATCCGCCCGCAGCGACTTCCGTCGCGTCGCCCGTTAGAACGGGACTGAACTGCGAGTTTGATTCGACCATGACCAAGCACATCCCACCGCCCGGCGACGGGGACGGCGATCGCATCATCGACGAGCCGCTGACCGAGGCGCTGTCGCGGCGATACCTCGCCTATGCGCTCTCGACCATCACCGGCCGGGCGCTGCCCGACGTGCGCGACGGGATGAAGCCGGTGCACCGGCGGCTGATGTACGCCATGCGCCAGCTGCGGCTGGACCCGAACACCACGGCCAAGAAGTGCGCCCGCGTGGTCGGCGACGTGATTGGTAAGTACCACCCGCACGGCGACACCGCCGTCTACGACGCCCTGGTGCGCCTGGCCCAGGACTTCGCCCAGCGCTACCCGCTGGTCGACGGGCAGGGGAACTTCGGCAACATCGACGGCGATAACGCCGCGGCCATGCGATACACCGAGTGCAAGCTCACCGTGGCCGCGCAGCTGCTGCTGGACGGCATCGATGAGGACGCCGTCGACTTCCGCCCGACCTATGACGGTGAAGACGAGGAGCCGGTGGTGCTGCCGGCCGGGTTCCCGAACCTGCTGGCCAACGGCTCGAGCGGTATCGCCGTGGGCATGGCGACCTCGATCCCGCCGCACAACGCCGCCGAGCTGATCGACGCCTGCCTGGTGCTGCTGGAGGATCCGAACGCCGACACCTCGCGGCTGATGGAGCACGTCCAGGGCCCCGACTTCCCGACCGGCGGGGTGATCGTCGAGTCGCGCGAGAGCATGCTGGAAACCTACGCCACCGGCCGTGGCGGCATCCGGGTTCGGGCGCGCTGGGAGAAGGAAGACACCGGCCGCGGGACTTACCAGATCGTCGTCACCGAGGTTCCGTACCAGGTGAAGAAGGCCGACCTGGTCGAGCAGCTGGCCGACTTGATCGAGACCAAGAAGGCGCCGCTGCTGGGCGACGTGCGCGACGAGAGCGCCGAGGACGTCCGGCTGGTGCTGGAGCCGAAAAACCGCAACGTCGAGCCTGAAGTGCTGATGGAGAGCCTGTTCAAGCTCTCGGCGCTGGAGAGCCGGTTCCCGGTCAACATGAACGTGCTGGACGCCAAGGGCGCGCCGGGCGTCATGGGCCTGCGCCAGCTGCTGCAGTCGTTCCTGGATCACCGCCGCGAGGTGGTGGTGCGCCGCGCGCGGTTCCGCCTGGATAAGATCGAAGCCCGTCTGCACATCCTAGACGGCCTGGTCATCGCCTTCCTGAACCTGGACGAGGTGATCCGCATCGTCCGCTACGAGGACGAGCCGAAGGCCCGGCTGATCGAAGCGTTCGAACTCTCAGACATCCAGGCTGACGCCATTCTCAACACCCGGCTGCGCCAACTGGCCAAGCTGGAGGAGATGGAGCTGCGGCGCGAGCACGCCGAACTGGCCGAGGAACGCGACGGCCTCTTGAAGATGCTGGCCTCGGACCGAGCGCAATGGCGTCTGGTCGGCGTGGGCCTGAAGGACGTGCGCGCGATCCTCGGACCGGACACGAACCTCGGCAAGCGCCGTTCGATCTTCGACACCGCCCCGGTTGTGGACGCCGAGGCGGCCATCGAGGCGATGATCGTGCGCGAGCCGATCACCGTCATCCTGTCCGAGCGCGGCTGGATCCGCGCGGCCAAGGGCAAGGTCGAGGACCCCTCGGAACTGAAGTTCAAGGAAGGCGACAAGCTCGGCTTCATCGTCGCGGCCGAGACGACGGACAAGCTGCTGATCTTCGCCTCGGACGGCAGGTTCTTCACCCTCGGTTGCGACAAGCTGCCGGGTGCGCGCGGCCATGGCGAGCCGCTGCGGCTGATGCTCGATCTCGACGACAAGACCGACATCATCGACATCTTCCCCCACAAGCCGGGGACCAAGCGGGTCATCGCCTCGAAGGAAGGTTACGGCTTCATCCTGCCCGAGGAGGAGGCGGTCAGCTTCCGTCGCGCCGGCAAGCAGGTGCTGAATGCCGGGGCCAAGGGCGCGGCCTTCGCCATGCCGATGAGCGGCGACCACTTCGGGGTGATCGGCGACAACGGCAAGATCCTGATCTTCCCGCTGTCGGAGCTGCCGGAGATGCCGCGCGGCAAGGGCGTGAAGCTGCAGACCTACCGTGAAGGGGGCTTGCGCGACGCGGTGGTGTTCAACGCCGAGGACGGCGCGACCTGGATCGACACCGCCGGCCGCACCCGCGTCTGGGGCGAGTGGCGCGAGTGGCTGGGCCGGCGCGCGGCGGCGGGCAAGCTGGCGCCCAAGGGTTTCCCGACCAGCAAGCGGTTCAAGCCGAAATAGGCCTCGCGACACCTTGTAGGCGTCCTGCGCAACGCTAAGCTTCGCCGACCGTTGTTCGGGAGGGGGAAGTTTCATGAAGCGCCATCTGCTGGCGACGGCTCTGGCCGCGGCAACGCTGAGCTGGGCCGCGTCGCCCGTCGCCCTGGCCAGGGAGCCGGCGGCGCTGGCGGCGGCCGCGAGCCCGGAGGCGATGGGCTTTGACAGCGCGCGCCTGAAACGGCTGGACGCGGCCATGGCGCAGGTGGTGGCCAATGGTCGCGTGGCGGGGGTGCAGACCCTGCTGGCCCGCCACGGCCAGGTGGTGGCCTTCAACACCCATGGCAAGGCGAACCTGGAGAACGGCGCGCCGCTCGAGAAGGACGCCATCTTCCGCATCTATTCGATGACCAAGCCGGTGACCGGCGTGGCGATGATGATCCTGTTCGAGGAGGGCCGCTGGCGGCTCGACGACCCGATCACCGCCTATCTGCCCGAGATGAAGGACCTGAAGGTCTGGAAAGGCGTCGACGCCCAGGGCCAGCCCATCCTTGAGCCGGTGAAGCGGCCGCCGACCATGCGCGAGCTGATGAGCCATACGGCCGGGTTCGGCTATGGCCTCGGCGACGAGCATCCAGTCGACCGGATGTTCCGTGACGGCCGCATCCTGGGCGCGGCGGACCTCAAGGACCTGACCGCCAAGACCGCCGCGATCCCGCTGATGTACCAGCCCGGCGAGCAGTGGAGCTATTCGGTCGCCGTCGACCTGCAGGGGGCGGTGGTCGAGCGGCTGACCGGCCAGAGCCTGGGCGACTTCATGGAGAGCCGGATCTTCAGGCCGCTGAAGATGAACGACACCGGCTTCTACACCGGCGCGGGCAAGGCCGGTCGGCTGGCCACGCCCTATATCGGCAATCCCGACACCGGCAAGATCGAGGAGGCCAAGACGCTGTTCGGCCAGCCGATCCAGAACTTCGTCGACAAGCCGCGGCTGGAGTCCGGCGGCGGCGGCCTGGTGTCGACCACCCGCGACTATGCGCGCTTCGCCCAGATGATCGCCAACGGCGGCGAGTTGGACGGGGTGCGGATCCTATCGCCAGCCACGGTCGAGCTGATGGGGACCAACGTCATCCCGCAGGCGGCGCTGGTGTCGTCGAACGGCTCGACGGCCTCGTCGTTCAATGAGGCTGTCGGCTTCGGGATGGACGTCATGGTGGTCAACGACCCGCGTAAGGCCGGGACGCTGGAAGGCAAGGGCACGATGAGCTGGGGCGGGGCGGCCGGCACCTGGTTCTGGGTCGACCCGACCAACGACGTGGTCTTCGTCGGCATGATTCAGCGCTATGGCGGCACCGGCGGCCCGGACCTGGGCGGGCTGACGCGGACCCTGGTCTACCAAGCCCTGGTCGATCCGGCGAAGTAGGGAGCGAGGGGAGCGCAAGGCGTCCGCGCCTTGACTTTCGGGGCCCTACATGCGCCCTTCCGCGCTCGATTTTCAGAGCCTTAGCGACTCCCCATGCACGCCTACCGCACCCATACCGCAGGCGCCCTGCGCGCCGCCGACACGGGCAAGACCGTCCGCCTTTCGGGCTGGATTCACCGCAAGCGCGACCACGGCGGTCTGGTCTTCATCGACCTGCGCGACCACTATGGTCTGACCCAGCTGGTCATCAGCCCGGAGACCCCCGGCTTCGACGTCATCGAGCGCCTGCGCGCCGAGAGCGTCATCCGCATCGACGGCGAGGTCGTGGCCCGCAGCCCGGAGACCGTGAACGCCAACCTGCCGACCGGCGAGGTCGAGGTGCGCGTGCGTACCGTTGAGGTGCTGTCGGAAGCCGCCGAGCTGCCGCTGCCGGTCTTTGGCGAGCCCGACTATCCGGAAGAGATCCGCCTGAAGCACCGCTATCTGGACCTGCGCCGCGAGACGCTGCACCGGAACATCGTGCTGCGCTCGAAGGTCATCCACTCGATCCGCAACCGCATGATCGACCAGGGCTTCCTGGAGTACCAGACGCCGATCCTGACGGCCTCGTCGCCGGAAGGCGCGCGCGACTTCCTGGTGCCCTCGCGGATGCACCCGACCAAGTTCTACGCGCTGCCGCAGGCGCCCCAGCAGTTCAAGCAGCTGCTGATGGTCTCGGGCTTCGACCGCTACTTCCAGATCGCGCCGTGCTTCCGCGACGAGGACCTGCGCGCCGACCGGTCGCTGGAATTCTACCAGCTCGACGTCGAGATGAGCTTCGTCACCCAGGAAGACGTGTTCGCGGCGATCGAGCCGGTGATGCACGGCGTGTTCGAGGAGTTCGGCGGCGGCAAGCGCGTCTCGCCGATCGACCAGCCGCTGTCCTATGTGGACGACTTCGGCAAGACCATCGAGCACAAGGGCTTCGAGCGCCTGACCTACGTGCAGTCGATGGCCCGCTACGGCACCGACAAGCCCGACCTGCGCAACCCGATCGTCATGCAGGACGTCTCTGAGAACTTCCGCGGCGGCGGCTTTGGCCTGTTCGCGCGCATCCTGGAAGACGCCAAGAACGCCGTCTGGGCGATCCCGGCCCCGAAGGGCGGCAGCCGCGCGTTCTGCGACCGCATGAACAGCTGGGCGCAGGGCGAAGGCCAGCCGGGCCTGGGCTATATCTTCTGGTCCGAGGACCAGGGCGGCTGGGGCGGCCCGATCGCCAAGAACCTGGGGCCCGACGCGACCACCGCGCTGATGACCGCCATTGGCATGGGGCAGGGCGACGCGGCCTTCTTCGTGGCCGGCGATCCGAAGGTGTTCGCGAAGTTCGCGGGCACCGCCCGGACCAAGGTCGGCACGGACCTGAAGCTGGTCGACGAGGACCAGTTCAAGTTCTGCTGGATCGTCGATTTCCCGATGTTCGAGTGGAGCGAGGAAGAGCAGAAGGTCGACTTCTCGCACAACCCGTTCTCGATGCCGCAGGGCGGTCTCGACGCGCTGCTGAACCAGGATCCGCTGACCATCCGCGCGTTCCAGTACGACATCGTCTGCAACGGCTATGAGCTGTGCTCGGGCGCGATCCGGAACCACATCCCCGAGGTGATGGTGAAGGCCTTCGAATTGGCCGGCTACGGCTCCAACGTCGTCGAGGAGGAGTTCGGCGGCATGCTGAACGCCTTCCGTCACGGCGCGCCGCCGCACGGCGGCCTGGCGCCCGGCATCGACCGGATCGTCATGCTGCTGGCCGGCGAGACCGCGATCCGCGAGGTCATCGCCTTCCCGCTGAACCAGCAGGGCCAGGACCTGTTGATGAACGCGCCGTCGGAAGTTCTGGAGAAGCAGCTGAAGGAGCTGCACATCCGCCTGGCGCCGCCGATCAAGGTCTAGAGCATTTTCCGCCGAAGTGGCTACCGGTTCGGCGAAGAAAATGCTCTAAATTCAACGAGTTATGAGTCATTTCCGATCCAATCAGATCGGAAATGACTCTAGGGCGCGCAGCGACAGATACGGAAAAGGGGGCCGGCGGCCCCCTTTTTTTGTGCTCGTCAGTCGACGGCGGCGAAGAAGCGCGGCGGGGCCGGCGGCGCCGGAGGCGCGGGCGGGGCCGGCGGCGCGGGGCGGGCGACGACCCGAACGCGCGAGCCGCGATGGCAGGTCTTGGCCACCAGGCCGGGCGGGGTGCGGGTCGCGCCGTCGGCGCAGGCGTTGTCCAGCTGGTCCTGCTCCAGGCCCTTGGTGCGCGAGAGGTCGACCCCGGCGATGTTGGCGCCGTTCAGGGTCGCGCCACGGAAGTCAGTGTTGACGAACGTCGCGCCCGTCAGGCTGGCGGCCGAGAGATCGGCGTCGCGGAACGAGGCGTGGTCGAAGGCGCCCGAGCCGAGATTGGCGCCGGTCAGCGCGGCGTCGCGGAAGTCGGCGGCGCGGGCGTTGGCCTTGGAAAAGTTGGTCGCCCGCAGTTCGGCGCTGCGCAACGAGGCGTTGGAGAGGTTGGCCTTGCTGAAGTTCGAGCCGGCGGCCGCGGCGTCGCGCAGGTCGGCGCGGGCGAGGTTGGCGCCGCCGAAATTGACCCCGCGCGCCTCGACGTCGCGTAGGCGTGCGTCGGTGAGCACCGCGGCGGTGAAGTTGGCGCCGACCATCTGGGAATCGGACAGGTCGGCGCGCGACAGGTCGGCCCCATTGAAGTTGGCGCCGAGGAAGCGGGCGTCGCGCAGGTCCGAGCCGACCAGGGCGGCCTGGGCGAAGTCGGCGCCGACGAACTGCGCGCCGGCCAGCTTGCGCCCCGACAGCTCACACTTGGCGCAGGCGCCGCCGAACGTGACCATCCGCGCCACGTCCTTGTCGCCCATATTGGCGCTGGCCATGCTGGGGACGGCGGCGAGCGCCGCGGCGAGCAGGGCTGCGAGGACGGGGAGGGGACGCGTCAGACGGGGCATCGAAGCTTGGCGTTGTTGGTCCATGATGTGAGCATGTGCTCTCGACACTCTGTGGACGCTACTTAATTCGCCGTAATTGTCAGCGGCTTAGCTGGCCGCTGCGGATGCGCAGGGCTGGGCCAGCTGGGCTTGAGACATTCCGCGGGCGTCATTGAGCCCGGTCCCCGAAATGGCGGCCGCGTCGCGTGGCGCCGGCGACCGGTCAGCCGGTCATGTCGCCGCCCTGCGGGGCGGCGCGGGTCCCGCAGGTTTCGCAGATCAGGCTGGCGCCCTTGCGGACGACGGCGATGTCGCCACAGGCCGCGCAGACATCGGCCTCGGCCGCCGGCGGCCGGGCCGCGGCGCTGGGCAGGAACACCAGGTTGTCGGGCGCCGCGCCGCGGGCGAAGCCGCGCGAGATGAAGTGGCTGGCCGGCTGGGGGCCGTCCTCGTCCTCGCTCTTGCCGTCGCCCAGGCCGTCGGCGTTGAGCTCGTCCGGGTCGGCGTTGGCCAGGTCGTTGCGGCCCAGATAGGAGACGCCGAGCTCGCGGAACAAATAGTCGAGGATCGAGGTCGCCGAGCGCACAGAGTCGTTGCCGGTGACCGGGCCGGCCGGCTCGAAACGGGTGAAGACGAAGGCTTCGACGAACTCGTCCAGCGGCACGCCGTACTGCAGGCCGATGGAGATCGCGATGGCGAAGTTGTTCATCAACGAGCGGAAGGCGGCGCCTTCCTTGTGCATGTCGATGAAGATCTCGCCGAGTTCGCCGTCCTCGTATTCGCCGGTGTGCAGATAGACCTTGTGGCCGCCGACGCTGGCCTTCTGGATGTAGCCCTTGCGGCGGTCGGGCAGTTTGCGGCGGGTGCGCTCGCGCTCGACGATGCGCTCGACGATCCGTTCGGCCTGCGGGGCGCGGGCCTCGGCCTCGGGTTCGCGCGCGGCGCGGGGCGGCGGCTCGATCGCCTTGGGCAGGTCCAGCACCAGGCCGGCGGGCGGGGCGGCGCGACGCATCCGCAGGGCCGGGGCCTTGGCGCGGGCGGCCATGGCGATCACGCCGGCGGCGTCGGCCGGGGTGGTGTCCCATTCCAGCTCGAGGTCGGCGAGGGCGGGAACCGCCAGGGCGTGGGCGATCACCGCCAGCACCGCGAAATAGGGCTCCGGGCCGAGGTCGTCGGCGGTCTCGAACACCGCCTGCTGGGCGGGGGTGAGGAAGTCGGCCGCAGATAGCGCCCCCGAGCCCATGGCGTAGGCCTGGGCCTGATCGATCTCCTCGTCGCTGAAGCCGGCCAGCTTGAGCACGTTGAGGTTCGGGTCGGCGAGGTCGGCGTCGGTGGCGCCGAGCACGTCGCAGAGGAAGCCGGCGTCGATGGCGGCGAAGGCCTCGGCCAGGGTGGCGGCGAAGGGCAGGGCGGCTTCGGCCTGGGCGATCTCGTGGTCGGTGAAGCCGCGGGCGGCCAGGGCCGCATGGTCGACGCCGGGCGCCTCGGAGAGGTCCGCGCCGCCCAGCAGCCAGGCGCGCGCCTGGGACTGATCGGCCCCGATCGCGGTCAGGCCTTGCAGCGCCGCTTCGGACATCACCCGGGTTAGGACGCCGTCCTCGGTCTCGGCGACAGTGATCGGACCGAGCCAGGGGGCGGCCGAGGCGCTGGCGCCGCCAAGGCGCAGGGCCAGTTCCGCATCGTCGAACACCGCCAGGCCGCCGCTCAGCTTGGCGCCGGAAGCGACGCACGCGGACGCCGCGTGCCGGTAGAGGTCGCGGATGGCGGTCCGGCCGGCCTCGGAATCGTAGGTCAGGCCCTGGGCGACCAGCCAGTCGGCGACACCGGCCAGGCCGAGCGAAGCGGGGCGCTCGCCGGCCACCGCGGCCAGGGCGGTCGCCAGCAGGGCGACGGCCGAGGCGAAGCCGGCGGCGTCGAAGTCCTGCCCGGCCCCGAAGCTCAGCAGATTGACGGCCCCGCGCGCGCCGCCCCAGGCGCGGGCGACGCCCTGGGCGATCTCGGGGGTGAGGGCGACGGCGAGCGCGCCGGTCTCCCAGGCCGCGGCGCCGAGCGCCGGCTCGGGCGCGACGACGCAGACCAGTTCCAGATCCTCGATGTCGCCGAAGTCGGGTTCGGCGCTGGTCCATTCGAGTTCGCCGGCCTTGGCCAGGGCGATGGCGTCGAGGATCATGGCGTCGGTAGCGCCCGCAGTGCGGGCGGCCTCGGCGCTGCGGGCCAGGCTGGCGTTGGCGCGCAGGTCGGCGCAGGCGGCCGGGTCGCCCTCGCAGCGCAGGATGGAGTCCATCACCGCCTGAAGGCGGGCGCCCATCTCGCGGGCGGCGGCCTTGGCCATCGCGCGGCCGCGATGCTGGGCGCGCAGCGCGGCGAGGGCGGCGGCGCAGTCGGCCTGGCCTGTCCGCACGAGCGGCGTCGCGGCGTCGGGACGGGGCCAGCTCAGCGCGATCTGGCCGGCGAGCACGGCCGCGCCCAGGTCGCGGCGGAACGCGGCGCGCGCGCGGGCGGTCTCGAACAGCGCCGCCGAATCGCCGCGCTGAACGAGGTCTTCGGCGAAGCGGAACACGGCGGCGGGCAGGTCGGTGTCCTCGCCCAGCCAGTCGAGCCAGGCCTCGACCCGCGCGTCGGTCCATGACGCGGGGGCCAGAATCTCGGCCACGCTGGACGCGCGCTCGAGCGTCCGCCGTTCGATCCTTGCCGCTTCTGCACCCATATCCGGCTCTCCCGTCGGGCGAGTCTAGCAGCGTCGTTAACGCGGGCAATAGATGTTGCGGTTCACGATGCTTCCATCCCCAACATATTGCGGATTTCGCGCCGCTGGACGGTGGGCGGCCGGGCGCCTATAGTCCGCCCGCTTCCTGTCTGTCTGGAATTCCCAAACGTGCTCAAGAATATCTTCACCTGGTGGAACGGCGCGACCATCGGCATCCGCAACACCGTTCGCGGCAGCGTGTTCGTCGGCAAGGACGAGCTGGGCAACAGCTACTACGAAGCCAAGGACGACCGGAAGTCGTACGACAAGGGCCGCAAGCGCCGCTGGGTCATCTACAACGGCTATGCCGAGGCCTCGAAGGTCCCGGCCGACTGGCACGGTTGGCTGCACTACACCTTCGACGAGCCGCCGACCAAGGCGCCGCTGAAGCGCCAGCCCTGGGAAAAGGACCACCTGCCGAACCTGACCGGCACCGTGCACGCCTGGAAGCCGCAGGGCTCGATCGCGCGTGGCGGCGAGCGTCAGAAGGCGTCGGGCGACTACGAGGCCTGGCGGCCCGAATAGGCATGTCGCGCCGCCGCACCCTGGCCGGACTGGCGATGCTGGGCGCCCTGGCGGGCGCCGGCATGGTGAGCGCGCAACCGACACCTCCGAGCCAACAGCCCGGCCAGCCGCCGCTGCTGCAACCGCCGCCGGCCCAGCCGGCGCCGCCGCCCAATGGCGCGCTCGCGCCGCCCGCCGCGCAGCCGCCGCCGGCGCGGGAAGAAGCTCCGCCGGCCCAGGTGGCGCCGCCGCCGCCGGTCGCCGCCCCGCCGATCGCCGCCGAGGAGGTCGAGGCGGCCCCGCCGCCGAAGGCCCAGGTCGCGGCCAAACCGACCGAGGCGGCCAAGCGGACCCGCTACGACGTCGCCGTCATCCAGGCGCTGGACAAGGTCTCGGCCGAATCCATGCGCTTCGAAGCGGCCGTGGGGCGGCCGGTGCGCTACAAGAACCTCGTCTTCACGGTGAAGGCGTGCGAGCGATCGGCGGCCGATGAGGCGCTTGAGGACTCGATCGCGCACGTGACCGTGGAATCCCAGCCGCGCGCGGCGCCGGGCAAGCCGACCCCGCCGCCGCGCCAGGCCTTCCGGGGGTGGATGTATGCCTCCTCGCCGGGCCTGAACCCGCTGGAGCACCCGATCTACGACGCCTGGCTGATCACCTGCAGGGCGGCCGCGCCGGTCCCGACCGCGGCGCGCTGAAGCGAAGCCTGCGCTTGCAGCGCGCGGGCCAGGCGGCGGTGGTACTCGGCCCGCGGAATCTCCACCGCGCCGAAGGTCGACAGGTGATCGGTGATGAACTGCGCATCGAGCAGCCGGTAGCCGTCGGCGAGCAGGCGCGCGACCAGGTGGACCAGCGCCACCTTGGAGGCGTCGGTGCGGCGGCTGAACATGCTCTCGCCGAAGAAGGCCGCGCCGAGCGAGACGCCGTAGAGGCCGCCGACCAGTTCCTCGCCGTCCCAGCATTCGACGCTGTGGGCGTGGCCCATCTCGAACAGCTGGGCATAGAGGTCCTCGATGACCCCGTTGATCCAGGTCTCGGTGCGGCCGGGCTTGGGCGCAGCGCATTCCAGCACCACCCGCGAGAAGGCGGTGTCGATGCGGATGTCGAAGGGATCGCTGCGCACGGTGCGGGCCAGGCGGCGCGAGACGTGGAAGGCGTCCAGCGGGATGACGCCGCGTTTCTCAGGATCGATCAGGAAGACGCGGTCGTCTTCACGCGCGTCGGCCATCGGGAACACGCCGCGACCGTAGCACTCAAGGAGCTCGCGGGGGCCGAAACGTTTCATGGCGGCAGGATAGCCTGTTTCAACGGGCAGTTCGCGCCTGCCAAGGATCAGCCCAGAGTGTCATCCCGGCTGGAGCGAAGCGGAAGGCCGGGATCCATTGACTCCGAAGCCGGGGCTCCAGGCCTCCGCCCGCGCCACACTCCGCCCGATCTGGTGTTCATGGGTCCCGGTCTTCGGCCTAGGGCCGAAACCGGGATGACACCACGAGAACCGCTTAGACTTCTTCCTGCTGCGACTTCATCCAGCGTTCCAGCCAGTGGATGTTGTAGTCGCCGGTGAGGAAGTCGGGCTGTTGCAGCAGTTCCTGGAACAGCGGGATCGAGGTCTCGATGCCGCCGACAACCATCTCGCCCAGGCAACGGTTGACGCGGGCGATGCACTCCTCGCGGTCGCGGCCGTGGACGATCAGCTTGCCGACCAGGCTGTCGTAGTAGGGCGGGATCGAATAGCCGGCGTAGAGCGCGCTATCGAGGCGCACGCCCAGGCCGCCGGGGGCGTGGAAGTCGCTGACCAGGCCGGGCGAAGGCGTGAAGGTCTTCGGGTTCTCGGCGTTGATCCGGCATTCGATGGCGTGGCCTTCGAACACGACGTCTTCCTGCTTGAACGACAGCGGCAGGCCTGCGGCGATACGGATCTGCTCGCGCACCAGGTCGATGCCGGTGATGGCCTCGGTGACCGGGTGCTCGACCTGCAGGCGGGTGTTCATCTCGATGAAGAAGAACTCGCCGTTCTCGTACAGGAACTCGATGGTGCCGACGCCGAGATAGCCGATGGCCTTGATCGCATCGACCACGACCTTGCCGATCTTGGCGCGTCCGGCGGCGTCGATGACCGGCGAAGGGGCTTCTTCCAGCACCTTCTGGTGGCGGCGCTGCAGCGAGCAGTCGCGTTCGCCGAGATGGCAGACATTGCCGAACTTGTCGGCGATGACCTGGATCTCGATGTGGCGCGGGGTCTGGAGGTAGCGCTCCATATAGACCGCATCGTCGCCGAAGGCGGCTTTGGCCTCGGCGCGCGCGGTGGAGACCGCCTCGTAGAGGTCTTCCTCGGTCTGTGCGACCTTCATGCCGCGCCCGCCGCCGCCGGCGGCGGCCTTGATGAGCACGGGGAAGCCGATCTTCTTGGCCGCCTCGAAGGCTTCTTCCTCGGTGGTCACGGCGCCGTCGGAGCCGGGCACCACCGGGATGCCGGCTTCCTTCACCGCCTGCTTGGCGGTGATCTTGTCGCCCATCATCTTGATGTGGTCGGCGGTCGGACCGATGAAGGTGAAGCCGTGCGCGGCCACGATCTCGGCGAAGCGCGCGTTCTCCGACAGGAAGCCGTAGCCCGGGTGGATCGCCTGGGCGCCCGTGATCTCCGCCGCGGCGATGATCGAGGGGATGTTCAGGTAGCTCTTGGCGGCCGGAGCCGGGCCGATGCAGACGCTTTCGTCGGCCAGCCGCACCCACATGGCGCCGGTGTCGGCCTCGGAATGGACCGCCACGGTCGAGATGCCCATTTCCTTGCAAGCCCGGTGGACCCGCAGGGCGATCTCGCCGCGATTGGCGATGAGAATTTTGTCGAACATCGACTTACTCGATGACGATCAGCGGCTCGCCGAATTCGACCGGCTGAGCGTCCTGGACGATGATCTCGACGATCTTGCCGCCGCGCGGGGCGGGGATCGGGTTCATGGTCTTCATGGCTTCGACGATCAGCAGGGTCTGACCGGCGGTGACGGTGTCGCCGACCTTCACGAAGGCCGGGGCGTCGGGCTGCGGCTGCAGGTAGACGGTGCCGACCATCGGCGACTTCACCACGTCGCCCTTGCGCTCGACGGCGGCGGGCGCGGCCTCGCCAGCCGGGGCGGCGGCGGCCGGAGCCGGAGCGGCTGCGTAGGCCGCCGGAGCGGGGGCGTACTGGACGGCCGCCGGGGCGGCGGTCTTGGCGACGCGGATCTTCAGGTCGTTGTGCTCGACTTCGATCTCGGTCAGGCCGGTCTCGGTGAGAATGTCGGCCAGTTTGCGCACCAGACGCGCGTCGATCGGGTCGGCGGGGGCCTTCGGACTGCTAGCCATTTGATAATCCTTAGTTTTGGCTTTGGCGGGCCAGGCCCGCGGCGGCCTCGACGGCCAGTTCGTAGCTCGCCCCGCCGAAGCCGGAGACGACCCCGGTGGCGACGAGGGACACATAGGTTTCACGGCGGAACGCTTCGCGCGCCGCCGGGTTGGACAGGTGACATTCGACCACAGGAACATCGAGTGTCTTCAGTGCGTCCAGCAGGGCCACGGAAGTGTGACCATAGCCCGCGGGATTGATCACGACGGCGCAGGCCTCCGTCCGGGCTTCCTGCACCCAGTCGATGAGCTGGCCTTCGTGGTTGGATTGGCGGAAGACCACGGCATGACCGAGGGCGCCGGCGCGACGTTCGCAACGAGTGCGGACGTCCTCCAGCGTCTCCTTTCCGTAAATCTCCGGCTCCCGGACCCCCAAGAGGTTGAGGTTGGGCCCGCTAAGCACATAGATCGGTTTCGACATTCGGCTCCGCCGTCGATTCCGCCGTCTTGTAACGGGCGGCGGCGGGGGTCACAAGCATTCGGAAACTCCAAGCTTCACGAGGGCGTCATGACGCTGACCATCAACGGGGAACAAAGGGCCTTGCGCGGAGTGTCGAGCGTGGCCGCCCTGGTGGCGGAACTGGGCCTGGACGCGCGCAAGGTGGCGGTGGAACGCAACCTGGAGATCGTACCGCGATCGGCCTATGGACAGACCGCGCTCGCCGACGGCGACCGCATCGAGATCGTGCATTTTATCGGAGGCGGCTGACATGGACGGGTCGACCCACAAGGAAGACACCTGGAGCGTGGCGGGCCGGACCTTCACCTCGCGGCTGATCGTCGGGACGGGGAAGTACAAGGACTACGCCGAAAACGCCGCCGCGGCCGAGGCGGCCGGGGCGGAGATCGTCACCGTGGCGGTGCGGCGGGTGAACCTGTCGGATCCGAACCAGCCGATGCTGGTCGACTATGTGAAGCCCGACCGTTTTACCTTCCTGCCCAATACGGCCGGCTGCTTCACCGGCGAGGACGCCATCCGCACCCTGCGCCTGGCGCGCGAGGCCGGCGGCTGGGATCTGGTGAAGCTGGAGGTGCTGTCGGACACCAAGCACCTGCTGCCCGACATGGAGGAGACCCTGCGGGCGCTGAAGCTGCTGGTCGCCGACGGTTTCCAGGTGATGGTCTACTGCAGCGATGATCCGGTCTACGCCAAGAAGCTGGAGGACGCGGGCGCCTCGGCGATCATGCCGGCGGCTGCGCCGATCGGTTCGGGCCGCGGCATCCAGAACTTCCTGAACCTGGGGCTGATCATTGAGCAGTCCAAGGTGCCGGTGCTGGTCGACGCCGGGGTGGGCACGGCGTCCGACGCGACGCTGGCCATGGAGACCGGCTGCGACGCGGTGCTGATGAACACCGCGATCGCCGGGGCCCAGGACCCCATCCGCATGGCGGTGGCCATGAAGCACGCGGTGATCGCAGGGCGGGAAGCATTTTTGGCAGGACGCATGCCAAAACGTATGTATGCTGACCCATCATCTCCACTATCCGGTCTGATCTGATGAGCCTCGGCATTGACGTCTACTGGTCCTTCCGCAGTCCCTATTCCTATCTGGTGACCCCGCGCTTGCGGGAATTGGCTGAGACCTACGACGTCGATGTCCGCATGCGGCCGGTCTATCCGCTGGCCGTGCGCTCGGAGGGGTTCTTCACCAAGCAGGACCCGCTGTTCGTGCCCTATCTGGTGCGCGACGTGCGGCGGCTGGGGGATTTCCTCGGTCTGCCGCTGGTGTGGCCGAACCCTGACCCCGTGGTCATCGGTCAAAACCTGAACGGAGCGGCCGAGCAGCCGCACCTCGACCTGCTGATGCCGCTGGGCGTCGTCGCGGGGCATAAGCCGCAGGCGCTGGCGTTCTACGACGAGGTCTCGCGCCTGATCTGGAACGGCCAGGACATGCCTTGGAACGAGGGCGACAAGCTGGCCCGGGCCATCGCGCGGGCCGGGCTGGATATGGCGCAGCTGCAGGCCGAAGCGGCCGGCAAGACGGACGAGATCGCCGCCGAGATCGAGGCCAACCAGGACGCCCACCGCGAGAGCGGCCACTGGGGCGTGCCGACCATGGTCTTCGAAGGCGAGCCGTTCTTCGGCCAGGATCGTTTCGATGTCCTGGTGTGGCGTCTGCAGCAGCAGGGCCTGCGCAAGCGCGCCTGAAGAATTCAGCGGCGTTCCGTGACGGAAGGCGCTCTAGGCTCCTCGCAAACAGGGAGGGGCGCATGGGCAGGTCCAACGGACGCCAGTCGATCTTCATCACCGGAGCGGCTTCCGGCATGGGCCGCGAGACCGCAAGGCTGTTCGCGGCCAAGGGCTGGTTTGTCGGCGGGTACGACGTCAACGAGGCGGGGCTTGAGGCGCTAAAGGCGGAGCTTGGCCCCGACAATTGCGTGGTCCGTCTGCTGGATGTCACCGACCGCGACGACTACCGGATGGCGGTCGCGACCTTCGGGGAGGCCACCGGCGGCAAGATGGACCTGCTCTACAACAACGCCGGCATCGGCCGGGGCGGACCCTTCGCCGAGCAGCCGTTCGAGGACGTGATCGCCGTCGTACAGGTCAACCTGATGGGGGTGCTGATCGGCATCCATGAGGCGATCGGGCTGCTCAAGGCCACGCCGAATTCACTGTGCTTCACGACCTCCTCGTCGTCGGCGACCTTCGGCATGGCCAACATCGCGGTCTATTCGGCGACCAAGCATGCGGTGAAGGGGCTGTCCGAAGCGCTGTCGGTTGAGTTCAAGGCCTATGGCGTGCGCGTCGCCGACGTGCTGCCGGGGGTGATCGACACGCCGATCCTGCCGCCGGGCGTGGCGGAGGCCGCGCCGAAGGAGGGGATGTTCCGCGCCATCCCGCCGGTCGAGGTCGCCAAGACGGTGTGGGAGGCCTACCACGCCGACAAGCTGCACTGGTACGTGCCGCCGGAGCTGGTCGAGCTGGACAAGGCCGCGACCCTGACGCCGGAGGCGGTGCGCGACCAGATGGTTCAGGGCGGCCTGTTCAACGCCGCCAGCGAATAGCCAGAGCAATTTCCGATCTGATTGGATCGGAAATTGCTCATGACTCTTTGAATTTAGAGCATTTTCTTCGCCGAACCGGTAGCCACTTCGGCGGAAAATGCTCTAGGCGCCGATCATGTCGGCGTCCGCCGCCAGGCCGAGCGATTGGAACATCTCCGAGCGGCCGGGCCCCGGCTTGGGCGGATAGGCGTCGGCCTTCAGCTCCTTGCGGGTGAACCAGTAGCGCAGGACCTTGGCGAGGTTGTCGGGGCGCTTCAGCCAGGCCGACGGGTGCTCCAGCATATGGAAGCCCCGCAGCGCCTCGCGCAGCAGGTCGGCGTCGGAGCGGATGGCGATGTTCACGCCGTCCTCCAGAAAGCTCTTGATCAGCCGGCTCCGCAGACTGGGGCGGTGGCCGGGCGTCAGCTGCTGGCGGGCGCGGCGGATCGCGGCGCGGTCCTGGTCGCGCATGTTGAGATAGTAGGGGCGCAGCTCGGCGTCGATCCGGGCCTGGAACGCCTGGACCCGGTCTGCAGCATCGCCGCTCGACACCAGCACGTCGCGCAGGACGTAGGCGGCGACCGCCGCGAACGAGCAGCCGCGTCCATAGAGCGGATTGGTGCGCACCAGGGCGTCGCCGACCGGGAAGTAGCCGAGCAGCGGGGCGATCCCTTCGCCGGCGACCTGCCGCCAGCGGCTTTGCAACTCGCCCATGCCGAACACGCGGCTGACCCCTTCGGCGATCGCCGGATCGACCCACGGCGCCAGGCCCGGCAGGCGTGCGCAGATGGCGTCGAACACCTCGGGCCGCACAATGGCCTTGCGCAGCTCCAGCTCGGGCTCCGGCGTGCAGAGGGTGATGGAAAAGCAGCCGTTGTCGGCGGGGAACAGCCCGAACTTGAGAAAGCCCAGGTCGCCGGTCCCGCCGGCCTTGGTGCGCTGCGGCTCCTGCGCCCCGGGCAGCAGGCGATAGTGGCGGGTGAAGTAGAGGATGCCGGCGCTTTCGCTCTCCTCGGGAATGCTCGCGCCTTCCTCGACGAGTTGCTCGATGCAGGACGAGGTGCGGCCGCCGGCGTCGATCACCAGGTCGCCGATGATGTCGCGGGCGCCTGCGGCGTCGGCGACCGACACCCCGACCACCCGCAGGCCTTGAGGGTCGCGCTGGGTGAGCAGCTTGCGGACGAAGGTCTCCGAATCGATCCGCACGTTCGGATAGCGCTCGACATAGCGGCGGATGACCAGTTCCAGGGTCGTGCGCCGGCTGGTGAGCACGACGAAGTCACGGTCGGCGGCCTGGGGTCGGTAGTGCTGGCGATGCTGGTCGGTGAGCATCCGCTCGAACCCCAGCTCGCGGCAACCGGCGGCCAGCAGGTCGGCGTGCAACTCGGGGTGTTCGTTGCGGATGATGGTGCGCAGCCGGGCCAGGAAGGCATGGCTGTGGCGCAGGTGGCCGACGCCGCGGCGGGTCCAGTCGGCGAAGGCGTGATCGGCGTCGCCGCGCGGCGGCGCCGGGTCACGTTCGAGAATGACGATATCGCGGCCGGTCGGCGCCAGGGCCAGCGCCGTACACAGGCCGCCGATACCAGCTCCGATGATCAGCACTCGCTCGTGCATTCGGCTCGCCGTAGTCGGACGGACAGACTCTCAAGGCACTCGAGAGGAGCCTATCTGCGTCGCTGAGCGGCGCAAAGCCCGAGTTTGGCGGGGGGGATTAGCCCTTGTCGATCTTCGGCGAGGGGACGGTCTTGAGCTTGCCGGTCTTGGCCTCGGCGATGGCCGCGCGCAGGGCCGGCATGTCGGCGCCCGGGATGATGCGGTCGCCGACGACGAAGGCCGGCGTGCCCTCGATGGCCAGGGCCTGGGCGAGTACGCGGGTGTCGGCGATGTGCTTCTTGACCTCGGCGCTCGCGCCGCCGGCGCGGGCGGCTGCCGGATCGACCCCGACCGCGCGCAGGTGACGGTCGATCGCCGCCTCGTCCAGCGCCTTCTCGGCCATGAAGCGTTCGAACAGCTCGATGTTCTTGGGCTTGCCGGCCGGCGACAGGGCGACCTCGGCGGCGAGGTTGCTCTCGGCCCCGAAGATCGGGAATTCCTTGAACACGAAGCGGACGTCCGGATTTTCCTTGATCAGCTTCACCACCTCGGGCGCGCTGACCTTGCAGTAGCCGCAGCGGTAATCGAAGAACTCGACCACGGTGATCGAGCCGTTCGGGTTGGCGACGAAGTCGCGCGGATCGCGCTCAAGCTGGTCGCGGTACTTGGCGAGCGAGGCCTTGGCGGCCTCGTGGGCGGCCGCTTCCTTGTTCTGCTGCAGCTTCACGACCGCCTCCTCGATCACCTCGGGGTGGGCGAGCAGGTAGGCGCGGACCTTCTGACCGAAGTCGTCCTCCTGCTTCTGGCAGGCGGCGAGCGGCAGGGCGAGGGCGGCGCAGGCGACGAGGACGCCGCGGGAAATCTTGGTCATGTCAGGCCAATTAGGTGAGAAGCGTGGCTTTGCGAAGGCCTTTCGGCCCGTTTAGCGGGAGGAGCGGCGGTTGATCGAGCCCTCGGACGCGAGATCCTTCAGGTCGTCCTTGCTGGGGTTGGAGGTCAGGACGATGTCGGTGGCGCGCCGCCATTCGGGGGTGTCCTTATCGAGTTTTTCCCGGGCGCGCATGGCGAAGACCCGGGCCTGGTTCGCATCGCCCGTCGCGAAGAAGTACTCGCCGGTGGCCAAGCGGGCGAGGCCCTCCTTGCCCTGCTTGTCGTAGGCCTGGGCCAGAATGCGCCATGCGGTGGCGTTGTCGTGCTCCTGGGTCAGCGCCTTGCGCAGTTCGCCGACGCCTTCCTCGACCTTGGCCTTGTCCTCCAGAGCGATCAGGGTCTGGCCGAGGTTGATGCGCAGCAGCGGCGCGTCCGGCTTCAGCTCGACCGACTTGCGCTGCGGGGCTTCGGCCTCCTCGGCGCGGCCGAACTCGAACAGCACCTGGCCCTTGAGTTCCCAGAGGTAGGGGTTATTCGGCTGTTCGGCGAGCAGGGCGTCGATCATCTTCAGCGACTGATCGGGCTGCTTCATCTGGTAGTAGGCGATGGCCCGGGCGTAGCGCGCCGGATAGGACGTGTTCTTCTCGTCGTACTTGGTGATGGCGACGGTCGGATTGATGAACCCGTCCAGCTTCGCCTTCATGATCTCGTGCTCGGAAATCGCTTCCGGCGTGTCAGGGGTGTCGTAGTGGGCGTTCTGCTCGACCCGATGGCGCAGCGCCTCGATCCGCGAGGACGACAGCGGGTGGGAGCGGAAGTAAGCGAAGCGCCGCGCTTCCTGGAAGACCTCCTGGTAGCGGAAGTTGTCGAAGAACTCGACGAGGCCCTTACCCGACAGGCCGGCGCGTTCGAGGATGGCGGCCCCCGCCTGGTCGGCGCGGCTTTCCTGCTCGCGACTATAGCCCATGGCCCCGAGGGTTCCGAAGTAGCTGGCGCTGCCGATCAGCCCGGCGGCGCCTTCGCCCGAGCCGGCGAGCGCGGCCAGCACGCCCAATCCCATGGTCAGCAGGAACGGCGTCATGCCGGCCGAAGTCATCTCTCCCGAGCGGGCCGAGTGGCCGGCGGCCAGGTGGCCGACTTCGTGGGCGATGACGCCCTGGAGCTGGTTGGGGTTCTCGGATTCGAGGATCAGGCCGGTGAACACCCCCATGGTGCCGGGGCCGGCGAAGGCGTTGAGATCCTTCGACCCGATCAGCAGGATCTCGATGGACTTGGAGTCGACGCCAGCGGCCTTGAAGATCGGTTCGGAATCCTTGCGCAGGATCTCTTCGATCTCGGTGTCGCGGATGAGCGACATGCCTTCTTCGGCGCGAACCGGCGCGGCCTGCAGGGTCAGGCTGAGGGCCGTCACCGCGGCCAGAGCGATTCTCGAGACCGAACGGGCAGGGAACGCCATGCCGAACAACTCCAAGCGCCCCCCGCAAAGCCCCAGATATGGAAGCCTAACGCGCTTCAGACGGACTGGAAACCGGCTCGCATGGCGCGAGCCGGTTTCCGTTGTCACAGCCCAGGGTTAGCCCCGGCGCCACCAGCCCTTTTTCGGAACCGGCGGCGGAGCGTTGATCTCGTTCGGATCGGGCTCACGCGCGACCGGAGCCGCCACGGGGGCCGGTTCCGGCTCCGGCGCCGGTTCCGGAGCCGATTCGGCGACCGGCTCGGCCGGAGCGGCCTCGACCACCGGCTCGGCGGCCGCGGCTTCGGCGGCAGCGGCGGCCTTGGTGCGGCGGGCGCGCGGTTTCTTGGCGGGCTTGGCTTCCGGCTCGGCCGCGGCCGGCTCGGGAGCCGGTTCCGGTTCGGCGACGGCCTCGACCACCTCGACCACTTCGACGGCCTCAGGCGCTTCGGCGACGGCTTCGGCCTCAGACGCTTCGCCCTTGCCGCGGCCGCGGCTGCGACGCGAGCGGGCCTTCTTCGGCTTGTCCTCGACGGCCGGCAGCTCGACCCAGACGTCCAGTTCGACGTGCGGCTGGTCGTCGCTCACGCTCGGCGCCGGGGCGACGGCTTCAGCCGCGGCCGGAGCGGCGTCGTTGGCCGGAGCCGGCGTCTGGGCCGGCGCGCGGGCCGCCGGGAAGTCTTCCGACGGATCGTGCCACACGAAGGGGTCGTCGCCGTACGGCACCCAGGGACGGGTCCAGGCGAACATGTCGGCCGGACGGCCGTCGTCGCGCATCCGGCGACCGCCGCGGCGGCCACGGCGGCGGCGGCGTCCGCCATCGTCATTGTCGCGATCCTCGCGAACCTCGCGGGCCGGGCGTTCGCCGCCCTCGCGGGCCTCGACCGGTTCACCTTCGCGGCGGCCGCGGCGGCGGCGGCGGCGGCCACGGCGCCCGCCGCGTTCGTCGCCATCGGCCTCGTGGTCCTGGAAGCGATGCTCGGCCTCGTCGTCGTCGGTGGCCTCGCGCTCGATGTCGGCGTCTTCGTCTTCCTCGTCCTCGATCTCGTCCTCGAACGCCTCGTCGTCGAAGTCGTCCTCGACCGGCTGATAGGGCTGGACCGGGGCGTGATGGATCAGGGCCACGTGCTCGGGACGGGTCTCGCTGGCGGTGCGCTCGATCTCGTGGTCGGCATGGGCCAGGGCGTCGTCGATGGCGATCGTAATGAACAGGCCAAGGCTCTCATGCAGACGCGCCAGATGGTTGCGCTTCTCGTTGAGAATGTAGAGCCCGACGGCGCGCGGCACCTTGAGGGTGGCTTCGCCGCCGCCCTTCAGGGCCTCGATCTCGACGGCGCGCAGGGCCGACAGGGCGCTCGACTCGACCGAGCGCACGCGGCCGGTGCCGGCGCAGTGCTCGCAGACGTGGGTGGTGCCTTCCAGCACGCCGGAACGGCGGCGCTGGCGGCTGATCTCCATCAGGCCGAAGGTCGAGATCTTGCCCATCTGGACGCGGGCGCGGTCGTCCTTCAGCGCGTCCTTGAGCTTCTTTTCGACGGCCCGGTTGTTCTTGGCTTCATCCATGTCGATGAAGTCGATGACGATCAGGCCGGCCAGGTCGCGCAGGCGCAGCTGGCGGGCGGCTTCTTCGGCCGCTTCCATATTGGTCTTGAGGGCGGTGGCCTCGATGTTCCGCTCGCGCGTGGCGCGGCCGGAGTTCACGTCGATGGCGACCAGGGCCTCGGTCTGGTTGATCACCAGGTAGCCGCCCGAGCGCAGCGGCACGACCGGCGAATAGATTTGGCTGAGGTGGTCCTCGACCCGGTGCTTGACGAACAGCGGGGTGGCCTCGCGGTACGGCTGCACCTTCTTGGCCTGGGACGGCATGAGCATGCGCATGAATTCACGCGCTTCCTTGAAGCCGGCCTCGCCCTCGACCCAGACTTCGTCGATGTCCTTGTCGTAGAGGTCGCGGATGGTCCGCTTCACCAGGTCCTCTTCCTCGTAGATGAGGGCCGGGGCCACGGAATGCAGGGTGGTGTCGCGGATGTTCTCCCACAGGCGCAGGAGGTACTCGTAGTCGCGCTTGATCTCGGCCTTGGTGCGCTTGGCGCCGGCCGTGCGGACGATCAGGCCCATGCCTTCCGGCACGTCCAGGCTCTGGACCACGCCCTTCAGGCGCTTGCGGTCGGTGGCCGCGGTGATCTTGCGGCTGATGCCGCCGCCGCGGGCGGTGTTGGGCATCAGGACGCCGTAGCGGCCAGCCAGCGAGAGGTAGGTGGTCAGGGCCGCGCCCTTGTTGCCGCGCTCTTCCTTGACGACCTGGACCAGCATGATCTGCCGGCGGCGGATCACTTCCTGGATCTTGTAGCGGCGCATCAGCCGGCGGCGGCGACGCGCGACTTCTTCTTCCATGACGTCGTCGTCGTCGGCGTCGACGGCGTCTTCGTCCTCGTCGTCGCCCGAGCGGGCGCGCGATTCGACTTCGTCCTCTTCGTCGGCCTCTTCGCGCATGAGCGCTTCGCGGTCGGCGACCGGGATCTGGTAGTAGTCGGGGTGGATTTCGTTGAAGGCCAGGAAGCCGTGGCGATTGCCGCCGTACTCGATAAAGGCAGCCTGCAGCGACGGCTCAACGCGCGTCACCTTGGCGAGATAGATATTGCCTCTGAGTTGTTTGCGGTTCTGGCTCTCGAAATCGAATTCTTCAACACGCGGTCCGTCGACCACCACGACACGCGTCTCTTCGGCGTGTGCGGCGTCGATCAACATCTTCTTGGACATCAAGTACGTCTCCGAGGCGCGCCGCGAGCTCTCGGCTCGGGCGCCGCCGGTCTGTCAGGAGGGCGCGCACGCCACCGCCCATCGCAATGCCGAAGCCGGCAAGGCGGGCGGTAGGCCGAAATTGGGCTCGAGCGGCGCTGCCCATTGGTGTGTTCCCAGGCGCGCCTAACGTTAAGCGCGGATCGGATGGCGCGTGGTCGCCGAAGATGGCGAAACCGACGCGGGGTGTGTCGCGCGGGCCGCGGCCCTGCGACGCAAGGCGCGCACGGTCCAGCGCGGGCGGACATTGCAACACTGGCGGCGAAAAGGAAAGCCGCCCGCCACAATGCGGCGGCGTAAGGAGACGGTTAACCGTTTGTCCACGCCGCTGCGGTCTATATGGGTGTGACGGTATAAAATGTGTAACGGGGCTGCGCGTATGGGCGGCAGGTTCAGGATCGGCGGACGAAGCGTGCTGGCGGCAGTCGGCGCTGTGGTCTGCTGCCTGGCGATCGTCGCCGGAGCGCAGGCCGCGGGCGCCAAGGCCGACGTGCTGAAGGTCCGGCTCGGCGGCGACCGCACGGAAACCCGCATCGTCATCGATCTCGACAAATCGGCGACCGGCAAGGTGGCTTCCGACGGGCGGGGCGACCGCCGCGTGGTGCTGAACCTGCCGGGGGTGTCGGTTGACAACCAGCTGCAGGGCGGCGGGCTCGGCCTGGTGAAGGCCTGGGTGGTGGACGACACCACCAGCGGCGCGCGGCTGCGCATCGACCTGGCCGACGACGCGGTGATCAAGCGCCGCTTCCTCCTGCCGCCGGCCGACGGCGTCGCCAACTATCGCTATGTGATCGACCTGGCGGCCAAGGCCCCGTCGAGCGTGAAGGTCGCCCAGGGCGGCGGGCCGCGCTTCATTTCGGCGCCGGTCAAGTCGACCAAGGCCGCGCTGCCGCTGAAGAAGGTCATCGTCATCGACGCGGGCCACGGCGGCAAGGACCCCGGCACCAAGGGCGCAGACGGCAACGAAAAGGACGTCACCCTGGCCGCAGCGCGCGCGCTGAAAAGCCAGCTGGAGAAGAGCGGCCGCTACAAGGTGGTCATGACCCGCGACGCCGACGTCTATGTCGATCACGCCGTGCGCGTGCAGATCGCCCGCCGCGCGGACGCCGACCTGTTCATCTCGCTGCACGCCGACTCGGGCACCGATCCGAGCCTGCGCGGGGCCAGCGTCTATACTCTCGCCGACCGCGCGACCTCCCGTTCGGCCAAGTTCGTCAGCAAGGACGATTGGTTCATGCAGGCCGGCAGCCATGGGGACCATGGGGTTTCGACCATCTTGTTGGACCTGACCCAGCGCATGACCCGCAACCGCTCGGCCACCTTCGCCGAAGTGCTGCTGGAGCGGGTGAGCGATCACCAGCCGCTGCTGCGCCGCAGCCACCGCGAGGCCGGCCTGGCCGTGCTGCTGGCGCCTGACGTTCCGGCCGTGCTGCTGGAGATGGGCTTCCTGACCAACGCCGCCGACGAGGCGGTGCTGCGTGATCCGGGCAAGCGCAACCGGCTGATGGGCTCGGTCGCCGAAGCCATCGACGACTATTTCGGCCAGCCGACCAAGCTGGCGTCCAACTGACGCCGCGCCACGCCGACGCAGGGCCGTTGGCGCCCGGCGCGATGCACGCTAGACCAGCCTGAGCGGACGGGGCGCGCCCCCGCGGAGGTCGGTCAGTTTGAAGCCCCCCGAGAGATGGATCGCGATCGCCGGCGTCACCGTGCTGAGCGCAGTCGCGGTGGCTGGATTCGCCATCGCCATCTATGCCGCATGGTTGTTCCACGACATGCCCGACGCCTCGGATCTGGCCGACTATCGGCCGCCGACGGCGACGCGCGCCTATGCGTGGGACGGGGTGCTGATCGGCGAGTTTTCGCGCGAGCGCCGCATCTACGTGCCGTACGACAACATGCCGCCGCAGCTGGCCCAGGCGTTCCTGGCCGCTGAGGACCGCAACTTCTTCAGCCACGGCGGCGTCGACGCCATGGGCCTGACCCGGGCCATGATGAAGAACGTCATGAACGCGGTGAACGGCCGCCGCCTTGAGGGCGGCTCGACCATCACCCAGCAGGTCGCCAAGAACGTCCTGCTGACCAGCGAGGCGACGGTCGGGCGCAAGCTCAAGGAGGCGATCCTGGCCGGGCGCCTGGAGCAGACGCTGAACAAGGAGCAGATCCTCGAGCTCTATCTGAACGAGATCTGGCTCGGCTATCGCTCGTACGGCGTCGGGGCTGCGGCCTACAACTATTTCGGCAAGTCGATCAGCGACCTGAGCCTGGCCGAGTGCGCCTATCTGGCCTCGCTGCCCAAGGGACCCGACAACTATCACCCGATCCGCCGCAAGGCCCAGGCCATGGCCCGCCGCAACTGGGTGCTGGACCAGATGGCCGAGCTGGGCTGGGTCAGCCGCGCCGAGGCCGAGGCCGCCAAGCGCGAGGACCTCAAGGTCCAGAAGGCCCCGACGCGGGCCAAGTACCGGGACGCCGACTTCTTCGTCGAGGAAGTGCGCCGGCGGGGCCTGGCGACCATGGGCCAGCGCCTGAACGAGGGCGGCTATTATATGCGCACCACCCTCGACCCGCAGCTGCAGACGGCGGCGCGGGTGGCGCTGATGAACGGCCTGGAACAGTACGACCGCCGTCACGGCTGGCGCGGGGCCTGGGGCCACGTCGACACCGCCGAGGGCTGGGAAGCGGTCGCCAAGCAGAAGAGCCCGCCGTCGGAACGGCGCGGCTGGCGCGCGGCGCTGGTCACCGACGTCTCGGGCGGCAATGTCCGGGTGCGGGTGGCCGGCGAGGGGACCACCGGCTCGATCGTCGGCCAGGACGTGGCCTGGGCGCGGGCCGGCAAGGGCCTGCGGTCCGGCGACCTGGTGTTCGTCGAGCCGGTCGAGGGCGGTTCGGGCTTCCGGCTGCGCCAGATCCCGGCGGTCAATGGGGCGCTGGTGGCGATGGAGCCCTATTCCGGCCGCGTGCTGGCGATGGTCGGCGGGTATTCGTTCTCGCTGTCGAACTTCAATCGCGCGACCCAGGCGATGCGCCAGCCCGGCTCGGCGTTCAAGCCGATCGTCTACGCCGCGGCACTGGAGAACGGCTACACGCCGTCCAGCGTGGTGATGGACTCGGCGATCACCCTGCGCGGGGCCGGCGGCCAGGCCTGGACGCCGGAGAACTACAATCGCCGCTACTACGGGGCTCTGACCCTGCGGCGCGGCCTGGAGCTGTCGCGCAACGCCATGACCGTACGCCTGGCCCAGGGCGTGGGGATGCGCAAGATCAGCGACCTGGCCGTGAAGATGGGCGTGGCCAAGCGCATGGACAACGTGCTGGCCATGGCGCTCGGGGCCGGGGAGACCACGCCGTTCAAGCTGACCGCGGCCTACGCCTCGTTCGTCAACGGCGGGCGGCGGATCGAGCCGCACCTGATCGAGCTGGTCCAGGACCGCAACGGCGAGACCATCTTCCGCGCCGACAAGCGCGACTGCCCGCGCTGCCTGGCCGGCTTCAACGGCGACGAGAGCCCGCGGGTCGCGCCGGGCGGCGAGCAGGTCATGGATCCGATCACCGCCTACCAGGTGACCTCGATGTTGCAAGGCGTGGTTCAGCGCGGCACCGCGACCTCGGCCCTGGTGCTGAACCGCCCGGTGGGCGGCAAGACCGGCACCACCAATGAGTACCGCAGCGCTTGGTTCGTCGGCTTCACGCCGCAGATCGTGGCCGGGGTGTTCGTCGGCTTCGACGACAACCGCAGCCTGGGCAATGGCGAGACCGGCACCCAGGCGGCGGTGCCGATCTTTATCGAGTTCATGCAGGCCGCGACCAAGGACCTGCCGAAGGACGAGTTCAAGGCGCCCAAGAACGCCAAGTTCGCGACCGTGCGCGGCATCCGCGAGGCGTTCCGCCCGGGGACCGAGCCGAAGCCGATCGTCGCGCCGATGGGCGGCATGCCGGTGGGCGGGCCGCAGCCCTATGACCAGGTCTGGCCGGACGGACAGCTGACCAGCCCGGCGCCGGCCGCCGCGCCGCCGCCGAAGAAGGACGATATGAGCGGGCTGTACTGAGGTCCATCGATCCGTCGCCAGGGCAATCGCATATCGTCTCGACGCACCTGCCGCAGGTCGTCATCCCCGGCCGCGCATGCGTGCCGGGGATCCATATGCGCTGCGGAATTCGGCCAGGCTCGGCGTCTATGGATGGCCGGGACCTGCCGGCTCGGCCATGACGAACCAATTCATATGTGATTGCGCTGCCTCAGGGGCGCAGCCCGCGCGACGGAGGGGGCCTGCTGACGGAGTCAAAGTCCCCCTCACCGGACCATGCGGTCCGGAGCTCCCCCAGAGGGGGCGCAATAAGGTCACCGCCATTGTCATGCGGACCGGCCCGCGGTATCTGCCGCGACTTCCAGAATTTTTCTGGTTTCGGAGATTCCCATGAGAGCGGATGTCGAGGCCTCCAAGGCCGACATCGAGCAGTCGATCGAACTGCTCAGGAGGCGACTTTGACTGGGATCCGGCCCTAAGAAAGCTCGATGAGCTGAACGCGCGCGTCGAAGACCCCACCCTGTGGGACGACGCCGCGGCCGCCCAGGCGATCACCCGCGAACGGTCCAAGCTGGCCGCCTCTGTCGAGGCCGTCCAGTCGCTGGAGCGCGACCTGGCCGATGCGATCGGCTATGCCGAGATGGCCGACGAGGAGGGCGACGAAGCCACCCTCGATGAGGCCCGCGAGCAGCTGAAAGCCATCAAGGAACGCGCCGCGCGCGCCGAGCTGGAAGCGCTGCTCTCCGGCGAGGCGGACGGCAACGACGCCTTCATGGAAATCAATTCCGGCGCCGGCGGCACCGAGTCCAACGACTGGGCCGGAATGCTGATGCGGATGTACACCCGCTGGGCCAACGCCCATGGGATGAGCGTCGATTTCCTTGAAGAAACCGCCGGCGAACAGGCCGGCATCAAGTCGGTCACCCTGCAGATCAAGGGACCGAACGCCTATGGCTGGCTGAAGACCGAGGCCGGGGTCCACCGCCTGGTGCGCATCTCGCCCTACGACGCGGCCGCCAAGCGCCACACCAGTTTCGCCTCGGTCTGGGTCTATCCGGTGGTCGACGACACCATCGAGATCGAGATCAATCCGGCCGACGTGCGTACCGACACCTACCGCGCCTCCGGCGCCGGCGGCCAGCACATCAACAAGACCGACTCGGCGGTGCGCCTGACGCACACCCCGACCGGCGTCGTGGTGGCGTGCCAGATGGGGCGCTCGCAGCACCAGAACCGCGACGAGGCCTGGAAGATGCTGCGCGCGCGGCTCTACGAACTGGAGCTGCAGAAGCGCGAGGCCGAGGCCGCCGCCCTGAACGAGCAGAAGACCGATATCGGCTGGGGACACCAGATCCGCAGCTATGTCTTGCAGCCGTATCAGATGGTGAAGGACCTGCGGACCAACGTCGAAACCTCGGACACCCAAGGGGTGCTCGACGGCGACCTCGACGAGTTCATGGGCGCGTCCCTGGCCCAGCGGGTCGGCAACACCCGCGACGGCGTCGGCGCCTAAGCGAATTTCCCTCCCCCGCGCGGGGAGGGGATCGCCACAGCCGCGTTTGCATTCGTCCTCAGAACGGCGTTCGATCGCCATGGAGGCGCGTGATGCAGAAGGTTCATTGCGAGTGGGGCCTGAAGGGCGTCGAACTGCTGCGTGACCGCGCCGCAGTCGTGGTGATCGTCGACGTCCTGTCGTTCTCGACGGCGGTCGACGTGGCGGTCCACCGCCAGGCGCGGGTCCACCCCTTTCCCTATGGCGACGAGGATGCGGCGCGGGCTGAGGCCGAGCGGGTGGGCGCGCGCCTGGCGGCGAGCCGCGGGGCTGGAGGCCAGCTCAGCCTGTCGCCAGCCAGCCTGATGAAGCTCAATCCGGGCGAGCGGCTGTTGCTGCCCTCGCCGAACGGATCACGGCTGTCGCTGGCTTGCGGCCGGGCGAGCGTGCTGGCCGGCTGCCTGCGCAACGCCCAGGCGGTGGCGGCCAAGGCGGTGACCCTGGCCGAGGGGCGCGACATTGCGGTCATTCCGGCTGGCGAGCTTTGGCCTGACGGCTCCCTGCGGCCGGCGATCGAGGACCTGCTGGGGGCCGGGGCGGTGATCGAGGCGATCGGCTTCGACGGCGAGTGCGAGGCCGTGGTGGCCCGCCATGCCTTCCTGAGCGCGCGGCCGCATCTGGAGGCGACCTTGCGGACCTGCCGGTCAGGCGTGGAACTGATCGAGAAGGAACATGCGCTCGACGTCGATATCGCCGCCGAGCTGAATGTCAGCCACTGCGTGCCGCTCTTGAAGAACGGGGCCTACGAGAACGCGGGCTGAGTCGACCTAGGCAGTCTGGGCTTCCGGCTCGGGCGCGGCGAGGGCGACCGGCGCAGGGCGCTGGAATTTCAGGCTGCGGCCCTGGAAGAAGGCGCCGGTCTCGACCGAGAGCTGCTCGTGGGTGATGTCGCCGTCGACATAGGCGGTGCCGAACAGGCGCACCTGCTTGGCGGTGATCGTGCCGATCACCCGGCCGCGGATGTCGATGGTCTCGGCGGTGATCGAGCCTTCGATATGGCCGGTGTCGCCAAGCGTCAGGCGGCCGACGCGGACATCGCCGCGAATGACGCCGTCGACGTGCAGTTCGCCCTCGCCGACGACGCCGCCTTCGAGGGTGAGGTCCTGGCTGATGAGGGAGGCGGGCTTGGGCGCCTTGCGCTCGCCGGCCGAGGGCGACGGGGACGCATCGGACGTCTTCCCGGGCTTAACCGCCTTGGAGAACATAATCGCCAGCCTTTACGAAACGCGACGGGTTCTGGGCCCTACCATTGACCCAGACCTCGTAGTGCAGGTGCGGTCCGGTGGACCGGCCTGTGGAGCCCATGCCGCCGATCCGGCTGCCGACGGTCACACGCTCGCCCGGACGCACGCCGATGGCCTGCAGGTGGGCGTAGCGGGTCTTGAAACCGCGACCGTGGTCAATCTCGATGGTGTTGCCGTAGCCGGAGCGCACGCCCGTGAACGACACCACGCCCGGCGCGGTCGAATAGATCGGGGTGTTGGTCGGGCCGGCGAAGTCGAGACCCGAATGGAAGGCCGGGCGGCGGGTGAACGGGTCGAACCGGACGCCGTAGCTGCTGGTCTGGGCCGCGGCGGTGGTCGGACGGGCGAACGGCAGCTTGGCGGCTGCGTCGACCAGCGCGCCGGCTTCGGAAAGGTTGGTCGCCGCATGCTGGATGCGTTCGGCGAAGTCCTCGTCGACGTCGAGGACGGCGGCCAGGGCGCGAGGGTCCTTGGCCTCGATCAGCGGGCCGCCCAGCGAACCGCCCTTGGGCACGAAGGTCGACGGGGTCAGGCCGGCGAGGCGGAAGGCCAGGCGCAGGCGGTCGGCGCGGGTCTTGGCGAAGTCGTCGGCGGCGTCGATCAGGCGTTCCTGGCCGGCGCGGACGAGTTCGATGCGGCGCATCGGCCCGACCTCGGTCGAGGCGCTAGTCGCTTTGGCGATGGCCGGGGCGAGGGCGGCCTGGGCGCCCGGCTGGCCCTTGAACTCGGTCAGCAGCATGGCGAGGGCCGCGTGGCGGTTCTCGACGCTGGCGGCGAGGGCGCCGATGCCGCCTTCGGCCTGGTTCAGCTGCACCATGGCGCTGTTGAGGCGGGCCTCGCGGTCGGCGACCAGGCGTTCGGACTTGGCCTGCATGCGGGCCAGCTGCTGGTCGTGGCTGGAGACCGCCATGGCGTTGACCATCATCGCCGCGGTGCTGACGCCCATCCACAGCGCGCCGGCAGCGACACCGCCGGCGATCGCCATCTGGCGGCCGGTGGTCAGGACGAAGGAACGCATTTCACCGCCAGAGCGGATGTAGAGGTGTCGCTCAGGAAACAGCTCTACAAGCGATCGGCGAAGGCGCGCGAAGCGTGTCATTCTCACCGTATCGGCTACGAACTCGGGGGAACGGCGCGATATGCAATGAGAATTGGCGCGCGTGCAAGCGTCTTCACGCTGCAACGTAGGGGCGCCGAGCGGCGATCGAGTCTCGTTGATCGTGGTTAACAGGACCTGAATGGTCCCGCTAGCTCACGGCTGTCGGACTTGCCGAACCTTGGCTGGACAAAGGCCCGGCGCGACAAATCTACAACAGCGGCGACGGCGCGGGGTTCCGGTCGGCGGGTGCGGTCAGGCGTCGCGCTGCGGCGAGCAGCCGCAGCGCGGCAAGCTTAACAATCAAAGGGATTGCGCGGCTTTCAGCACCTCGGCGGCGTGGCCGGGGACGCGAACCTTGCGCCAGATCCGAGCCAGCTTGCCGTTCGCGTCGATCAGGAAGGTCGAGCGCTCGATGCCCATGTACTTGCGGCCGTACATGTTCTTTTCGACCCAGGAGCCATAGGCCTCGATCATCGCGCCCTCCGGGTCGGAGGCGAGCGGAACGGCCAGGTCGTATTTGGCTGTAAACTTCGCGTGACTGGCGAGGCTGTCCTTGGAGACGCCGAGCAGGGCGACGCCGGTCTGGGCGAAGTCGGCGGCCAGGGCTGTGAACTCCTGGGCCTCCTTGGTGCAGCCGGAGGTGTCGTCCTTCGGATAGAAATAGACGACCAGCGGCTTGCCGGCGAAGTCGGCCAGCGTCACCGGGCCGCTCGCGCCTTGCAGTTCGAAGTTCGGCGCGGCCGCGCCTTCGGTCAGTGCGGACATTGCGGTTCTCCACGGCCTCCAGCCCGTTCGTCATCACCGGGCTTGTCCCGGTGACCCATACGCACGAACCGGCGAGGTTGAACTCAGAATTCAGCGTTTATGGATGGCCGGGGCAAGCCCGGTCATGACGAGCAGAGGGGTCAGACCGGCTTCACCAGGACGATCTTCTTCTTGCCGGCCGAGAGCTTGACCACGCCGTCGACGAGGTCGGCGGAGGTGATCGTGCGCCCGGCGTCGGCCTCGGCCTGGTCGTTGACCCGCAGGCCGCCGCCCTGGGCCAGGCGGCGGGCCTCGCCCCGCGAACCGGCCAGGCCGGCGTCGTGGGCCAGGGCGGCCAGCATGATCCCACCGGCCAGATCGGCCGCAGGGACCTCGTGGGTCGGCATGTCGCCGGACACCGAGCCGACCTCGAAGGCCACGCGGGCGGCCTCGGCGGCGGCGGCGGCGGCGTCCTCGCCGTGCAGCATGCGCGTGGCCTCGCCGGCGAGCACCTTCTTGGCCTCGTTGATGTCGGCGCCCTGCATGGCCTCGTAGCGGGCGATCTCATCCATCGGCAGGTCGGTGAACAGGCGCATGAAGCGGCCGACGTCGGCGTCCTCGGTGTTGCGCCAGAACTGCCAGTAGTCGTACGGGCTGCGCATGTCGGCGTTGAGCCAGACCGCGCCGCCGACCGTCTTGCCCATCTTCTGGCCCGAGGCGGTCGAGAGCAGCGGAGTGGTCAGGCCGAAGGAGGGCTTCTGGTCGACGCGCCGGATCAGTTCGACGCCGTTGACGATGTTGCCCCACTGGTCGGAGCCGCCCATCTGCAGCAGGCAGCCGTGGGCGCGTTCCAGCTCCAGGAAGTCGACCGACTGCATGAGCATGTAGTTGAACTCGAGGAAGGTCATCGGCTGCTCGCGATCGAGCCGGGCCTTGACGCTGTCGAAGGCCAGCATCCGGTTGACCGTGAAGTGCACCCCGTAGTTCCGCAGGAACTCGACGTAGCCGAACTTGGACAGCCACTCGTCGTTATCGACCATGATCGCATCGGTGGGGCCGTCGCCGAAGGTCAGGAAGCGCTGGAACGTGCCCTTGATGGTGGCGATGTTGCCCTGGATCTGCTCGTGGGTGAGCAGCGGGCGTTGGCCGTCCTTGTCGGTCGGGTCGCCGACCTTGGTGGTGCCCCCGCCCATCAGCACGATGGGTTTGTGGCCGGCCTGCTGCAGGCGGCGCAGCATCATGATCTGGATCATGTGACCGACGTGCAGCGAGGCGGCGGTGGCGTCGAACCCGATGTAGGCCGTGATCGGACCCTTCAGCGCGGCTTCGTCGAGCTCGGCCGGGTGGGTGATCTGATGGATGTAGCCGCGCTCCTGCATGGTGCGCAGGAACTCGGACTTGAACGGCTGTTCGGACATGGGGCGTTCTTCTGGCGTCGGGGATTCAGAGGCGCGCTCTAACACGCGATTGTCTGTAATTTCGAGGGACATCTGACAGGCTCCTAGGCGGCGTGGGGCCGGAGACCGTCTTTCCTTGGGGTGCGGGCGCCGACCGTTACGGGTGGCGCAAGAGATCGTTCCGCGCCTGCTTTAGGGCAGGCGGTAATAGCGGCCAGCGAGGGGGGCGCGGATGATCATGGGCTCTAGCTACGGCCCGCGGGCCGTGGCAGTCAAGCTGGCATGCGAGTTCTGGGCTTCATGACCGGCACGTCCCTGGACGCCTGCGACATGGCGATCCTGGAGACCGACGGCGAAACGATCTTCGCCTTCGGGCCGGCCGGCGAGCGCAAGCTGAGCGAGGAAACCCGCGCGGCCGTGCTCGAGGCGACCCATGCGGCGATGGCCTGGGAGCGCGGCGAGCCCGAGCCCCCATCCTTCGCCCCGGCCGCCGAGGCTGTGGCCCGCGAGCACTTCGAGGCGGCCGAGGAATTCCTCGCCCAGAACGGCCTTACCTGGTCCGACATCGACCTGATCGGCATGCACGGCCAGACCGTGCTGCACGAGCGGCCGCAGGACGGCGTGGTCGGACGCACGGTGCAACTGGGCGACGCCCAACGGTTGGCCGACGCGAGCGGCGTGCCGGTGGCCTACGACTTCCGCACCGCCGACGTCGCCGCGGGCGGGGAGGGCGCGCCGCTGGCGCCGATCTATCACCTGGCGCGGGCAAGGGGCGCCGGGATGGCCGCGCCGCTGGCGGTGCTGAACGTCGGCGGGGTGGCCAACGTCACCTTCTGGTCGGGGGGCGAGGACATCGCCGCCTTCGACACCGGGCCGGGCAACGGCATGATCGACCTTCTGATGCAGTCGCGCGGGGCCGGCCGCTTCGACGAGGGCGGCAGGTACGCCAGCGTCGGCCAGGCCGACGAGGTGGTGCTGAGCGGGCTGCTGGCCCATCCGTACTTCCAGGCGCCGCCGCCCAAGTCGCTGGATCGCTACGATTTTTCGCTGGAGACGCTGGAGGCCCTGCGCCTGGAGGACGCGGCCGCGACCCTGGTGGCGTTCACCGCCGAGGCGCTGAAGCTGGGCTTCAACGTGATGGGCGGCACGCCCACCGAGCTGATCGTCTGCGGCGGCGGGCGGCGCAATCCGTCGCTGATGGCGGCCTTCGCCGAGCGGCTGGCCGTGCCGGTCACGACCGCCGAGGACCACGGCTGGCGCGGCGATTCCATCGAGGCCGAGGCCTTCGCCTATCTGGCGGCGCGCACCGCGCGGGGGCTGCCGATCTCGTTTCCCAAGACTACCGGCGTGGCTGCGCCGATGACCGGTGGGCGCATCGCCCGCCCGAACCGCTAGGGTTTAGGAGCCTACATGTCGAAACGGGTCTGGCTGGCGGGCGTCGCCGCGGTGTTGGCGATTACGGGAAGCGCGGCGGCTCAGGAAGCGCCGGCCGCCAAGCCCTACGACGCGGCGGTGTTCGCCCAAGCTGCGGCGCTGCAGCCGAAGGTGATCGCCTGGCGGCGGGACTTCCATGAGCATCCGGAGCTCTCCAACAGCGAGGTCCGCACGGCCAAGATCGTCGCCGACCACCTGCGCAAGCTGGGCCTGGAAGTGCGCACCGGCGTCGGCAAGACCGGCGTGGTCGGCATCCTGAAGGGCGGCAAGCCCGGTAAGGTCGTGGCCCTGCGCGCCGACATGGACGCCCTGCCGGTGGCCGAGCAGACCGGCCTGCCGTTCGCCTCGAAGGCGACGGGCAAGTACCTTGGACAGACGGTGCCGGTGATGCACGCCTGCGGCCACGACAGCCATGTGGCGATCCTGATGGGTACGGCCGAGATCCTGGCCGGGATGAAGGACCAGATCGAGGGCACGGTGGTCTTCGTCTTCCAGCCGGCCGAGGAAGGCCCGCCGCCGGGCGAGGAAGGCGGCGCGCCGCTGATGATCAAGGAAGGCGCGCTGAGCAATCCGAAGGTCGATGCGATCTTCGGCCTGCACGCCTTCCCCGGACCGGTCGGCATGCTGGTCTGGCGTCCGGGCCCGATGATGGCCGCCTCCGACCGTTTCGAGATCCACCTGAAGGGCAAGCAGGCGCACGGCTCGATGCCGTGGCAGGGCATCGACATGTCGTCGATGACCGCCGACATCGTCACCGCCTTCAACCAGATCACCTCGCGCCAGATCAACGTCTCGAAGACCCCGACGGTGCTGACCATCGCCACCCTGCAGGGCGGGCTGCGCTACAACATCATTCCCGAGGACATGAAGATGACCGGGACGCTGCGGACCTTCGATCCGGGCATGCGCACCGACGTCATGGCCCGCGCCGACAAGGCGGTGGCCTCGATCACGGAACGCTATGGCGCGAGCGGCAAGATCGACTGGGGCCAGCCGAACCCGGTGACCGACAACAACCGCGCGCTCTCGGCGCAGATGAAACCGACCCTGACGCGCGCGGCGAAAGGGCAGGTCGCCGACGACATCGACTACATCATGGGGGCCGAGGACTTCTCGTACTTCCAGAAGGAGATCCCAGGGTTCTTCTATCACCTGGGCGTCGGCAATCCGAAGGGCGGCAACCACTCGCCGTTCTTCGACGTCGACGAGAAGGCCATGGAGACCGGCGTGCGGGCTCAGGCGCTGCTGGCGCTGGATTACCTGGCGGCGAAGTAGGCGGAGCCGTGGGGCGCTTAGGTGTCATCCCGGAAGCCGCGGAAGCGGCTGTCCGGGACCCATTCGCGCCTCGCGCCCAGAAAGGGGCGATGTGTTCGCCGTATCTTGGAGGATCAGGTGTTCATAGGTCCCGGTCTTCGGCCTATCGGCCGAAACCGGGATGACACTTGAGATTGCTCTCCCCAAAGGGGGAGCAATTGGTTGTGTTAGATCGGGTCGGCTTCGATGCGCTTGTCGAGATAGGCGCCGACGCGCTTTTCGACTTCGGGCAGGTGCTCGGCCCAGAAGTGGCTGGCGCCGTCGACGACCTCGTGGTCGATGACGATGCCCTTCTGGGTGCGCAGCTTGGAGACCACGCGCTCGACCTCGACCGGCGGAACGACCGTGTCGGCGCCGCCGTGCAGGATCAGGCCCGAGGCCGGGCAGGGCGCCAGGAAGCTGAAGTCGTACATGTTGGTCGGCGGCGAGACGCTGATGAAGCCGTCGGTTTCCGGGCGGCGCATCAGCAGCTGCATGCCGATCCAGGCGCCGAACGAGTAGCCGGCGACCCAGCACTGCGAGGCGGCGGGGTTGGTCGACTGCAGCCAATCGAGCGCGGTGGCCGCGTCGGCCAGTTCGCCGATGCCGGAGTCGAACTCGCCCTGGCTGCGGCCGACGCCGCGGAAGTTGAACCGCAGGGTCGAGAAGCCGCGCTTCATGAACAGGTGGAAGAGCTGCACCGCCACGGGATGGTTCATCTGCCCGCCGGCCTTGGGGTGCGGGTGCAGGATCAGCGCGATTGGCGACGTCGGGCTCTTGCCCTGGGTGTATCGACCCTCGATCCGCCCGGCCGCGCCGGTCAGAACCACTTCTGGCATGCCATTCCTCTCGTCAGGCGCGGCGTCCGAATACTTGACTAACGCGCTCGGTCTTCCTAAGTCGCGACCGTCGGCCGGTTCCGGCGACAAGCCCCGTGCAAGCGGGGGCCTGTAACATATGGGACCCGACAAATGCTCGAAAAAAAGCAATCGAGCTGCTGAGAGCTGCAAGGAGCGATATGCGCCTTTCGACCAAGGGACGTTATGCGGTGATGGCCATGGCCGACCTCGCGCGCCGTCAGGCCGCGTTGGCGGAAGGCGACCGCGCCGTGACCCTGGCTGAAATCGCTGCGCGCCAACAGATTTCGCTCTCGTATCTGGAACAGCTGTTCGCGCGCCTGCGCCGGCGCGGCCTGGTCAAGAGCCTGCGCGGGCCCGGCGGCGGCTACCGGCTGGCCAAGAGCGCCGAAGAGACCAACATCGCCGACATCGTCCTGGCCGTCGACGAGCCGTTGAGGGCCACCCGCTGCGGCATGCAGGGCAAGGGCTGCATGCTGAAGGGCGAGCGCTGCATCACCCATGACCTCTGGGAGGACATGGGCCGGCACCTGCATAGCTATCTGGCCTCGGTGACCCTGGCCGACCTGGTGAACGGCCGCTTTGCGCCGCACGAGGCGGCCGCATGAGCGGGGTCTATCTGGATTACAACGCCACGACGCCGGTGCGCCCGCAGGCCGCCGAGGCCGTGGCGCGCGCCTTCGCGGTCGGCGGCAATCCCTCGTCGGTGCACGCTAGCGGCCGCGCCGCGCGGGCGATCGTTGAGGACGCCCGCAACGCCGTCGCCGCCCTGATCGGCGGCCCGGCCTCGACCGTGGTGTTCACCTCCGGCGGAACCGAGGCTAACGCCCTGGCCATCGAAAGCGCCGTCGCGACCGGATCGAAGCGGCTGATCGTCAGCGCCATCGAGCATGACAGCGTGCTGGAGAGCGCAAAGGCCAGCGGCGCGGCGGTGGAGTACCTGCCGGTGAACGCCGACGGGGTCGCTGACCTCGCCTGGCTGGCCGAGCGGCTGGGGCGCTGGGACGCCGCCGACGGGCGGCCGTTCGTCGCCCTGATGCACGCCAACAACGAGACCGGCGTCATCCAGCCGGTGCGCGAGGCCTCCGAGATCGTGCGAGCGGCTGAAGGCTGGCTGCATGTCGATGCGATCCAGACCGCCGGCAAGATCATCACCGACAGCCGCGCCCTGGGCGCGGACACCCTGGTGGTCTCGGCCCACAAGCTGGGCGGGCCGCAAGGCGTCGGGGCGCTGACCTTCGGGCCGCGCGCCACCCTGGTGCGTCGCCAGCATGGCGGCGGGCAGGAGCGTGGGCGCCGCGCGGGCACCGAGAACGTCGCCGGGATCGCCGGATTCGGCGCGGCGGCGCTGGCCGCCCTGCGCGACCGCGAGATCGACGCGGCTTGGCGCGACGCCGCGGCCGAGCGCCTGACGGCGGCCGGGGCGGTGGTGATCGGCGAGGCCGCGCCGCGGCTGCCCAATACCCTGTGCGTGGCGAGCCCCGACTGGGGCGCGGAGCTGCAGGTCATGGCCCTCGATCTGACCGGGATCATGGTCAGCGCCGGCTCGGCCTGTTCGTCCGGCAAGGTGAAGGCCAGCCACGTGCTGACCGCCATGGGCCTGACCGAGCTGGCTGGGTGCGCGATCCGCGTGTCCGGCGGCTGGGCCACCACGCAAGAAGACTGGGCGGCGTTCGCCATCGCCTGGGAGCAAGTTCAGTTCCGTCACGCCGCGCGTCGCCGCGCGCCGGCGGCGTGAGGAGGTAAGAGTATGGCCGCCGTCAAGCAGACCGTCGAACACGTCGAAAGCCTGGAGAAGTACAAGCACGGCTTCGTCACCGACGTCGAACAGGAGTTCGCGCCCAAGGGGCTGTCGCCCGACATCGTTCGCTTCATCTCGGCCAAGAAGGACGAGCCGGAGTGGATGCTGCAGTACCGGCTGGACGCCTATGAGCGCTGGCTGGCGATGGACGAGCCGACCTGGGCGAAGGTCGACTTCCCGCCGATCGACTACCAGGACGCCTACTACTACGCCGCGCCCAAGGGCAAGGACGGCCCCATGAGCCTGGACGAGGTCGATCCCGACATCCTGGCCACCTATGCCAAGCTGGGCATTCCGCTGCGCGAGCAGGAGGTGCTGGCCGGGGTGCAGGGCGCGCCGCGCTACGCGGTCGATGCGGTGTTCGACAGCGTCTCGGTGGTGACGACCTTCAAGAAGGAACTGGCCGAGGCCGGGGTGATCTTCTGCTCGATGAGCGAGGCGATCCGCGAGCATCCCGAACTGGTCAAGAAGTACCTGAGCTCGGTGGTGCCGGTCTCGGACAACTACTACGCCTGCCTGAATTCGGCGGTGTTTTCCGACGGCAGCTTCGTCTACGTGCCGCCGGGCGTGCGCTGCCCGATGGAGCTGTCGACCTATTTCCGCATCAATGCGGAGAATTCCGGCCAGTTCGAGCGCACCCTGATCATCGCCGACAAGGGCGCCTACGTCTCCTACCTCGAGGGCTGCACCGCGCCGATGCGCGACGAGAACCAGCTGCACGCCGCGGTGGTCGAGCTGGTCGTGCTGGATGACGCCGAGATCAAGTACTCGACCGTGCAGAACTGGTATCCGGGCGATCCGGAGACCGGCAAGGGCGGCATCTACAACTTCGTCACCAAGCGCGCCGACTGCCGCGGCGATCGCTCGAAGGTGTCGTGGACCCAGGTCGAGACCGGTTCGGCGATCACCTGGAAGTATCCGTCCTGCGTGCTGCGCGGCGAGGGCAGCGTCGGCGAGTTCTACTCGATCGCCATCACCAACGGGCGCCAGCAGGCCGACACCGGCACCAAGATGATCCACCTGGGGGCCAATTCGCGCTCGCGGATCATCTCCAAGGGCATCAGCGCCGGCAAGTCGTCGAACACCTATCGCGGCTTGGTCTCGGCCCACCCCAAGGCCAAGGGCGCACGCAACTTCACCCAGTGCGACAGCCTGCTGATCGGCAAGACCTGCGCGGCCCACACCGTGCCCTATGTCGAGGCGCGCAACGGCAGCAGCGTGTTCGAGCACGAGGCGACGACGACCAAGCTCTCCGAAGACCAGCTGTTCTACGCCATGCAGCGGGGGCTTTCGCAGGAAGAGGCCGTCCAGCTGCTGGTCAACGGCTTCGTCAAGGACGTGCTGCAGGAGCTGCCCATGGAGTTCGCCGTGGAAGCCCAGAAGCTCGTCGCCATCTCCCTGGAGGGCTCCGTCGGATGACCCTCGCCAACTCAGAGACCCGCTCCATGTCCCTTCGCCGCGCCTTCGAAGCCGAGCACGCCCGCCGCGACGCGGCCCGCCATGCCCGCGAGGAGGCCGAGCGCAAGCAGCAGGAAGAGGACTTGGCCCGGGCCCAGCAGCTCTATGACGCGCTGGCCGCGGACGAGAACTTCCTGCGGGAGAAGGGCCTGACGCTGGGCTTGCGCCGCTACACGGTCGCGCTCAATCACGACGACTTCCTGATCGACGCCTACTTCGAGTCCGGGAGCATCAACGTGCGCTCGGCCGACAAACGCACCGCAACGACCTCCACCGCCGCGCCGCGCAAACAGCAGTTTGTGAACACCCCTGGCGAGGCCCTTGATGTGATGGCCCAGTTCCTGGCCGACGAGACCGACTGATGCTTTCGATTTCCAACCTGCGCGCCGAAGTCGACGGCAATGAGATCCTGAAGGGCCTGTCGCTGGAGGTTCCGGCCGGCGAGGTGCACGCGATCATGGGGCCGAACGGGGCCGGCAAGTCGACCCTGTCCTACGTGCTGACCGGCCGCGACGGCTATGAGGTCACCGGCGGGACCGCGACGCTGAACGGCGAGGACCTGCTGAGCCTCGACCCGGCGGAGCGCGCCGCCAAGGGCATGTTCCTGTCGTTCCAGTATCCGCTGGAGATTCCGGGCGTGCCGGCCCTGACCTTTATCCGCAGCGCGATGAACGCCCAGCGCAAGGCGCGCGGCGAGCCGGAAGTGAGCGCGCCGGAGTTCCTGAAGCTGGCCAAGGCGACCGCCGCGTCGCTGAAGATCGACTTCGACATGCTCAAGCGGGCGCTGAACGTCGGCTTCTCGGGCGGTGAGAAGAAGCGCATGGAAATCTTTCAAATGGCGATGCTTTCGCCGCGCTTCCTGATCCTGGACGAGACCGATTCCGGCCTGGATATCGACGCGCTGAAGATCGTCTCCGACGGCGTGAACGCGATGCGCTCGCCCGAGCGCGGGATGCTGGTGATCACCCACTATCAGCGGCTGCTCGACTACATCAAACCGGACCGCGTGCATGTGCTGTCGGCCGGGCGGATCGTCGAATCCGGCGGGCCGGAGCTGGCGCTCGAGCTGGAGCGCGAAGGCTACGACAAGTACGCGAGGGCCGCGTGAGCGTCACCAAGGCCATCAGCTCCGGCGACGCCGGCCTGCTGCCGGGACGACGCGACGAGGACTGGCGCTGGACCGACCTGCGCGGGCTGATCCGCCAGATGCCGGCCGCCTCGCCGGAGGGGCGGGCCTGGGCCTGGGATCACCCGCTGGCGCGGAGCGTCGACAGTCTTGTCGAGGTCGTGAACGGCCGCGGGCCAAGCGGCCTGGAGGTGCCGGCCGGCGAGACGCGGCTGGCCGCCTATCGCTTCCTGTCGAGCGCCGAGGCCGGGGCTCATACGGCAGAGCTGTGGGTCTCGGTGGGCGAGGGCGCGGTGCTGACTCTGGTCGAGAGCTATGAGGGCGCGAGCGGCGGGTATCTCGCCAACGCCAACATCAACCTGCGGCTGGCCAAGGGCGCGCGCGTCGAGCGCGTGGTGTTCGCGGCCGATCACGCCGAGGGCGTCTGCGTGGTCGATGCGACCGTCGAACTGGCGGCCGAGGCGAGCTACGCCCAGACGGTTCTGACCACCGGCGCGCGCCGCCAGCGGATCGAGACGCGGGTGGCCCATCCGGGCGCCCATGCGCAGGTCCGGCTGGACGGGGCCTATCTGCTCGAAGGCCAGCACAACGCCGACCTGACCACCGTGGTCGAGCACCTGGGCGTCGACGGCGTCACCAGCCAACTGACCAAGGGCGTGGTGCGGGACCAGTCGCGCGGCGTCTTCCAGGGCCGGATCGTGGTCGCGCAGGGCGCGGACCGCACCGACGCGCGCATGGGCCACCATGCGCTGATCCTGTCCGACAAGGCCGAGATCGACGCCAAGCCGGAGCTGCTGATCTTCGCCGACGACGTGCAGTGCGCGCACGGCAACACGGTCGGGGCGTTGGACGAAGACGCGCTGTTCTATGCCGAACAGCGGGGCATGCCCGAGGATCTGGCGCGCGCGCTGCTGACCGCCGCGTTCGTCGGCGAGGTGATCGATCGGATCGAGCACGAGGCCGTGCGCGAAGCCGCCCAGGCCTGGGCCGCCCAACGGTTGGAGGTTTGAGCATGGCCTTCGACGTCGAGGCGGTGCGGGCGCAGTTCCCGATCCTGAGCCGCCAGGTCAACGGCAAGCCGCTGGTCTATCTCGACAGCGCCGCCTCGGCCCAGAAGCCGCGGGCGGTGATCGACGCGATGACCGCGGCGATGGAGGGCTCGTACGCCAACGTCCATCGCGGCCTGCACACGCTGGCCAACGAGACGACCGACGCCTATGAGGCGGCGCGCAAGTCGGTGGCGAAGTTCATCAACGCCGGCGAGCACGAGATCGTCTTCACCAAGGGCGGCACCGAGGCGATCAATCTGGTCGCGGCGGGCCTGGGCGCGGGCCTCGCCCCGGGCGATGAGATCCTGCTGAGCGTGATGGAGCATCACGCCAACATCGTCCCCTGGCACTTCCTGCGTGAGCGCAAGGGCGTGGTGCTGAAGTTCGTGCCGGTGCTGGACGACGGGACGCTGGATCTGGCGGCGATCCCGGACCTGCTGACGGCGCGGACCAAGGTCGTGGCCCTGACCCAGATGTCGAACGTGCTGGGGACGATCAATCCGGTGGCCGAGATCGCCCGCATGGCCCACGACGCCGGCGCCAAGGTGCTGGTGGACGGTTGCCAGGGCGTGGTCCACATGGACGTCGACGTGAAGGCCCTGGACGTCGACTACTACGTCTTCTCCAGCCACAAGCTCTACGGCCCGACCGGGATCGGCGTGCTGTACGGCAAGGCCGAGGCGCTGGCCGCGATGCCGCCCTACCAGGGCGGCGGCGAGATGATCGGCGAAGTGCGGCTGGAGGCGATCACCTATGCAGACCCGCCGCATCGGTTCGAGGCCGGCACCCCGCCGATCATCGAGGCGATCGGCCTGGGCGCGGCGATCGAGTGGCTGAACACCATCGACCGCAAGGCCGCCGCCGAGCACGAGGCGCGGCTCTATGCGCGGGTGATCGAGGGCCTGAAAGGCTACAACTGGCTGCGGGTGATCGGCGAGGCGCCGGGCAAGGCGGCGATCATGGCCTTCACGGTCGACGGCGCGCACGCTCACGACGTGGCCCAGATCCTCGATCGCTACGGGGTGGCGGTCCGCGCCGGCAGCCACTGTGCCGAACCGCTGATGCGGCGTTTCGGCCTGACCGCGAGCGCCAGAGCTTCCTTCGCCCTATATAATACGGAAGGGGAGGCCGACGCATTCGTCGACGCGCTGACCCGCACCCAGGCCTTCTTCGCTTGAGTTTGAACATGGACGACGCCGCCTCCATCGAGCCGACCGCGACCACGCCGCTTTCGCAGGCTGAGCTGGACGCCATGACCGATCAACTGATCGAGAAGCTCAAGACCGTGTTCGACCCGGAAATCCCGGTCGACATCTACGAGCTGGGCCTGATCTACAAGGTCGACGTGTCCGACGATAAGGACGTGGCGATCGACATGACGCTGACCGCGCCGGGATGCCCGGTGGCCGGTGAGATGCCCGGCTGGGTGCAGGACGCGGTGCGCGAGATCCCCGGCGTCCGCAATGTCACGGTCGAGCTGGTGTTCGATCCGCCGTGGGACAGTTCGCGGATGTCCGACGAGGCCAAGCTTCAACTCAACATGTTCTGACCCCATATGGAGGGGAGCATGAGCGATCTGAATCTGACACCCGCGCCGCGGGCGCGCCGTCCGCGGCCCAAGGTGGTGACCCTGACCGAGGCCGCCGCCGAACGCGTGCGCGCGATCATGGCCAAGGCCGAGAAGCCCTATGCCGGGCTGCGGGTCGGGGTGAAGAACAGCGGCTGCGCGGGCCAGGAGTACATCCTGGAATACGCCGAAGAAGCCGGACCGCTGGACGAGGTGGTCGAGGACAAGGGCGTCACGATCCTGATCGAGCCCAAGGCGGTGCTGTTCCTGGTCGGCACCGAGATCGACTATGTGACCACCAAGCTGTCGTCCAAGTTCCAGTTCCGCAATCCGAACGAGACCGACGCCTGCGGCTGCGGCGAGAGCGTCACCATCGAGCCGGCCAAGGCCGCAACCGCCTGAACCCATAGACCGATGGCGCTCACGCCGAAGTCCTGCCTAGATGGGCGGACAGGCGACGAGGTGGGCGATGATCGGTGCGAGGCGCGACCTTCAGCGGGTGCGCAGTGGGCATGGCCACCACCGCGTCACCTATGTCGAGCTGTTCTTCGACCTGGTGTTCGTGTTCGCGATCACCCAGCTGTCGCACGGGCTGTTGCACCACCTGACGCCCCTGGGGGCGTTCCAGGCCGCCCTGCTGTTTCTGGCGGTCTGGTGGGTGTGGATCTACACCTGCTGGATCACCAACTGGCTCGACCCGGAGCGGCCGGCGGTGCGTCTGCTGCTGCTGGCGCTGATGCTGGCCGGCCTGGTCATGTCGATGTCGCTGCCCGAGGCGTTCGAGGACCGCGGCCTGACGTTCGCGATCGCCTTTGTGCTCATGCAGGTGGGCCGCTCGCTGTTCGTGGCCTGGGCGCTGCGGCGGCACAACGCCAGGAACTATCGAAACTTCCTACGCATCACCGCCTGGCTGGCGGTTTCCGGCGCCTGCTGGATCGCCGGCGGCCTGTCGGAGGGGCCGCAGCGGATGGCCCTGTGGGCCCTGGCGGTGGCTATCGAGTTCGCCTCGCCCTCGCTGGGCTTCTGGACGCCGGGCCTTGGCCGCTCAACGACCGCCGATTGGGACGTCGAGGGCGGGCACATGGCCGAACGCTGCGCCCTGTTCGTGATCATCGCCCTGGGTGAGACCCTGCTGATGACCGGCGCGACCTTCGCCGAGCTGCCGAGGGATCCGGGCGTGCTGATCGCGTTCGGGGCCGCGTTCACCGCCAGCGTAGCGATGTGGTGGATCTATTTCGACGCCGCCGCCGAGCGGGCGAGCCGAACCTTCGCCAGTTCCGACGATCCCGGGAAGATCGCCCGCCTGGCCTACACCTATTTTCACCTGCCGCTGGTGGCGGGGATCGTCGTTAGCGCGGTTGGGGACGAGCTGGCCCTGGCGCATCCGAACGGGCACGTCGACCTGAAGACAGGCGCGGTGCTGCTGGCCGGACCTGCGCTGTACCTGGCCGGCGACCTGCTGTTCCGGCGGGTGACCACCCAGCGCATCCCGCGCGGCCACGTGGTCGCGCTGGCCGCGCTGGCGGCCTTGATCCCAGCGGCTGGCGCCCTGACGCCGGCCTTGCTGAGCGTGGCGACGTCCTCGGTGCTGGTGGCGGTCGCGGCGGCCGAGACCTTCTGGCGCCGCGAGGCGGCGGCTTAGCGGCCCTTAAATTCGGCCGGGCGCTTCTGGAGGAAGGCGAGGATGCCTTCGCGGCTGTCTTCGGTGCGGCCGGCCGTCCGCTGGGCCACGCGTTCGGCATGAAGCTGGGCGCTCCATTCCTCGTCGAGGCTTTCCCAGACCAGCTTGCGGATCGCGCCCAGCGCCTTGGGGCCGGTGGCCAGGGCCTTGGCCAGCTCCATCGCCGTCGCCATCAGTTGGTCGTCGGCGACGCAGCGGTTGACCAGGCCCCATTCGAGCGCGGTCTTGGCCGGGACCTTGTCGCCGAGCAGCGCCATCTCCATGGCCCGCGCCTTGCCGATCAGCCGCGGCAGTAGGTAGGTCGAGCCGCCGTCCGGCACCAGGCCGATGCGGCGGAAGGCCTGCAGGAAGTAGGCGCTCTCGGCGGCGACGATGATGTCGCCCATCAGCGCCAGCGAGCAGCCGACGCCGGCGGCGACGCCGTTGACCGCGGTCACGATCGGGACCGGATACTCGCGCAGCGAGGTGACGAAGGGGTTGTAGACGGCTTCGAGAGACGCGCCGGCGTCGGGGCCTTCAGGGTCGGGCGTCTCGGCCGCAGGCCCACGTCCCGAGAGGTTGGCGCCCGAGCAGAAGCCGCGGCCCTCGCCGGTCAGCACCACGCAGCGGACGGAGGCGTCCGCCTTCATGGCGCCGAACGCCTGCTGCAGCTCGTCCATGAGGTCGAGGCCGGCGGCGTTCAGCGTGCCGGGGTCCGCAAGCGTAATGACGCCGATCCCGTCCGCGACCGCAGTCTTGATCTTCGAATAGGCCATGGCGTCCTCCCTCAAGGTCCTGGCGGCACTTAAAGAGGAATGTCGCCGCGTCAGCCTAGGGGAAAAACGCCCGCCGCGGCTCAGGCCGCGGCGGCGACGGTCTCGGCGCTGGTCACGCGGTTGCGGCCCGAGCGCTTGGAGACGTAGAGGGCGCTGTCGGCGCGTTCCATGAGCCCGTGGGCGCTCTCGCCGGTCCGCAGTTCGGCCAAGCCGATGGAGATGGTGATCGCCCCGAGATCGTCATTGGTCGAACGCCGCTTCAGCATCCGCGAGGAGACCTCTTCGCGGATTTCCTCAAGGACGACGGTGGCCAGATCGGCCCGCTCGCGCGGGAAGATCAACGCGAACTCTTCGCCGCCGTAGCGGGCGGCGAAGCGGGGCGGGGCGCCGACGCGGCCGATCACGCTGGCGACGTAGCGGATGACCTGGTCGCCGGTCTGGTGGCCCCAAGTGTCGTTGAACGACTTGAAATGGTCGATGTCGATGACCGCCAGGGTGAGGCTCTGGGCCTGGTCCGCGGCGTCGGCGCAGGCGCGCTCGAGCTCCTCGTCGAAGGCCTTGCGGTTGGCGAGGTTGGTCAGGCCGTCGGTGGTCGCCTCGCGGCGCACCTGCTCGAGATGCTCGCGCAGCTTGGAAACCTGGTCGGTGGATTCGCTGAGGCGGCTCTCGAGGGACTTGTTCTCGCGCTGCACGCGCTTCGTGGCGGCGACCAGCGTCTCGACCGTCGCCTGGAGGTCGGCGGCGCTGCCGGCGGCGGTGAGGGAGCGGGAGGCCCCGGCCAGGGTCTCGCCGTAGGCCTCGCTGGACTTCTGAGCGGTCTCGATCGCGCGGCTGACGGCGTCGAGTTCCTTGGTCAGGGCGTCGCCGGCGTCGCGGATCTGGTCGTTGAGACGGGCTTTCGGGAGGTAGGTGGCCGCCAGTTCGTCGGCGACGGTGTCTGTGAACGCCTCGCCGGTCGAGAGCATCCGGGCGATCTCCCGGCCCAGGGCGCTGTCCGGCGCGGCGATGAAGTGGGTCCAGAGCTCGAAGTTCACCGCGGTCGGCCAGACCTTGTGCGCCTCCATGGCGTCCATGGTCTGCCTGGCCAGGGCATACGCGCCCGGGCCCCGCAGCTTGGTTTCGATGTCGCCCGACATACTGTCTTCCCCGAAATCCTCGAAGACGCCGCGAGTTTTTCGCGGCAGCTTCCATGTCCCGAGGTTAAGCCTACCGGGGAGAGCCGAACGACCCGTTAAAATGCGGGTTTTTCAGCTATTCCGTCGTCGTCGCGCGGGGCGGGGCGCGCAGCAGGAAGGCGGGGATATCGTTCCCGAAGCCGACGACGGAATCCTCGCGCGGCTCACGGCGGGAACGGTCGCGACGGGCCGGTTCGGCCGCGTCCGGCGCGACCTTGGGAGCAGCTTGAGGGGCGGCTTTCGGCTCGGCCTTGGCGGGCGCCTCGGCGCGGGCGCGGCTGCGGCGCTTGGGGGCTTCGTTCTCGCTCTCGCCGTCGGCGGGCGCGGCGACGAGCGGTTCCATGGCCGCGACCTCGCCGTGCGGCGCGATCGGACGGGCGCGATCGCGGGACCCGCGCTCGCCACGGCCGCCGCGCTCGCGCGCGCCGCCGCGGTCACGGCTGCTGGCGCGGCGCTCGTCCTTGATCGAGGCGAAGTCGACGCCTTCGAGCACGACCTCTTCCGGGGTCTTGCCGATCAGCTTCAGCACCTTGTCGATGTTCTTGGCGTCGGCAGGGGTGACGATCATGTACGCCTCGCCGGTGCGGCCGGCGCGGCCGGTCCGACCGATGCGGTGGACATAGTCGTCGGCGTGGTGCGGGACGTCGTAGTTGAAGACGTGGCCGACCGCCGGAATGTCGAGGCCGCGGGCGGCGACGTCGGAGGCGCAGAGCAGTTTCAGTTCGCCCTTGCGGAAGGATTCCAGGGTGCGCATGCGCGTGGCCTGGTCCAGGTCCCCGTGAATGGCGCCGGCGTCGAAGCCGTGCTTCTTCAGCGACTTGGCGACGATGTCGACTTCAGACTTGCGGTTGCAGAAGACGATGCCGGTATCGACCTTGGCGCGCTCGATCAGCATGCGCAGGGCGGTGCGCTTGGCCTTCGGATCGGAGGTCGGCAGCTTGATCATGTGCTGGGTGATCGTCTCGGCCGTCGTCGCCGGGCGCGCCACCTCGATCCGTTGCGGATCGTTCAGGAACTGCTTGGTCAGCCGGGTGATTTCCGGCGGCATGGTCGCCGAGAAGAACAGCGTCTGCTTCTTGGCCGGGGTCAGCTTGAAGATGCGCTCGATGTCTGGGATGAAGCCCATGTCGAGCATGCGGTCGGCTTCGTCGACGACCATGATCTGGACGCCGGTCAGCAGCAGCTTGCCGCGTTCGAAGTGGTCGAGCAGGCGGCCGGGCGTGGCGATCAGCACGTCGACGCCGCGATCGAGCTTCAGCTCCTGATCGCCGAACGAGACGCCGCCGATGAGGAGCGCCCAGGAGAGCGTGCGCTTCTGGCCCTTGGCGTACTTCTCGAACGAGGCGGCGACCTGGTCGGCCAGCTCACGGGTCGGGGCGATGACCAGCGAGCGCGGCATCCGCGCCTTGGACCGGCCGGCGGCCAGTCGATCGATCATCGGCAGGGTGAAGGCGGCGGTCTTGCCGGTGCCGGTCTGGGCGATGCCGAGGACGTCGCGACCTTGAAGGGCCACAGGAATGGCCTGGGCCTGGATCGGGGTAGCGGTCGTGTAGCCGGTGTCGGCAACAGCCTGGAGCGTCGCGGGCGACAGGCCCAGTTCGGAAAATTCGGTCATTCAGCAGCAATGGGGGCGGAGGGCTCGCCCGAAGACGAGCTAGCGAACCGCGGCGGCGCAGACGGCGATCGTCGCGCGACGCGGAAGATACGGAGACATAGCGTCAAGTCAAACGCGTTCTGCCCCTTGCAGTTCAAGGGCGGCCGCGAGGTTCGTCGATGTAGTGGCCGAAGGCGGGCCCGGCGCAATCTGTGAAACTGCTTGGCGGGGAGCCGGTCGGAGAGGTCAGGCGGCGATCGCCTGGTCCGTCCGGCGGGACGTCAGCCGCGCGACGAGGCGGCGGCCGAAGGCGATGCCGGGCGCCTCCACGTACCTGAACAGCGCCCAGGCGATCGGGACCACGACGGCGCAGGTGGCCAGGACCGCCAGCGGGAAGGTCACCCCAGAACCGCCCGGCAGCTCGCGGATACGGGCGTAGACCCCGATCCGGTCGAGCAGGAAGATGACGTGCGGGTGGCCCAGATAGACCCCGAAGCTGATCTTGCCGAGGAACTGGGTGACGCGGTTGGACAGGACGGCCGGCGGGGCCAGCGCCATCCCCAGGCTCAACAGGCCGAACGGGGCGCCCCAGCCTAGCAGCATGTAGAGGATATTGGTCACCGCGCCGGCGCCAGGACCTGCGAAGACCGGGGCGCTCGCCCAGGCCACGACGATCAGTCCGAGCCCGAGGAAGGTCGCCGCCGCGCCCCAGCGGGCGGGAGTCTTGAGCAGCAGCTGGTACGCGACGAGCCCGAAGCCGAAGTAGGGCAGGTTGAACGTCAGGCCGTGGGTGATGAAGGACGGGTTCAGCTTGAGCTTGTTGACGGCGATCCCATAGACGACGGCCAGCCCAGTGAACGCCGCGGTGAGCAGGATGGCGCGCGGCAAGGTCGAGGCCAGCGCCAGCACCACCGGAAAGATGAGGTAGAACAGCATTTCGACGCCGACCGACCAGGAGGCTGGCGCGATGCCGTCGACCATGGTCGGGCTGAGGTTGAAGAGGAAGCCGAAGCAGAGCAGCAGGCTTCGCCACGAAGGCTGCTCGCCCCCGAGATAGGCGATGATCCCCAGCTGGGTCAGGATGGCCAGGTAGTAGAGCGGTGCGATGCGGAACAGGCGACGCAGATAGAACTCGTTGATCTGCGGACCGGTCGCGAGCTTTCCCGCATAGCCGTAGGCCAGGCTGAAGGCGCTGACGACGAAGAACAGCGGCACGCCGTAGCCGAAGAACCACTTCATGAACTCCAGGCTCTGCGGCACCGCCGCCTGGGTCAGGTGGATCACGTGGAAGATCACGATCGCGAACGCGGCGTAGCCTCGCAGGGCTTCGACGCCCGGCAGGTGCGGGCGATGGGCGTGCGGGTTCGTGACAGGCAAGGAGGCCCCCTAGGATGCGCGAAACATCCTAGGGCTGGATTCGTCTTGGTTTGGTAGAGCCGTGGTTCGGCTACACGTCGAGGTCGTCTGCAGCGAACTCGGCGTTTTCCTGGATGAAACGGAAGCGCAGCTCGGGCTTGCGGCCCATCAGCGCCTCGACCAGGTCCTCGACGGTCTCCTCGGCGCGGGGCAGGGTGACGCGCGCCATGGTCCGGGTGGCCGGATCCATGGTGGTTTCCTTTAGCTGGCCGGGCATCATCTCGCCGAGGCCCTTGAAGCGGCCGATCTCAGGCTTCTTGCCCTTGTATTCAGTGGCCAGCAGCTCCTCGCGGTGGGCGTCGTCGCGGGCGTAGATGGTCTTGCCCCCGTGGCTCATCCGGTAGAGCGGGGGCAGGGCGAGGTAGAGCCGGCCGGCGCGGATCAGCTCCGGCATGGTCCGATAGAAGAAGGTGATCAGCAGCGATGCGATGTGGGCCCCGTCGACGTCGGCGTCCGTCATGATCACCACGCGCTCGTAGCGCAGGTCCTCTTCCTTGAATTTCTTGCCTGGCTGGACGCCGAGCGCGAGCAGCAGGTCGGACAGCTCCTTGTTGGCGACCAGCTTGTCGACCGAGGCCGACGCGACGTTCAGGATCTTGCCGCGCAGCGGCAGGATCGCCTGGGTCTTGCGGTTGCGGGCCTGCTTGGCCGAGCCGCCGGCGGAGTCGCCTTCGACCAGGAAGATCTCGGTGCCGTCGGTGGCCTGGCCCGAACAGTCGGCCAGCTTGCCCGGCAGGCGCAGCTTGCGGGTCGCCGAGGCGCGCTGGACGTCGCGGTCGCGGCGGCGCTTCAGGCGCTCCTCGGCCCGGTCGATGACGAACTGCAGCAGCAGGCTGGCGGACTTCGGCTGGGCGGTCAGCCAGTGGTCGAAGGGGTCGCGCAGGGCGTTCTCGACCAGGCGCTGGGCGTCGGACGAGGAGAGCTTTTCCTTGGTCTGGCCCTGGAATTCGGGGTTGGCGATGAACACGCTGACCAGGGAGCCGGCCTGGGCGACGACGTCCTCGGCGGTGATCAGGCCGCCGCGCTTTTCGCCGGTCAGTTCGGCGTACTGCTTGAGGCCGCGGGTCAGGGCGGCGCGGAAGCCAGCCTCGTGCGTGCCGCCTTCGGGGGTCGGCACGGTGTTGCAGTAGGACTGCATGAAGCTGTCGGCCTCGCCGAAGCCGGCCGGCGTCCAGGTGACGGCCCACTCGACCTTGCCGGTTTCGCCGGGGCGTTCGTAGCGGCCGGCGAATGGCTCGGGGGTGACGGTCTCGATGTCCTTGACCCGCTCGGCCAGGAAGTCGGCCAGGCCGTTGGGGAAGCGGAACACGGCCTCGGCCGGGGTCTGGTCGTGGATGCGCGAGGGATCGCAGCTCCAGCGGATCTCGACGCCGCCGAACAGGTAGGCCTTGGAGCGCGCCATCCGATAGAGGCGGGCGGGCTTGAAGGAGCAGCCCTCGCCGAAGATCTGCTCATCCGGCCGGAAGGCGATGGCCGTGCCCTTCTTGCGGGTCGCGCCGAGCTTTTCGATCGAGCCCAGCGGCTTGCCGCGGCTGAACGACTGGCGCCACTCGAAGCCGTCCTTCCAGGCGGTGACGTCGACGCGCTCGGACAGCGCGTTGACGACCGAGACGCCGACCCCGTGCAGACCGCCGGAGGTCTCGTAGGCCTTGCCCGAGAACTTACCGCCCGAGTGCAGGACGGTCATGATGACTTCCAGCGCCGATTTGCCCGGATGCTTGGGGTGCGGATCGACCGGGATGCCGCGGCCGTCGTCCTTGACGCTCAGCACGCCGTCGGCGTCGAGCTTGACCTCGATGACCTTGGCGTGGCCGGCGACGGCCTCGTCCATGGCGTTGTCCAGCACCTCGGCGAACAGGTGGTGCAGCGCCCGCTCATCGGTGCCGCCGATGTACATGCCGGGGCGCTTGCGCACCGGCTCCAGCCCTTCGAGGACCTCGATGTCCTTGGCCGAATAGCCGCTGGCCGGCTTCTCGGTCAGCACCGCCGGATCGGGGCGCGGCTCATGGCTCTGCGCCAGCGGCGCGGCCGGCGCGGGATTGAGAGCGTCGTCGAAGAGGGAAGCTTGGGGAGTAGAGGCCTGGGACATGCGACCTGAAAATGGAACGATTCGAGACCGCCCCATATGAATCGCGCCGGCGTCTAAATCAATGCGACCCCGCGGCCGGCGGGGTGCACGGTCGTTCCGAAGCGGGCCAGGCGCTGCGGCCTGGCCCGTCGCCGGAGCTATTTCCCCTTGAGCACCAGCGGGGCGCTGGGCTCGTCGGCGGCGATGTCGGCGGGGTGGAAGGGCAGGCGGTGCCAACCCTTCTTGGAATAGAGCCAAGTCTGGTCGGCGAAGTGCGGCGAGGCCGGGTCGGTGGACTGCGAGTAAGACAGCACCGCGTCGGCCACTGGGCCCTTGTCGTCGAAGGTCACGACCTGGATGTAGCTGGAGCCGTGATAGGGCACGTAGCCGCCGGCCTTGGCGTTGAAGTGCGCCTGTTGGGCGTTCAGGACGCCGTCGGAGCCTTCGCCGCCGTGGACGGGGATCTTGTGCTCGCCGCGGATCGTGAAGTGGTGAGCGCCGTAGGGGGCGTCCAGAGCGATGTTCTGCTTGGCCATGAGCTGCACCGCGCCGGCCAGCGCCAGGCGCAGCTTGGCGACGGTGTCCGGATCGGTCTTTAGGCCGCGCGGGGTGTGCACCGGATCAGCCGCGTCGAACGGCGTGACATAGAGGTCAGCGATCTTCTGGGCCTGGCGCCAGTACTCCATCCACAGCAGGGCGCCGACGCTGTCGTTGTCCATGCGCCGGTCCCACTTGGCGAGGATCGCGCAGGCCTGGGAAAGGTCGATGCTCTGTCCGTCGGCCAGGGCGACGGCGCCGCCGGTCCCGCAGGCCTTGAGCGTGTCGTCGAGGAAGAGCTCGGCGGCGTGGTTCTTGTTCCAGAACAGCATGGTCTTGACCGCCGCCTGGTCGAAGCCCTTGCCGGGCAGGCCGTCGGTTCCGGCCAGCCGCGCGTCGATCTCGACGATGCCCGAGCGGGTGCGCAGGTTCTGGGGCACGTCGGTGAGGCCGACGATCGGCGAGACCGCCGCCATCGGGGCCTTGGCGTTGGTCAGCCAGTAGCTGTCATTGCTGTTGGCGACGTAGTCCTGGCGGATCATCGAAGGCATGGTCGCCCCCGCCATCAGGCCCGGCGAGCCCCAGTCGCAGGCCGCGCGCGAACCGTCGAGCACGTAGACGCGCGAGGCGGCGGCCAGTTTGGCGGCCGCGGGGCTCGGCGCGCAGGTCTTCAGCTTGTCGGCCGAGACGTCGGGCGTGGCGGTGATGTCGGCGTAGAGCGCATCGCCATGGCGGTCGGCGGCGATGGTGTTGACCCAGGGGATGCCCAGCGACTTGGTGATGGTGTCACGGATTTCGCCCACCGAGCGGGAGCGGGCGATGTCCAGCCAGGTGCCGGCCGAGGCGCTGTTGCCCTTGTTGGCGTCGCGCAGGGCGTAGGCGGTCTTGGTCGTCCAGGCCAGGCCCGCCTGCGGCATGACCACCACCGGGCCGTAGAGCGTGGTGAAGTAGGTGCGGGTCTGGGGGCCGGCCGGAGTGTCGATGCTGACCGTCTTGCGGTCCATGACGTGACGCTTGCCGTCAACGAGGTAGGCGGTCGGGTCGGCCGGATCGAGCGCCAGCTCGAACAGGGTGAAGTGGCGGTCGGTGGAGACGGTGTGGGTCCAGGCCACGTCCTTGTTGAAGCCGATCGACAGGCCCGGGGCGCCGGCGATGGTCACGCCCATGGCGTCGAACTTGCCCGGGATCGTCAGGTGGACCTCGTAGAAGCGGTTGGTGGTCTCCCACGGGAAGTGCGGGTTGCCGAGCAGCAGGCCGGACTTGTTGGTGGTCACGTCGCGGCCGAACGCCCAGCCGTTGGAGCCCAGGCCGATCTGCTCGGCCATGTTCGGCAGGCCGACATTGGCGGCGGCCTTGGCCGGGGCGGCCGCGGCGGGCGGCGCGGCGGCGTTGGTCTGGCGCAGCCACGCCCCGCCGCTGGCCTGGATCATGCGCTCTTCGTTCAGGCGGACCATGTCGTCGACGGTGATCGGCCGCACCCAGGCGCCGTCGCGGCAGTCGGCCGGGCGCTTGTCCTTCGGCGTGTCGGCCAGGTAGCGGTTGAAGCCGGCGACATAGCCGTAGACCAGGTCGCGATAGTCGGCCGGCCCTTTGTCGAGTTTGGCGCGCAGGGCCGGAACGTCGATGTTCGAGCGGAAGAAGAAGTCGCTCTCGAGGTTCTTGATGTCGGTGAAGGCGACGACGTTCGTCGCGTCGGCGCCGAAGTGCCTGGTCCGCTCGCCGTTCACGGTGGCGATCTTGTCGGCCAACAGGCAGAGGTTGTCCTGGGCGAAGGCGTAGGCTTGGCCATAGCCGAGCCCGCCGAAGTCTTTGGCGCTCACGTGCGGCACGCCGTACTTGGTGCGAACGATCTGCGCCTCGTAGGCGGCGGCGTTGGAGGCGATTCCCATGGCCAGCGCGCAGGCGGCCGTGCTCAGAAGCAGCTTATTCATGGCGTTTCCCCGACTTTGTCCCTGCTGAAACGCAAGGTTGTGGCGCGATGACGCGCTGACTGAACCGGTTTCGTCAACGCCAAGCTTGCCGGGGATGCGAAAAGGGCCGCGGATCACTCCGCGGCCCTTCCGAAGATCGCCTCAGACGACGTCGACTAGCACGAATAGTACATGTCGAATTCGACCGGGTGCGGGTGCAGCTGGAGGCGCATCACTTCCTGCATCTTCAGTTCGATGTAGGAGTCGATGAAGTCGTCGTCCATGACGCCGCCGGCCTTCAGGAAGGCGCGGTCCTTGTCGAGGTTTTCCAGGGCTTCACGCAGCGAGCCGCAGACTTCCGGAACCTTCTTCTGCTCGCGCGGCGGCAGGTCGTAGAGGTTCTTGTCCTGGGCCGCGCCCGGGTCGATCTGGTTGATGATGCCGTCCAGGCCGGCCATCAGCAGGGCGACGAAGGTCAGGTAGGGGTTGCCCATCGGGTCCGGGAAGCGGGCTTCGATGCGCTTGGCCTTCGGCGAGTCGACGTGCGGGATGCGGATCGAGGCCGAGCGGTTGCGGGCCGAATAGGCCAGCTTCACCGGGGCTTCGTAGCCGGGCACCAGACGCTTGTAGGAGTTGGTGGTCGAGTTCGAGAAGGCGTTGATCGCCTTGGCGTGCTTGATGATGCCGCCGATGTACCACAGGCACATCTGCGACAGGCCGGCGTACTTGTCGCCCGCGAACAGCGGCTTGCCGTCGGCCCAGATCGACTGGTGCACGTGCATGCCCGAGCCGTTGTCGGCGAACATCGGCTTGGCCATGAAGGTCGCCGACTTGCCGTAGGCCGCGGCCACGTTGTGGATGACGTACTTATAGAGCTGCATCCGATCGGCCATGACGATCATGGTGTCGAACTTCAGGCCGAGTTCGTGCTGGGCCGGCGCCACTTCGTGGTGGTGCTTTTCCGGCTTCATGCCGAGCTCGCCCATGACCGCCAGCATTTCGCCGCGCAGGTCCTGGCAGGAGTCGACCGGGTTGACCGGGAAGTAGCCGCCCTTCGGGCCCGGGCGATGGCCCATGTTGCCTTCCGGATACTCACGGCCGGTGTTGGCCGGCAGTTCGCTCGAGTCGTACGAATAGCCGGTGTTGTGCGGCTGAGTGTTCCAACGCACGTCGTCGAAGATGAAGAACTCGGCTTCCGGGCCGAAGAACACGGTGTCGCCGATGCCCGAGGCCTTCACGTAGTTCAGCGCGGCCTTGGCGATCGAGCGCGGGTCGCGGTTGTAGGGGGTGCCGGTGTCCGGGTTCACGATGTCGCACATCAGCGCCAGCGTGGTCTGCTGATAGAACGGGTCGATGATCGCGGTTTCGAGGTCCGGACGCAGCTTCATGTCCGACTCGTTGATGGCCTTCCAGCCGGCGATCGACGAGCCGTCGAACATGGTGCCGTCGGTCAGGAACTCTTCGTCCACCAGGTCGATGTCGAAGGTCACGTGCTGCATCTTGCCGCGAATGTCGGTGAAGCGGACGTCGACGTATTTGACGTCCTTTTCCTTGATCTGATCCAGAATGTCCTTGGCGGTGACGGCCATGGTCTTATCCCCTTGAAGAAGTCCGATAGCTAAAAGTCGTTAGACGGCTGCGGCGCCGGTTTCGCCGGTGCGGATGCGCAGAACGTCGGTGATTTCCGAGACGAAGATCTTGCCGTCGCCGATCCGGCCGGTGCGGGCGGCGCCCACGATGGCTTCCAGCGCGGCTTCGAGCTGGTCATCGGAGACGACGACCTCGATTTTGATCTTCGGCAGGAAGTCCACGACGTACTCGGCGCCGCGGTAGAGCTCGGTGTGACCCTTCTGGCGCCCGTAGCCCTTGGCCTCGATGACGGTCATGCCCTGGACGCCCAGCTCCTGCAGGGCCTCCTTCACCTCGTCCAGCTTGAACGGCTTGATGATGGCTTCGATCTTTTTCATTCCGAGCTCACTGGCCTCACTCGATGCGCGGCGCCGCCGAAGCGGTTGGCGGCTACGAGCACGCTCCGGAGCGGAGTCACAAGAGGGATGGGCTTGCGGTTCCGTCGCGGGAGCATGCGATGATGTGAATGATGCCTTTTTAGGCGCCCGGCGCCCAAATCACGATCATTGCCGGAAACATACTGTTCGCGTCTGTTCGGCGGCCCCCATGGCGGCCGATCAATCGCCGAGGGGAGGGAAATGATGGACGAGCGGACCCCAGTTCTCATCGGAGCGGGCCAATTCACCTATCGGGGCGATCCGGCGGCTTCGCCTTCCCCGACGGCATTGCTGAAGATTGCGGCGGAACGCGCCGCGCAGGACGCCGGCCTCGATCCGGAAAAGCTTTCGAAGATCGATACCTTGGCGGTGGTCGGCTTCACGATCGACGCGCCCGGGGGCGGGCGGCTGGTCCCGCACTCGACCAATCCGCCGGCGACCTTGGCTAAGCGCATCGGCGCCGATCCGAAATACGCCGTCTATTCCCACATGGGCGGCAACAGCCCCCAGCAGCTGGTCAACATCGTCAGCGAGCGCATCGCCAAGGGCGAGACCGACCTGGCCCTGGTGGTCGGTTGCGAGTTTCTCGGCTCGGCCACCAAGCGGCTGACCAAGGGCCTGGGCTTCGCCGACTGGGACGACGCTGAGGAACTGCCGGCGCCCGAACGGATCGGCGATCCGCGGCCGGGCGTGACGGCCTACGAGGCCAAGCACGGCCTGGGCCGGCCCATCAACTGCTACCCGCTGTTCGAGAACGCGCTGCGGGCGCGGGACGGACGCTCGATCCCCGACCACCAGAAGCGGCTCGGCGAACTGTTCGCGCCGTTCAGCAAGGTCGCCGCCCAGAACCCCGAAGCCTGGTTCCCGGTCGAGCGTTCGGCGCAGGAGCTGGTCGAGGTGACCGACCGCAACCGCATGGTCGGCTTCCCCTACACCAAGTACCTGAACGCCATCATGGAGGTGGACCAGTCGGCCGGCGTGCTGGTCGCCAGCCTGAAGACCGCCCGTGAACTCGGCGTGGCGGAAGACAAGCTCGTCTATCTGCACGGCTGCGCCGACGCCTCGGACCTCTGGTATCCGCTGGACCGTCAGAATTTCCATTCGAGCCCGGCCATGCGGCTGACCGGCAAGCGGGCGCTGGAGATGTCCGGCGTGGGCCTGGCCGACATCGGCCACATCGACCTCTATTCCTGCTTCCCGGTCGCGGTGGAGGTCGGCGCCGAGGAGCTGGGCCTGGCGCTGGACGATCCTCGCGGCCTGACGGTCACCGGCGGGCTGCCCTATATGGGCGGACCCGGCAACAACTACGCCATGCACTCCATCGCGGTGATGATGCAGCGGCTGCGCGACGACCCCGGATCCTACGGCCTGGTGACCGCGAACGGCTGGTTCCTGACCAAGCAGTCGACCGGCGTCTATTCGACCACCCCGCCCAAGGGCCCGTTCGAGCGGCAGGATCCGAAGGTCATCCAGGCGCAGATCGACGCCCTGCCGCACCCGACTGTCATCGAAGAGCCAAATGGCGCAGCCACAATCGAAACCTATACGGTGGTGCACGGGCGCGAGGGCTACATGATGGGGATCGTCGTCGGACGCGACTCCGAGGGCCGGCGCTTTGTGGCCAACACGCCCACGGACGAGGCGACGCTGGCCGGACTTGAGGCTAAGGAAGCGGTCGGCCGCACCGGAACCGTCAGCCGTTCCGAGGACGGAAGCCGCAACATCTTCGTACCGGATTGATCTGATGTCCCGACTGTACCTGATCCGCCATGGCAAGCCGGCCGCCGTCTGGGGCGAGGCCGACGAGGACCCCGGTCTGGACGCGGCGGGTCAGGCGCAGGCGGAAGCCGCCCGCGACTATCTGATGAGCTTGCCGGAGGCGGAGCGCCCTCGGCGCGTGTTTAGCTCGCCGCTGCGCCGCTGCCGCGAGACGGCCGCGCCGACCGCCGCGGCGTTGGGGGTGGAGGTCGAGATCGATCCGTTGGTCGGCGAGATTCCGACCCCGAAGGCGCTCAGCGCGGAGGAGCGGCCGGCCTGGCTGCGCGGCGTCTTCCAGGGCCGCTGGAAGGACGTCGAGGGCGATCTCGACTACGAGGCTTGGCGCGGCGACGTCGTGAACGCCTTGCAGGCCAAGGGCGGGGCGGCGGTGTTCTCGCACTACGTGGCGATCAATGCGGCGATCTCGCATCTGGATGGCGACGAGCGCGTTCTCGTCTTCCGCCCGGATCACGCCTCGATCTCGACCCTTGAAACCGACGGCGAGCGCTTGACCTTGGTGGAGCGGGGGCGCGAAGCCTCTACGCAGGTCCTTTAGGGCAGACGAGGAGCGGCCGTGGCTGCGCGCAAGATTCTCACGGTCGCGGAAATCGCCGCGGCTGATCGCTTGGCCATCGCGGCGGGCACGCCCGGATCCGAACTGATGGAGCGCGCCGGCGCGGCCGTCGCCGACGCCATCGCCGAGCGCTTCTCGCAGCGTTCGGTCTGCGTGCTGTGCGGGCCGGGCAACAATGGCGGCGACGGCTATGTGGCGGCCAGGCTGCTCAAGGCCCGCGGCTGGCCGGTCGAGGTGCGGGCGCTGGGCGAGCCGCAGAGCGCCGACGCCAAGGCGGCGGCCGCCCTCTGGGACGGCGGCCTGAGCGCCTGGGACGCGCCGCTGGAGGCGCGTCTCTACATCGACGCCATGTTCGGGGCGGGGCTGGCGCGGCCGCTCAACGGCGAGGCGGCGGTCATGGCCGGGCGCCTGGCCGCATATCCCGAGAGCGTCGTCGCGGTGGACGTCCCGTCCGGCCTGCCGGGCGACACGGGCGATCCGCGCGGTCCGGTGGTGGTCGCCGGCCTGACGGTGACCTTCCACGCCAAGAAGCCCGCTCACGTGCTGCAGCCCGGGCATGAGCTCTGCGGCGAGGTGGTGGTGGCCGACATCGGCCTGGCCGAGACGGCCAGCGATCTGATCGAGAACGGCCCGGAAGCCTGGCTGGCCGGCTTTCCCTGGCCCAAGCCCAATTCCCACAAACACGCGCGCGGCCGCCTGGTGGTGGTGTCGGGCGAGGCCTGGAGCACCGGAGCGGCGCGCTTGTCGGCGCGGGCGGGGCTGCGGATGGGAGCAGGCGTCGTCACTCTGCTGTCGCCGAGCGAGGCGCTGTCGGTGAACGCCGCCCACCTGGAGGCGGTGATGCTCAAGGGCTTCGACACCGAAGCCGAGCTCGAGCAGGCCGCCGCGGACGTCGACGCCGCCATTATCGGCCCGGCGGCGGGCGTCACCGAGAACACCCTGGTCAACGTCCTGGCCTTGGCGCGGACCGGCGCGGCGCTGGTCATCGACGCCGACGCCATCACCGTCTTCCGCGACGATCCGGAGGAGCTGTTCTCGGTTCTGGACGTGGACGACGTGCTCACCCCGCACCCTGGCGAGTTCGAGCGGCTGTTCCCTGGCCTGTTGAAGGAGGCGCCGGACCGCATCGCCGCGGCCCGTCGTGCGGCGCAGCAGGCCGACGCCATCGTGCTGCTGAAGGGCGCCGACACCGTCATCGCCGCCCCGGACGGACGCGCCTGCGTCAACGCCAACGGTTCGCCGTGGCTGGCGACGGCAGGCTCGGGCGACGTGCTGGCGGGCTTCATCGGCTCGCTGATCGCCCAGGGCATGGAGAGCTTCGAGGCGGCCTGCGCGGGCGCCTGGATCCATGCTGAGGCGGCCGAGCTGCATGGGCCGGGGCTGATCGCCGAGGACCTGCCGGGCCTGGCGCCGAGCATCCTGCGCCGTCTCTACGAAGGACGCCTCGGCTAGACAGTGGCCAGGCCGCGCGGGGCGTGGTAACGCCCGTCGTGATGACCTCGAACCTCCAACGCGCAGCCGCCATCGCGGCTATCGGCCGTCCGGTAATCGCCGGGCGGATGATCATGCGTGTTTGGGAGGGCGGGGGCGTCTAGGGTCGATCAGACCTGACGCACAGCAGAAAACCCCTCCCGGCGACGGGAGGGGTTTTGCTTTTGGAGCCCATGTCCGCCGCCGGATCGCCATCCGATGGAGCCTCCCATGTCCTCGCTTACCCCCGAACTCCTGGCGGCGCTGGCGCTGTTCGCCTTCGTCTCCTCGATCACCCCGGGGCCGAACAACACGATGCTGATGGCCTCGGGCGCCAATTTCGGCTTCCGCGCCTCGATCCCGCACATGATCGGCGTCTCCGGGGGATTCCTGTTGCTGGTGGTCGCCGTGGGGCTGGGACTGGGCGGGCTGTTCGCGGCCTATCCGGAATTACATGACGTGTTGGCCGTCGCGGGCGGGCTCTACCTGCTCTGGCTCGCCTGGAAGATCGCGACCTCATCGGGGCTTGGCATGGGGGAGGCGGGCGCCCGGCCGCAGACCTTCCTGCAGGCGGCCGCCTTTCAGTGGGTCAATCCGAAGGCCTGGGCGATGGCGCTCGGCGCGGTGACCGCCTATGCGCCGCGCGACGGCTACGTGGCGAACATCCTGGTGGTGTCGGTGATCTTCACGGCGATCAACCTGCCGTGCGTCGCCAGTTGGACCGGATTCGGCGTCGGTCTGCGGCGCTTTCTCGACCGACCGGCCGTCCTGCGGGCCTTCAACGTCGGGATGGCGCTGTTGCTGGTCCTATCGCTGCTGCCGGTGGCGCTGGAGCTGTGGGGCGCACGCTAGCGCGCCGTCAGCCCGCGCCCGACAACACGCCGATGAAGGTCGCGATCGAGAACCCGGCGAACAGGCCCGAGACGGCGAGCAGAAGCACAAGCAGCACGGCGTGCTCGGTGCTCCGGCCGGTCGTCTCGTAGGTTCTGCGGCGCTCTTTGATGGTTTCCATGATCCGGCTCCGGTTCGCCGATTGAACGCGATCGCAGCGGCCGACGTTCCGGGTTATCGCGGTGAGACGGCCTCGGGCTGGCCATCGATCGCGGGGGCTTGGCCGCGGTTCGCCAGTTCCAGCGCCATGCCCAGGGCCAGGAAGCCGCTCAAGACGATGATCGCCAGGGTGCGGCGTCCAAGCTGGCCGCGGCGCGCATTCGCACGCGCCTGAAGACGCTCAAGACCGGACATGGGGGACTCCGCCTGGATGTTCGCCGGCGACCCGCCGGCGGCCACGTATTGCGCCCCGAACCTCGATAGCCTCGTCGGCTCGCGCCCGCCACAACAGGTCGGCGCAGCGCGTGCGTCCAATGCGCGCGGCTGCCGTTTCGGCGGGGGGCTGCGAGCGGCTCTTGCCTTGGCAGGGGGCAACGCCCTATGCAGCGGACGTTGCGGGTGTGGCGGAACTGGTAGACGCACTGGATTTAGGTTCCAGCGCCGCAAGGCGTGGAGGTTCGAGTCCTCTCGCCCGCACCATTGGCTCCTGGTGGCAGGAGCCCGGCGTCCGAGGCGCGCCCGGACGATCGGTCAGTTCTTCCGGACAAGCTGACATTGAGACGCCGATGGCCGCCGCCTACCTCCGGGCGCCAACCGGAGACGCCCATGCTTGAAGTCCAGTCCGATCGGCCCGCCGGGGCCAGCCAAGACGCCGCCGACCCTGCGCGACCGGCCTGGGGCGGCGTAGCGGCGCTGTCGCTCAGCGTCTTCGGTCTGGTTGCGGCCGAGTTCCTGCCCCCCAGCGTGCTCACCCCCTTGGCCAGCGACCTTGGCGTCAGCCTGGGCGCGGCCGGACAGGCGGTCACCGCCACGGCGGTGGTCGGGGCGATCGCCGCCCTGCTGGTTCCGGTGGTCACCAGCCGATGGGACCGGCGGCTGGTGATGCTGGGACTGCTGATGCTGCTCAGCGTGTCCAACCTGATGACGGCGGCGGCGGTCAATCTGCCGATGCTGCTCGCTGCGCGAGTCATTCTGGGGATCAGTCTCGGCGGCTTCTGGTCGATGGCCGCGGCGACGGCCATGCGGCTGGTCCCGATGCCTGTGTTGCCGCGCGCCATGTCCATCGTGTTCACCGGGGTGACGGTGGCCACCGTCTCGGCCGCGCCGCTGGGCGCCTATGTCGGAGACGTCTGGGGCTGGCGGACGGCCTTCCTGATCGCCGGGCTGGTCGGCGTGCTGGCGCTGGCGGCGCTCTGGATCACCCTGCCCAAGTTGAAGCCGACGGCGACCGCCGGACTGGCGGATCGCCCTCCGCCCGCGTGCGATGGTGGTGCTGGTCTCGGTGCTGGTGGTGATTTCCGGTCATTTCGCGGGCTTCACCTACATCCGTCCGGTGCTGGAGCAGGCGGTGCGCCTCGACGTCGCGGCGATCTCGCTGGTGCTGCTGGCCTTCGGCTGCGCCGGGTTCATCGGCAACTTCGTCGGCGCGTTCCTGGCCGAGCGCGATCCGAAGCTCGCGATCATCGCCGGGGCGGGGCTGATGACCGGCGCCATGGCGGCGCTGGTGCTTCTGGGGTCTACGCCGTGGATCGCGGCCGGCGCGCTGACCCTGTGGGGCCTGGCGTTCGCGATGCTGCCTGTCGGGTTCCAGGCCTGGATGGTGACGGACGTCCCCGACCGGCCCGAACTGGCCGGAGGGCTGCTAACCGCTGCCTTCCAGGTGGCGATCGCCACCGGGGCGGTGGCCGGCGGCCTGCTGGTCGATCGTTTCGGGGTCCTCAGCGCCTCGGCCTATTGCGGCGGCGCGGCGGCGGTGGGGGTCTGCCTGGTGGCGGCGATGCGCCGGCGTCGGAGGGCGCAGAGCGCCGCGTGCGCGGCCTAGATCCGGACGAACGGCACAGAAAAGTGGAAGGCCGGGCATGGTTCTGCCGCCCGGCGACCACATCTCTGGACGCCTGACGCGAGAGGACCCGCGCGTGCGCCCAGCCAATCTCCAGGCCCAGCTCAGCCCGCCCGTCTCGGATCTGCGTCGGGCGATGGACGAAGATCCGCTCAGCCGCATCCTGCGGGACCTGAGGATCGTGGGCGTCTCCTATGGCTGCTGCCGCCTGGCCGGGCCGTGGGGAGTCAACTTTCCGAAGGACGGCGCAGCCCGACTGCACTTCGTGGTCGAGGGCCGTTGCTGGCTGCGCGTGGACGGCCAGCCGCCGATGCCGCTGTCGGCCGGCGACGCGGTGCTGCTGCCCAAGGGCGAGACCCATTGCCTGAGCGACACCGAACATGGACGGGTCACCTGTTTCTCCAACCTGCCGGCCAGGGCGATCGGCGAGCGCGTCTATCAGCTTGAAGGGACGGGGCCGGACGGGGCGGGGCAGGGCGATGTCGTTCTCGCCTGCTGCAGCGTGCGCTTCCGCGAGCCCTGCCTCAATCCGCTGCTCGACCTGATGCCGACGGTGGTGTCGGTCGCCGGGGCGAGGAGCGACCCGACCCTGGCGGTGCTGCTGGCGGCGATGGCCGACGAGGTGCTGGATCAGAACATCGGCGCGGCCACCGTGCTGTCGCGGCTGGCTGACGTGGTCATCACCCGTCTGATCAGGGCCTGGGTGCGCGACGGCGGCCGTGAGGCCGAGGGCTGGATGGCCGCGATCCGTGATCCGAAGATCGGCCGGGCGCTGGCGGCGATTCATCAAGATCCGGCGCACAACTGGTCGATCGAGACCCTGGCGCGGACGGCCGGGCTGTCGCGCACGATCTTCGCCGAACGCTTCACCCGCGTGCTCGGGGTGTCGCCGGCGCGGTACATCGCCCGCTGGCGCATGTACCTGGCGAGCAGCCTGCTGACCGAAGAAGGCCTGAGCATCGCCGAGGTCGGGGGACGGCTGGGCTATGAGTCGGGACCGGCCTTCAGCCGCGCCTTCAAGCGGCATCTGGGCGTGTCGCCGGGGGCGTTACGGGGCCGCGGCGGCGAGGTTGCGACGCAGACCGCCAGGGCCGGCTAGGCCTTGCCGCGGCAGGCGGAGCCGTCTTTGCGCTTGGACTAGGGGCTGCGAAATGACATAAGAGCGCCCGCTCGCCGCCGCTCGTTCGGCGGCGACCACCTTTTCACCCTAGGGCGGACCTGCCGGCGCGAGCCCGCGCCGCACTCCGGAATTCGAGAATGTCGATGCAGATCGTTGAAAAGTCTGGCGAAGGCCTGAGCCGCGTCTACGGCGTGACCGTCCCGGTCGCGGACCTGAACGAGCGGCTCGAGGCGCGGATCGTCGAGATCACGCCCCAGCTCAACATCAAGGGCTTCCGCCCCGGCAAGGTGCCCGCCGCCCACGTCCGCCGCGTGCACGGCAAGGCCCTGATGGCTGAAGTGGTCGAGCAGACGATCTCGGAAACCACCCAGAAGGTGCTGGAAGAGAACAAGCTGCGTCCGGCCAGCGAGCCCGACCTGAAGCCGGAAGGCGACATCGCCCAGGTGATCGACGGCAAGGCCGACCTGTCCTACGAGATCTCGCTGGAGATCATGCCGGACTTCGAGCCGACCGACCTTTCCAAGATCGCCCTGACCCGCCCGGTCTACGAGCCCACTGAGGCCGAGGTCGACGAGGCGCTGGACGAGCTGGCCAAGCAAAGCCGCACCTACGAGCCGCGCACCGGCAAGTCGCTGAAGGCCAAGGACGGCGACCAGCTGCTGATCGACTTCGTCGGCCGCATCGACGGCGAAGCCTTCCAGGGCGGCACCGCCGAGGATTCGGAACTGACCCTGGGTTCGGGCCAGTTCATCCCGGGCTTCGAAGACCAGCTGGTCGGCGCCAAGCCGGGCGATGAAGTCATCGTGAAGGTCGCGTTCCCGGCCGACTACCAAGCCGCCAACCTGGCCGGCAAGGACGCCGAATTCACCACCACGGTGAAGGAAGTCCGCGCCCCGGTCGACGCCAAGGCGGACGACGCCCTGGCCGAGCGTCTGGGCGTCGAGAGCCTGGAGAAGCTCAAGGAACTGCTGAAGTCGAACCTGGAGTCGCAGTACGCCGGCGCCTCGCGCTTCAAGCTGAAGCGCGCCCTGCTGGACGTGCTCGACGAGAAGCACGACTTCCCGCTGCCGCCGAAGATGGTGGAAGCCGAGTTCAACGCCATCTGGCAACAGGTTCAGGCCGACAAGGAACGTGGCGGCCTGCCGCCGGAAGACGCCGAGAAGTCGGACGACCAGCTGCAGACCGAGTACCGCAAGATCGCCGAGCGCCGCGTGCGCCTGGGCCTGGTGCTGGCCGAGATCGGCCGCGTCAACAACGTCCAGGTCACCGACCAGGAGCTGCTGGACGCCATGCGCCAGGAAGCCATGCGCTATGGCCAGCAGGCCCAGCAGATCTTCGACATGTTCCGCCAGAACGCCGGGATGCAGGCCCAGCTGCGCGCCCCGATCTTCGAGGACAAGGTCGTCGACCTGATCGTCGAAAAGGCGACCGTGACCGACGAGAAGGTCTCCAAGGACGACCTTCTGAAGGAAGACGACATGCCGGAAGGCTACAGCGCCTAAGCGCTGATCGCCCCAGACGGCGGACGCAGAAATCCCTCCCGGAAACGGGAGGGATTTTCTTTAGGACTATCGGTCACCTTGCGCTGGCCCCTCCGCCACGCGATATCGGAGGGGAACGCGGCTCTGCGCGCAGAGTCGATCAATGAGAGAGGCTTCCCTTTATGCGTGACCCGCAGATCACCGCGCTGAACCTGGTGCCCATGGTGGTGGAGCAAACCAGCCGCGGCGAACGCGCCTTCGACATCTTCTCGCGCCTGCTGAAGGAGCGCGTGATCTTTCTGAACGGCCCGGTGGAAGACGGCATGTCGGCGCTGATCTGCGCCCAGCTGCTCTACCTTGAGGCTGAGAACCCCAAGAAAGAGATCCAGATGTACATCAACTCCCCCGGCGGGGTGGTGACGTCCGGTCTCGCGATCTACGACACCATGCAGTACATCCGCTCGCCGGTCGTGACCCTGTGCATGGGCATGGCCGCGTCGATGGGCTCGTTCCTGCTGATGGCCGGTGAAAAGGGCAACCGCATCGCGCTGCCCAACAGCCGCATCATGGTGCACCAGCCGTCGGGCGGCTATTCGGGCAAGGCCTCGGACATCGAGCGCCACGCCGAAGACATCATCAAGACCAAGCGTCGCCTGAACGAGATCTACGCCAAGCACACCGGCCGCTCGTACGAAGAGGTCGAGGAAAAGCTCGACCGGGACACCTTCATGACCCCGGAAGAGGCCAAGGAGTGGGGTCTGGTCGACCACGTGATCGAGCGCCGCGCCGAAGACTAAGGGCGCCGCCGTGCCCGGTCATGTGCTCGTCGTGGGTGGGACCGGCATGCTGTCAGGACTTGTGGAGGCGCTCGCCGGCGACGGTGGGCGCCTTTCGCTTTTGTCGCGCCACGTCTCGCAGCATCCGGGCGGCTTCGATTGCGACTACCACGATGAGGCGGGATTTCGCGCCGCCCTGGAGGCCGCCGTCCTGCAGGGCGGCCCGATCGACCTGGCGGTGGCCTGGTTCCACACGCTCAAGATCGCTGCGCCGCGGATGCTGGCGCAGCAGGTGAGGGGACGGATGTTCCAGGTCCTGGGCAGCGCCACGGTCGATCCTGCCCATCCGCATCGGCTGGGGGCCGCGGCCGCCGTCGCCGACGGCCTCGTCGATTGCCGCCTGCGGCAGGTGGTGTTGGGCTTTCAAGTGGTCGGCGGCGGATCGCGCTGGCTGACCAACGACGAGATTTCGGCCGGAGTTCTGGAGGCTGTGCGCAGCGACCGGCCGCTGAGCGTGATCGGCCAGGTGGAGCCTTGGTCGGCTAGGCCCTGAGGCGCGAGGTGGCGGCGGCCAGCAGCCGTTCGCATCCGGCCGGGGCGGTGACGTCGAACCGCTCGAAGTCCGCGCCCGCCGCTTCGCGGAGGTCGGCGAACAGCCCCTTCGGATCTTCGTGGAAGTGCAGGAACGCCCGGCCCTTGCGATAGAACACGCCGCGCGTCTTTTCGACCATGCCGCCGAGGCCTCGAAGCTGGGCCAGCAGAGGCTCCAGTTGGTCGAGCGCGCCTGGGCCGGCATGTTTCACGGCGTCAGTCCTCGCGTGGGTACTGGGTCGGACGGGCCAGGTAGTACGCCGCGGCCGGCAGGCCGTCCGCCGCCTCGACCGCAGCGTTGTAGACCCGCGCGTCGAAGCCGCCGCGTTCGGCCCGCTTGGCCTGGCGGGCGGCCTCGACGTCCTGCAGGCTGAGGCCGTGGACCTGGGCCAGGGCGTGGACGACCTCCAGGACGTCGGCCAACTCACCGGCGATCTCATCCGGATTCGCCAGCCGGGCTTCGTGGGCTTCTTCAACCAGCTTCTCGCCGAGGGCGGCTACGTATTCGGCGTCGTCGAGCCGGCGGTCGAACACCGCCAGCCCCTGGCCGCGCATGATTTCGGGCAGCCGATCGCGGATCAGTTTCTGGACGCGGAAGCGCATGGTCACGGCACGTCGTCGTCGCCGACGATCCCGCCTTCGTCCTCCCAGGCCCCGATCGCCTGGGCCTGCTTGCGCCCGAATTTCAGCCGGACGCCCGATCCGAAACCGTCGCCGTCATCGATCAGCAGCACGCCGAACGAGTCCAGCGCCAGCAGCAGCTTCTCGATGGCCGGCGTGAGATCCAACGGCGCGTGACCGGCGCCTTCCAGGGTTTGCAGCGCGGCGACCTCAAGGCCGGCGCGCTGGGCCAGCTTGGCCTGGCTGACCCCGGTCAGGGCGCGGGCGGCGGCGATCTGGGCGCCGGAGACGACGGATGTCATGGCTTCTCCTGTGCTGGGGCGACTCAGGGCTTCTCCTGGAAGACCCGGTAGCCGGGCTCGTCGGCGATCGCGAGCATCTCACGATCTCCGCTTGTATCGCCATAGGCCGCGCGCAACCGCACGTCGGGGCCGAACATTTCCTGCAGCCGCCGCACCTTTTCCGGGCCCCGGCAGTTGGGGCCGTCGAACGCGCCGGTCACCCGATCGCGGGCGTCGAACTTGAGCTCGGTGCCGATCAGCAGGTCGGCGCCCAGGCCGCGGGCGAACGGGGCGACGATGATCTCAGGCGAGGCGGTGACGATGACCAGCTTGGCGCGCCGCTGGCCCCAGCGCCGCCAAGTGCGCAGGGCGTCCGGGCGCAGCATCCGCGGGGCCATCAGTTCAGCGAAGGCGCGGGCGTCCGCCTCCAGCCGCTCGCGCGAGACGCCGGCCAGAAACTCGCGGGTGGCGGCGGCCTTGATCCGGCCGCGGTTTTGGTGCGCGAGATAGGCGACCGCGGCCGGCGCCAGCTTGGCCAGGCCGAGATTGTAGCGGGCCGGGCCGGCGCGCCACTTCAGAAAGGCGGTGTAGCTGTCGTGGGTGGTCAAGGTGCCGTCGAAGTCGAAGGCGACCACGCCCGCGTCTTCGATCTGCTCGTCCAAGGATTCCACCTGCGAGCCGCCGATGCGTCGCAGTTGTCGTCTAGCCATAAATCCCCCAACACGCCCCGTTCCGAGGCGTGTCAACTCAAGTCATCGCGTCTGGCGTCGGTCCGGCCGTTATGGGAGGGCGAAATCCGCGCCAGGGCGTCTCACTTGCGCCGATTGAACACAATCCCATCTAGGGATTCGGACATGCCCGCCATCGGGCGCCCCGCCGCCAATTGTCACTGAAGTATGTCAGAGGCTTGTGATCGTGGCTCGGATCGGGGAATGTCAAGGATTAGACAACCCCGGGCACGTATCCTGCACTGATGGCGTCAGGGACGCCCCTGGGCCGAACGATGGCGTAGACTGCGGTCGGCGCTGTCGAGAGAGTGAGAAAAGAGCATGACCAAGGCCGCGAGCGGAGACTCCAAGAGCACGCTGTACTGCTCTTTCTGCGGCAAGAGCCAGCACGAGGTCCGCAAGCTGATCGCGGGCCCGACGGTGTTCATCTGTGATGAATGCGTCGAACTGTGCATGGACATCATCCGCGAAGAGCACAAGATTTCCTTCGTGAAGTCGAAGGACGGCGTTCCGACTCCGAAGGAGATCCGTGAAGTCCTCGACGATTACGTGATCGGCCAGGACCACGCCAAGAAGGTGCTCTCGGTCGCCGTCCACAATCACTACAAGCGCCTGAACCACGCGACGAAGAACAACGACGTCGAACTGGGCAAGGCCAACATCCTGCTCATCGGTCCGACCGGCACGGGTAAGACCCTGCTGGCCCAGACCCTGGCGCGAATCATCGACGTGCCATTCACCGTGGCCGACGCCACGACCCTGACCGAAGCCGGCTATGTCGGCGAGGACGTCGAGAACATCATCCTGAAGCTGCTGCAGGCCGCCGACTACAATGTCGAACGCGCCCAGCGCGGCATCGTCTACATCGACGAAGTCGACAAGATCAGCCGCAAGTCGGACAACCCCTCGATCACCCGTGACGTGTCGGGCGAGGGCGTTCAGCAGGCTCTGCTGAAGATCATGGAAGGCACGGTCGCTTCGGTCCCGCCGCAGGGCGGCCGCAAGCATCCGCAGCAGGAATTTCTGCAGGTCGACACGACCAACATCCTGTTCATCTGCGGCGGCGCCTTCGCGGGCCTGGAGAAGATCATCTCCGCTCGCGGCCAGGGCACCTCGATCGGCTTCGGCGCCAAGGTGTCGGACCCGGACGACCGCCGCACCGGCGAGATCTTCCGCCAGGTGGAGCCGGACGACCTGCTGCGCTTCGGCCTGATCCCGGAGTTCATCGGCCGTCTGCCGGTGATCGCGACGCTGGACGACCTGGACGAAGCCGCCCTGGTCAAGATCCTGACCGAGCCGAAGAACGCCTTCGTCAAGCAGTACCAGCGCCTGTTCGACATGGAGAACGTCGGCCTGACCTTCACCGACGACGCGCTGACGGCCGTGGCCCGCAAGGCCATCCAGCGCAAGACCGGCGCGCGCGGTCTGCGTTCGATCCTGGAAGGCATCCTGCTCGACACCATGTACGAGCTGCCGACCTATGACGGCGTCGAAGAGGTCGTGGTCAACGCCGAGGTGGTGGAAGGCCGCGCCCAGCCGCTGGTCATCTACGCCGAGCGCCGCGACAAGGGCGGCGCCGCCTGAGGCGGTTGAGCGACCAATGATCATGGGCCCCGCGGACCAGCGCCGCGGGGCCCTTTTCGTTTGGGGGCGGCGATGAGCCAGATCGGTGCGACGCCCTGCGACCGCGGCGTGGTCGCCGCGACGGAGCCGGCCGCCGGTCCCGCCAGGGGGCGGCTGGCGCTCGCCGGGACGGTGCTGGGCTCGAGCCTGGCGTTTATCGACGGGTCGGCGGTGAACCTGACCCTGCCGGTGATCCAGCGCCAGCTGGGCGGCGACGCGGCCGGCGCCCAGTGGATTATGAACGCCTATGCGCTGATGCTGGGCGCGCTGGTGCTGGCGGGGGGCGCGGCGGCCGACCGCTACGGCCGCCGCCGGGTGTTCGTCGTCGGGGTGGTGCTGTTCTCGGCGGCCTCGGCGCTGTGCGGCGCGGCGCCGGACCTGACCCTGCTGATCATGGCGCGGGGGCTGCAGGGCGTGGGCGCGGCGCTGCTGGTTCCGGCCAGCCTGGCGCTGCTGGGGGCGTGGTTCGACGAGGAGGCGAGGGGGCGGGCCGTCGGCGTCTGGGCCGGCGCCAGCGGCCTGATGAGCGCTATCGGCCCGGTGCTCGGCGGCTGGCTGACCGACGCGGTCTCGTGGCGGGCGGTGTTCCTGATCAACCTTCCGCTGGCAGCCCTGGCGGTCGGGTTCATCCTGGCCGGCGCCCGTGAAAGCCGCGAGCCGGCGGCCGGGCCGGTGGATTGGAGCGGCGCGGCCTGCGCCACCCTGGGGCTCAGCGCCCTGACCTGGAGCTTGACCCACGCCTCGACGGCGGGGGCCTCGCCAGCGGTCTGGGGACTTGGCGCGGCCGGGGCCATTCTGTTGGCGGCCTTTCTTCGTATCGAGCGCCGGGCGGCCAGCCCGATGGTCCCGCTGGACCTGTTCCGAAGCCCGGCCTTCTCGGGAGCGAACCTACTGACCTTGCTGCTCTACGCCGCGTTCGGCGGGGCGCTGTTCTTGCTGCCGTTCCAGTTGATCCGGGTCCACGGCTATCCGGCGACGGAGGCGGGGGCGGCGCTCCTGCCGCTGTCGATCGGGCTGGCGGTGCTGTCGCCGATCTCCGGCGCGCTGTCGGGGCGCATCGGGGTGAGGGCGATGCTGACCATCGGCCCTCTACTGGCCGCAGCCGGCTTCGCCGGCCTGGCCTGGAGCGCGCAGGACGGGGACTACTGGACCGGGGTGTTCCCCGGGCTGATGGTGCTGGCCCTGGGCATGGGGGTGGCGGTCGCGCCGCTGACCGACGCGGTTCTGGGCGCGGTTCCCAACGCCTACGAAGGCGCGGCGTCCGGAGTGAACAACGCCACGGCGCGGATCGGCGGCCTGCTGGCGGTCGCCCTGGCGGGATTCGTCCTGGCTCCGGCCGAGGCCGGCGGGGAGGCGATGACCTGGGCCTACCAGGCGGCCATGGCGGCGGCGGCCTGCGCGGCGGCGGCGGCCGGCCTGGTCGGGGCGTTCGCCATGCGGCCCGAACTCTCCGGCAGCCGCTGACAAGCGCTATTCTCAACAGGAGGTTGCTGGCGCTAGGGTGGAGGTTGAGAGACGTCGGAGGTCGGGAATGCGTGTGGGCTTGATGATTGCGGCGTCGGTGCTCGGTCTTTGGAGCGCGCCGGTCACGCCGGCCTACGCGGACTCATATGTCGACTGTTCGTCGTCGGGATACGCCCGGAACTATTGCCCGGTCGGTTCCGGCGGCCGGGTCTGGCTCGACTACCAGTACAGCAACAACAACGGCCCCTGCATCGAGGACCAGAGCTGGGGCTGGGATGGGCGCGGCGTCTGGGTGGATCGGGGATGCCGTGGCCGTTTCCGGGTCGAGGACCGCTACGGCGACGACGGCAAGAAGGACAAGGACAACACCGCCGCGGTGGTCGGCGGGCTGCTGCTGGGCGGCCTGCTGCTGGGCGCGCTGGCGGCCGGCTCCAAGGATGAGGACGGCGGATCGTCGTCGCCGGACGAGCGCCAGGCGATCGGCAGCTGTTCGAGCGAAGCCGTGAGCCAAGCCTCGCGCTATGGCGACCGGGCCCGGATCGACCGGATTACCTACGCCAGACCTCAGGGGCGGGGCTATGCGATCGAAGGGGATGTCGCCGTCGATGTCGGGCCGCGGACGGTGACCTACAGCTTCAACTGCGACCACGACGGCCGCTACGCCCGCGTGGAGCTGAACTGAAGTGCGGCGGAGACGCGACGATATGGCCGGGACGCGGCGGCCCTGAGCGGCTACAGGGGCGCCTTCAGTTTGTCGGAAGGCCTCATGCGTAACCTCGCCCTTGCAGCTCCTCTCGCCCTCGCTCTGCTCATGGGCGGCTCCGTCGCCGCCTACGCCGCCGAGAAGGTCGACCTGCTGATCGTCGATGCGACGGTCATCGACGTGGCGACCGGCGAACTCTCCAAAGGTGCGACCGTCGCGGTCCGCGGCGACACCATCGTCGCGGTCGAGCCGACGGCGAAGGCCAAGGCTGACTTCACCGCCGCCCGGACCATCGAGGCCAAGGGGCGCTTCGTGATCCCTGGGCTGTGGGACAACCACGTCCACTTTGGCGGCGGCCGCGAACTGATCGGCGAGAACAAGGCCCTGCTGCCGCTCTATGTGGCGCACGGCGTGACCACGGTTCGCGACGCCTCCGGCGACCTGCCCGAGGAGGTGCTGGCCTGGCGCGGGGAGGTGGCGTCCGGCGCCCTGTTCGGCCCGACCATCTTCACGTCCGGGCCGAAGATCGAGGGCGTGAAACCGATGTGGAAGGGGACGATCGAGGTCGGAACCGAAGCCGAGGCCGATGCGGCGCTCGACAAGCTGCAGGGGCTGAAGGTCGACTTCGTCAAGATCACCGAGAGCACGCTGACGCCGCCGCTGTTCCTCTACACGGTCAAGCAGGCCAAGGCGCGCGGCCTGGTCACCTCGGCCCATATTCCGGCGGCGATCACGGTCGATACGGCCAGCGAGGCGGGGCTGAGCTCGATCGAGCACATGGGCTATGCGCTGCGGATGGGCTCGCCGCAGGAGGCGCAGATCGCCGCCGACGTCGCGAGCGGCAGGATTTCGGGGGCCGAGGCCACCAACCGGACGCTGGCGAGCTTCGATGAGGCCACCGCCATGGCCGGCTTCCGCCGGCTGGCGGCGCGGGGAACCTATGTCTCGCCGACCCTGAACGGCAGCAAGGCGACCGCCTATCTCGACCAGGACGATCACAAGGACGACGCCTACCTGGCCTATATCGGCAAGGGCCTCCAGGCGACCTATGCCTGGCGCGTGGAGCGGGCGGCGAAGGACGATGCGGCGGCGATCGCCCGGCGGCACGCCATCTACGAGAAGAACGCCTCGCTCGTGCCGATGCTGCAGGCGGCCGGGGTGTCGATCCTGGCGGGCACCGACGCCGGGTTCCTCAACTCGTTCAACTATCCGGGCGTCGGCCTGCACGACGAGCTCAAGATCTATGTCGACGCCGGGCTGTCGCCGCTGCACGCTCTGCAGGCTTCGGTGATCAACGGACCGCGTTTCCTGGGCCATGCCGACCGCTACGGCGCGATCGCCGCGGGCAAGGCCGCCGACATCCTGATCCTCGAGCGCAACCCACTCGCCGACATCACCGCCACGCGCGCGATCGGCGGCGTCGTGCTGAAGGGGCGCTATTTCGACCGGAAAGCTCTGGATGAAATGTTGAAAAGCACGGCGGAGGCCGCCGCCCGTTCCAGCGGCGCTTGAGTATCAAGCCGCATCGTCCCTAGATGGATCGAGGGCATATTTGCGGCCGCGCTTGAATGACGGTCGTAAGCGTCCACATAAATGAGCCGATAAGCCGCCTTCGAAGGCGGACGGGCCGTCCGACTCAGACGCATCGTCTGAAGTGACCGCGGTCCGGGGGCCGAGCCTGATCCTCCAACAGGCCGGCAGGAGTTAAGAACGCATCATGTCCGAGATTAAGACCCTTCCCATTCTACCGCTGCGGGACATCGTGGTGTTCCCGCATCAACCGGTGCCGCTCTTCGTGGGCCGGGAGAAATCCGTACGCGCGCTCGAAGAGGCGATGCGGGGCGAAGGCAAGCAGATCCTCCTCGCGACCCAGAAGGACAAGGACGACGACGATCCGTCGCCCGAGGCCATCTATGACGTCGGGGTCGTGGCGACGGTTCTGCAACTGCTGAAGCTTCCGGACGGCACCGTGAAGGTGCTGGTCGAAGGCAAGGCCCGCGCCGGCATTTCCCGTTTCACCGCGCAGGAAGAGTTCTACGAAGCCGAGATCGCCTTCATCTCCGAGGACGGCGCGACGTCGCCCGAGGCCGAGGCGCTGTCGCGCGCGGTCGTCGAGCAGTTCGAGAACTACGTCAAACTGAATAAGAAGGTGCCGCCGGAAGCCCTGGCCTCGATGCCGCAGGTCGACGCGCCCGGCGAACTGGCCGACCGCATCGCCAGCCATCTGTCTGTGAAGATCGCCGAGAAGCAGAGCCTGCTCGAGATCTTCAACGTCGTGAAGCGCCTGGAGAAGGTCTACGCCCTGATGGAGGGCGAGATCTCGGTCATGCAGACCGAGAAGAAGATCCGCAACCGCGTGAAGCGGCAGATGGAGAAGACCCAGCGCGAGTACTATCTCAACGAGCAGATGAAGGCGATCCAGCGCGAGCTGGGCGAACAGGACGATCAGCGCGATGAACTGATCGAGCTCGAGAAGCGCATCAAGAAGACCAAGCTGTCCAAGGAGGCCCGCACCAAGGCCGAGGGCGAGCTGAAGAAGCTGCGCAACATGAGCCCGATGTCGGCGGAATCCACCGTCGTGCGGAACTACCTCGACTGGCTGCTCTCGATCCCGTGGGGCAAGACCAAGGGCAAGACCATCGACCTGGTGAAGGCCGAGGAGATCCTGAACCGCGACCACTTCGGCCTGGAGAAGGTCAAGGAACGGATCCTGGAGTACCTGGCCGTGCAGGCGCGGGTCGGCTCGCTGAAGGGCCCGATCCTCTGCCTGGTCGGCCCTCCGGGCGTCGGCAAGACCTCGCTGGGCAAGTCGATCGCCGAGGCGACCGGCCGTGAGTTCGTGCGCGTCTCCCTGGGCGGCGTGCGCGACGAGGCCGAGATCCGCGGCCACCGCCGGACCTACATCGGCTCGATGCCCGGCAAGATCATCCAGTCGATGAAGAAGGCCAAGTCCACCAACGCCTTCTTCCTGCTCGACGAGATCGACAAGATGGGCAGCGACTACCGGGGCGACCCGGCCTCGGCCTTGCTCGAGGTGCTGGACCCGGCGCAGAATTCGACGTTCGGCGACCACTACCTGGAAGTCGACTACGACCTGTCGCCGGTGATGTTCGTCACCACGGCCAACAGCCTCAACATGCCCCAGCCGCTGCTGGACCGCATGGAGATCATCCGCATCCCCGGCTACACCGAGGATGAGAAGGTCGAGATCGCCAAGCGCCACGTGCTGCCGAAGCTGACCAAGGACCATGGCCTGAAGCCGGAAGAGTTCATCGTTCCGGACGAGACCATCCGCGACCTGATCCGCTACTACACCCGGGAAGCCGGCGTCCGCTCGCTGGAGCGGGAACTGGGCAACCTGGCGCGCAAGACCGTGCGTGACCTGGGCCGCGAGAACGTCACCTCGATCACGGTCGACGACGAGCGGCTGGCCAAGTACGCGGGCGTGCGCAAGTACCGCTACGGCGAGACGGACGAGGAAGATCAGGTCGGGATCATCACCGGCCTGGCCTACACCGAGTTCGGCGGCGACATCCTGACCATCGAAGCGGTCAAGATGCCGGGCAAGGGCCGGATGTCCATTACGGGCAACCTGAAGGACGTGATGAAGGAGTCGATCCAGGCGGCGGCGAGCTACGTCCGCAGTCGGGCGACGCACTTCGGCATCGAGCCGCCGATCTTCGAGAAGACCGACGTGCACATCCACGTGCCGGACGGCGCCACGCCCAAGGACGGTCCGTCCGCCGGCGCGGCCATGGCCACGGCCATCGTCTCGGTGCTGACCGGCATCCCGATCCGCAAGGACATCGCCATGACCGGCGAGGTCACGCTGCGCGGCCGGGTGACGGCCATCGGCGGCCTGAAGGAGAAGCTGCTCGCGGCCCTGCGCTCCGGCGTGAAGACCGTGCTGATCCCGCAGGAGAACGTGAAGGACCTGGCCGACATCCCGGACAATGTGAAGTCGGCGCTGGAGATCGTCCCGGTCTCCAATGTCGATGAAGTCCTTGCCAGGGCGCTGATTCAGCCGCTGACGCCGATCGAATGGAACCCCGCCGAGCAACCGGCGGTATCGGTCGCGGCCGACGACGGCTCCGATGAGGCCATGATCACCCACTAATCGGTGGAAAACTGAGAAAAAATAAGGCGGCGCGGGGTCTCTCCGCGCCGCCTTTGTTTGACGGGCGAGAATCGACCGCCATAATCGCGCAACGCGAAGCAGCCTCGCGCTTCCGCGAGAGGTTCGCGGTTTGAATAATGGGCTGGGAGAGACAAGAAATGACCAAGGCCGAACTCGTCACGGCGATCGCCGACAAGGCGGGCCTCAACAAGGCTCAGGCGAAGGACGCTCTGGAAGCGTTCATCGACAGCGTCACCGAGTCGCTGAAGGCGGGCCAGGAAGTCCGACTCGTTGGTTTCGGCAGCTTCGTGCCGGTGACCCGCGCGGCGGGCACTGCGCGCAACCCGCGCACCGGCGAGACCGTGAGCCGTCCGGCTTCGAAGACGGCGCGTTTCCGCGTCGGCGAAGGCCTGAAGGGCTCGCTGAACTAAGAACCGTTCAAGCGGTTTTCGTTCAAGGGCGGCCTCCCGGCGTGGAGGTCGCCCTTTTTCGCATTCTATGAGGGCGGCTAGCTCAGCTGGTCAGAGCACCTGGTTTACACCCAGGGGGTCGGGGGTTCGAACCCCTCGCCGCCCACCACATGTCCCGGTCGGAGCCGCAGGCGGTTCACAAATCGGGCTCACGGTCATGTGATCCGAACTCTCCCCATGTCCCGCCGGTTCTGGCGGCCGGAGGACAGGCGCCTCCAGACATCAGCGACCCTGGGAGGGTGACCTTATGAAATCCAAGCTTCTCACTTCGGCCGCCGCGTTGGTGATCGGCCTCGGCATGAGCACCATGGCCATCGCGCAGGTCGACAACACGACCACCGACAATGGTTCGTCGGCGACGGTGACGCAGAACACCACGGACAGTTCGAATAACTCGGACAATTCGAATAACTCTGACAACTCCGACAATTCCGATCACTCGAACAACTCGGACAATTCGGACAATTCCGATAATTCGAACAACTCGGACAATTCGAACAACTCGGATAACTCGGATAACTCGGACAGCTCCGACAATTCCGATAATTCGACCAGTTCGACCTACGCGGCGGAATCCACGCAGACGCTCGCCGGAGAAGTTTCGGGGGCTCCGGTCTACGTGACGGGCGGGGACGGCGCGACGGGAGCCATCACGACCGGTAGCGCGTCGATTGACGGTGCAGCGTTCGGCGGGATCCAGACCGCCAACGTCAATTCCGGCATCAATTCGCTGGGCCAAGCCGCCACGTCGCTGTCGGCGAACGCCAACATCAGCTTCGGCGCTCCGTAAGCGTACTCGGGCCGGCGTCCGCCTGGAGGCCGGCCCGTACTCGCATCCGCGGCTTCGGCGATTTGGAGGGAGCGATGTCCAGGTGGAAGTTCGGTGGGCTGGCTGGTCTGGTCGTCATGGGAGCCGCAGGCTCCGCGCTGGCCGAGGATGCACCGGCCGCGCGCCCCGCTGCGCCTGCAGAGGCGGCGGCCGCGCCGGAAGGGCTTAGGGCCGCGCCGATCGGCGAGACCGAGCTCGGCGCCATCAGCGGCGGGCAGGGGGTGGTCGTCGAAGCGCTGTCGAACCAGCAGCTTTCGGCCAGCAACTCCGGATCGATCGCGGCCGACCAGGTCGCCACGGGAAATGTCGATTTCTCGACCGGCGACTATTCCGGGATCGGCAACTTCGTCGTCAACACCGGCAACAACAACAACCTGCAGGGCGTGATCAGCGTCAATATCGCCACCCTTGGCGGACCCTAGGCGCAGCGTCATGCCGCGTCAGGGTCGACAATTGGCCGTCGCAGCGATCGCCGCCGCGCTGGCGCTGACGAGCCCGGCGACTGCGCAGATCGCCTTTTCGGACGGCGGATCGCTCTATGCGCTCGATCGCGTCACGACCTTTCGCGACATGCCGTTCCAAACGGTCGTGCGTCAGCAGTACGACTACAGCTGCGGCTCGGCCGCGCTGGCGACGCTGCTGCGCTATCACTACGGCGTCGACGTCACCGAGATCGACATCTTCAAGGCGATGTACGCCGAAGGCGATCAGGCGAAGATCCAGAAGGTGGGCTTCTCGCTGCTCGACATGAAGCGCTACCTGGAGGCGCGCGGCTACAAGGCCGACGGCTACCGCATCGATGCGGACGCCCTGGTCCACGCCAAGTGGCCGTCGATCGCGGTGATCACGGTCGGGACCTACAAGCACTTCGTGGTGGTGAAGGGCGCAGGCGCGGGCCGCATCCTGGTCGGCGACCCGGCGCTGGGGCTCAAGTCCTACCGCCAGGCCGAGTTCGAGAGTATCTGGAGCGGAATCATTTTCGGGATCCACTCCGGTCCGGGCCGCGGCCTGTACAACACCTCGTATGAATGGGCGGCGGCCACGACGCCGCTGGTCGGCCAGCCGTTGACCGACGAGTCCCTGGCCGCGCTCACGATGCAGCTGCCGCCGCTCTACCAGGTGGTCTGGGAGAACCGGCCGGCAGCCGGGTTCTGACGCCATGCGCTACGCCTCGATCCTCGCCGCGCTGATCGTGAGCCTCGTCATCGGCGTCGGCGGCGCGTCGGCGCAGCAGGCGGTCGGCGGCGGCGCTGCGCTGAGCGATCAGGAGCTGGCGGCGGAGCGGGGCGGCCTGCGGTTGCCGACCGGGATGGAGGTCGGGTTCGGGGCGTCGGTGCGCACCTTTGTCGACGGCGCCCTGGTCCTGGAAACCAAGCTGGTCTGGACCGACCTCGGGGCCACGCAGACGCAATCGGCGCCGCCCCTTGCGAGCCAGGGGCAGGGCGGTCAGGTCACGCTATCGGAGGGCGCGGCGCAACTGCCCGGAGTGGCGCTGGCCGGAGACGGCGGATCGACCGTCGTGCTGCACGAGCTGAGCGCGGCGCGCATCTCCAACATCGTCGTCAATACGGCGAGCAATCGCGACATCCGCCAGGAGGTGCAGATCGACCTGGCGATCCCCGAGCTGACGCAGTTCCAGCAGGCGGCCGTGCAGGAACGCGCCAATATGCGCATGATGGAGGCGGTCGGCGCGGCGCTGCGCGACGCAGCCCGCCCCTGACATTAGGGGGCATCAGAAGGAATAGGGCGCGCGCACCGTCAGACGCATGTCCGGCGCATCGCTGGTCACCCCGAACTCGAAGCTGTTGATCAGGGTGAGGCGCCGGTTCAGGCGGTAGGAGAGGCTCATCTGCAGCGCGCCGATCGAGAGGCTGTTGGAGCTCTGTGTGGTGTTGTTGATCTCGGTGTCGGTCGGGAAGATGTAGTGGTGCGAGTAGCCGAACGAGACCGAGAATTTCGGATTGAGGGCCAGTCCGAACCCGATGCTGGCGTTGACGCCGTCGCCGGGATCCACCTCGCCGACGAAGATGTTGTTGCCGACCGCCTTGTCCACCGAGCCGGCGAAGTTGTGCAGGTAGCTGACCCCGCCATAGATCACCGCCGGATCGCTGGGATAGAGCATGGTCAGCCCCAACTCGGTGGCCCAGAAGCCTGAGCCCGTCGCCAGGCCCTTGGCGACCGCAAAGCCGTCGAAGTCGACGTCGTAGGGGCCGACGCCGGTGTCCGACTTCACCCGGAGGCCGGCGACGAAGATCGGCCAGCCGTTGTCGCCGCTGTTGAGCTGGTAGCGCCCCGACACCTCGACGTCGCCGAGATCGTTGGCGTCCAGTTCCATGGTGCGGGTGACGGCGCGGTCGGCTGCGGCGACGGTGGTGATGCGGTCGTGGCGATAGACGTAGGGGACGCGGGCCTCGACCTCCAGCCGGTTGCTCAGGCCATAGCGGGCCGCCAGCGTGCCGACGACGGAATCGCGATCGGCGTCGCCAGCCTCAATCAGGCCAAGGTTTATCCCGGGCACGATTTCGACCCCCCGGAAGGTCAGGCGGTTGGTGCTGCTGCGCACATACTCGACGGTCGGGTCGAACACGAAGCGGCCCGCGGGCGTCAGCACGCCCAGGCGTTCGGGGATGGCGGCGACCTCGCGCGCCTTCTGTTCGGTGGTCGCCGCGGGCGGGGCCTGGCCCACCGGCCGGGGCGGCAATGGGGCGGCGGCGGCCGTCGTCGTCGGCGCCGGCCCCAGCGGCGGATTGAGCGGCGCGGCCTGCTGGGGCGCGGCCGAGCGGCCGGCGCGGATTTCCGACAGGGCCTCGTCCCGTGTCGCGCGCAGCGCCCGCAGTTCTAGGTCCTGCTGCTGGATGAGGGCGGCCTGCTGCGCGAGCTTGCGCTCCTGGGCGGACAGCCGCGAGGACTGGTCGAGCAGCAAAGCCTCGATGCGCTCCAGCTTGGCCGAGACATCCTCCTGGGCCCGGGCGGGGGCGGCGGTGGCGAGCGTGACGATCGCGGCGCCGATGATCGCCAGTCGGCGCAGGGAGCGGGAAGGTGCTGTGGTCATCTGCTCGGATCCGAACTGTGGAGATCCCCGTAGCCGGCGACTAAACGTCAGGCCCGACCCGGGAGTTCATTTGCGCCCCGGGAGGCGGCGGGACGGCGCGCGAGGTGGCGGCGCGCGGCGGGCAGGTCGTAGTCGAGCAGTTCGGCCAGGCGGGCACGGGCCCGGCTGACGCGGCTCTTCAAGGTGCCGGTCGCGCAGCCGCAGACCTCGGCGGCCTCCTCGTAGCTCAGCCCGGCGACGACGATCAGCAGCAGGGCGTCGCGGGTGTCCGGCGTCAGGCGGTCCAGCGAGCGCAGCAGGTCGCTGAACTCCACCTGCCATTCCTGCTGCGGGGTGCAGGACAGCTGGGCCGTCAGCTTGCCGTCGGCGTCCTGGACCACCAGGCGGCGACGGGCATGGTTCGAATAGAAGATGTTGCGCAGGATCTTGTAGAGCCAGGCCTTCAGGTTGGTTCCCGGTTCGTAGGCGGCGCGGAACCTCCAGGCCCGCACGAGGGTGTCCTGAACCAGATCGTCCGCCTCCGGTCTGGAGCGTGTCAGACTCATGGCATAGCCGCGCATCATCGGAATCAGGGCGATGACGGCGTCCGGAAACACGTCGCGCATCGGGGGTAGCCCTCCTGGCCGCGGGGGCTCAGCGGGCCCCCGTCCTTTGCTTCCTCCCCCTATCGACCTGTGGTGTGTCGGCCGCAGCGTCCGTGTCGAATAACGTTGTTATAATTCTTTGCGGTTTTCGTATTCAAGGCCTGCGATGGTGTTGTGGGGTTTCGACCTGAGGTGAGCGTCGCAACGGTGTCAGAAACGTGTCAGTCAGCAGACCTGTATAGCCTGGCTTGTTAAGAGGCGTTAAAACGAAATATTGGTTTCGGTATTCCTGACGCATTGGGAATTTGCGCTATAGATATCAAGAATAACTTAGGTGTTGTTCGTGATGTCTGTTCGTGTTGGCCGCTTGGCGGTGCTGCGAGCCGTTGTGGCGGACGGGTTTCGAGTGGGAGGCGCGGCGGCGCCGGGCTTGCGTCCGGGGCGTCGAAGCGGCTACCCACGCGGTGACTGACGCAAGCGTTGCGCGCGCCAACGCGAATTCTAGGCCCCGTCCCGGACCTGACCTTGCCAAGCCTTGCCGATCCTGTGCGCTCCCGCGCCCTTGGCCGCACCGGCCTCAGCGTGTCCGAGATCGGTCTCGGCTGCGCGAGCTGGTGGGGACAGAAGGCGTTCGACGAGCCGCAGGCGGTGAACCTCGTGCATGCCGCCCTGGATCGTGGGGTCACCTTCTTTGACACCGGGGCCGCCTATTCGGGCGGTGAGGCCGAGCCGCGGCTGGGCCGGGCGCTGAAGGGCCGGAACCTTGAGCGGGTCGTTGTCGCCACCAAGGCCGGCACGTTTCACGACGGCCGCCGGGTCATGCGCGATTTCCGGCCGCAGGCGATCGTCGCCAGCGTCGAGCGGAGCCTGCGCAATCTTGGGCTGGAACGCCTGCCGCTGCTGCAGCTGCACGGCCCCGCGATCGCTGAACTCGACGACGAGATGCTGATGATGCTGGAGGGGCTGAAGCGGCGCGGGGTGGTCGGCGCGGTCGGCGCCAACAGCTTCGACCCGGCGGTGATCGACCACATCATCGACCTGGCCGCCTTCGACGTCGTGATGGTCGACTACAACGTCCTGCGCCCGGAGCGGGCGGCGTTGATCGCCCGGGCGGCGGAGCAGGGCAAGGGCGTGCTGGCCGGGATGGCGCTGGCCATGGGGCACGCCAATCGGCAGGTCCTGCGCCTGCGTGCGCCGCGCGACGTCTGGTACGCCCTGCGGGCGCTCAAGAACCACCGGGGCGACATCGCCAAGGGGGCGCGGTTCGGCTTCCTGGCGCGGTTGGACGGCCTGTCGGCGTCGCAGGCGGCGCTGGCCTATGTGCTGGCCGATCCCCATGTGTCCTGTGCGGTGGTCGGGACGACGCGCATGGCGCACCTGATCGAGAACCTGGGCGCCTCCGGCGTCACCCTGTCGCCGGCGGTCATGGATCAGATCCGGCGCGCCCAAGGTGTGGAGTAGCGCGATGCCGACCGAGGCTGACTTCCTGGCCCAGGCCGTGGACCTGGCGATGGCCAATGTCCTCGACGGCGGCGGGCGGCCGTTCGGCGCGGTGGTGGTCAAGGATGGCGAGGTGATCGCCACCGGCGTCAACGAGATCGGCGCGACGGGGGATCCGACCGCCCATGCCGAACTGACGGCGATGCGCAGGGCGGCGCTGGCGCTGGGGGCCCCGCGGCTCGACGGCTGCGTGATCTACGCCAGCGGCCAGCCATGTCCGATGTGCCTGGCGGCGATGCACATGACCGGGGTGGCGGCGGTGCGCTTCTGCTACTCGAATGACGACGCCGAGCCGTTCGGCCTCTCCACCGCGGCGGTCTACGCGCAGATGGCCAGGCCGTTGGACGCCCAGGCGATCGACGTCCGCCAGCAGGCCGTCGCGCGCGACGGCCCCTCGCTCTATGCGATCTGGAAATCCCGGCAAGCGGCCGAAAACCGAACTTAGTTTGGATTCAAAGGGTTGTTGTCGCGGTGCGCGGATTGGGCTTTCATCGGTCCAACGGCGTCGGCGGCAGCTGCGACCAGGCGTCGATCACACAGGGAGATCGCGCGATGGCTGACGGCGCCATGAAGCTGGCCGACGAGGCCAAGGCCAGGGCCTATTCCTTGCCGCTGGAGGAGTTCAATCCCGGCGACCCTGACCTGTTCCGCACCGACACCCACTGGCCCTACTTCGAACGCCTGCGCCGCGAGGACCCGGTCCACTGGTGCAAGGACAGCGAGTTCGGCCCCTATTGGTCGGTCACGAAGTTCAACGACATCATGGCCGTGGACACCAACCACGGAACCTTTTCGTCGGAAGCCGCCCTGGGCGGCATCACGATCCGCGACGCGCGGCCGGATCTGCGCCGGCCCAGCTTCATCGCCATGGATCCGCCGAAGCACGACGTTCAGCGCAAGACGGTCAGTCCGGTGGTCTCGCCCGCCAATCTGCAGGTGCTGGAGCCGATCATCCGCGAGCGGGCAGGGCGCATCCTCGACGAGTTGCCGGTCGGCGAGACCTTCGACTGGGTCGACCGGGTGTCGATCGAATTGACCACCCAGATGCTGGCGACGCTGTTCGACTATCCGTTCGAGCATCGCCGGCGGCTGACGCGGTGGTCGGACGTGGCGACGGCCCTGCCGATGCCGGGGGGGATCTGCGAGACCGAAGAGGCGCGCCAGGCCGAACTGATGGAATGCCTGGCGAGCTTCACCGAGCTCTGGAACCAGCGGGTCAACCGCCCGCCGGCCGGAGACCTGATCTCGATGCTCGCCCACGGCGAGGCGACGCGGAACATGACCCCGGACGAGTACCTGGGCAACGTCATCCTGCTGATCGTCGGCGGCAACGACACCACCCGCAACTCGATCAGCGGCGGGCTGCTCGCGCTCAACCAGAACCCCGATCAGTACGACAAGCTGAAGGCGAACCCGGCGCTGATCCCGTCGATGGTCTCGGAGATCATCCGTTGGCAGACCCCGCTCGCCCACATGCGTCGCACGGCGCTGGAAGACGTCGAGCTGGCTGGCAAGCAGATCCGCAAGGGCGACAAGGTGGTCATGTGGTACGTCTCGGGCAATCGTGACGACGAGGTGATCGCCAACCCCGACGCCTTCGTCATCGACCGCGAGCGGCCGCGCCAGCACTTGTCGTTCGGCTTCGGCATCCACCGCTGCGTCGGCAACCGCCTGGCCGAGATGCAGTTGCGCATCGTGTGGGAGGAAATCCTCAAGCGCTTCAAGTATGTGGAGGTCGTCGGCGAACCTCGCCGGGTCCGTTCCAGCTTCGTGAAAGGCTACGAGACGCTGCCGGTCCGCATTCATGCCTAGCTGACGTCACGGCGCCCTTTCCCTGCGGGGCGAGAGGCGTAGTCTTCTCGCATAACAACGATCCCCAGGGCGGAGACGTGTCATGGCGGCGGACCTCGGGCCTCTCGACCAGGCGTTGGCGAGCGCGCATCTGCCGGCGCTCTCGGCGGCGCTCGTCCACCTGACCGGCGATCCCAGTTGGCTGCGGCCGGAGTGGCGGCCGGCCTATACGCCGCTGTCGCGGGGCGAGACGGGGGTTCCCGAGGACGAGCAGGCGAAGATGCGGGCGCTCGCCAAGGCGGCGATCACCGACTACCTGACCGGCCGGGCCCCGATGGCGCCGACGCCGTCGCCGGACATGGTCCGGGAAATGATGAGCTTCGTGGCCGGGGCCGACATCCCCGAAAGCTATGGCGACTTCCTCACCGACGAACTGGCGCTGGGCGGCCACTCCTCGAAGGATCCCGACTGGTCGCCGGAGCTGAAGACCGTCGCGCGCCGGCTGCATGTCCTGGTGGTCGGGGCCGGGATGTCGGGCCTACTCACCGCGCTGCGCCTCGAGCAGGCCGGCGTGCCGTTCCAGGTGGTCGACAAGAACGCCGATGTCGGCGGGACCTGGCTGGAGAACACCTATCCCGGCTGCCGGGTCGACTCCTCGAACCATATGTATTCCTACAGCTTCGAGCCGAACCACTTCTGGCCGCAACACTTCTCCACCCAGCCGGTGCTGCTGGACTATTTCCGCGGCGTTGCGGCCAAGCACGACCTGAAGAAGCACATCCGCTTCGGGGTCACGGTCGAGGAGATGGTCTGGGACGGTCATCGCGGCGTCTGGAAGGTCCGCCTGAGGACCCCTGAGGGCGTCGAGCAGGTGGAGGCGAACGCCGTCGTCACCGCGGTCGGCCAGCTGAACCGGCCGCGATACCCGGAAATCAAGGGCAGGGAGCGTTTCGCCGGGCCGGCCTTCCATTCGGCCGAGTGGCGTCACGACGTCGAGCTGACCGGCAAGCGCGTGGCCGTCATCGGCACCGGCGCCAGCGCCTATCAGTTCGTGCCCGAGATCGCCGGCAAGGTCGCCAGCCTGACCGTCTTCCAGCGTACTCCGCCGTGGGGATTTCCGGTGGCGCACTATCACGAGGACGTCCCCGAGGGGATGAACTGGCTGATGGAGCACGTGCCGTTCTACGACAAATGGTACCGCTTCTGGATGTTCTGGATGGTGACGGACGGCCTGTTGCCGATGGTCACCGCCGATCCTGGCTGGAACGGCCCGTCGACCGCGGTCAGCGAGCTGAACCAAGGCTTCCGGGACATGATCGCGATGGCCATCGCCGAGCAGGCCCCGAACCGGCCGGACCTGGTCGAGAAGGTGATCCCGACCTATCCGGTCGGCGGCAAGCGCTCGCTGCTCGACAACGGCGTCTGGATGGCGGCGCTGCAGCGACCGAACGTCGAGCTGGTCACCGACTCCATCGCCGAGATCACCGAGACCGGCGTCATCACCGCCGACGGCAAGTCGCGCGACTTCGATGTGATCATCTACGGCACCGGCTTCCATGCCTCGAAGTTCCTGTGGCCGATGAAGATCAAGGGGCGCGGCGGGGCCGACCTGCACGAGACCTGGGGCGGCGACCCGCGCGCCTATCTGGGCATGACCACGCCGGGCTTCCCGAACCTGTTCATGATCTACGGGCCCAACACCAACATCGTCGTCAACGGCTCGATCATCTTCTTCTCCGAGTGCAGCGTCCGCTACATCGTCGGGTGCCTGAAACTGCTGGCTGCGACCGGGGCGACGGCGATGGAGCCGCGCGGCGAGGTGCATGACGCGTTCAATGAGCGGGTGGACGCCGGCAACAGCCTGATGGCCTGGGGCGCGCCGCAGGTGAGCAGCTGGTACAAGAGCGAGAGCGGCCGCGTCAGCCAGAACTGGCCCTTCGCCCTGGTCGACTACTGGCGCGCGACGCTGGCGCCTGACCCAGATGATTTCGTGCTGACGAAGGACGCCGAACTGGTCGGCTAGGGGAGGGGTGATGAGTGAACTTCAAGGCGGCTGCGCCTGCCGCAAGATCCGCTTCCGGGTCAGTCAGGCGCCGATGGGGGTGGGCGTCTGCCATTGTCGGCAATGCCAGTACAGCTCCGGCGGCGGCCCGAACTATGTGGCGCTGGTGATGCGCGAGGCCTTCGAGATGACGCAGGGCGAGCCGAAGGCGTTCGTCAGTCCCGGCGGCAGCGGTCAGGACGTGCTGCGGGCGTTCTGTCCCGATTGCGGCACGCCGCTCTACTCCGATCCGGTGGTGCTGCCGTTCCTGGCGGTGAAGCTGGGCGGCCTCGATGATCCGTCGGCGCTGTCGCCGGGCATGCATATCTGGACGGTCGATGCGCCGTCCTGGCACCAGATGACGCCCGGACTGCCCGTGTTCGAGCGCGGGCCGCCCGGATAGGGGCGCACGTCATTCCGTCGGACGACTTCGCCGCCCGGGCGCGGCTATGCTGGGGCCGATAGGTAGCTCGGAGAATCGCCATGGCCCTGAAACTCAACGTCGTCGTCTGTTCGACCCGCCCTGGACGCGTCGGACTTTCGATCGGGCGCTGGTTCGAAGCGTACGCCAAGGAGCATGGCGGTTTCGACGTCAGCCTGGAGGATCTGGCCGACTATGCTCTGCCGGTCTTCGACGAGCCTCACCATCCGCGCCTGCGCAAGTACGAGCACGCCCACACCAAGGCCTGGAGCGCGAGCGTGGAAAGCGCCGACGCCTTCGTGTTCGTGACGCCCGAGTACAATTTCGGGCCGCCGCCTTCGCTGGTGAACGCGATGAACTATCTGGTGCTCGAGTGGCACAACAAGGTCGCCGGGTTCGTCAGCTATGGCGGGGTGTCCGGCGGCATCCGCGCCACCCAGGCCGAGAAGCTGATGATGACCAGCTTCAAGATCATGCCGCTGCCTGAGCAGGTGATGATCCCGATGTTCAGCCAGCATCTGGACGACGAGAAGCGCTTTACGCCCAACGAGATCCACCTGGGCTCAGCCAAGACCATGCTGGACGAACTGGCTCGCTGGGCGGCGGCGCTGAAGGGAATGCGCGAGGGGGCGGCCTAAGCCCTGCGGCCCAGAAGGCGGTTGAGCAGCACGAAGCCCAGCCCGACCGCCAGGAACAGGGCGCCCATCACCCCCATGTTCGCCAGCACCCGCGCGTAGCCGAGATCGGACACGTCGAGGAAGGGATAGGGATAAAAGCCCGCAAACGGCCCGCGCGCCAGGCTGTAGGCGCCGAAGCCGAGCGGGAAGGCGAGCCAGGCGAGGGCCATGGCCGGTCGCAGGGCTCCCCTGGGGGTGAACGCCAGCCAGTCGAGCAGGAACAGGGTCGGCGTCACGTAGTGCAGGGTGATGTCGGCGACCAGGTGCAGGCCCCGCGGATTCCAAAGGCCCTGAAGCACCGTCATGTAGGTGACGGTGGTGACGCTCGTATAGAGCACGACCGCGGTGCGCACCGCGGGGCCGGCGAAAAAGCGACCGAGCGGGCTGGCCGGGGCGAGCGTCGGGGCCGACATGGCCAGCGCCGCCAGCAGGTTGCTGAGAATGGTGAAGTAGCTGAAGAAATTGACGGTGCGGGTGGCGAAGTCCGCCCCGGCCTGCCCCTGGACCATCAGAAAATACTGCAGCAGCAGTCCGGACCAGGCCGCCAGCGCCGCCAGACTGCGGAAGGATCTCATGCGCTCATTCTCTCTCGACGGCGCCAAGCTGTCCGTGCGTCGGAGGGAATGGTCAAGCCCAAGGGCTAAGGGCGCGCTGGAAGGCGTTGCTAGGCGTGGATGGCCTTGCGCCGTCGTCGGGCGGACCTGATCGTCGCGCCGGTCAGGCCGAAACCGATGATCATCATCGCCCAGGTCGCCGGCTCTGGCACGCCCGAGAGGATCGCCGACGAGCTCGCATAGTCCCAGGTCCCCTTGAAACCCTGGGTCCCGTAGGTGTTGCCATAGAGCCCTTCGCCGGGCTCGATGCGGAAGCCGGAAAGCCGGAAGACCGGAACCGTGTCGGTCGAGGTCGGCACCATCTCGCCGGAGACGCCCGTCACCTTGCCGCCGGCGAAGCGGATCGATGGGTCTGCGTAGTAGTTTTCGTCATCCACGTAGATCGGAAAGCCGTCGTACATCTCGTGGATCGAGTTCCAGGCGAGGCCGCCGACGTCGAGGCTCCAGAATTCGTCACCGCCAGTCGGCAGGCCATAGAGGCCCGCCACGAAGCCTCCGCCCTGGGCGAGCGCCCGATCGGCGTTGAATCGAGCGGTCAGCGTCACGGTGTGACCCACGGCCAGATTCTGATCGACCCCGGTGTTGAGCTCCCATGGGGCGTAGCCCAATTCGCTGACCAGTTCGCCCTTGAGCGTGATCTCGTAGTAGCGGGCCGCTTCGGCTGACCCGGCCCAGAAGCAGGCCGCCGCCGCCAAGGCGACAACCGGCGCATGAACTCTTGGCATAGCGTCCTCCCTCATTGGGAGAAGCGGACGCCTGGCGCCACCTCAAGTCAAGCAGAGCCATTTCAAGTTTTTCGTGGGTAACGACGCGCGGAACGGCCCGGGGCGATCTGCGCTATGTTCTTGTGTTTTCGGGGGGGAAGTGGCGCGAATGACGGGGCTCGAACCCGCGACCTCCGGCGTGACAGGCCGGCGCTCTAACCAACTGAGCTACATCCGCGTGACGGCTACGTCGCCGCGAGGGGCGTCTGATACCCCACCTGACTCGAAATCGGAAGGGGTCTAGGCGCGGTGATGTCAGGTCGTCGGTTTCGCGGCGCCAAGACACGCCAGCGCCAGGTTCGGCGCAATGGGTGCAAGCAATGTGGCTCAGCAGCGCCGCTGCCTTAGACCAAGTTCTTGTGGGGAAAGAAGAAGTGGCGCGAATGACGGGGCTCGAACCCGCGACCTCCGGCGTGACAGGCCGGCGCTCTAACCAACTGAGCTACATCCGCGTGACGGCTACGTCGCCGCGAGGGGCGTCTGATATGACCCCGCCTGAATCGTGTCAACGGCCAATCTCGCGCAGCTGTGGACAAACCGGCGTGGCCTGCATTTTTCTCTGAAAAGGGCCAGGAGAGTGGTCAAATATTGCGAGTGATTATCAGTCGTAATTTCTCCGCCATCGAAGACCTGTGAGCCTGGATCACGGGCGCGGGGCGCGGAATTAACAGACGATGCAGGTTGCGCGCATTTGCGATACCACCGGTCGCACCACGCCGTTTGAACCCTGAGCGATGCTGGTCTAGAAGGGCGCGCGACTCCTTCGAGGATTCCATGAACGCCTTTCTTTTGCAGTATCTGCCCATCGTGATCTTCCTTGGGATCGCGACCGCCCTGGGCCTCGCATTCATCGTGGCTTCGGCCACGCTGTCTCCGCAGGCGCCGGATCCTGAGAAGCTGTCCACCTATGAGTGCGGCTTCAACGCCTTCGACGATGCGCGAATGAAGTTCGACGTCCGGTTCTATCTGGTGTCGATCCTCTTCATCATCTTCGACCTGGAAGTGGCGTTCCTGTTCCCGTGGGCGGTGTCGCTCATGAAGCTGCCGCCGGAGCTCGGACAGTTCGCCTTCTGGTCGATGATGACCTTCCTCGGCGTGCTGACCGTCGGCTTCATCTACGAATGGAAGAAAGGCGCCCTGGAATGGGAGTGATCGTCCCTGCGGGTTCGGCCGGCCGTTCGACGGTCGAAGGCTACGACCCCAAGCTCCACGACCCGTTCTTCGACGGCGTGTCGAATGAACTGGCCGACAAGGGCTTTATTACGGCGGCCGCCGACGACCTGATCACCTGGGCGCGCACCGGCTCGCTGATGTGGATGACGTTCGGCTTGGCTTGCTGCGCGGTCGAGATGATGCAGGCCTCGATGCCGCGTTACGACCTGGAGCGCTACGGCTTCGCGCCGCGCGCCAGTCCGCGTCAGTCGGACGTGATGATCGTCGCCGGCACGCTCTGCAACAAGATGGCTCCTGCTCTGCGCAAGGTCTACGACCAGATGCCGGAGCCGCGGTACGTCATCTCGATGGGCTCGTGCGCCAACGGCGGCGGCTATTACTACTTCTCCTATTCGGTGGTGCGCGGCTGCGACCGCATTGTTCCGGTCGACATCTACGTCCCGGGCTGCCCGCCGACGGCCGAGGCGCTGGTCTACGGCGTGCTGCAGCTGCAGAAGAAGATCCGCCGGACGGGGACGATCGAGCGATGAGCTGGCCCCTGACCGAGGACGCCCTGCAGTCGCTGGGCGATGAGATCGTCACCGCCGGGGCCGGCGCCGTCGCCGGCTTCGAGGTGGCCTATGGCGAGCTGACCCTGACGGGGCCCGCCAGCCGGATCGTCGAGGCGCTGACCCAGCTGCGCGACCAGTTCGGCTTCCAGCAGCTGATCGACCTCTGCGGCGTCGACTATCCGGAGCGCGCCCAGCGCTTCGACGTGGTCTACCACCTGCTGTCGCTGACCAAGAACCGTCGCATCCGGATCAAGGTGCAGACGGACGAGGACACCCCGGTTCCGACCGTGACCGGCGTCTATCCGTGCGCCGACTGGTTCGAGCGCGAGGCCTTCGACATGTACGGCGTGTTCTTCGAAGGGCATCCGGACCTGCGCCGGATCCTCACCGACTACGGCTTCCACGGCCATCCGCTGCGGAAGGATTTCCCGATGACCGGCTATGTCGAGCTTCGCTACGATGACGAGCTGAAGCGGGTGGTCTATGAGCCGGTGAAGTCGGTCGAATTCCGTAACTGGGACTTCCTGTCGCCCTGGGAAGGCGCCGAGTACGTGCTGCCGGGCGATGAAAAGGCGGAGGCGAAGTAATGGCCGACGACGCATCGAACCCGGTTGCGATCCCGGAAACCCCGGTCCGCAAATTCAACATCAACTTCGGTCCGCAGCACCCGGCGGCGCACGGCGTGCTGCGCCTGGTGCTCGAGCTGGACGGTGAGGTCGTCGAGCGGGTCGACCCGCACGTCGGCCTGCTGCATCGCGGCACCGAAAAGCTGATGGAGTACCGGACCTACCTCCAGAACATCCCGTACTTCGACCGCCTCGACTACGTGGCGCCGATGAACCAGGAACATGCGTTCTGCCTGGCCATCGAGAAGCTGCTGGACCTGGACGTGCCGATCCGCGGCTCGATCATCCGGGTGATGTTCTCGGAAATCGGCCGGATCCTGAACCACCTGCTCAACGTCACCACCCAGGCGATGGACGTCGGCGCCCTGACCCCGCCGCTGTGGGGCTTCGAAGAGCGCGAAAAGCTGATGGTGTTCTACGAGCGCGCCTGCGGCGCTCGCCTGCACGCCAACTACTTCCGTCCGGGCGGCGTCCACCAGGACCTGCCCGAAGCGCTGGTCGACGACATCCGCGACTGGGCGGTCGCCTTCGAGCGCCCGATCAGCGACATCGACAAGCTGATCACCGGCAACCGCATCTTCAAGCAGCGCAACGTCGACATCGGCGTGGTGTCGAAGGAAGAGGCGATCAACTGGGGCTTCTCGGGCGTCATGGTGCGCGGGTCGGGCATCGCCTGGGACCTGCGCCGCAACCAGCCCTACGAGTGCTACGACGACTTCGAGTTCGACATCCCGCTGGGCGTCAACGGCGACTGCTACGACCGCTATCTCTGCCGCATGGAAGAGATGCGTCAGAGCGCGAAGATCATCATCCAATGCGCTGATCGGCTTAAGAAAACGCCGGGCCCGGTGCTGACGGAAGACAACAAGTTCGCCCCGCCGCGCCGCGGTGAGATGAAGCGGTCGATGGAAGCGCTCATCCATCACTTCAAGCTCTACACCGAAGGCTTCCGCACGCCCCCGGGCGAGGTCTACGCCTGCGTGGAAGCGCCGAAGGGCGAGTTCGGCGTGTTCGTCGTCTCCGACGGCACCAACAAGCCGTACCGCTGCAAGATCCGCGCGCCGGGCTACCCGCACCTGATGGCGATGGACTGGCTGAACCGCGGCCACATGCTGGCCGACGTGTCCGCCATCCTCGGTTCGCTCGACATCGTGTTCGGGGAGATCGACCGGTGAGCGCGCCCGCCTGCATCAGCCCGTTCGACGTGGCCGAGGCCCAGCTTGAGGCCTACAACGCCCAGGACCTGGACGCGCACTGCGCCTGCTTCGCCGACGACGTGGTCGTGGCCGACCTCAACGGGGCGGTGACGATCTCCGGGATCGAGGCCTATCGCGCCAAGTACCGGCAGGTTTTCGCGGACTTCCCGCACAATCATGCCGAGCTGCTGAACCGCATCGTGGTCGGCGCCCGGGTCATCGACCACGAGCGGGTCAAGCGTTCGCCGGACGCCGAACCCTTCGAGGTCGCCGCCATCTACACCGTCTCGGACGCCAAGATCGTCCGCGTCGACTTCGTGAAGTGAGGATCGCTTGAGCGTTCGCCGCCTCTCTCCGAACCAGCCCGCCAGCTTCGAGTTCTCCGCGGAGACCAAGAAGCAGGCGGATTGGTGGATTTCCAAGTTCCCGGCCGGCCGCCAGCAATCGGCGGTCATTCCGATTCTGTGGCTCGTGCAGAAGCAGGAGGGCTGGGTCTCCGAGCCCGCCATCCGCCTGATCGCCGAGCTGCTGGGCATGGCCCAGATCCGGGTGCTGGAGGTCGTGACCTTCTACACCATGTTCATGCTCGAGCCGGTCGGCAGCCATGCGCTGGTGCAGGTCTGCGGCACCACGCCCTGCGCGTTGCGCGGGGCCGGCGAGCTGATGGCTCACTGCAAGAAGCGCCTTGGCCCGAAGGATCACCTGTCGGCCGACGGCAAGTTCTACTGGCAGGAAGTCGAGTGCCTGGGCGCCTGCTCCAACGCGCCGATGGCGATGATCAACGACTATTACTACGAAGATCTGACGGTCGAGACGCTCGACGCGGTTCTGGACGAGTTCGCCGCCGGCAAGCCGCGCGCGCCGGGTTCGGTGATCGGCCGCAGCGGTTCGGCGCCGGAAGGCGGCCCGCTGACCCTCAGCGATCCGTCGCTCTACGACGGGACCCGCGCCAAGCCGATCAAGGCGCTGCCCAACGCGCCCAAGCCCTCGAAGGGCGCGAAGGAGCCGGCCCAGTGAGCGCAATGAATTCGATCGCGCGCCCGGCGCGTGCGGACAGAGGAGTGTAGGGGCCTTGGTCGGTATTCTCGAAGACAAGGACCGCATCTTCACCAACCTCTATGGCCTCCACGACTGGGGCCTCGAGGGAGCGAAGAAGCGTGGGGCCTGGAACGGCACGCGTGAGATGCTGAAGCAGACGCCGGAATGGCTCTGCGATCAGATCAAGGCCTCGGGCCTGCGCGGCCGCGGCGGCGCGGGCTTCTCCACCGGCCTGAAGTGGACCTTCATGCCCAAGCAGGAGAGCGAGCGGCCGCACTACCTGGTCGTCAACGCCGACGAGTCGGAGCCGGGCACCTGCAAGGACCGCGAGATCCTGCGCAATGATCCGCACCTGCTGATCGAAGGCTGCCTGATCGCCAGCTACGCGATCCGCGCGCACACCTGTTACATCTACCTCCGCGGCGAATACGTGCATGAGCGCGAGCGCCTGGAAGCGGCGATCAAGCAGGCCTACGAGGCCAAGCTGATCGGCAAGGGCAACGTCCACGGCTGGGACTTCGACCTGCACGTCACCCATGGCGGCGGCGCCTATATCTGCGGCGACGAAACCGCGCTGATGGAAAGCCTGGAAGGCAAGAAGGGCCAGCCGCGCCTGAAGCCGCCGTTCCCGGCCGGCGCGGGCATCTACGGCTGCCCGACCACCATCAACAACGTCGAGTCGATCTCGGTCGTCGGCACCATCCTGCGCCGCGGCGCCGAATGGTTCTCGGGCTTCGGCCGGCCGAACAACACCGGCACCAAGCTGATGGCCATCTCGGGCCACGTGAACAAGCCGTGCGTCGTCGAAGAGGCGATGTCGATCCCGCTGAAGCAGCTGCTGGAAGACCATTGCGGCGGCATCCGCGGCGGCTGGGGCAACCTCAAGGCGGTGATCCCGGGCGGCTCGTCGGTCCGCATGATCCCGGCCCACGAGGCCGAGACCGCGCTGATGGACTTCGACAGCCTCTCGGCGCTGAAGTCGGGCCTGGGCACCGCGGCGGTGATCGTGATGGACCAGTCCACCGACATCGTGAAGGCGATCGCCCGCCTGTCCTACTTCTACAAGCACGAGAGCTGCGGCCAGTGCACGCCGTGCCGTGAAGGCACCGGCTGGATGTGGCGGGTCATGGAGCGCATGGTCACCGGCGAAGCCGAGATGCGCGAGATCGACATGCTGCTGGACGTCGCCAGCCAGGTCGAGGGTCACACCATCTGCGGTCTCGGCGACGCGGCGGCCTGGCCGATCCAGGGCCTGTTCCGCCACTTCCGTCACGAGGTGGAAGACCGCATCACCCAATACCGGGCCGGAAGGCCGCATGTGCAGGGCGCGTCCCTGCAAGCGGCGGAGTAACCCCCAATGCCCAAGGCTAAAGTCAACGGCGCCGAGGTCGAGTTCGAACCCGGCATGACGGTTCTGCAGGTGGCGGAACTGGCCGGTGAGGAAATCCCGCGCTTCTGCTACCACGAGCGCCTCAGCATCGCCGGCAACTGCCGCATGTGCCTGGTCGAGGTGAAGCCTGGCCCGCCGAAGCCGCAGGCGTCCTGCGCGCTGCCGGCCGCCGAAGGCCAGGAGATCTTCACCAACACGCCGATGGTGAAGAAGGCCCGCGAAGGGGTGATGGAGTTCCTGCTCATCAACCACCCGCTGGACTGCCCGATCTGCGACCAGGGCGGCGAGTGCGACCTGCAGGACCAGGCCATGGGCTATGGCCGCGACGACAGCCGCTACGCCGAGAACAAGCGGGCCGTCGAAGAAAAGCACATGGGTCCGCTCATCAAGACGGTGATGACCCGCTGCATCCAGTGCACGCGCTGCGTCCGCTTCATCACCGAGGTGGCCGGCGTGCCGGACATCGGCCTGATCTCGCGCGGCGAAGACGTTGAAATCACGACCTATCTAGACAAGTCGGTCGGGTCGGAACTGTCGGCCAACGTCATCGACCTGTGCCCGGTCGGCGCGCTGACCTCCAAGCCGTACGCGTTCAACGCGCGGCCGTGGGAGCTGAAGAAGACCGAAAGCGTCGACGTCATGGATGCGCTGGGCTCGGCGATCCGCGTCGACAGCCGCGGTCCGGCGGTTCTGCGGGTGCTGCCGCGCCTGAACGAAGAGATCAACGAAGAGTGGATCAGCGACAAGACGCGTTACGCCGTCGACGGCCTTTCGCGCCAGCGCCTGGACCAGCCGTTCGTCCGTAAGGACGGACGCCTGCAGCCGGCGACCTGGGCGCAGGCGTTCGAGCTGATCACCACCAAGGTCAAGGCCGCCAGCGGCGAGCGCATCGGCGTGATCGCCGGCGACGTGCAGGACGTGGAGTCCATGGCCGCGGCCAAGGATCTGTTCACCGCGCTGGGCTCGGCCAACATCGATTGCCGCCAGGACGGCATGGCGCTGGGCGCCGGTCCGCGCGAAAGCTGGCTGATGAACTCGACCATCGCCGGCATCGAAGACGCCGACGTCGTCCTGCTGGTCGGGACCAATCCGCGCGTCGAAGCGCCGGTGTTCAACGCCCGGCTGCGCAAGCGCTGGCTGGCGGGCGCGCTGCGCGTCGGCGTGATCGGCGAGCAGGCCGACCTGACCTACAAGTACGACTATCTCGGCGCCGGCGCTGCGACCCTGTCGGGCCTGAGCCGCGCCAAGAACGACTTCGTCAAGGCGCTCAAGGACGCCAAGAAGCCGGCGATCATCGTCGGCGCCGGCGCGCTGTCGCGCGACGACGGCCAGGCGGTGCTCGCTGCGGCCGCCGCGGTCGCCAAGAGCTTCGGCCTGACCTGGAACGTCCTGCACATCGCCGCCTCGCGCGTCGGCGGCCTGGACCTCGGCTTCGTGCCGGGCGAGGGCGGCAAGAGCGCCAAGGACATGGTGCAGCCGGGCGCGCTGGACGTGCTGTTCCTGCTCGGCGCCGACGAGATCGACGCCAAGGGCAGCGACGCCTTCAAGGTTTATCTGGGCACGCACGGCGACGCCGGCGCGCACTCGGCAGACGTGGTCCTGCCGGGCGCGGCCTACACCGAGAAGGACGGCATCTACGTCAACACCGAAGGCCGGGTGCAGTTCGGCTACCGCGCCGTGTTCCCCAAGGGCGAGGCCCGCGAGGACTGGTCGGTGTTCCGGGCGCTCTCCGACCGCCTGGGCGTGACCCTGCCTTACGACACTCTGGCCCAGCTGCGGGCCAAGCTTTTCGCCGACCATCCGAGCTTCGGCCAGGTCGACTACGCCCCCGGTTCGGCGGGCGCGGCCCTGGATTTCGGATCGCTGGGCGCCAAGGGCGAGGTCTCCGAGGCTCCGTTCGAGAGCGCGGTGAAGACCTTCCATCTGACCAATCCCATCGCGCGCGCCAGCGTGACGATGGCCGAGTGCGCCGCCGTGGCTTCCGGCGCCGCCAAGATCGCGGCGGAGTAGGGGCATGGACGCTGTCGCCAACAACTTCTGGGCTACGCCGGGCGGCTGGACCCTGATCACGGTCGCGCAGATCATGGCGGTCGTGCTGCCGCTGCTGGTCGCGCTGGCCTTCTTCATGCTCGCCGACCGGAAGATCTGGGCCGGCGTGCAGATGCGCAAAGGCCCTAACGTCGTCGGGCCGTTCGGCCTGCTGCAGTCCTTCGCCGACCTGATCAAGTTCGTGCTGAAGGAAATCGTCATCCCCGACGGGGCCGACAAGTTCGTCTTCCTGCTGGCTCCGGTGCTGACCTTCGTCCTGGCCATGGTCGGCTGGGCGGTGATCCCGTTCGCGCCGGGTTGGGTGGTCTCCGACATCAATGTCGGGGTGCTGTACCTGTTCGCGATCAGCTCGCTGGGCGTCTACGGCATCATCATGGGCGGCTGGGCTTCGAACTCGAAGTACCCGTTCCTGGGCTCGCTGCGGTCGGCGGCGCAGATGGTCTCGTACGAAGTCTCGATCGGCTTCGTCATCGTCACCGTCATCCTGCTGTCGGGCACGATGAACCTGCAGAAGATCGTCGAGCTGCAGAGCGGCGGCTTCTGGAACTGGAACGTGTTCGGCGGCCAAGGCCTGCACAACCTGCCGATGGCGCTGGTCATGATCCCGATGGCGGTGATCTTCTTCATCTCGGCCCTGGCCGAGACCAACCGCCCGCCGTTCGACCTGCCGGAAGCTGAATCCGAACTCGTGGCCGGCTACCAGGTCGAATACTCGTCCAGCCCGTTCCTGCTGTTCATGATCGGCGAGCTGGTGAACATCGTGCTGATGTGCGCCCTGATCTCGGTGATGTTCTTCGGCGGCTGGCAGGCCCCGATCGACCTGCCGTGGGTGGCCAGCTGGCCGCCGACGGTGCAGAGCTTCTACGGCCTGATGTGGTTCGTCATGAAGATCTGCTTCTTCTTCTTCCTGATCGGGATGGTGAAGGCGATCGTGCCGCGCTACCGCTACGACCAGCTGATGCGCCTGGGGTGGAAGGTGTTCCTGCCGACCTCGCTGGTCGCCGTGGTCCTGGTCGCCGGCTGGCGCGTTTTCGGTCCGGGGGGCGCATGAGGGCGGTGATGGCCAGCATCTTCCTGATTTCCCTTTCGTCCTGCGCCAGTTCGGCGGGCGGCCCCGACATTACCGGGGGCGTGGCCAGCTACGACGCGCTGAAGTCCGCCAGCTCGGCTTGCGCCGCCAAGGGCGGGGAGCTGGTCCGCAGCCCCGAGGGCTCGGGCAAGCGCATGACCGACTACGCCTGCAAGAGAAAGTAACCGCGAAATGATGCAGCGAATTTCACAGGCAGTCAGGGGCGCGGCCCTGATGGACTTCGTCGGGGCGTTCGGCCTGGCGATGAAGTACATGATCAAGCCGAAGGCCACCGTGCAGTACCCGCACGAGCGCGGTCCGCAGTCGCCGCGCTTCCGCGGCGAGCACGCGCTGCGCCGCTATCCCAACGGGGAAGAGCGCTGCATCGCCTGCAAGCTCTGCGAGGCGATCTGCCCGGCCCAGGCCATCACCATCGAAGCCGAACCGCGTGACGACGGCAGCCGCCGCACGACCCGGTACGACATCGACATGGTCAAGTGCATCTACTGCGGCCTGTGCCAAGAGGCCTGCCCGGTGGACGCCATCGTCGAGGGCCCGAACATCGAGTTCGCCGTCGAGACCCGCGAGGAGCTCTACTACGACAAGGAGCGCCTGCTCTCGAACGGCGACCGCTGGGAACGGCAGATCGCGAAGAACCTGGAACTGGACGCGCCCTACCGGTAAGCGCCGGCGCATCCGTGAGACGACCACCTTCGCCCGCGCCGGATCCTCGGCGAGGGCGGACCAAGTAAACTAAGGGGCTGAGAAAAGCCGTCATGGCCTTGGCGATCGCATTCTACCTGCTGGCGGCGGTGACCGTAGGCGCAGGGTTCGGGGTGGTTTCCTCCCGAAATCCGGTGCACTCGGTGCTGTTCCTGATCCTCAGCTTCTTCTCGGCCGCGGGCCTCTTCGTGACCATGGGCGCGGAGTTCCTCGCGATGCTGCTCGTCGTCGTCTACGTCGGCGCGGTGGCGGTGCTGTTCCTCTTCGTCGTCATGATGCTCGACGTCGACTTCGCCGCGCTCCGCCAGGGCTTCGCCCGCTACCTGCCGCTGGGCGGCCTGGTCGCCGGCGTGCTGGTCATCGAGATGATCGTGGTGGCCACGGCCGTGGCCACGAGCGGCAAGCCGAAGGCCGACACGCCGCAGGTCTACGCCGACGTGTCGAACATCGAGACCATCGGCCGGGTGCTCTACACCGACTACGTCTACTTCTTCCAAGCCGCGGGGCTGGTGCTGCTGGTGGCCATGATCGGCGCCATCGTCCTGACCCTGCGCCACAAGCCGGGCGTGCGCCGCCAGGTCATCGTCGACCAGGTCGCCCGCACGCCGAAGACCGGCATGCGCGTCGTTCAGATCAAGCCGGGGCAGGGGATCGACCAATGATCGGGCTCACCCACTATCTCGCGGTGGCCGCGATCCTGTTCACCATCGGGGTGTTCGGGATCTTCGTGAACCGCAAGAACATCATCGTCATCCTGATGTCGGTCGAGCTGATCCTGCTCGCGGTGAACATCAATCTCGTGGCGTTCTCGGTCTATCTCCACGACGTCGTGGGGCAGATCTACGCCATGTTCGTCCTTACCGTGGCGGCCGCCGAGGCCGCCGTGGGCCTGGCCATCCTTGTCACCTTCTTCCGTAATCGCGGCGACATCTCCGTCGACGACGTCTCGATGATGAAGGGCTGACGGACCTGAACATGACACCGCAGTCTCTGATCACCACCGTCGTCTTCGCGCCGCTCGTCGGCGCGATCGTGGCCGGCCTGTTCGGCCGCCGCATCGGCAACGTCGCGTCGCAGTCGATCACCACCGGCCTGCTGCTGCTGTCGGCCGTCCTCTCGTGGACGATCTTCAGCCAGTGGACCTGGGGCGGCCTCGAAGCCTTCACCATCAAGCTCCTGCCGTTCATCAATATCGGCGACTTCCAGTCGAACTGGTCGATCCGGCTCGACGGCCTGTCGGCGGTCATGCTGGTGGTCGTCACCAGCGTCTCCTCGCTGGTCCACGTCTATTCGTGGGGCTACATGGCCGAGGACGACAGCAAGCCGCGGTTCTTCGCGTACCTGTCGCTGTTCACCTTCGCCATGCTGGCGCTGGTCACCGCCGCCGACTTCATGCAGCTGTTCTTCGGCTGGGAAGGCGTGGGCCTGGCCAGCTACCTGCTGATCGGCTTCTGGTTCAAGAAGCCGACCGCCAACGCCGCCTCGATCAAGGCCTTCGTGGTCAACCGGGTCGGCGACTTCGGCTTCGCGCTGGGCATCATGACCGTCTTCTGGATGTTCGGCACGATCCAGTTCGCCGAACTGTTCCCGAAGATCCCGTCCATGGCCAACGAGGGCTGGTGGTTCGCCGGCTCGTACTGGCACGCGGTCGACCTGGCCTGCGCTCTGCTGTTCGTCGGCGCGATGGGCAAGTCGGCGCAGTTCTTCCTGCACACCTGGCTTCCGGACGCGATGGAAGGCCCGACCCCGGTGTCGGCGCTGATCCACGCCGCGACCATGGTCACCGCCGGCGTCTACATGGTCTGCCTGCTGTCGCCGATGTTCGAGTACGCGCCGTACGCCAAGCAGATCGTCACGATCATCGGCGCGGTCACGGCGCTGTTCGCCGCGACCGTCGGTCTGGCGCAGAACGACATCAAGCGGGTCATCGCCTATTCGACCTGTTCGCAGCTCGGCTACATGTTCTTCGCCGCGGGCGTGGGCGCCTATCAGGCGGCGATGTTCCACCTGTTCACGCACGCCTTCTTCAAGGCCCTGCTGTTCCTGGGCGCCGGTTCGGTGATCCACGGCATGCACCACGAGCAGGACATGCGGAAGATGGGCGCGCTGTGGAAGTACCTGCCGGTCACCTATGCGGTGATGACCATCGGCACCCTGGCGATCACGGGCTTTGGTCTGCCGAACCTGCACCTGGGCTTCGCGGGCTTCTACTCGAAGGACACCATCATCGAGAGCGCCTTCGCGGCCGGACAGCTGTACGGCGGCGTGGCCTACTTCGCCTTCGTGGTCAGCATCTTCGCCGCCGGCCTGACCGCCTTCTATTCGTGGCGCCTGGCGTTCATGACCTTCCACGGCGCCGCCAAGTGGGGTCATCACGACGACCATGCGCATGGCCACGGCCATGACGATCACGCCTCTTCGGCGCAGATCGAGACCCACGACGAGCCGCTGGCCGACCACGACCATGGTCATGGCCACGACCACAAGCCGCACGAGAGCCCGGTCATCATGCTAGTTCCGCTGCTGCTGCTGGCGTTCGGCGCCGTCGCGGCCGGCTATGTGTTCGTCGACCACTTCGTCGGCGAGGGCTGGAACGAGTTCTGGCGCGGCGCGATCTTCAACGGCGCGGAAAACCACGTCCTGGAGCACGCGCACCATGTGCCGACCTGGGTGAAGTGGGCGCCGCTGGCGGTCTCGGCGGTCGGCTTCGCCAGCGCCTACTACGTCTACATCATGCGTGAAGGCCTGGGCGCGGCGATCGCGGCGCGGAAGGGCCCGCTGTGGACCTTCCTCTACAACAAGTGGTTCTTCGACGAGATCTATGAGGCGACCTTCGTGCGGGCCACCAAGTTCCTGGGCGACGTGTTCTGGAAGGTCGGCGACCAGAAGATCATCGACGGCCTTGGGCCGAACGGGGTCTCGGCGCTGTCCTACACCCTCGGCCGTCGAGCCGGGCGGCTGCAGACCGGCTACGTCTATCACTATGCGTTCGTAATGCTGCTCGGCGTGGCGGGACTGCTGTCCTACGCGCTGTGGGCCTGGCAAGCTTAAGGGGGAGGGCGATCCCATGACCGGTATTCTCTCCCTGACGACCTTCACGCCGCTGATCGGCGTGGCGGCGATCATCCTGCTGCGCCTGTTCCGTTCGCACGAGGACGAGCAGACCATCCGCGCCGTGAAGTGGATCACCCTGGTGACCACCCTGGCGACGTTCGCGCTGTCGGTGCTGCTGGTGATGCAGTACGACCCGGCCAATGCGGGCTTCCAGTTCGTGGAAGACCACGCTTGGTTCGCCGGCCTGCACTACCGCATGGGCGTGGACGGGATCTCGATCCTGTTCGTGCTGCTGACCGCGTTCCTGATGCCGATCTGTATCGCGGCGTCGTGGTTCTCGATCGACAAGCGAGTGCCGGCCTACATGGCTGCGTTCCTGATCCTCGAGACCCTGGTCATCGGCGTGTTCTGCGCGCTGGACCTGGTGCTGTTCTACCTGTTCTTCGAGTTCGGCCTGGTGCCGATGTTCCTGATCATCGGCATCTGGGGCGGCAAGAACCGGGTCTACGCGGCTTACAAGTTCTTCCTCTACACCCTGCTCGGCTCGGTGCTGATGCTGGCGGCCATCCTGGTCATGATCAGCGTCGCGGGCACCGCCTCGATCCCCGAGCTGATGAACTACAAGTTCGACCAGAACCTGCAGACCTGGCTGTGGCTGGCCTTCTTCGCCTCGTTCGCGGTGAAGATGCCGATGTGGCCGGTGCACACCTGGTTGCCCGACGCCCACGTCGAGGCGCCGACCGCCGGTTCGGTCATCCTGGCGGGCATCCTCTTGAAGATGGGCGGCTACGGCTTCCTGCGCTTCTCGCTGCCGATGTTCCCGCAGGCCTCGGACCTGTTCACGCCGCTGGTCTTCGCCCTCAGCGTGATCGCCGTCGTCTACACCTCGCTAGTCGCCTTCCGTCAGACCGACATCAAGAAGCTGATCGCCTATTCGTCGGTCGCCCACATGGGCTTCGTGACCATGGGCATCTTCGCCGGCAACGCCATCGGCGTGCAGGGCGCGATCTTCCAGATGCTGAGCCACGGGGTGATCTCGGGCGCGCTCTTCCTCTGCGTCGGCGTCGTCTATGACCGCATGCACACCCGCGAGATCGCCTTCTACGGCGGCCTGGTGAACCGCATGCCCTGGTATGCGGCGACCTTCCTGCTGTTCACCATGGGCAATGTCGGCCTGCCGGGGACGTCGGGCTTCATCGGCGAAATCACCACCATGGTCGGGGTCTACGAGATCTCCACCTGGACCGCGGTCGTCGCCGCCACCGGCGTGATCTTCTCGGCCGTCTACGCGCTGACCCTCTACAAGCGCGTGGTGTTCGGCGAGATCACCAACCCGGCCTTGGCCGACATCACCGACCTGGACTGGCGCGAGGTGGCGATCTTCGCGCCGCTGATCGCCATGACCCTGTACCTCGGCGTCTATCCGGCCGCCGTTTTCGATCTGACCCAAGCCTCGGTCGACAATCTCGCCGCGGTTTACCGCGCGGCCATCGGCGGGTGAGGACCTAAAGTCACATGACCTTTTCCCAAGACCTCGCACTCGCCGCGCCGGAACTGATCCTGGCCATCGGCGCTCTCGGCCTGCTGGTGATCGGCGCCTTCGCGCCGCGCGCCACGACGGCCATCATGCTCGCCTCGATCGGCGCGCTGATCGTCGCGGCCTGGGCCGCCGCGGTCGGCCCGATCGGCCGCGGATTCTCCGGCGGCCTGATCTCCGACAACGCCTCGGCCTTCGCCAAGGTGGCGATCTACCTGGCCAGCGCGGTGGCCATCGTGCTCGGCCAGAAGTGGTTCGAGCGCAAGGCGATCCGCAATTTCGAGTTCCCGATCCTGATCCTGCTGGCCGCGCTCGGCATGGGCATGATGGCCTCGGCCGGCGACCTGATCTCGCTCTATATGGGCGTCGAGCTGCACTCGCTGGCGCTCTACGTGCTGGCCGCCATGCACCGCGAGGACGCCAAGGCGTCGGAAGCGGGGCTGAAGTACTTCGTGCTCGGCGCGCTGTCCTCGGGCCTGCTGCTCTATGGCGCCTCGCTGATCTACGGCTTCGCCGGCTCGACCCGGTTCGACGAGATCGCGGCGGTCGTGCAGAGCGGCGCCGGCACCGGCGTGCTGTTCGGCCTGGTGTTCCTGATCTGCGGCCTGGCGTTCAAGGTCTCGGCCGCGCCGTTCCACATGTGGACCCCGGACGTCTACGAAGGCGCCCCGACCCCGGTCGTGGCCTTCTTCGCCGGCGCCCCGAAGCTGGCGGCCATGGTGCTGTTCGCCCGGGTGCTGGCCGAAGGCTTCCCCGGCGCGGTCGAGCAATGGCGTCAGGTGCTGGTGGTCATCGCGCTGCTGTCGATCTTCGTCGGCGCCCTGGCCGGCCTGGCGCAGCAGAACCTGAAGCGTCTGTGGGCTTATTCCTCGATCGCCAATGTCGGCTACGCCGTGCTGGGCCTGGCCGCGGGCACGCCCGAAGGCATGCAGGCGATGATGGTGTTCATGGTTCTCTACATGATCGACGTCACCGGCTTCTTCGCCTGCCTCACCGCGCTGTCGCGCGACGGGCGGCCGATGGAGACGATCTCGGACATGGCGGGCCTGTTCAAGGAACGTCCGGGCATCGCCCTGGCGATGACGGCGTTCTCGCTGTCGGCGCTCGGCCTGCCGCCGTTCTCGGGCTTCTGGGCCAAGTTCTACGTCTTCAAGGCGGCGCTGAGCGTGGGCGAGCCGATGATCGTCATCGCCGCCGTGCTCGGCCTGGTCGGCAGCGTCATCGCGGCGTTCTACTACCTGCGCCTGATCAAGGTGATGTGGTTCGACAACGCCCCGAGCGGCACCGACGCCCTGCCGCGCGAGGCCCAGGTGGTGGCGATCAGCGCCGCGCTGTTCACCTTCCCGCTGGTCATGGGCGCGCTGATCTTCCTGGATCCGCTCGCCAAGGCGGCGGCGGCGGCGTTCGGGCTCGCCTCCTAGGTGGGCGCCCACCCCCCGATCGAAGCCTACGAAGAACTGGACTCCACCAACGCCGAGGCGCGCAGGCGCGCCGAGGCGGGGGCGGGCGGTCCGGTCTGGATCACCGCCCTGCGCCAGACCGCCGGCCACGGCCGGCGGGGGCGGCCGTGGACGACGTCCACCGGCAATCTGGCCGCCACGTTGCTGCTGACCACCGACAAGCCGGCCGCTGAGGCGGCGCAGCTCTCCTTCGTGGCGGCGCTGGCCGCCGCCGACCTGGCGCAGACCTGCCTAGGGGCCGGCGCCGCGCGGCTGAAGTGGCCGAACGACGTGATGGTCCATGGCCGCAAGGCGGTCGGGATCCTGGTCGAGTCCGGCAGCCGGCCTGACGGCGCGCTTTGGCTGGCCGTCGGCATCGGCATCAACCTCGCGCATGCCCCGAGCGACGTGGAGCGGCCGGCGACGGCCTTCGCCGATCACATGGCAGGGCCGCCGCCCTCGCCGGGCGACGCGCTAGAGGTCCTGGCGACCCGCTTCGAACATTGGCGTGCGCTCTGGCAGGCCGAGGGCTTTGCGCCCATCGCCCGCGGCTGGACTCAGGTCGCGCAAGGGCTGGGCGAACCGTGCGTGGCGCGCCTGCCCAACCAGACACACACCGGCGTCGCCGAAGGTCTCGATCTGGACGGGGCGCTGCGACTGCGGTTGGACGACGGGGCGGTGCTTCGCATCACCGCCGGGGACGTTTTCTTCGGAGAGGCGTAAGCGATGCTGCTGGCGATCGAGCAAGGCAACACCAACACCCTGTTCGCGGTTCACGACGGCGAGGCCTGGATCGCCCAGTGGCGTGCAGCCACCGATTCGAGCCGCACGGCCGACGAGTACGCGGTCTGGCTTTCGCAGCTTTTGCACATGGCCGGATTGCAGTTCGGCGTACTCGACGCCTGCATCATCTCGAGCGTCGTGCCGCAGTCGATCTTCAACCTGCGCAATCTGGCGCGGCGTTACCTGCACGTCGAACCGCTGGTGATCGGCGAGAACGCCGACCTCGGGATCGAGGTGCGCATCGACAAGCCTTCGGAAGCCGGCGCCGACCGCCTGGTCAACGCCCTGGGCGCGCACATCGCCTATCCGGGCGACCTGATCGTCATCGATTCCGGCACCGCCACGACCTTCGATGTCATCGCCGCGGACGGCGGTTTCGAGGGGGGTGTCATCGCGCCCGGCATCAACCTATCTATGGAAGCGTTGCACTCGGCGGCCGCGAAACTGCCGCGGGTCGCGATCCAGAAGCCGCAGCGCGTGGTCGGGACCGATACGGTCGGCGCCATGCAGTCGGGGGTCTTCTGGGGCTATGTCGCCCTGATCGAGGGCTTGATCGCCCGCATCAAGGCTGAACGCGGGGCTCCGATGACCGTTATCGCCACCGGCGGGGTCGCCTCGCTGTTCCACGGCGCCACCACGGCCATCGACCATTTTGACCCGGACCTGACGATCCGGGGGCTACTTGAAATTCACCGCCGGAACACGGCGGCAAGGACGTAATGAAAGCAAAAGACCAAGACGAACTCGTCTTCCTGCCGCTGGGCGGCTCGAACGAGATCGGCATGAACTTCAATCTGTACGGCTATGGTCCGGCGCACGCGCGCAAATGGATCGTGGTCGACCTGGGCGTCACCTTCGGCGACCAGACCACGCCCGGCGTGGAGATCATCCTGCCCGACCCGGAGTTCATCCGGGAATACGCCAAGAACATCGTCGGCATCGTGCTGACTCACGCCCACGAGGACCATATCGGGGCCGTGGCGTGGCTGTGGCCGCAGTTGCGCGCGCCGCTATATGCGACGCCGTTCACCGCCTTCCTCCTGCGCGAAAAGCTGCGCGAGAACGAAGAGTGCGCCGACGCGGAGATCACCGAGGTGCCGCTGAGCGGCAAGATCCAGCTGGGGCCGTTCGAGGTCGAGCTGATCACCCTGACCCACTCGATCCCGGAGCCGAACGGCCTGGCGATCCGCACGCCGCTGGGCACGGTGCTGCACACCGGCGACTGGAAGATTGATCCGGATCCTGTGCTAGGCTCAGTCACCGACGACGCGGCGATCCAGAAGCTGGGCGACGAGGGCGTCCTGGCCATGGTGTGCGATTCCACCAACGTCTTCGTTGACGGCGAGTCCGGCTCTGAAGCCGATGTGAAGGAAGCCCTGGCGGGCCTCATCGGCGGGCTGTCGGGCAAGGTCGCCGTGGCCTGTTTCGCCTCCAACGTGGCGCGCATGGACAGCGTCATCCGGGCCGCCGAAGCCGCGGGCCGCAGCGTCTGCCTGGTCGGCCGATCCATGCACCGGATGGCGGCGGCGGCGAAGTCCGTCGGGCTGCTGGAGGGCGTGGGGGAATTCCTGTCCGAGCAGCAGGCCGCCTCGACGCCTGAGAACGAAGTGCTGTTCCTGTGCACTGGCAGCCAGGGCGAGCCGCGTGCGGCGCTGTCGCGCATCGCCGACGGCTCGCACCCGCATGTGAAGCTGGGGGCGGGGGACGCCTGCGTGTTCTCTTCGCGGGTGATCCCGGGCAACGAAATCCCGATCCGCAACCTGCAGAACCGGCTCGCTGACCGCGGGGTGCGGCTCTACACCGAGCGCGATCATCCGGGCATCCACGTCTCCGGTCACCCGTGCCGCGACGAGTTGGCGCAGATGTACAGCTGGGCGCGGCCGCAGATCGCGGTGCCGACCCATGGCGAGCGCCGCCACCTGCTGGAACACGCCGCTTTCGCCAAGGATCTGCAGGTCCCGCAGTCGGTGGCGCCGCGCAACGGCGACATGGTGCGCCTGGCGCCCGGCCGCGCCGAGATCATCGACGAGGTGCCGGCCGGCCGGATCTATGTCGACGCCGGCGTGCTGACGCCCGAGAACGGCGATGCGCTGCGCGAGCGGCGTCATGCCGCGTACAACGGCGTGCTGGCGGTCAGCGTGGTGCTCGACGGCCGCGGCAAGCTGCTGGGCCAGCCGCAGGTTCGCGCCCTAGGCCTGCCGGCGGATGAAGACTATCCAATGGACGAGGTGCTCGACGACCTGGCCGGGGAAGCCCGTCAGGCTCTGGCGCGCGTGCAGGGCGAGCAGCGCGAATTCGACGAGGAGGTCGAGACGGCCATCTCCCGCGCCGTGAAGAAGGCCAGCCAGCGGATCTGGGGCAAGCGTCCGGTCGTCGAGACCACGGTCCTGCGGGTCTAGCGTGGGGGCGCCGTAGCGTGATCTCGCGCGGCGCTTCGGAGAGGTCTATACGGCTGTCATGATCGGAAGACTGAACCACGTCGGGGTCGCGACCCCCTCCATCGCCGAGTCCGTGAAGCTCTATCGCGACGTGCTCGGCGCGACCCACATCACCGAGACCAAGGCCATGCCGGAGCAGGGCGTCTATGTCTGCTTCGTCGACCTGCCCAACAGCCAGATCGAGCTGATCGAGCCGCTCGGCGACGATTCGCCGCTCGTCGGGTTCCTTGCGAAGAACCCGGCCGGGGGCCAACACCACGTGTGCTTCGAAGTGCCTGACATCATCGCCGCGCGCGACGACATGCGGGCCAAGGGGGCGACGGTGCTGGGGACGGGCGAGCCGCGGATCGGCGCGCACGGCACCCCGGTGATCTTCGTCCACCCCAAGAACATGGGCGGGGTTCTGGTCGAGCTGATGGAATCTCCTAAGGACGCGCACTGATGACTGTCTTCACCGGCATCGCGATCTATTTCACCATCTGGTGGACCGTGCTGTTCTCGGTCCTGCCGATCGGGGTGACGAGCCATGCCGAGGCCGGGATCGACAAGGGCGACGGCGGGGATCCTGGCGCGCCGGTCGATCCGAAGCTCAAGAAGAAGTTCATCACCACGACGATCGTCACGACGATCCTGTGGGCGATCCTGTTCCTGGTCATCCATTTCAAGCTGATCACCCTGCCGCCGGTGCCGGCCAGCTGGCGCTGAGGCGCGAACGCGAATTGGGCGTCGGCGCGGCCGCTGCGCCCAAGTTTTGGGCGAACGGGCGATTGCCTGGCCGCCTGCGTAATCGACGCGGGGAGGGCGATTTAACTTCGGTTACCGCTGGACGCAGGCACAGGCGGCCGAAAGGCTTCCCGTGGCGTTTTCCCCGATAACTTGAAGGCCGCCCGGCCATCGGGCGGCCTTCTTTTCGCTCCGCTTACATGGCAAAGCTGGCGAACGGGCCGTGACGGCCGCAGAAGATCGGGACATCTTCCCAAGCATGCATCTTTCGAGACCTTCGCCCGCCGGAGCGGTCGCCGCGTGACCACGTCGTCGACCAACGGGACGCTGAACGGGCGCGCGCCACCGTTCGGCCAATGGGAACGCTCGGTGGCGGCCCGCTATCTGCGCGCCAAGCGCAGCCAGGGCGGGGTGGCGCTGATCTCGATCATCTCGTTCATCGGCATCATGCTGGCGGTGGCGGTGCTGATCATCGTGATGAGCGTGATGAACGGCTTCCGGGCCGAGCTGCTGTCGCGGATGCTCGGCTTCAGCGGGCATCTCTACGTGACGGGCGGGGTGCTGACCGATCCGGACCGCGAGGCGGTGATCAAGCGGATCTCCGACCTGCCGGGCGTGGTGCAGGTCACGCCGGTCGTCGAGGCCCAGGCCATGGCGCTGGGCGCCGGCCAGATCAGCGGCGCCATCGTGCGCGGGATCACCGCCAAGGACCTGAAGGCGACCAAAATCGTCTCGGGCAACATCACCCGCGGGTCGATGGCCGGCTTCGACCAGGGCGAGTACGGCGGCGACTACATCATGGTCGGGGACAGGCTCGCACAGACGCTGGGCGTGGGGCCGGGCGACGAGCTCAGCCTGATCTCGCCGAGCGGCGGCGCCACGGCGTTCGGCGCGACGCCGCTGCGCAAGACCTACACGGTCGCAGGAACCTTCACGGTCGGGATGAGCGAGTACGACCAGGCGTTCATCTACATGCCGCTGGAGCAGTCGCAGCTGTTCTTCGGCCGCGACAACGGCATCGACTATCTGGAGATCAAGCTGAGCGACCCCGACAAGGCGATCGCCATGAAGGGCGCGGTCGCCCAGGCGGCCGGTTCGTCGGCGCTGATCACCGACTGGACGGAGAAGAACTCCGCCTACTGGGGCGCGCTGAAGGTCGAGCGCAACGTCATGCGGCTGATCCTGATGATGCTGGTCGCCATCGCGGCCATGAACATCATCTCGGGCCTGGTCATGCTGGTGAAGAACAAGGGCCGCGACATCGCCATCCTGCGGACCATGGGGGCGGGGCAGGGCTCGATCCTGCGCATCTTCTTCATGTCGGGGGCCGCGGTCGGGGTGCTGGGCACCATCGCCGGCCTGCTGATCGGCTCGCTGTTCTGCATCTTCATCGGCGAGATCCAGCAATTCGTGGAATGGGCCACCGGCGCCGAGGTGTTCAACTCGGACATCTATTTCCTGACCCGCATCCCGGCGAAGATCGACTGGCAGGAGGTCTCGGTCATCACCTTCTGGGCCCTGGCGATGTCGTTCCTGGCGACCCTGCCGCCGGCCTGGCGGGCCTCGCGCCTCGATCCGGTGGAGGCGCTTCGCTATGAGTGACCCCGTGCTCTCCATCCGGGGCCTGCGCCGAACCTACAAGAGCGGCGACAAGACCCTGACCGTGCTCAACGGCGCCGATCTCGACGTGCGGCCGGGCGAGATCGTCGGCCTGATCGGCCCGTCCGGCTCGGGCAAGTCCTCGCTGCTGCACGCCGCCGGCCTGCTCGAACATCCCGACGATGGGCGCATCGTCATCGAGGGCCGCGACTGCTCGGACCTCAGCGACCGCCAACGGACCCGGGTGCGGCTGGCCACCATCGGCTTCGTCTACCAGGCGCACCACCTGCTGGCCGAGTTCACCGCGCTCGACAACGTCGCCCTGCCGCAGATGATCGCCGGCCGCTCGCGCAAGGCCGCGCGCGCGCGGGCGAGGGACCTGCTGGCGAGCCTCGGCCTCGCCGAGCGGGTCGACCACCAGCCCGCCCAAATGTCGGGCGGCGAGCAGCAGCGGGTGGCGATCGCCCGGGCGCTGGCCAATTCGCCCAGGCTGCTGCTGGCCGACGAGCCGACCGGAAACCTCGATCCGCAGACCTCGGCGGCCGTGTTCGACAGCCTCTACGCCCTGGCCCGCCAGGAAGGCGTCGCGGCGCTGGTGGCGACCCACAATCTTGAGCTCGCCAAGCACATGGACCGGGTGCTGGCCCTGAAGGACGGCCACCTGGAAGCGCAGACGCTTTAGCTCGGGGCGAAGGTCGTCGTGCCGTCGTCGTGGATCGTGCAGCCCGGATTGTGCGCGACCTCCCAGGTGTGGCCGTCGAGATCGGCGAAATAGCCGGAGTAGCCGCCCCAGAACACCTCTTCGGGGGGCTTGAGCGGCGTCGCGCCGGCCGCGAGCGCCTGGGCGAAGGTGGCGTCGACCTCCCGGCGCGAGCGTTCGTTGATCGCCAGGGTGATGCCTGAGAACCGGCCGTCGAGCGGGCGGCGGGCGTCCTCGGCCAGGTCGTCGCGGCCGAACAGCGCCAGACCGACGCCCGGCAGCTGGTAGAAGCACACGCCCTCGGCGACCGTGCTCGGGCTCCAGCCCAGGCCCTGTTCGAAGAAAGCGCGCGAACGGGCGAGGTCGTCCACGCCCAGGGTGATGAGGGAGAGTCGCTGGTCCATTCGTGCCTCCGTGTGGGCGCGAGACTAAGCTGCTTGACGATGAGAACAAAACAGGAAATAAGAACAAGAACAGAACATCCACAGTGAGGACGTCGCAGATGGTTCGCTTGGCTCGGGAATCGCTGGCCTTTGTGTCGGTCGCAGGCTTTGTCTGGATGATGTGTGCGGTAGCCCAGCTGGCCGCCTGATCCCTGGAGGTAGACGGTGAGCGAAGCGGTGAACGAGGGTTTCGTCCACCTGCGGGTTCGCTCCGCCTATTCGCTGCTCGAGGGCGCGATCAAGGCCGACAAGGTCAGCGGGTTGGCCAAGGCGGCGGAGATGCCGGCCGTGGCCCTGACCGACCGGGCCAACCTCTACGGCGCGCTCGAATTTTCGGTCACCAGCAAGGACGCGGGCGTCCAGCCGATCATCGGCTGCGCGCTGCCGGTCACCGGCATCGGCGGCGGTCAGTCCGAGCGCTGGGCCAAGATCCCGACCATCGTCCTGCTGGCCCAGAGCGAGCAGGGCTATCTCAATCTCAGCGAGCTTTCCTCGCTCTGCTATCTTGAGGCCGACGGCGGCGAGGACGTTTCGGTCCCCTGGGCGAAGGTGGCCGAGCATTCCGAGGGCCTGATCCTGTTGTCCGGCGGCGTCGACGGCCCGGTCGATCCGCTGCTGGCCGCCGGCAAGATTCCCGAGGGCAAGGCCGCGCTGGCCGAGATGGTTCGGGTGTTCGGCGACCGGTTCTATGTCGAGCTTCAGCGGCATGGGTTGCCGGCGCAGGCCGCCGCCGAGGGCGAACTGGTGGCGTTCGCCTATGACAACGACGTGCCGCTGGTCGCGACCAACGACGTCTATTTCGCCAAGCCGGCCATGTACGAGGCGCACGAAGCGCTGCTCTGCATCGCCGACGGCGCGTTCATCAGCCAGGACGAGCGGCGGCGGGTGACGCCGGAACACTGGTTCAAGTCGGGCGCCGACATGCGGGCGCTGTTCGCGGACCTGCCGGAAGCTTGCGACAACACCCTCGACATCGCCCGCCGCTGCGCCTTCATGGTCAAGAAGCGCGACCCGATCCTGCCGCGCTTCGATACCGGGGCCGGCCGCTCGGAGGCCGACGAACTGGCCCACCAGGCGCGCGAGGGGCTGAAGGCGCGGATCGCCGGCGGTCAGGCCAACGCGCTGCCGGTTGAAGAGTATGAAGCGCGTCTGGAACGTGAGATCGGGGTCATCAGCAAGATGGGCTTCCCCGGCTACTTCCTGATCGTGTCGGACTTCATCAAGTGGGCCAAGGACCACGACATTCCGGTTGGGCCGGGACGGGGGTCGGGCGCCGGCTCGCTGGTCGCCTATGCCCTGACCATCACCGACCTCGACCCGTTGCGCTACGGCCTGCTGTTCGAACGCTTCCTGAATCCGGAGCGGGTATCGATGCCCGACTTCGATATCGACTTCTGCCAGGAGCGCCGGGAAGAGGTCATCAGCTACGTCCAGAAGCACTACGGTCGCGACCGGGTGGCGCAGATCATCACTTTCGGCACCCTGCAGGCGCGCGCCGTGCTGCGCGACGTGGGCCGGGTGCTGCAGCTGCCGCTGGGCTTGGTCGACCGTCTGGCCAAGATGGTGCCGGCGAACCCGGCCAACCCGGTGACGCTGGCCAAGGCCATCGAGATCGAGCCGCGCCTGCGCCAGGCCAAGGACGACGACGAGGCGGTCAAGCAGCTGCTGGAGACCGCGCTGCAACTGGAAGGCCTCTACCGCAACGCCTCGACCCACGCCGCCGGCGTGGTGATCAGCGACCGGCCGCTGACTCAGCTGACCCCGCTCTATCGCGATCCGCGCTCGGAGCTGCCCGCCACCCAGTTCAACATGAAGTGGGTCGAGAGCGCCGGCTTGGTGAAGTTCGACTTCCTGGGCCTGAAGACCCTGACGGTCATCGACCGGGCGCTGAAGTTCCTGCGCAAGCGGGGCGAGCATGTCGACTTCGCAACGCTCGGCGTCGACGACGCGCCGGCCTACGAAGTGATGTCCAACGGCGGCACGGTCGGAGTGTTCCAGCTCGAAGGGCAGGGGATGCGCGACACCCTGCGCCAGCTGCGCCCCGGCTCGCTGGAGGACGTCACCGCCGTCGTGTCGCTGTACCGGCCGGGTCCGATGGACAACATCCCGGCCTTCATCGATTGCAAGTTCGGCCGCAAGCCCATCGACTACATGCACCCAAGCCTGGAGCCGGTGCTGAAGGAGACCTACGGGATCATCGTCTACCAGGAACAGGTGATGCAGATCGCCCAGATCCTGGCCGGCTATTCGCTCGGGGAAGCGGACCTTCTGCGCCGGGCGATGGGCAAGAAGAAGAAGGAGGAGATGGACCTGCAGCGGGCCAGGTTCGTCTCCGGGGCCGAGGCCAAGGGCGTGCCGGCCGAGCAGGCCGGGTCGATCTTCGACCTCGTGGACAAGTTCGCGGGCTACGGCTTCAACAAGAGCCACGCGGCGGCCTACGCCTATGTCTCGTACCAGACGGCCTGGCTGAAGGCGAACACGCCGGTCGAGTTCTTCGCGGCCTCGATGAGCCTCGATATCTCCAACACCGACAAGCTGGCGGTCTTCTACCAGGACGCCAAGCGGTTCGGGGTGAAGATCCGCAGCCCCGACGTGAACCGCTCAGGCGCGGATTTCGAGGTGGAGGACGGCGAGGTTCTCTACGCGCTCGGCGGCATCCGCAACGTCGGTCAGCAGGCGATGGAGCACGTGGTGGCGGTCCGCACCGCGGGCGGTCCCTTCAAGGACATCTTCGACTTCGCCTCGCGGGTGGATCCCAAGCAGGTCAACAAGCGGACGTTCGAAACACTCGCCCGCGCCGGGGCCTTTGATTCCATTCACGTGGACCGGGCGCAATTGCTCGCTGCGGCGGAGCTCCTCGCCGGCCTGGGACAAAGCGTGGCTTCTCAGGAAAGTTCGGCGCAGGGCGCGCTGTTCTCCGACGGGACCCATCACCTGGTCGCACAGGTCCGGAAGAAGATGCCGAAGGCCGAGCCCTGGACCCCGGTCCAACGGCTGGACGAGGAACTGGCGGCGGTCGGCTTCTATCTGTCAGGGCACCCGCTCGACGACATGGTGACGGCGCTGCGCCGTCGTCGGACCGATCTGTTGGCGGAAGTGATCCCAAAGGCCGAGGCGGGCGCCGAGGCGTTCCGGATGGCCGGTGTCGTACGGCGCAAACAGGAGCGGGCGTCCCAGTCCAGCGGCGAGAAGTTCGCTTTCGTCACCTTGTCGGATCCGACAGGGGAGTACGAGGTGCTGTTCCCACCGGAGTCGCTTCGCAAGTGCCGCGACGTACTCGAGCCCGGCAAGGCGGTGGCGATCAAGGTTCGCGCCAAGGCCCGCGACGGCGAGGTTCGCTTCTTCGGTGACGACGCCGAGCCCATCGACAAGGCGATCGAGAACGCGGTGGCCGGGCTGCGCGTCCACGTGGCGCCGCGCAGCGCCGAGATCGAGGCGCTGAAGAAGCGGCTGGAGAATGTCGCCAATCCCCGCGGCGGGGAGATCATCCTGGTCGCCAACATCGAGCGCGGCCGTGAAATCGAGCTCAAGCTGCCGGGGCGTTTCAGCCTGGACGTGTCGGTGCGGGGCGCCCTGAAGACCGCGCCCGGCGTGGTCTTCGTCGAGGATATCTAGACCGGCTCAGCGCAGGTCGATGTAGCCGGGCGGCTTGGCCGGGCTCGGATGGGCGTTGAGGCCGCCGCGGTCGGAATAGGGCGAGACGCCCGGCTTGTAGGGTTTGAAGTTCGGCGGCTGATACATCTCCGGCGCCTTGGGCGCGGCGGGGAAGGCCGGCGGCGCCAGGCTGGGCGTCGGCGCGCGCCGGGCGGGCGTCGGGGCGCCGTAGACCGGCGGCGGCGTGTAGGGGGCGGCGGCCGGCGCGGGGCCCCACGTCCCGGGCTGTGACTTGAGCGTGCCGCCCGAGCCGCCGAACGTGCCCTGGGCGAGAATGCCGAGACCGACGCCAAGCGCCATGATAGGTGTCATGAGCCCCTCCTGCCATCGCAGGATGCAACCAGGCGGCCGCGCACGCAAGCGTCGGGCTGTTAGACGCGGGCGAGGCTTGCATTTTCAGCGCTCAGGCCCTATTTGCCGCGTCATTCCACACGCAGGTGTTTGGCGATGTGCGGGGAGACATCCCGCCATACCCATTCCGGTCCTCCATCTGGAGGGTTTGCCTGCGGCGGTTAACCGGAAAAAGGACGAAAAGCCGATGGCGCTTCCTGAATTCTCCATGCGTCAGCTCCTGGAAGCTGGCGCCCACTTCGGCCACCAGACCCACCGCTGGAACCCGAAGATGGACCGCTACATCTTCGGTTCGCGGTCGAACATCCACATCATCGACCTCTCGCAGTCGATCCCGCTGCTGCACCAGGCCCTGGTGAAGGTGCGTGAAGTCGCCGCCGGCGGCGGTCGCGTGCTGTTCGTCGGCACCAAGCGTCAGGCGTCCGAGCCGATCGCCACGGCAGCCAAGCGCAGCGCCCAATACTACGTGAACCACCGTTGGCTGGGCGGCACGCTCACCAACTGGCGCACCGTTTCGGGTTCGATCCAACGCCTGCGCGAGCTGGAAGGCCTGCTCGACGGGGAAAGCCAAGGCCAAGGCCGCGGCAAGAAAGAACTGCTGCAGATGACCCGCGAGCGCGACAAGCTCGAGCTCAGCCTGGGCGGCATCAAGGACATGGGCGGCATTCCCGACCTGATGTTCGTGATCGACACCAACAAGGAGTCGATCGCCATCCAGGAAGCCCGCAAGCTGAACATCCCGGTCATCGCGATCCTGGACACCAACTGCGATCCGGACGGCATCACCTATCCGATCCCGGGCAACGACGACGCCGCCCGCGCGATCCAGCTGTACTGCGACCTGCTGGCCGACGCCGTCCTCGACGGCCTGGCCGCCGGCCAATCGGCCGCTGGCGTGGACCTGGGCGCCTCGGTGGCGCCGGTTGAGCCGACCCTGGCCCGAGAGCTTTCGCCGGAGCCGCAAGCGGCCCCGGCCGCCGAGGCTCCGGCCGCGGACCAGGAACAAGCCGGCTAAGACGCTTTCGGGCGTCTTACTCAGCTTGACGAAAAACGATCATGGCCGGGCCCTATCAGGGTCCGGTCAAACCCATTCTGACTGATAAGGAGCTGACCATGGCGGAAATCACCGCTGCGCTGGTCAAGGACCTGCGCGAAAAATCCGGCGCCGGCATGATGGACTGCAAGAAGGCCTTGCAGGAAAACAACGGCGACATGGAAGCGGCCGTCGATTGGCTGCGCACCAAGGGCCTCTCGAAGGCCGCCAAGAAGTCGGACCGCGCCGCGGCTGAAGGCCTCGTGGCCGGCAAGCTGAGCGCCGACGGCAAGACCGGCGTGCTGGTCGAACTGAACGCCGAGACCGACTTCGTGTCGAAGAACGAGCTGTTCCAGACCGCCGCCCGCGACTTCGCGGACGTCGGCCTGACGATCGAAGGCGTCGACGCCATCACCGCGGCCAAGACGGCCAAGGGCGAAGTCGTCAGCGACGTGATCACCAACCTGATCGCGACGATCGGCGAGAACATGCGTCTGCGTCGTTCGGCCCGTCTGTCGGTCAGCGAAGGCGCCGTGGCCCTCTACCTGCACAACGCGCAGGGCGAAGGCGTCGGCCGTCTGGGCGTGCTGGTGGCTCTGGAAGGCGCGGGCGATCAGGCCGTGCTGAAGGAAGTCGGCCGCAAGATCGCTCTGCACGTCGCCGGCACCCCGACCCCGCCGCTGGCCCTGAACGAGGGCGACCTCGATCCGGCCGCCGTCGAGAAGGAAAAGAAGTTCCTGACCGACCAGGCGCTGGAATCGGGCAAGCCGCTGGCCGTCGTCGAGAAGATGATCGAAGGCCGGATCCGCAAGTGGCAGGAAGAAGTGGTGCTGCTGAAGCAACCCTTCGTCATGAACCCGGATCAGACCATCGAGCAGCTGATCGCCGAAACCGCCAAGGAAACCGGTTCGCCGGTCGCCGTGAAGGCTTTCGTGCGCTTCGCCCTGGGTGAAGGCGTGGAAAAGAAGCAGGACGACTTCGCCGCCGAAGTGGCGTCGATGACCGGCCAAGGCTGATCCGCCTGATTTAGGACGCCCCAAGGGCGCCGTGCGTTCGACGCGCACGGCGCCCTTGGTTTATGTAGTACCCAGCCAGATTCTCTACGGAAGCCGCAATGTCCGAAACCAAGCCCCGCTACAAGAAGATCCTCTTGAAGATGTCGGGCGAGGTCCTGATGGGCGACTCGCTCTTCGGCATCGACACCAAGACGATCGAAGCGGTGGCCGAGGACATCAAGGAAGTGGTCGATCACGGGATCGAGCTCTGCCTGGTGATCGGCGGCGGCAACATCTTCCGGGGCGTCTCGCTGGCCGGGAAGGGCATGGACCGCGCCAACGCCGACTATATGGGCATGCTGGCCACGGTGATGAACGCCCTGGCGCTGCAAGGCGCGCTCGAGAAGATCGGCGTCTATACCCGCGTGCAGTCGGCGATCCCGATGGAAGCGGTCTGCGAGCCCTACATCCGCCGCCGGGCGCTGCGGCACCTGGAAAAGGGCCGGGTGGTGATCTTCGCCGCCGGCCTGGGCGCGCCGTTCTTCACGACCGACACCCCGGCGGCGCTGCGCACGGCCGAGATGGGCTGCGATGCGCTGTTCAAGGGCACCAGCGTTGACGGCGTCTACACCGCCGACCCCAAGAAGGATCCGAGCGCGCAGCGCTATGAGACGCTGAGCTACCAGGAAGTGTTGGCCAAGGACCTGCGGGTCATGGATGCGTCGGCCATCGCCCTGATGCGTGACAATCAAATCCCGATCGTGGTCTTTTCCATCCGTGAGCGGGGCAACTTCTTCAAAGTGCTGAAGGGGCAGGGCGTCTTCACGACGATCGCCTGACCATTCACCGAATTAGACCAATATCTTGGGAGACAATCCTATGGCTGCGGAAAAGCCGGTTCTCAGCAGATATCGGGATCGCATGGACAAGGCGATCACGGCCCTGAAGGACGAGTTCTCGAGCCTGCGGACCGGGCGGGCGTCCGCCGGTCTGCTGGATCAGGTGATGGTCGACGCCTACGGCTCGACCGTCCCGTTGAACACGGTCGGGTCGGTCAGCGTCCCCGAGCCGCGCTCGATCAGCGTCAACATCTGGGACCGCGGGCTGGTGGTCTCGGTCGAGAAGGCGATCCGCAACGCCGGCCTTGGCCTGAACCCGGTCGTCGACGGCCAGAGCCTGCGCGTGCCGATCCCGCCGCTCACCGAAGAGCGCCGCAAGGACCTGGCCAAGATCGCCGGTAAGTACGCCGAGCAGCAGAAGATCGCCATTCGCAACGTCCGCCGCGACGCCAACGACGACCTGAAGAAGGCCGAGAAGGACAGCGCCATCACCCAGGACGAGCAGCGCCGAATGGAGTCCGAGGTGCAGAAGTTTACCGACGAGGCGATCAAGCGCGTCGACGAAGCCTTGAAAACCAAAGAACAAGAGATCATGCAGGTTTAATCGTCCCATCGGGAGCGAGGACGAACGGGAACCCATGGCTACGATCGATCAACAGCAGCCCGCGCCGGATGCGCCCCTGCACGTGGCGATCGTCATGGACGGCAATGGCCGTTGGGCGAAGCGCCGCGGCCTGCCGCGCCAGGTCGGACATCCGAAAGGCGTGGACGCGATCCGGCGGGTCGTCGAGGCGGCGCCCGCCCAGGGCGTCCGCTGGCTGACGCTCTATGCGTTCTCGACCGAGAACTGGCGGCGCCCGGCCGGCGAGGTCGCCGAGGTCATGCGGCTGCTGAAGCTGTACGTGAACTCGGACCTTGAGAAGCTGGCGCGCGAGGGGGTGAAGATCCGCATCCTCGGCCGCCGCGCGGGCCTGCCGCCCGACGTCGCCGAGATCGTAGAGCGGGCCGAGCGCCAGACGGCGCACAACGACAAGTTCTTCTTGCAGGTGGCGTTCAACTATGGCGGCCGCGCGGACATCGCCGACGCCGCCCGGGCCCTGGCGGCCGAGGTCGCCGCCGGTCAGATCCGCCCCGACGACATCACCGAAGAGCTGCTGCAGGGCAAGCTGTCGACCGCCAGCCTTCCGGATCCGGACCTGGTGATCCGCACCAGCGGCGAGCAGCGGCTCTCGAACTTCCTGCTCTGGGAGACAGCCTATTCCGAGTTCGTCTTCCAGGACGTGCTCTGGCCGGACTACGGCGCCGAGTATCTGCGGGCGGCGATCGAGGAATTCCAAAAGCGCGAGCGGCGCTACGGCGGCGCCGTGGCCGATAATGTCCTTGCCGCAGGCTAGGCGTTTCGACTGGGCCAATCTGGGCGTCCGCGTCGCCTCGGCCACCGTCCTGGTGCCCGCGGTGCTGGGCGCGGTGTGGTTCTCCGACATGCCGGGGCTGCGCTGGCTGTTCCTGGTGCTGGTGGCCGTGGCGGTGGCGCTGCTGGCCATCGAGTGGGGCGCGATGACCGCGCCGACCGCGCCGGTCCGCGTCTCGACGGCGCTGACCGTGGCGATCCTGGCCGCCGCGTTCCTGGCCCATCAGAAACACATGCCGCTGGCCTGGGCGGCCGCCGCGCTGGGGGCGGTCGCGGCAGCTCTGGTGGCGCGCGGCGTGGCCGAGCGACCGATGAACGCGGCGTTCGGCGTGGTCTATCTGGCGATCCCGGTCGTCTGCCTCGTGTGGCTGCGCGGCATGCCCGAGGGCCGCCAGTGGACGATCCTGCTGTTCGCCGTGGCCTGGGCCGCCGACATCGCCGCGTTTGCGGTGGGCAGCGCCCTGAAAGGCCCGAAGCTGTGGCCCAAGTTCTCGCCGAACAAGACCTGGTCCGGCTTCATCGGCGGCCTGGTCGCCGCAGCCGCCGCCGGGGCGGCGATGGCCGCGTTCAGCGCCATCGTGCTGAGCGTTCCGGCCGGCGCGCTGATCGGCCTGGTCGGCGGCCTGGCGACCATGGCCGGCGATCTCTGGGAGTCGATGCTTAAGCGCCGGTTCGGCGTGAAAGATTCCGGGGACCTGATCCCAGGCCATGGCGGTTTATTGGATAGAGTAGACGGCCTGATGTTCGCCGTGGTCGTGCTGGCGGCCGCGCGACTGGTCAATCATTGGGGATGGGCGCATTGACTTTGCCTCGCCGCGTCAGCGTTCTGGGTTCCACCGGCTCGGTCGGCGTTTCCACTCTCGATCTCCTGGAGAAGGCCGGCGCCGAGGTCGAGGTGACGGCCCTGACCGCCGGGCGCAACGCTGAGCGGCTGGCCGAGCAGGCCCTGCGCTGGCGGCCGAAGCTGGCGGTCATCGAAGACGAAACCAAGCTGCCTGAACTGCGCCAGCGTCTCGACGGCTCGGGCGTCAAGGTCGCGGCCGGTCACAGCGCCGTGGTCGAGGCCGCGGCCGCCGACGCGCAGTGGGTGATGTCCTCGATCGTCGGCTTTGCGGGCCTGGCGCCGACCCTGGCGGCGGCGCAGGCCGGGGCGGTGATCGGCCTGGCCAACAAGGAGAGCCTGGTCTGCGCGGGCCCCTCGCTGCTGCGGGCGGCCAAGCTGGCGGGCGGGGCGGTGATCCCGGTCGATTCCGAGCATTCGGCGATCTTCCAGGTGCTGGATCCGATGAACGCCCAGCGGGTCGACCGGCTGATCCTGACCTCGTCGGGCGGGCCGTTCCGGACCTGGTCGGCCGAACAGATGGCCCACGCCACCCCCGAGCAGGCCGTCGCCCATCCGAACTTCAGCATGGGCGCGAAGATCTCGGTCGATTCGGCGACCATGATGAACAAGGGCCTGGAGATCATCGAGGCCGCCTATCTGTTCGGCATGACCAATGAGCGGGTGGACGTGCTGATCCATCATCAACAGATCATCCACAGCCTGGTGGAGTACAGCGACGGATCGACGCTGGCCCAGCTCGGCGCGCCCGACATGCGCACGCCGATCGCCTGCGCCTTCGCCTGGCCGGACCGCCTGCCGTGGCCGGCGCCGCGGCTGGATCTGGCCGCCATCGGCCAATTGACCTTCGAAGAACCGGACCTGCGCCGTTTTCCCGCCTTGAAGATCGCCAAAGAAGCTCTGGCGGCCGGTGGGGCCGCGCCCGCGGTGATGAACGCCGCCAACGAGGTCGCCGTGGCCGCCTTCCTTGACCGCAAGATTGGCTTTCTCGATATTGCCGCGACGGTGTCTGAGACCCTCGAACGCGTCGAATCTCAGGGCCTGGTCGCGGGGGCGGCGAATGGCGACACGCTCGAAAACGCTCAGGCGACCGATACGCTGGCGCGTCGCGTCGCCGGCGAGGTCGTCGGCGGCCTAGGGCGCTAGCCGCGCGGAGGAGTTACAGCAGATGCTCGATTTCATCCTCACCGCCCTGACCTTCGTCGTTCCCTTCGTCCTGGTGCTGGGGCTGGTGGTCACGATCCACGAGCTGGGCCACTTCCTGGCCGCCAAGATGTTCGGCGTGGCCATCGACCGCTTCTCCATCGGTTTCGGCAAGGCGATCGCCTCCTGGACCGACAAGTCGGGCGTCGAGTGGCGGATCGGCTGGATTCCGCTGGGCGGCTATGTCCGGTTCACCGGCGACGAGAACGCCGCCAGCGTGCCGGATGCGGAAGACCTGAACGCGATGCGCGAGCAGATCGCCCGACGTGAAGGCCAGGAGGCCGTGGGACGCTACTTCCATTTCAAGCCGCTCTGGCAGCGCGCGGTCATCGCCGCGGCCGGGCCGATGGCCAATTTCGTGTTGGCCGTGGCGCTGTTCGCCTCGCTGTTGCTGGCGCTCGGCCAGTACGTGCTGCCGGCGAAGATCGCCTCGGTGCAGCCGGGCAGCCCGGCCGAGGCCGCCGGCTTCCGGAGCGGGGACCTGATCGTCGAGGCCAACGGCCGCCGCATCAAGAGCTTCGACGAACTGGCCGTGATCGTGCAGGTCCGCGCCGAGGTTCCGACCGCCTTCGTCGTCGAGCGGGCGGGGCGCGAGGTCCCGATCAGCGCCACGCCGCGCTGGGTGGAGCGCACCGATCCGGTCGCCGGGACCCACCGGCAGGGCGTGCTGGGCGTGACCCCGGCCCAGGCGCGTGACGACTATGTCCATGTCCGCTACAACCCGCTCGAAGCGGTCGCCGGCGGCGTGCAGCGCACCTGGCGCACGCTTGAGACGACGGTCTACTACCTGGGCCGGATGGTGACCGGCCAAGTTTCGCCAGATCAGCTCAGCGGTCCCCTCGGAATCGCCCGAATCTCCGGCAAAGTCGCGCAGGCCGGAGCCGAAGGGGCGCCCGACGTCGGGGGAATGATCCTCGGCAGCGGCGTCAATCTGCTCCAACTGGCTGCGTTCGTTTCGGTGAGCATCGGCTTCATGAATCTGCTGCCGATCCCTGTGCTGGATGGGGGACACCTGCTGTTCTACGCCTATGAGGCGGTGGCGCGGCGTCCGCTGGCGGCGCGGGTCCAGGCGGCGGGCTACCGGGTGGGGCTTGCGCTGCTGTTGGGTTTGATGTTGTTCGCCACCTGGAACGATCTGCAGCAACTGCGTGTGTTCAAAATCCTCGGCGGCGTTTTCTCCTGAAACCCGCGCTTTTCCATTGACGGCTGATACGATGCAAAGACCCCGCGCTAGCCGCGCCGCGCTCGCCTCCGGCCTTGCCTTGCTGATGGGCTCGACGGCGATCGTCTTTCCCAGCGCCGTCCTGGCGCAGGAACAGGCGACTCCGCCCCAGCCGCAGCCTGCGCCGCAGGACGCCGGCCAGCAGTCCGGCGTCGTCCAGCGCATCATCGTGCGCGGCAACGAGCGGATCGAGCAGTCGACCGTGCTGTCCTATCTGCCGATCCAGCCCGGCGAGGTCCTGGACCCGGCCAAGGCCGACCTGGCGCTGAAGACCCTGTTCCGCACCGACCTGTTCGCCGACGTGAAGGTCGAGCTGCAGGGCTCGGACATGATCGTGACGGTCGTCGAGAACCCGATCATCAACAAGGTGGTCTTCGAGGGGAACTCGGGCCTCAAGGAAGACAAGCTGCGCGACGAGGTCACCGTGCGCCCGCGCGGCATCTTCACCCGCGCCAAGGTGCAGCAGGACGTCCAGCGCATCGTCGAGCTTTATCGCCGCTCCGGCCGGATCTCGGCGACGGTGACGCCGAAGATCGTCGAACTGCCGCAAAAGCGCGTCGACCTGATCTTCGAGATCAACGAAGGCCCCAAGAGCGGGGTGCTGCGGGTCAACTTCCTGGGCAACAAGGAGTACTCGGACAACGACCTGCGCGACGTGGTCGTGACCGAGCAGTCGAGCTGGTACAAGTTCTTCTCGAACAACGCCAACTACGACCCGGACCGCCTGGAGTACGACAAGGAGCAGCTGCGCAAGCACTACCGCAACCGCGGCTTCTATGACTTCCGCGTGGTCTCGGCGATCGCCGAGCTGGCGCCCGACAAGAACGGCTTCGTCGTCACCTACACGCTCGACGAGGGCAAGGAATACAAGTTCGGCAAGGTGACGGTCGAAACCGAGCTGCAGAAGCTCGACAAGAACGTCCTGCAGCAGCTGGTGCCGATCCGTTCGGGCGAGATCTACCAGGACGAAAAGATCGAGGCGGCGACCGACTCGCTGACCTTCGCGGCCGGCGCCGCCGGCTTCGCCGCCGTGGACGTGCGTCCGCGCTACACGCCGAATCGCGAGACCGGCCTGGTCGACGTGGTGTTCCAGGTCCGCGAAGGGCCGCGCGTGTACGTCGAGCGCATCGACGTCACCGGCAACACCCGCACGCTGGACTATGTCATCCGCCGCGAGATGAACCTCGTCGAAGGCGACGCCTACAACCGCGCCCTGGTCGACCGCTCGCGCAACAACATCCGCGCGCTCGGCTTCTTCAAGGACGTGACCATCGACGAAGCGCCGGGCACGGCGCCCGACCGCACCCGTCTGGCGGTGAAGGTCGAGGAGCAGCCGACGGGCGAACTCTCGTTCAGCGCCGGCTATTCGTCGGTCGACCAGCTGATCCTCGACCTCGGGGTCACCGAGCGGAACTTCCGCGGCCGTGGCCAGAGCCTGCGCGCGCGTGTGTCGGTCGGTTCGCTGCGCCAACAGATCGACTTCGGCTTCACCGAGCCGCGGTTCCTGGGCCGCGACCTGGGCGCGGGCGTCGACCTCTATTCCTACCGCTACGACCTGACCGAGTACTCGGCCTATAAGACCGTGACCGTCGGCGGCAACGTGCGGATGGCGTTCCCGCTGACCCTGAACTCGCGGATGTCGACCCGCTACACGCTGCGCCAGGAAGACGTTCAGATCGACGACGCCTACTGCGATCCGACCGCGCCGCTGGTGTCGCTGTCGCTCTGCGCCCAGCGCGGCAAGTATCTGACGTCGCTGATCGGCTACACCTATCTCTATGACCGCCGGAACGACCCGATCAATCCGACCCGCGGCTTCCGCTTCGACGTCAGCCAGGACCTGGCCGGCATCGGCGGCGACGTGAACTACATCAGCACCGAAGTGACCGGCGGCTGGTACCACGGGTTCAACAAGGACTTCATCCTGAGCGTGACCGGGCAGGGCGGCTACATCGCCGGCTGGAGCGGGGACACGGTGCGGGTCAACAGCCGCTTCTACAAGGGCGGCAACAGCTTCCGCGGCTTCGAGACCGCCGGCATCGGTCCGCGCGACACCAACTTCGGGCGCTCCGACGCGCTCGGCGGCCGCGCCTATGCGATCGGTTCGGCCGAACTGACCATCCCGACCGGCCTGCCCGAGCAGTACGGCATCAAGGCCGCGCTGTTCACCGACGTCGGCACGCTCGGCCTGCTCGACGACAAGGACAAGCTGAAGGCCGACGGCACGGTCGATCCGCTGATCTATGACGATCTGTCGCTGCGTGCGACGGCCGGTCTGTCGGTCTTCTGGCGCTCTCCGATGGGCCCGATCCGATTCGACTTCAGCCAAGTTTTGGCCAAAGAAGACTACGACAAGACCGAAACGTTCCGGTTCTCCACCTCAACCAGGTTCTAGATTCACCACATGACGATCAAAGCCCTTGTCGCGGCGACCTGCGTCGCCGCCATCACCGCTTCCGCTTCCAGCGCGGCTTTCGCGCAGGCGGCTGCGCCTGCCGCCCCGGCGGCGCCCGCGGTGACCCATGGCCCGGCGCTGCCCGGCGTCTGCACCGTCTCGGTGGAAGGTGCGATCGCGACCTCGACCGTCGGCAAGTACGTCCAGACCCGCCTGCAGCAGATCGCGACCCAGGTCGAAGCCGAGCTGAAGGCCGAGCAGACCGCGATCCAGAACGAAGCCAAGACGCTGGAAGGCCAGCGCGCGACGCTCGACCAGAACACCTTCGAGACCCGCGCCGCGGCCCTGCAGGTCAAGGCCAACGCCTATCAGCGCAAGGAGCAGCAGCGCTCGCGCGAACTGCAGGCGACGCAACAGAAGGCCCTGGGCCGCGTGTATCAGGAGCTGACCCCGATCGTCAGCCAAGTGTATCAGCAGCGCCAGTGCAGCCTGCTGATCAACCGCGAAAGCGTCGTGCTGTCGAACCCGTCCATGGACATCAGCCAAGCGGTGGTCACCGGGTTGAACGCGAAGATCACGCAGTTCACCTTCGATCGTGAACGCCTCGACCAAGCCGCGGCCCCGGCTGCGACTCCGGCTGCGGCGCCTGCGACCCGCAAGTAGGGCCGACTCGCGATAAAGGCGGGTCGAGCTGAGGATTCCCATGCCCGACCCCCGATTTTTTGAAGACCTCGGCCCTGTCACGCTCGCCGAACTGGCCAGCCTGACAGGCGCCGAACTTTCCGATGCGGACCAAGGCCAGCGCCAGGTCCGCGGCGTGGCCGTACTGGCCAGCGCCCAGGCCGACACCGTCACCTTCCTGACCGACAAGAAATACGCCGCCGACCTGGCTGCGGCGAAGGCCGCTGCGGTGTTCGTCACCGCGCGCGACAAAGACTTTGCGCCGCCGGGATGCGTGGCGCTGGTCACGCCGACGCCTCAGGCCGCCTACGCCGCCGCCGCGACGCGGCTGCACCGCGTGCGACGCCATGGCGGTCCGGACCTCGTCGCCGCCGATGCGGTGCTTGAGGAGGGCGTGCATCTGTCGCCCGGGGTGGTGGTCGGACCGGGCGCGCAGATCGGCGCGCGGACCGAGATCGGCGCCAACACCGTGATCGGGCCGGGCGTCGCCATCGGCCGGGACTGCGTGATCGGCGCCAACGTCACCATCGGCTTTGCGCTGCTCGGCGATCGGGTGCGCATCCTGGCGGGCGCGCGGATCGGCGAACCGGGCTTCGGCGCCGCCGGCGGGGCCAAGGGCGTGGTGGACATTCCGCAGCTGGGACGGGTCGTCCTGCAGGACGGGGTGACCATCGGCGCCAACACCTGCATCGACCGTGGCGCGTTCGACGACACGGTGATCGGCGAAAACACCAAGATCGACAACCTGGTGCAGATCGCCCACAACGTGCGTGTGGGACGAAACTGCGTCATGGCTGCGCACACCGGCATCTCCGGCAGCGTCGTGATCGGCGACGGAGCGGCCTTCGGCGGCCGCGCGGGCGTGGCCGATCACGTCAACATCGGCGACGGCGCGCAGGTCGCGGCCGCCGCCGGCGTGTTCCGCGACATCCCGGCCGGCGAAACCTGGGGCGGCGTGCCCGGACAACCCATTCGACGCTGGATGCGGGAGGTGGCGTGGCTGTCGCGCTCCGCCAACCGCAAGGGGACCGACCAATGAGCAACGACGCGGCGACAGCCGAGGTGTCGATCGACATCGCCGAGATCCTGGAGCGGATTCCGCATCGCTATCCGTTCCTGCTGGTCGATCGGGCCGAGGAGTATCGGCCCAACGAGTCGATCGTCGGCATCAAGTGCGTGACCATCAACGAGCCGTTCTTCCAGGGACACTTCCCGGACTATGCGGTGATGCCCGGCGTGCTGATCGTCGAGGCGATGGCCCAGACCGGCGCGGTGCTGATGTCGAAGACGCTGAACGTCGATCGCGCCGGCAAGACCATCCTGTTCACCTCGGTCGACAACTGCCGTTTCCGGCAGCCGGTGCGGCCGGGCGACGTCCTGCGCATGCACGTCAAGGTGCTGCGCGCCCGCGGGGGGCTCTTCAAGTTCGAAGGCAAGGCCATGGTCGGCGACAAGACCGCTGCCGAAGCGGAGTTCGCGGCCATGCTGGTGGAGACCCCATGAGCATCGACGTCCATCCCAGCTCCGTCGTCCACCCCAAGGCCCAGCTGGGCGAGGGGGTGGTGATCGGCCCGTTCTGCACCGTCGGCCCCGACGTCAAGCTCGGCGCGCGGACGAAACTGGCCTCGCACGTGGTGGTCGACGGCGTGACCACGCTCGGCGAGGACAATCAGGTCTATCCGTTCGCCATGCTCGGCGGGCCGCCCCAGCACACCGCCTATAAGGGCGAGCCGACCCAGCTGGTGATCGGCGACCGCAACGTCATCCGCGAGCACGCGACGATGAACACCGGGACGGTCGGCGGCGGCGGCGTGACCAAAGTCGGCTCGGACGGCTTCTACATGATCGAGAGTCATGTCGGGCACGACTGCGTCCTCGGCGACCAGGTGATCCTGACCAAGCAGGCGACGCTGGGCGGTCACTGCGAGATCGCCGACTTCGTGATCGTCGGCGGCCTGGCCGCCGTGCACCAGCGCACCCGCGTCGGGCGCCACGCGATGATCGGCGGCCTGGCGGCGGTCGTGAAGGACGTGATCCCCTATGGCTCGGTGTGGGGCAACCATGCGCACCTCGAGGGCCTGAATCTGCTGGGGCTGAAGCGCCGCGGCTTCAGCCGCGAGACGATCAACACCATGCGGGCGGCCTATCGGATGCTGTTCGCCGACGAAGGCACCTTCCAGGAGCGGCTCGACGACACCGTCGAGACCTATTCGGAATCGCCCGAGGTCATGGAGATCGTCGACTTCATCCGCGCCGACGCCAGCCGGCCGCTCTGCCTGCCGGAGCGGGAGGTCTAGGACGTGCGGAAGCTTGGGCTGATTGCGGGCGGCGGGAACCTGCCGGTCGAGATCGCGCAGCACTGCGAACGCGCCGGACGGCCGTTCTTCATCATTCGGCTGAAGGGCTTCGCGGGCGCGGAAATCGCCCGGTTCCCAGGGGCCGACATCGGCATCGCCGAGCTCGGCAAGTGCTTCAAGGCGCTGAAACGGGCCGGCTGCGAGGCCGTCACCCTGGTCGGGACGGTCGATCGGCCGGACTTCAAGGCGCTGTCGCCCGACCTGCGCGGCCTGATGGCGCTGCCGGGGGTGATCGCCGCGGCGCGCAAGGGCGATGATGCGCTGCTGCGCCAGCTGCTGGGCGAGTTCGAGAAGGAAGGCTTCGCCGTCGAGGGCGCGCACGAGGTGATGGGCGACCTGACCCTGACGGCCGGCCCGCTGGGCGCGGTGGCGCCGAGCGAGGAGCAGATGGCCGACGTGCAGCACGCGCTGCGCGTGGCGCGGGCGATCGGTCAGCTGGACGTCGGGCAGGGCGCTGTGGTCTGCGAGGGCCTGGTGCTGGCGGTCGAGGCGCAGGAAGGCACCGACGCGATGCTGCGCCGGGTGGCCGAACTGCCGCGCAACATCCGCGGCAGCGCCGAGGCGCCGCGCGGCGTGCTCGCCAAGGCGCCCAAGCCGATCCAGGAGACGCGCATCGACCTGCCGACCATCGGCCTCAATACCATCCAGCGGGCGGCCCAGGCCGGCCTGGCCGGGGTGGCGGGCGAGGTCGGGCGGCTATTGGTGCTCGACCGCGAGGCGGTGATCGCGCTGGCCGACGAGCTGGGCATCTTCGTGGTGGGCGTGGAACCGCCGAACGCGCCGTGAGCCAGCCGCTCTGCGTCATGCTGGTCGCGGCCGAGGCGTCGGGCGACGACCGCGGCGCGGGCCTGGCCCGGGCCCTGCGCGCGCGCCTCGGCGACCGCGTGCGCTTTGTCGGCGTGGGCGGCGAGCGCATGGCGGCCGAGGGCGTGCAGAGCCCGTTCGACATCGCCGAGCTGTCGATCCTCGGGCTGCTGGAAGGCCTGATGGCCTATCGCAAGGTGGTGGCGCGGGTCGAGGACACCGTCGCCCTGGCCAAGCGTGAGAAGCCCGACGTGGTGGTGCTGATCGACTCCTGGGGCTTCACGCTGCGGGTGGCGCAGCAACTGCGCAAGTTCGACCCCAAGCTGCCGCTCATCAAGTATGTCGCCCCGCAGGTCTGGGCCACGCGGCCGGGGCGCGCCAAGACCCTGGCGGCGACGGTTGATCATCTGCTGTCGATCCACGTGTTCGATGCGCCGTACTTCGAAGCCGAGGGCCTGCCGGTCACCTTTGTCGGCAACTCGGCGCTGACGCTGGACTTCTCACAGGCCGACGGCGGGCGGCTGCGTGCGCAGCTCGGCATCGCCCCGCAGGCGCCGGTGCTGCTGGTGCTGCCGGGCAGCCGGCCCGGCGAGATCAGCCGCGTCCTGCCGCCGTTCGCCGACGCGGTGGCGATCCTGAAGGCCGCGCGGCCCGACCTTGAGGTGGTCATCCCGGCGGCGCCGACGGTGGCCTCGACGGTCAAGGAACAAGCGTCAGGCTGGGCGCATGTGGTCGAAGGCGAGAGCGCCAAGCTCGACGCCATGAAGGCCGCGACGGTGGCGCTGGCCTGTTCGGGCACGGTCACCACCGAACTGGCGCTGGCCGGCGTGCCGATCGTGGTCGGCTACCGCCTGGGCGCGCTGACCCACGCGATCCTGAAGCGGCTGATCCGCACGCCCTACATCACGCTGTTCAACATCGCGGCCAAGGACTTCGTCGCCCCGGAACTGGTGCAGGACGACTGCAACGGCCCGGCCCTGGCCCGCGAGATCGCTTTGCGCCTGGACGACCCGGCGCTGCGCGAGCGGCAGGCGGCGGCCCAGACCGCCGCCCTGCAGAAGATGGGCCGCGGCGGCCCCGACCCGTCAGACGTGGCGGCCGAGGCCGTCCTGAAAGCGCTGGGGTCGCGAGCGTAGCGGCGGGGCGTCCAGCACGTACTGCTGGATGTCGGGGCCGGCGACGCAGACATGCAGCTCGGTCCAGGTCGGGTGGACCGGCCCGACGCCCAGCTTGCGCAAGGCCGGCAGGAAGCGATCCTCGAGGTAATCCTTGAGGTCCTCTTCGTTGTCCCAGATGTCGACCGTATGCGCGCCGGCCTCGTCGAAGGCGGCGATGTGCAGCAGGCAGCCGGCCGGCGGATCGTGATCCCAGCCGATTTCGGCGCGAACCTTTTCGTAGATGTCACGGGTGACGTGCGGCTCGTTCAGCTTCGCCATGAAAGCCATGGGGGCGCTCCTCATGCGGTTTGCAGCGGAAGCCTACGAGCATGGGCGGCGGCCGCAACCTAGGCGTATGCCTGAGCGCCAAAGCAAAAGCCCCGCCCGGTGGTCCGGGCGGGGCTGATGCTTTGGGTCGTCGATCGGGCCTAGCGCTTGTCGACCGCGACGTAGTCGCGTTGCGCCGCGCCGGTGTAGATCTGGCGCGGACGGCCGATCTTCTGCGACGGATCCTCGATCATTTCCTTCCACTGGCTGATCCAGCCCACGGTGCGGGCCAGGGCGAACAGCACGGTGAACATCTCCGGCGGGAAGCCGAGGGCGCGCAGGGTGATGCCCGAGTAGAAGTCGACGTTCGGGTAGAGCTTGCGCTCGACGAAGTAGGGGTCGTTGAGCGCGATCTTCTCGAGCTCCATGGCCACCTTCAGCAGCGGGTCGTCCGAGTGGCCGACTTCCGCCAGCACTTCGTGGCAGGTCTGCTGCATGACCTTCGCGCGCGGGTCGTAGTTCTTGTAGACCCGGTGACCGAAGCCCATCAGGCGATAGCGACGGTCCTTCACGCCCTGGACGTACTCGGGGATGTTCTCCACCGAGCCGATCTCGGCCAGCATGTTCAGCGCTTCTTCGTTCGCGCCGCCGTGGCTGGGGCCCCAGAGGCAGGCGATGCCGGCCGCGATGCAGGCGAACGGGTTGGCGCCCGACGAACCGGCCAGGCGGACGGTCGAGGTCGAGGCGTTCTGTTCGTGGTCCGCATGCAGGATGAAGATGCGGTCCATGGCGCGGGTCAGCACCGGGTTCGGCTTCCAGTCCTCGGCCGGGACCGAGAAGCACATGCGCAGGAAGTTCTCCGAGTAGGACAGGTCGTTGCGCGGATGCACGAACGGCTGGCCCTTGAAGTACTTGAACGCGCGGGCGGCGATCGTCGGCATCTTGGCGATCAGCCGATGCGACGAGATCATCCGCTGTTCCGGATCATCGATGTTGGTGCTGTCGTGATAGAAGGCCGACAGCGCGCCGACGGCGCCGACCATGATGGCCATCGGGTGGGCGTCGCGGCGGAAGCCCATGAAGAACCTATCGAACTGCTCGTGCAGCATCGTGTGATAGGTGATGTTGTGTTCGAAGCCCTCGAACTCCTTGGCGTTCGGCAGGTCGCCGTTCAGCAGGAGGTAGCAGACTTCGAGGAAGCTCGACTTCTCGGCCAGCTGGTCGATCGGGTAGCCGCGATGCAGCAGCACGCCCTTGTCGCCGTCGATGAAGGTGATCTTGCTCTCGCAGCTCGCCGTCGAGGTGAAGCCCGGGTCGTAAGTGAAGACGTCGGCCTCGGCGTAGAGTTTTCGAATATCCACGACGGCGGGACCGTCCGTGCCCTTGAGGATCGGCAGCTCGACCGACTTGCCGTCGAAACTCACCTTAGCCGTGTCGCCCATGCCATTCCTTCCGTCTTGCAGGAGTCAAACGCCCGTTTCAGGGCGCCTTATAGCGCGTTATGCGGACTGTGAAAGCGCGTCGTCGAGACGCCCCAAACTTTCCGGTTTCCCAAGGCTCACAAGGGCTCCGGCCAGATCAGGGGCAGGAGACCCTCCAGAGAGGACGCCGCGTAAGGCCGGGCCGAACTTGCCCATGCCCACGCCTTCGGTCTCGGCGAAGCCGCGAAGCGCCGCCTCGAGCGCCGGAACCGCCCATTCAGCCTGGCCGTCGAGGTGCTCGCGCAGGCGGCCGAGCCGCGCGCGGGTCTCGTCGGTCAACAGACCCTTGGCCTTCTCCGGCAGCTCGAGCGGACGGCGCTTGAGGGCGAAGACGGTGGCGTCGGCCAGTTCCAGCATGGTCTTGGCGCCGTCGCGGACCAGCGGGACGGTGCGTTCGATGATCGCCTCGTCGCCGTCATGCAGCGGGAAGTCGCGGCTCTTGTGGACGCCGGCGACCAGCTCGGCCAGCCGGGTCGGCTCGGCCTGGCGGATATAGTGGTTGTTGAGGTGGTTCAGCTTGTCCCAGTCCAGGCGGGCGGGCGCGCCGACCACGTCCTTGACGTCGAACCAGCTGATCGCCTGCTCGTCCGAGAAGATCTCGTCGTCGCCATGGCCCCAGCCCAGCTTGGCCAGGTAGTTGCGCATGGCCTCGGGCAGATAGCCCATGTCGTCGAATTCGCTGACCGCCTGGGCGCCGTGGCGCTTGGACAGCTTGGTCCCGTCCGGGCCGTGGATCAGCGGCAGGTGCGCCCAGACCGGAACCTCCCAGTCCATCGCCTGATAGATCAGGGTCTGGCGGGCGGCGTTGTTCAGGTGGTCGTCGCCGCGGATCACGTCGGTGATGCCCATGTCGTGGTCGTCGACGACCACGGCGAGGTTGTAGGTCGGGGTCCCGTCCGAGCGCAGCAGGATCAGGTCGTCCAGCGTCTTGTTCTGGAAGGTGACCGAACCCTTCACCTGGTCGGCGATGATCGTCTCCCCTTCGAGCGGGCTCTTGAGGCGCACGACGTAGGGCTGGGCCTCGTCGTAGTTGCCGGCGTCGGTGCGCGCGCGCCAGGGCGAACGGATGACGCGGCCTTCGGCGCGCGCGGCCTCGCGCTCGATCTCAAGTTCCTCGGGCGTCATGTAGCAGCGATAGGCGCCGCCATTGGCCAGCATCTGCGCCACGACTTCCCGATGGCGGTCGGCGCGGGCGAACTGGAACACCGGCTCTGCGTCGGGCTTCAGGCCCAGCCAGTCGAGGCCGTCGAAAATGACCTGCACCGCCGCGTCGGTCGAACGCTCACGATCGGTGTCCTCGATGCGCAGCAGGAACTGGCCGCCAGTGTGCTTCGCATAAAGCCAGTTGAAAAGCGCCGTCCGGGCCGTGCCAATGTGCATGGAGCCGGTGGGGGACGGGGCGATCCGGGTGACGACGGGACGGTCGGACATCGAGGTAGGGGCTACTGCAGCAGGCGCGCCTGACGTGCGCGCGGCGCCTCTTAACACGCCCTTTCCGCCGCGTCCTAGCCTTCGCCGCATCGCAACATGGTTTGTCGATCAAGCCTCCGTGCAATCGGCCAGCCTGTGGACGCCGGTGGCGTTCGGCTGCGGGGCCGGGATCTATCTGTCGCTGCCGGCCGAGCCGCTGGCGCTGGTGGCGTACGCCATGCTGCTATCCGCCGGCCTGCTGCTGCTGGCGGCCTCCCGGCTCAGCCTTGGCCGGCCGGCCGTCGTCGTTCTGGTCCTGGCCGCCTTCGCGCTCGGCGGTTTCGCGGCAGCCAAGCTCCGGACCCAGACCGTGCGGGCGCCCATCGCGCCGGCCGGGGGCGGCGTGCGGCTGATCGAGGGCTTCGTCGTCGATGTGGCCAGCCGCGGCCAAGGCGGTCCGCGATTGCTGGTCGCGCCGATCCGAATCTCCGGCCTCAGCCCGGAGGCGACGCCGATCCGGATCAGAATCACCTTGCGTGAGGACGACGCGCTGCCGGCGCCGGGATCGGCCATGTCGGTGAGGGGGATGATCAATGCGCCGCCGCCGCCGGCCAGTCCCGGCTCCTACGACTTCGCGCGCGATGCGTTCTTCGACGGGGTCGGCGGGGTCGGTTTCGCGCTGACCGAGGTCCGGTCGATCGAGGCTGCGCCGCCGCCCTGGCGTCTGGCGCTGGAAATGAAGATCAATGCGGCGCGCTGGGCCCTGGCCAAGCGCATCGTCGGGGAGATGGGCGTCGAAAGCGGCGGTCTGGCGGCGGCCATGATCACCGGACACGAGGCGTTCGTGCCCAAGGAGCAGGTCGAGGACCTGCGGGCGTCGGGCCTGGCGCACATCATCTCGATCTCGGGCCTGCACATGGCCATTGTCGGCGGGTTCGCCTTCGCCGCCGTTCGGCTCGGGATCGCGGCCTGGCCGTGGGCGGCGCTGCGGGTGTCGTCGAAGAAGGTGGCGGCCGCCGCTGGCCTGCTCGCGGTCATGCTCTATCTGGTGATCTCGGGCGCGCCGGCGCCGGCCGAGCGGGCGGCGATCACCGCAGGGGCCGCCTTCCTGGCCATCCTCGTCGACCGCCGGGCGATCAGCCTGCACACCCTGGCCATCGCCGCGCTCGTCATCCTGGCGATGCAGCCCGAGGCGGTCGCCGCGCCCGGATTTCAGATGTCGTTCGCGGCCACGGCGGCGCTGGTGGCCCTGGCCGAGGCCTGGCCGCGCGCGGTGAAGGAGATCAACACGCCCTGGCCGATCCGGGCGGCGCAGGCGGTCGGCGTCTGGACCGCGGCCAGCATCGGGGCGAGCTTCGTCGCCGGCCTGGCGACCGGCCCGTTCGCCATGCAGCACTTCAATCGGGTCTCGACCTTCGGGCTGGTGGCCAACCTGCTCACCGCGCCGATTTCGTCGTTCCTGATGATGCCGGCGCTGGCGGTCGGCGCGGTGTTGGCGCCGCTGGGGCTGGGCGGCGCGCCCCTCGCCGCGGCCGACCTCGCGATCGACACCATGAACATGATCGCGTCCTGGGTGGCCGCGATGCCGGGCAGTCAGCGGATATTCGCCAGCGCGCCGGCCTGGACCCTGCCGGCCGCCTTCATCGGCGTCCTGTGGCTCTGTCTGTGGAAGGGGCCGCTGCGGTGGCTGGGACTGCCGCTGGCCTTGGCGGTGTGGCTTTGCCCGCGGCCCCCGGCGCCGGACGTCTGGATCTCGTCCGACGGATCGGCGGCCGCCGTGCGGCGGGGCGACGAGGCCGTACTGCTGCGACCGGACGCCAAGCTGTTCGCCGCCGAACTCTGGGCCAGGCGGCGCGGCCTGACCGTGGCGGACGCCGGTGCGCGCGAGGCCGGCTATGACTGCGATCGCTGGTCCTGCGCGCCGCGGCCGGCGGGCGGCGATCCGCGGGTCGCCGCGATCTTCACGCGTCGCGCTTCGACCATCGAGAAGAAGCAGCCCCTGTTCTGCCAGTGGGCCGAGATCGTGGTGGTTCGCGGCGCGGCCGCGCCTTGCCCGAGGGCGCTGACGCTCACTGAAGCCGACTTCAAGCGCGGCGGTTCGGCGGAGCTCTACAGCACCGCCGACGGATGGCGGGTCGTGTGGGCGCAGGACCTGCGCGGCCAGCGGCCCTGGAGCCGCTGAGGCCGGTCAGTGGTAGCGGCGGATCAGCCCGACGAGGCGGCCCTGCACCTGCACCTGGTCGGGTCCGAAGATACGGGTTTCGTAGGCCGGATTCGAGGCTTCGAGGGCGATCGACGCGCCCTTCTTGCGCAGGCGCTTGAGGGTGGCTTCCTCGCCCATGACCAGGGCCACGACGATGTCGCCGGAATTGGCGGTGTCGGTCTTGCGGATCACCACATAGTCGCCGTCGAGAATGCCGGCGTTGATCATCGAGTCGCCGGCGATCTCGAGCACGAAGTGCTCGCCCGCGCCAAGGATGGTCTCGGGCACCGGAATCCGGTCGCGCTCCTGCTGGATCGCCTCGATCGGCGTGCCGGCGGCGATGCGGCCGAGGATCGGCAGTTCGCGGGTGTCGTTGGCGATCGGCATCACCGGCGCATCGCCGGCGCCCTCGACCAGCTGCGGCTTGAAGGGGGAGCGCCCCTTGGGCGGGGCGGCGGTCGTCGCCTGTTGCGGCAGTTTCACCACCTCCAGCGCCCGGGCCCGGTGGGGCAGGCGGCGCAGGAAGCCGCGCTCCTCCAGCGCCGTGATCAGTCGGTGGATGCCCGACTTCGAGGCCAGATCCAGCGCTTCCTTCATCTCGTCGAACGACGGCGAGACCCCAGTTTCCTTGATCCGCTCATGAATGAACATGAGAAGTTCGTGTTGCTTGCGGGTGAGCATGGCTGTCGTGCCCTTGAGAACAAAGCGCTAACGTCACGAATGTTCTCTAGGTGTTCTGGGTTAATGTCAAGTTACCGTCGAGCCTTTGAAAATCCAGGCGTTTTCGGTCGCTTGAGGTGGCCCGGGGCCGACTCAGCCGAGCAGGGCGCGGGTCGCGGCGGTGACGTCGGCCTGGCGCATCAGGCTCTCGCCGACCAGCATGGCGCGGGCGCCGCAGCGTTCCAGCCGGGTGACGTCCAGCGGCGTGAAGATGCCGCTTTCGGTGACCAGCAGGGCGTCGTCGGGCGTAGCGCCGGCCAGCCGTTCAGTGATCGCCAGGTCGGTCTCGAAGGTGCGCAGGTTGCGGTTGTTCACGCCGACCAGAGTGGCGCCCAGCTTGCCGGCGCGGAGCATCTCGTCCTCGTCGTGAACCTCGACCAGGGCGTCCATGCCGAGGCGCGCGGCTTCCGACATCAGGTCGGCGGCCACGGCGTCGTCGACCATGGCCATGATCACCAGGATGGCGTCGGCGCCCAGCGCGCGCGCCTCGACGACCTGCCACGGATCGACCAGGAATTCCTTGCGCAGGGCGGGCAGGGCGACGGCGTCGCGCGCGGCGGTCAGGAAGGCGTCGGCGCCTTGGAAGCTGGGGCCGTCCGTGAGCACAGAAAGGCAAGCCGCGCCGCCGGCCTCGTAGGCGCGGGCCAGGGCCGGCGGATCGAAGTCCTCGCGGATCAGGCCCTTGGACGGCGAGGCCTTCTTGATCTCGGCGATCAGGGCGAGCTTGCCGGGCGCGTGGGCCCGCTCCAGCGCAGCGCGGAACCCCCGGGGCGCGGAGGCGGCCCCTGCGGCCGATTCGAGGTCGGCGAGCGTGCGCTGGGCTTTCCGCTCGGCGACTTCCTCGCGCTTGTAGGCCGCGATCTTGTCGAGGATGTCGCTCATGCCGCGGTCACCTCGATCAGCTTGTCCAGCGCGGCCTTGGCGCGGCCGTCGTCGATGATCTGGCCCGCCAGTTCGACGCCTTCGCGCAGGGTCTCGACCTTTTCGCCGACCAGGAAGGCGGCGGCGGCGTTGAGCAGCACGATATTGCGATAGCCGCCCTGGGCGCCGTCCAGCAGTTCGCGCAGCGCCACGGCGTTCTGGGCCGGGGCGCCGCCGGTCAGGTCGGCGAGCGCCGAGCGCGGCAGGCCGACCGCCTCGGGCGTGATCGTGAACAGGCGGACCTGGCCGTCGCGGAACTCGGCGACGCTGGTCTCGCCCGTGGTGGTCATCTCGTCGAGACCGCCGCCATGCACGACCCAGGCCCGCTCGGCGCCCAGCGCGCCGAGCACGCGGGCCAGCGGCTCGACCCAGCGGTCGGCGAACACGCCCATCACCTGGCGCTGGGCGTTGGCCGGATTGGTCAGCGGACCCAGCAGGTTGAAGATCGTGCGGAAGCCCAGGTCGGTGCGGATCGGGGCCACGTGGCGCATGGCGCTGTGGTGAGCCGGGGCGAAGAAGAAGGCGACATTGGCCTCGTCCAGGGCACGCAGCTGCTGCTCGGCGGTAGCCGCCAGGTTGACGCCGAGCTCGGTCAGCACGTCGGCGGCGCCCGAGCGCGAGGAGACCGCCCGGTTGCCGTGCTTGGCGATCTTCAGCCCGCCGCCGGCGCAGACGAAGGCCACGGCGGTCGAGACGTTCAGCGTGTGCAGCCCATCGCCGCCGGTGCCGCAGACGTCCATCACCTGGAACGGATGATCCAGGGTGACGGCCGCCTTGCGCATGGCGCGGGCGCAGGCGGTGATCTCGCCGGTCGTCTCGCCGCGCATGCGCATGGCGGTGACGGCCGCGGCGACCTGGGCCGGGGTCGGTTCGCCGCGCAGGCAGGCGGCGAAGAACTCGCCGGCGTCGTCTTCGGTCAGGGTTCCGCCATCCGCGAGGCGGCCCAGGAGCGGCTTGAAGGCGTCGGACATGTCTTAGGCGTCGACCAAGGGCGGGACGCCCGCGAGCTTGAGGAAGTTGGCCAGCATGGCGTGGCCGCCTTCGGTGGCGATGGACTCAGGGTGGAACTGCACGCCGTGCACCGGCTTGGTCTTGTGCTGGAAGCCCATGACCTCGCCGTCTTGCGTCCAGGCGGTGACTTCCAGAACCGCCGGCATGGTCGAAGGTTCGACCGAGAGGCTGTGATAGCGGGTGGCGGTCACCGGGTTGGGCAGGCCCTCGAAGATGCCTTTGCCGGTGTGCTCGATCGGGCTGGTCTTGCCGTGCATGATCGCCTTGGCGCGCACCACCTGGCCGCCATAGGCCTGGCCGATCGCCTGGTGGCCGAGGCAGACGCCCAGGATCGGCAGGTCGTCCGGCGCGGCGGCCAGCAGGTCCAGGCAGATGCCGGCCTCGTTGGGGGTGCAGGGGCCGGGCGAGAGCAGCACGCCCTGCGGCTGCAGGCCCAGCGCCTCTTCGACGCTCAGCGCGTCGTTGCGATAGACGAGCGTCTCAGCCCCCAGCTCGTTCAGATAGTGAACGAGGTTGTAGGTGAAGCTGTCGTAGTTATCGATCACCAAGATCATAAGGGTTCTCTAGGCTCGGCCCGCCCCGACGCCAAGCCCCGATTGCCTGGGCCGCGCGTTGGCGGGATGCTGTGTCCATGACGCCTGCCGATTCCGCCCTCGACCCGGACCAGATGGCCTATGCGCGCAGCTTGCTGCGGGCCCCGGTCCAGCGCGAGCGGGCCTGGCCGGCCCTGGGCGCGGCGGCGTTCGCGGCCGTGGCGGCGCTGGCGCTCGCCGCGGCCATGATCACCGCCCCGCCCGTGACGACCACCCACGTGGTCGAACGCGCGCCCTAGACGAACCGCCAGGATTCCTCGGCCGCGCGGCGCAGGGCGCGGGCCTTGTGCAGGGTCTCGTCGTACTCGGCGTCCGGATCTGAGTCGGCGACCACGCCGCCGCCGGCCTGGACGTACATCTGGCCGTCCTTGAAGCAGGCGGTGCGCAGCACGATGCAGGTGTCGACCGAGCCGTCGGCGCCGAAGTAGCCGACCGCGCCGGCATAGGCGATGCCGCGCTTTTCCAGCTCCAGCTCGTCGATGATCTCCATCGCCCGCACCTTCGGCGCGCCTGACAGGGTGCCGGCGGGCAGGGCGGCCATCACCACGTCGATCGGGTCCAGGCCTTCGGGCGCGTCGCCCTCGACGTTGGAGACCAGGTGCATGACGTGGCTGTAGCGCTCGACGAAGAACGAGTCGGTGACCCGCACCCGCGCCCCGCGGGCGACCGGCTGCGGCTCGTTGGAGCCCTGGTTCTTCAGCATCGCGACGCGGCCGACGTCGTTGCGGCCGAGGTCGAGCAGCATCAGGTGCTCGGCGCGTTCCTTGGGGTCGGCGATCAGCTCGGCCTCCAGCGCGCGGTCCTCCTCGGGCGTGGCGCCGCGCGGCCGGGTGCCGGCGATCGGCCGGATGGTGATCTTGCCGTCGCGCAGCCGCACCAGGATCTCAGGGGACGAGCCGGCCAGCTGGAAGTCGCCGAAGTTCATGTAGAACAGGAACGGCGAGGGGTTCATGCGGCGCAGCGAGCGGTAGAGCGCGAACGGGTCGTGCGCGAAGGGCGCGCGGAACCGGTGGCTGGGCACGACCTGGAAGATGTCGCCGGCCAGGATGTAGTCCTTCGCCCGGGCGACGATGCGGTGATAGTCCTCACGGCTCACCGGGGTGGTGAAGCGGTCCGGCTCGGGCTGGGCCGCGCCGGTCAGGGCCGGGGCCGGATTGCGCAGATCGGCGGCGACCTCGGCCAGCCGGGCCTGGGCGTCCTCGTAGGCGGCCTTGGCGGTGATCTCCGACGGGCGGACCGTGGTGACCAGGATGATCTCCTGGGCGATGGCGTCGAAGATCGCCACCATCGAGGGGCGGATCATCAGCCCGTCGGGCAGGTCCAGCGGGTCGGGATTGATGTTCGGCAGACGCTCGACGAGCCGGATCATGTCGTAGCCGATCGCCCCGAACACGCCGGCCGACATCGGCGGCAGGCCCTCGGGCAGGTCGAGCCGCGAGCGGGCGACCAGGTCGCGCAGCGAATCCAGCGCGCCGCCCGCCTGGGCCTGGAACCGGCCGGCGGCGATGTCCGGGCCGACGGCGATCTCGGCCTGGTCGCCGCGGCACTTCCAGACTAGGTCCGGCTTCATGGCGATGACCGAGTAGCGGCCGCGGTGGGCGCCGCCCTCGACCGACTCGAACAGGAAGGCGTAGGGCCGGCCGTGGGCGATCTTCAGATAGGCCGAGACCGGCGTCTCCAGATCGTCGATGAGCCTCGTCCAAACGACCTGCGGCGCGCCCTGAGAGTACTTCGCCTCAAAGTCCGCAAACGCAGGATCGATCGTCACTTCGCCTTCTCCGTCTTGGCCGCCGGTTCGGCGGCCGCTGCCTTTTCGATCGGCGCCAGGCCCAGGGCCGCGCGCGCCTTGTCCGGATAGACCTTGGCCTTGACCTCGGTGCGGGCGGCCTTGCGGGCGTCGGCCCCCAGGTCGCGGAACAGCGCCATGGTCAGCTGCGGACGCACGTCCTCAGTGATGCGGGCCAGGGTCGGGCCGCTCGGGGCGCGAACCGCCGTCAGCTTGCCGACGATCAGCCCGAACTGGGTGCCCTCGGCGGTGAAGACGTCGCCCTGCTTGCCGCTGAACGCCTTGCCCAGCGCGTCGCGCGACAGGGCGGTGCTTTGCGCTGCGTTCTGGCGGTCGAGGTTGGTCACGTGGACCACCTTGGCGCCGGCCGAGGCGGCCACCGCGTCAAGGCTCTCGCCCTTCTTGACCCGGGCGGCCAGTTCGTCGGCGCGGGTCTGCATGGCCTTGACCAGCTCACGCATCATCCAGAAGCGGGTCAGCTGCGGCTTGACCTCGGCCAGCGGCGGCAGCGCCTTGGGGATGACCCGCTCGACGCGGACGGCGAAATACTGGCCCTCGCCGGCGTCCTGGACCTCGCTCTCGCCGCCGGCCGGCAGGCTGTAGGCGAGTTCGAGCATCTTCGGGGTCAGGCCGGCCACCGGCTGACCCTGCTGGCCCTGGCCCTGCTGGGTCACCGGGCCGATGGTGAAGGTCGGCACGCCGGCCTTCTTGGCGGCTTCGACGAGGTTCGCGCCGTCGGCGCGGGCGTCTTCATAGGCCTGGCTGAGGGCGTAGACCTTCTCGGCGGCCGCATCCTTGCGGACCTCGGCCTCGATCTGCGGCCGGACCTGATCGATCGTCACGACCTGGCCGGGGGTCACCTTGGCCACCTTGACCACGGCCATGCCCAGGTCGCCCTGGATGACCGAGACCTGGCCGTCCTTCAGGGCGAAGGCGGCCGCGCCCACGCGCTTGTCGGCGACCGCCGATTGCGGCTTGTCGGCATAGTTGATGGCCTCGACACCGGTGGATTTGGCGATGGCGGCGGGATCTTCGCCCTTGGTCAGGCGCGCGGCGATCGCCTGGGCGGCGGCGGCGTCCTTGGCCGGGATCTGGATCAGGGTGCGGGTTTCAGGACGCGACAGCGTGTCCTTGCGGAAGTCGAAGCGCTTCTGGACCTCGGCCGGATCGACCTTCACCTCGCCGACCTGGGCCGGGGTGAAGGCCACCACGGTCAGGACCCGGAACTCCGGCAGCGTCATGCGGTCGGCGTTTTCCTTCATGAAGGCCTGCAGCTGGGCGTCGGTCGGCTGGGCCGGCTGAGCCACGCTGCGCGGGTCGATCATGAAGTAGCCGACGTCGCGGGCTTCCATCTCGTAGATGGCGGTCAGCGCGCCATAGGCGCGCGGCACGCGCAGGCCGTTCACCATCGCCGCGGCGGTGTGGGATTCGGCGATCTGGTCGCGCAGCAGGGTTTCGAAGCGGGCCGGGGTCAGGCCGTTTTCGCTGAGGCGCTGCTGGTAGAGCGCCTTGTCGAAGGCGCCGGACACCTGGTCGAAGAAGGCAGGGATTTTGCGCAGCTCCGATTCCATCAGCCGGTCGGAGGGATGGATCCCGATCTTGCGCAGCATTTCGCCGAACGACTCGCGGGTCGCGATCTCCTCCATCAGCCGGCGGTCGAGGCCGGCTTCGACCGCCTCCTCGATGGTGATCGGCCGCTTGGCCTGTTCCTCGGCGCCCTTGCGGAAGTTGTCGAACTCCCGGCGGAAGTCCGGGCCGGAGACGTGCCGGGAGCCCGCCTTCACGACGTCGTTGGTGTAGTTGCCCTGGAAGGCATCGTTGACGCCGAAGATCGCGAAGCTGACGACCAGCAGGCCGATCAGCACGGCGGCGACCCAGGATTTGGCGAATTGTCGGGTGGCGGACAGCATTTGACCCTACCGGAGCCCCTTCGGCGCGAATGTGGAACGGCGGGTATAGTGGAGGCCGCTTCCCCCCCGCAAGCACGTGACAGAAGAAGCTGCATAGCTTAACGGCCCTGCGACCCACGAAATGCGAGGCAAGACATGACTTCTCTGACCCCTTTGATCGCCGGCAACTGGAAGATGAACGGGGTCGCCGCGTCGCTGGCGGAGGCGCAAGCGGTCGCCGCGGGGATCCAGAGCGCCAAGGCCCGCGTGGCGATTTGCCCGCCCGCGACGCTGGTCGCCCGGGCGGCTGCGGCGCTGGAAGGCGGCAAGGTGCTGGTCGGCGGCCAGGACTGCCGCGCCGAAGTCTCCGGCGCCTACACCGGCGACGTCGCTGCTGAAATGCTGGCCGATGCGGGCGCCAGCCTGGTGATCCTGGGCCACTCCGAGCGTCGCGCCGGCTACGGTGAAACCGACGAACTGGTCGCGGCCAAGGTGGGCGCGGCGCTGCGCGCCGGCCTGGAGCCGATCGTCTGCGTCGGCGAGACCCTGGCCGAACGCGAAGCGGGCGCTGCGCTAAAGATCGTGACCGGGCAGGTGAGGGGATCGCTGCCGGCCGAGCTGGCCGGCAAGGCCTTCTGCGTCGCCTATGAGCCGGTCTGGGCCATCGGCACCGGCCTGACCCCGACCACCCCGCAGATCGAGGAAGTGCACGTCGCAATCCGCGCGACCCTGGTCGAGATGTTCGGCGAGGCCGGCAAGGGCGTCGCCATCCTCTATGGCGGCTCGGTGAAGCCTTCGAACGCGGCCGAGATTCTCGGAGCGGCCGAGGTCGGCGGGGCGCTGGTCGGCGGCGCGTCGCTGAAGGCTCAGGACTTCCTCGGCATCATCAACGCCATCTGAGGCCAGCTCAGTCAGGCGGGCCCTTCAGTTCGACGGTGTTGCCTTCGGGGTCGTGCAGGTAGAGCGAGGTCCCGTTCCCTTCGGCGCCAAAGCGTTGGCCCTCATCGATGATGGCGACGCCGTGGGCGGCGAGGTGGGCGCGGATCGCCGCCTCGTCGAATGGCCGGATGGCCAAGGCGAAATGATCCAGGTTTCGAGCCTCGGGACCGGGAGGCGCGCCGCCCATCTGGCCGAGCTTGCCGTCCACGGTCACCAGATCGATCAGTGAGCCGCCAGCGCGAATGTGGGTGAGGCCGATCTCCGGGCGGTCCCATTCGACAGGGCAGCCAAGGACGTCGCGATAGAAGGCGATCATCGCGTCCTTGTCGACGACGCGCAGGACGATGTGATCAAAGCCGGTCGTCTGAATAGGATGGGTCATGGCGTCCTAGAGTGAGGCGGCGGACGCGCGCATTCTAGAGCAGAAGTCCGAACAGTCGGCAGTCGCGATGTTCGCCGTCGCGCAGGATATGGCCGCGCAGCAGGCCTTCTTCCTCGAAACCGAGCTTCTCGAGCAGGGCGTCGGAGCGCAGGTTGCCCAGGTGCGTGCGGGCCGAGAGCCGCCGCAGGCCCATCGCCGCGGCGTGGCCGACGACCGAGCGCATGGCCTCCAGCGCATAGCCCTGGCCCCAGGCCCCGCGCCCCAGCATGAAGCCGATCTCGGCGCGCCTGTGCCAGCGGTCGATGTCGGAAAGATCGCAGGCGCCCAGGAACGCGTCGCCGTCCAGGGTGTGGATCGTCCAGTGCACGGCCTTGCCGGCGTCGGCGGCTGCGACCTGGCCTTCGACGATGACCCGAACCAGATCGGGGTCGTCGACCTCGGCGATGTCCCAGTGGGCCATGACTTCTGGGTCGCTCAGCAGCGGAAACAGCAGCTCGGCGTCCGGCGCCGTCAGCGGTCGCAGACTGAGGCGTTCGGTTTCCAAAATCATGACCTTGTCCGAGCGATGCGACGCGCTAGCTATGGCTTTACGCGCTGCCGGGTGGTAGATCGCGCGCTTCATTTCGGAGCGGGGGACCGCCCGAAGTCATTGGATACGTCATGCTGCTCGGCATTCTGCTCACCATTCACGTCATCGTCTGCATCGCCCTGATCGCTGTGGTTCTGCTGCAACGGTCCGAAGGCGGCGCCCTGGGCATGGGCGGGGGCAACACCGGTTTCATGACGGCGCGCGGCGCCGGCGACCTGCTGACCCGCACGACCTGGATCCTCGGGGGCGTGTTCTTCGTGCTGAGCCTGGCGCTGACGGTGCTGGCCGGCCAGGAGCGCGGCGCCTCGTCGGTCGTCGACCGCATCAAGGTCCAGGGCCTCGACCCGAACCAGCTGAATCAGCCGGCCGCCCCGCAACCGGCGGCCCCGGCCGCCCCCAGCGACGCGCCCGCGCCGCTGAGCGCGCCGACCCCGCAGGTCCGCAGCCCCTTCGAAGCGCCGGCCGCGCAAGTCCCGGCCGCGCCGCAGACCGCCCCCGCAGCGCCGTCCAACCCTTAAGCCCAGAATGATCGTGAGCCTGACAGAAAAGCCGCTTCGGCGGCTCGTTCGGCGTTTGTGTGCGCCGCTCCTCGCAGAACTTTGCTCTCAATCCACAGGCTTTGGCGAAACGCCGCAGGGCGCCCGCCGCGAATCGGAGGTAATCTGAACGCCCATGGCCCGGTACATTTTCATCACCGGCGGCGTGGTCTCCTCCTTGGGAAAAGGTCTCGCGTCCGCCGCCCTTGGCGCGCTCCTGCAGGCTCGCGGCTATAAGGTCCGCCTGCGCAAGCTCGACCCCTATCTGAACGTCGATCCGGGGACGATGAGTCCCTATCAGCACGGCGAGGTCTTCGTGACCGACGACGGGGCTGAGACCGATCTCGACCTGGGGCACTACGAGCGCTTCACCGGTGTGAACGCCACCAAGGCGGACAACATCACCACCGGTCAGATCTACAAGACCATCATCGAGAAGGAACGCCGCGGCGACTATCTGGGCGCGACGGTGCAGGTGATCCCGCACGTCACCGATGAGATCCGCAACTTCGTGCTCTCCGATCCGGGCGAGGGCGTCGACTTCGTGCTGGTCGAGATCGGCGGCACGGTCGGCGACATCGAAGGCCTGCCGTTCTTCGAGGCCATCCGCCAACTGGGCCAGGAGCTGCCCCGCGGCCACGCCTGCTACATCCATCTGACCTTGCTGCCGTACATCAAGACGGCCGGCGAGATGAAGACCAAGCCGACCCAGCACTCGGTCAAGGAACTCCGCTCGATCGGCATCCAGCCGGACATCCTGCTTTGCCGTTGCGAGCAGCCGATCCCGGCCGGCGAACGCCGCAAGATCGGCCAGTTCTGCAATGTGCGGGAAAGCGCCGTGATCCAGGCGATGGACTCGCCGAACATCTATCACGTGCCGCTCGACTACCACGCCCAGGGGCTGGACCGCGAAGTGCTGTCGGTGTTCGGCATGCTCGACACCGCGCCGGCGCCGGACCTGTCGCGCTGGCAGTCGATCTCCAACACCCTGACCCATCCGGACGGCGAGGTGAACATCGCCGTCGTCGGCAAGTACACCGGTCTGACCGACGCCTATAAGTCGCTGGTCGAGGCGCTGGTCCACGGGGGCGTCGCCAACAACGTCCGCGTCAAGTTCGACTGGATCGAGGGCGAGGCCTTCGAGCGCGAGGAGGGGCTGATCTCCGAGCGCCTGACCGGGGTCCACGGCGTTCTGGTGCCGGGCGCCTTCGGCGAGCGCGGCTCGGAAGGCATGATCCGCGCGGTTCGCTTCGCGCGCGAGCATGAGATCCCGTACTTCGGCATCTGCTTCGGCATGCAGATGGCGATGATCGAGGCGGCGCGGAACCTGGCCGGCATCAAGCAGGCCTCGTCCACCGAATTCGGCCCGACCTCGGAGCCGATCGTCGGGCTGATGACCGAGTGGGTGCGCGGCAACGAGCGCGAGACCCGCACGGCGGGCGATGATCTGGGCGGCACTATGCGCCTGGGGGCCTATGAGGCGGTGCTGACGCCCGGCTCGAAGGTCTCGGAGATCTACGGCTCCAGCACGATCAGCGAGCGTCACCGGCACCGCTACGAGGTGAACATCAGCTATCGCGCCGCGATCGAGAACACCGGCCTGTCCTTCTCCGGCCTCTCGCCCGACGGCGTGTTGCCGGAAATCTGCGAGCGCAGCGATCACCCGTGGTTCGTCGGCGTCCAGTTCCACCCGGAACTGAAGAGCCGGCCGTTCGACCCGCACCCGCTGTTCACCGGCTTCATCGGCGCGGCCAAGGAGCGCAGCCGCCTGGTCTAGGCGGCGCAGACCCGCGTCCTCCCGGTCGTCTTCCCCGGCCGCGCATGCGTGCCGGGGATCCATATGCGTCGGCGTCTTTGCCTTGAGCGCAATGTTTATGGATGGCCGGGACCTGCGGCCCGGCCATGACGACGGAGCAGGGGACGGCGACGCTCCCCAGATCGGTTCGCCCGGGTTAGGCTCCAGCCATGCTCACCCGCGACGACGTCCGCCGGATCGCGCTGGCCCAGCCCGAGGCCTGTGAGGCCGACCACCACGGCATCCCGTCGTTCCGCGTCGGCAAGAAGATCTTCTGCACGATCCACCAGGACCAGCCGCGGGCGATGCTCAAGCTCGACCCGGAAGATCAGCGTAATCTGACTGAGGGCAGGCCGGGCGTCGTCGAGCCGGTTCCCGGTTATTGGGGCAAGAATGGCTCGACCTTCGTGTGGTTCGAGCGAATCGACGATGCAGACCTGGCTGGGCTGATGCGCATGGCCTGGGCCCAGGTGGCTCCGAAGACCTTGAAAGCAAACGTTTTGCACGGGATTCACAAGGGCAGTTGAAACCGCGGACGTTTTCCGGCATATACCCGCGCTCACGTCGGCGGCCGCCCGTTCGGCCGCCTTCTCTTTTTTCTACGCCTGCGAGATTTTCCGATGGCCGTTCCGAAGCGAAAAGTATCCCCCTCGCGGCGCAACATGCGACGCTCGCACCACGCGCTGGGCGCCAACTCCTATGTCGAAGACAAGGAAACCGGCGAACTGAAGCGTCCGCACCACGTGGACCTGAAGACCGGCATGTACAAGGGCCGCCAGGTCATCACGCCGAAGGCCGACTAAGCCATCGACGTTCCGGCGCATCGCGCGCCGGCGAGTTTCGAAAGCCCCCGTCCGGGATGCCGGGCGGGGGCTTTTGCATGGGCTGGTGCGGCTGGCGATTTGCTCACGCGGGCGAAGGTGGCTAAACGAACGCGCGCCTTTCCCGCCTGAAGACCTGGAGCTCCCATGACCGAAATCATCGACATCACAGCCCGTGAAATCCTGGATAGCCGCGGCAATCCGACGGTCGAAGTCGATGTCGTCCTGGAAGATGGCTCGCTGGGTCGCGCGGCGGTCCCGTCCGGGGCCTCCACGGGCGCGCACGAGGCGGTCGAGAAGCGGGACGGGGACAAGAGCCGCTATGGCGGCAAGGGCGTCCTGCAGGCCGTCGAGGCCGTCAACACCGAGATCTACGACGCGCTGTCGGGCTTCGACGCTGAGGACCAGCGCCGCCTGGACCAGCGCCTGATCGAGCTGGACGGCACGCCGAACAAGGCCCGCCTGGGCGCCAACGCCATCCTGGGCGTCAGCCTGGCGACCGCCAAGGCCGCGGCGATCAGCGCCGGCCTGCCGCTCTATAAGTACGTCGGCGGCGTCTCGGCCCGCGTGCTGCCGGTGCCGATGATGAACATCATCAACGGCGGGGCCCACGCCGACAATCCGATCGACATCCAGGAATTCATGATCCTGCCGACCGGCGCGCCGACCTTCGCCGAAGGCCTGCGCATGGGCGCGGAGATCTTCCATGGCCTGAAGAAGGCCCTGAAGGACGCCGGCCACAACACCAACGTCGGCGATGAGGGCGGCTTTGCGCCCAACATCGGTTCGGCCGAAGAAGCCCTGGCCTTCATCGTCAAGGCCGGCGAGGCGGCCGGCTACAAGGCCGGTGCGGACTTCCAGCTGGGCCTCGACGTCGCCTCGACCGAGTTCTTCAAGGGCGGCAAGTACGTGCTGGAAGGCGAGGGCAAGACCCTCGATCCGGCCGGCATGGTCAAGTACCTGGAAGGCCTGGTGAAGAACTTCCCGATCGTCAGCATCGAGGACGGCGCGGCCGAGGACGACCTGGAAGGCTGGAAGCTGCTGACCGAGGCCCTCGGCGGCAAGGTCCAGCTGGTCGGCGACGATCTGTTCGTGACCAACCCGGCGCGCCTGTCGATGGGCGTCGACAAGGGTCTGGCCAACTCCATCCTGGTCAAGGTCAACCAGATCGGCACGCTGTCCGAGACCATGGACGCCGTCGAAATGGCTCACCGCGCCGGCTACACCTCGGTGATGAGCCACCGCTCGGGCGAAACCGAGGACTCGACCATCGCCGACCTGGCGGTCGCGATGAACTGCGGTCAGATCAAGACCGGCTCGCTGGCCCGTTCGGACCGGACCGCCAAGTACAACCAACTGCTGCGCATCGAGGAAGAACTGGGCGACCAGGCGATCTACCTCGGCGCCAAGGCGCTCAAGCAGCGCTAGGACGGCTCACGTCTCGGCGGGCAGGATTTTTCGCATCCGGCCCGCCGAACCGGTGTTTGTAACCGGAAATTAAGCACGTTTGCGTGAGATGTCGCTGATCAGGAGTCCTGGATTCGATCGTGTTCGCGCGCTTCCGCCCATATCTGCCGACTGCGGCGCTCGTGCTCCTGATCCTCTATTTCGGGTTCCATGCCTTCACGGGCGAGCGTGGCCTTCTGTCTTCCACGCAAAGGGACGCGGCTCTCGCCGCCAAGTCCAAGGAACTCGCCGAGCTGCGCGTGCAGCGCCAGGACCTGGAGGCCCGCGCCAAGCTTCTGCGCGACACCAGCCTCTCTGCCGACTTACTGGAAGAACGTGCCCGTTCCCTGCTAGGTTTCGGGCATCCGAACGACTATGTGGTCCGCGTGAAGCCCTAGGGCGGATTCGTTCGTTCATAAACGACCCAAAAGCGTGGAATTTAACCGCGCAAAATCATTCCTACGGGAGAGACAGATGGCGCGTGGGCAAACCAGCTCCGCAGCTAAGCGAAAGAGCAATGACTCGGACGGCGGCGCCGTAGGCGTCGTAAGCAAGGACGAGCTGCTCAAGTACTATCGCGACATGTTGCTGATCCGCCGCTTCGAGGAGCGGGCCGGCCAACTCTACGGCATGGGCCTGATCGGCGGCTTCTGCCACCTCTACATCGGCCAGGAAGCGATCGCGGTCGGCGTGCAGGCGATCAAGGAGCCTGGCGACCAGGTCATCACCGGCTACCGCGACCATGGCCACATGCTGGCCTGCGGGATGGATCCGCGCGAGGTCATGGCCGAACTGACCGGCCGGGCCGGGGGCTCGTCGAAGGGCAAGGGCGGGTCGATGCACATGTTCTCGACCGAAGCCGACTTCTACGGCGGCCATGGCATCGTCGGCGCGCAGGTAGCGCTCGGCACCGGACTGGCGCTGGCCAACCACTACCGCGACAACAAGAAGGTCTCGTTCACCTACTTCGGCGACGGCGCGGCCAACCAGGGCCAGGTCTATGAGAGCTTCAACATGGCTCGACTGTGGAACCTGCCGGTCGTCTATGTGATCGAGAACAACCAGTACGCCATGGGCACCTCGATCGAGCGCTCCTCGTCCGAGACCCATCTGTACAAGCGCGGCTCGTCGTTCCGGATCCCGGGCGAAGAGGTCGACGGCATGGACGTGCTGGCGGTCAAGGCCGCGGCCCAGAAGGCCGCCGACTACGCCCGCTCGGGCGAGGGGCCCTACATCCTCGAGATGAAGACCTACCGCTACCGGGGCCACTCGATGAGCGACCCGGCCAAGTACCGGACTCGCGATGAGGTCGATGAGGTGCGCAAGACCCGCGATCCGATCGACCATGTCCAGGAACTGCTGGAAAAGAACGGCTGGGCCGACGAGGCCGCGCTCAAGGCGATCGACGCCGAGGTGAAGGCGATCGTCGCCGACGCCGCTGAGTTCGCCCGCACCTCGCCCGAGCCGGAACCCTCCGAACTGTACACGGACGTCTATCTGGAGGCCGCTCAGTGACCGACGTCCTTATGCCTGCGCTTTCCCCGACCATGGAGGAAGGCACGCTCGCCAAGTGGCACGTGAAGAAGGGCGACGCCGTCCGCTCCGGCGACGTGATCGCCGAGATCGAGACCGACAAGGCGACCATGGAGGTCGAGGCCGTCGACGAGGGGACCGTCGAGGAGATCCTGGTCCCCGAAGGCTCCGAAGGCGTGAAGGTGAACACGCCGATCGCCCGTCTGTCCGGCGACGGCGCGCCGGCCGCGGCTCCCGCTCCGCCCGCGGTAGAGGCGGCGCCTGTCGCCGCGGCTCCGTCGGAAGGCGGGGCGACCGCTCCTGCGGCGGCGAAGGTCGAGCTGCGCGATCCTGATCTGCCTGAAGGCGCCAAACTCGTGAAGACCACCATCCGCGACGCCCTGCGCGATGCGATGGCCGAGGAGATGCGCCAGGACGACAAGGTGTTCCTGATGGGCGAGGAAGTCGCCCAGTACCAGGGCGCCTACAAGGTCAGCCGCGACCTGCTGCAGGAGTTCGGCGACAAGCGCGTCATCGACACCCCGATCACCGAGTACGGCTTCGCCGGGCTCGGCGTGGGCGCGGCCATGGCCGGGCTGAAGCCGATTGTCGAGTTCATGACCTGGAACTTCGCCATGCAGGCGATCGACCACATCATCAATTCGGCCGCCAAGACGCTCTACATGTCCGGCGGGCAGATCAAATGCTCGGTCGTGTTCCGCGGTCCGAACGGCGCGGCGGCCCGCGTGGGCGCCCAGCACAGCCAGGACTATTCGGCCTGGTACGCCCAGGTTCCGGGCCTGAAGGTCGTCGCCCCCTACGACGCGGCCGACGCCAAGGGCCTGCTGAAGGCGGCGATCCGCGATCCGAACCCGGTCGTCTTCCTCGAGCACGAGATGATGTACGGCCAGGAATTCGACGTTCCCGAGGACGTCGACTGGGTGGTGCCGATCGGCAAGGCCAAGGTTCGCCGCGAGGGCAAGGACGTCACCATCACCGCCCACTCGCGGATGGTCGGCCTGGCCTTGAAGGCGGCCGAGGAACTGGCGGCGGAGGGCATCGAGGCCGAGGTCATCGACCTGCGCACCCTGCGCCCGCTGGACCACGAGACCATCGTCGAGAGCGTCAAGAAGACCAACCGCCTGGTCACCGCCGAAGAAGGCTGGGGCCCGATGGGCGTCGGCGCCGAGGTGGTGGCCCGGGTGCTGGAGCACGCCTTCGACTACCTGGATGCGCCGCCGGCCCGCGTGCACCAGAAGGACGTCCCGCTGCCGTACGCGGCCAACCTGGAGGCCCTCTCGCTGCCCTCGGTCGAGGACATCGTGAAGGCGGCCAAGGCGGTTACCTACAAGTGATGACCGGCCACGCATGACCACGCTCGCCGGCCATTGCCACTGCGGCGCGATCCGGGTGGAGCTCGAGACCGGCAAGCCGGCCGGCGAGCTTCCGCTGCGGTCCTGCCAATGCGGCTTTTGCCGGCGGCACGGGGCCATGACCACCAGCGACCCGGACTGCCGGCTCAATATCGAGGCGGCGCCCGGATCGCTTGGTCGCTACCGGTTCGGGCGGCGAATGGTGGATGCCCTGCTGTGCGAGGAGTGCGGCGTTTACGTCGCCTCGGTCATCGAGATCGAAGACAGGACGCTCGCCACGCTGAATGTGGCGGGGGTCGCCCTCGACGGGTTCTCCGGCCGCGCTGGTGAACCTGTCGCCTATGACGACGAAACTGACGAGGACAGGCTGGCCCGGCGAAAGGCGCGCTGGACGCCCACCGTGCTTGTCGAAGCCTCGCCCAGCGCCTGAGAAGCTTGAAGATGTCCATTGATGTTCTGATGCCCGCGCTCTCTCCGACCATGGAGGAGGGCACGCTCGCCAAGTGGCACGTGAAGAAGGGCGACAAGGTCTCGTCCGGCGACGTGATCGCCGAGATCGAGACCGACAAGGCGACCATGGAGGTCGAGGCCGTCGACGAGGGCGTGGTCGAGGACATCCTGGTGCCGGAAGGCTCCGAGGGCGTGAAGGTCAACACCCCGATCGCGCGGCTGAGCGGCGACGATGCCGGCGCTGCGCCGCCGGCGCCCAAGGCTGAACCTGCCAAGGCGGAGGCTCCGAAGGCCGAACCGGCGAAGACCGAGGCGCCGAAGCCGGCTCCCACGCCGGCGGCTGCTCCCGCGCCCGCCCGGACCTCGGGCGAGCGGATCTTCGCTTCGCCGCTGGCGCGCCGGATCGCCGAGCAGAAGGGGTTGGACCTTGCGCAGATGCAGGGCTCGGGCCCGCATGGCCGGATCATCAAGCGCGACGTCGAGGGCGCGACGCCTCAGGCGGCCAAGCCCGCCGCGGCGGCTGGCGCCGCTGTCGCAACGGCTGCGCCTCGCCAAGCGCTGAGCCTGGCCCAGATGGGCATTCCGGACGGCAGCTACGACCTCATCCCGCTGGACGGCATGCGCAAGACCGTCGCACGCCGGATGACCGACAGCTTCCGCGACGTGCCGCATTTCCCGCTGACCATCGACCTCGAGATCGACGGCCTGCTGGCCAGCCGCGCCAAGATCAACGCCATGCTGGAGAAGCAGGGCGTGAAGGTCAGCGTCAACGACCTGGTGATCAAGGCCGCGGCCGTGGCGCTGAAGCAGGTGCCGGAGGCGAATGCGTCGTACTCGCCCGAAGGCATCGCCATGCACCACAACGCCGACATCGCCATGGCCGTGGCGATCGAGGGCGGCCTGATCACCCCGATCATCCGCAAGGCCGAGACCAAGGGCCTGGCCCAGATCGCGGTCGAGGCCAAGGACCTGGCCGAGCGGGCCCGCACCCGCAAGCTGAAGCCCGAAGAGTTCCAGGGCGGCACCTTCTCGGTGTCGAACCTGGGCATGTTCGGCATCAAGTCGTTCGGCTCGATCATCAACGAGCCGCAGGGCTGCATCCTGTCGGTGGGCGCGGGCGAACCGCGGCCGGTGGTCAAGAACGGCCAGTTGGCGATCGCCACGGTGATGACCGTGACCTTGTCCTGCGATCATCGCGTGGTGGACGGCGCGACCGGCGCGCGCTGGCTGCAGGCGTTCAAGGCCCTGATCGAAGACCCCATCACGATGATCGTCTGAGAAAGCAGTAAGTCATGGATTTCGACGTCATCGTCATCGGCTCGGGCCCCGGCGGCTATGTGACCGCCATCCGCGCCAGCCAGCTGGGCTTCAAGACCGCCATCGTCGAGCGCGACGCGCTGGGCGGCGTCTGCCTCAACTGGGGCTGCATCCCGACCAAGGCCCTGCTGAAGTCCGGCGAGGCCTACGAGAACCTCAGCCACATGGCCGACTACGGCCTCAAGATCGAGAAGGCGAGCTTCGACTTCAGCAAGATCATCGAGCGTTCGCGCAAGGTCGCCGGCCAGCTGAACTCCGGCGTCGCCTTCCTGATGAAGAAGCACAAGATCGAGGTCATCGAAGGCGTCGCCAAGCTCGAGAAGGGGCAGGGCGCGCCGAAGGTCGTCGTGGCGTTGAAGGCCGGCGGCGCGCGGACGGTGCAGGCCAAGCACGTGATCCTGGCCACCGGCGCGCGGGCGCGTACGGTTCCGGCGATCGGCATGGAGCCGGACGGCGATCGCATCTGGACCTATCGCGAGGCCATGGTTCCGAAGGCGGCGCCGAAGTCGCTGATCGTCATCGGATCGGGCGCGATCGGCATCGAATTCGCCAGCTTCTACCGGGCGTTGGGTTCGGACGTGACCGTGGTTGAGGCGCTGCCGCGCATCCTGCCGGTCGAGGACGAGGAGGTCTCCAAGACCGCTCACAAGGCGTTCGAGAAGCGTGGCCTGAAGTTCCGGGTCGGCGGCAGCGTCAAGAAGCTCGCCAAGTCCAAGACCGGCGTGACCATCGAGCTGGAGGCCGGCGGCAAGGCCGAGACGCTGGAGGCCGAGATCGCCATCGTCGCCATCGGCATCGTCGGCAATGTCGAGGATTTGGGCCTGGAGGCGCTGGGCGTGAAGGTCGAGAAGACCCACGTGGTCACCGACGCCCATGGCGGGACCGGCGTGCCCGGCCTCTACGCGATCGGCGACGTCGCCGGCCCGCCATGGCTGGCGCACAAGGCCAGCCACGAGGGCGTGCATTGCGTCGAGCACATCGCTGGGCTGAAGCCCAACAACCTCAGCTCGCCGATCCCCGGCTGCACCTATTCGACTCCGCAGATCGCCTCCGTCGGGCTGACCGAGGCGCAGGCGAAGGAGCAGGGGATCGAGGCCAAGGTCGGCCGCTTCCCGTTCAAGGTGAACGGCAAGGCCATCGCCGCCGGCGAGACCGAGGGCTTTGTGAAGACCGTGTTCGACGGCAAGACCGGCGCGCTGATCGGCGCGCACATGATTGGCGCGGAGGTCACCGAGATGATCCAGGGCTTCACCCTGGCCATCACCCTGGAAGCCACCGAGGAGGAGGTGTTCGCCACCGTCTTCCCGCATCCGACCCTGAGCGAGGCGATGCACGAGGCCGCGCTCGACGCCTACGGGCGCGTCCTGCACATATGATGAAATTTCCCTCCCCCCCTGTGGGGAGGGATCGGCCGCGAAGCGACCAGGGCGGGTTCAGAAGGCCCCACCCTTTGGGTTCGTCATGGCCGGGCCGGCAGGTACCGGCCATCCATAGACCCTGAGCTTCCCGAAAAACCTCGGTTCGTATGGATCCCCGGCACGCATGCGCGGACAGGGATGACGATCAGAGTGTGGGCGGCCAACGGGGCCGGCGTCATATGCGATTGCCCTCCCATTAAGGGGAGGGACAGGTGTCACCGTCGGCGGCGACCGCGGCGCAGGGCGTCGAGGCTCCAGGCGCCGCCGCCGGCGAAGACCAGATAGAAGAACACGAAGCAGTAGAGGATCGCCGGCTCGCCGCCGTTGAGCGCCGGCCAGAAGCCTTGCGAGGCGTGCGCGATGAAGTAGGCCGCCGCCATCTGCCCTGAGCAGACGAAGGCCGCCAGCCGGGTGAACAGCCCGAGCGCCAGCAGGCCGCCGCCGATCACCTCGATCCAGGCCGCCGCCAGCAGCATCATCGGCAGTGGATCGGGCGCGCCCGGCTGCGGCGCGGGGAAGTGGAACAGCTTCATCAGCCCATGCTCCATGAAGAGCAGTGCCGAGACGATGCGCAGCAGGCTCAGCACCCGCGGCGCCCAGGCCTCGAGGTTCGGCATGGCAGTCCCTCCCAATCGGCGCCGGACGCGGCGCGATGCCGTCGGGATCAGGCGGCGCGGCGCCCGTCAGCCTCCGCCATCCGCATGATCGCCACATAGTCGGTCTTGCCGGTGCCGAGCACCGGGATCTCGGTGACCCGGATGATCTTACGCGGCACGGCCAGTTCCGGCGCGCCGATGGCCTGGGCGTGGGCGACCAGCGGGCCGGGCTCGGCGTCGCGGCGGTCGGTGACCAGCACCAGGCGCTCGCCCTTTTTCGGATCGGGCATGGCGATGACGGCGTGGCGGCTGTCGGGCCAGACGGCGCTGGCGATGTCCTCGGCGGCGGTCAGCGAGACCATTTCGCCGCCGATCTTGGCGAACCGCTTCACCCGTCCGAGGATCTTGATCCAGTTGTCGGAGGTGATGTCGACCACGTCGCCGGTGTCGTGCCAGCCGCCGGGGGGCGGTTCGAGGCCGTTCTCGGTGAGATAGCCCGACATGACGTTCGGGCCGCGGACGTACAGTCGGCCGCCGCCGGGGATGCCCTCGACCTTCTCCAGCTTGGCCTCGACGCCGGGCAACAGGCCGCCGACGGTGCCGCGGCGGTTGTCCGTGGGCTTGTTCACCGCGATCACGGGCGAGGCCTCGGTCGCGCCATACCCCTCGAGCACCGGGATGTCGCCGAAGCGATCGCGGATCAGGTTGTGAGTTTCGTCGCGCACCTTCTCGGCGCCGCAGACGATGAACTTCAGGCCGGACAACTCGTCGCGCTCGGCGGCGCGGGCGTACTGGTTGAGGAAGGTGTCGGTCGCAAACAGGATCGAGGCGCCGGTGTCCTTGATCAGCGGCGGGATCTGCTTGACGTGCAGTGGCGAGGGATACTCGAACGCCTTCATGCCCTTCAGCAGCGGCAGCAGCACCCCGCCGGTCAGGCCGAAGCAGTGGAAGGTCGGCAGCGGGTTGAACATCACCCACGACGGATCGAGCGGGATGTGGGCGGCGACCTGCTCGACGTTGGCGATCAGGTTCGACTGGCTGAGGATCACCCCGCGCGGCGCGCCGAAGCTGCCGGAGGTGAACAGGATCACGCCCGGGTCCGACGGCTTGGTGGCGGCGCGGAAGCGCTTGGGGAAGGCCCCGGCCGCAGCCGCGAACACCTTGTCCGACAGGCCGACGGTTTCGCGCACGTCCTCAAGGTAAGTGACCGTCGCCAAGGGCTCCAGGGCGTCGATCAGGTCGTGCAGCTTGCCTTGCTCGATGAAGCGATGCGAGGTGAGCACGCGCTTGACCCCGGCCAGCTCGCAGGCGGCCTTCAGGTTGCGGATGCCGGCCGTGAAGTTGAGCATCGCCGGCGTGCGGCCGAAGGCGTGCAGCGCGAAGAAGGTGACGACGGCGCCGGCGCTGGCCGGCAGCATGACGCCGACGCGCTCGCCTTCGGTGGTCATGGCCGCGATCTTGCGCCCCAGGGCGAACGAGGCGCGGATCAGGTCGGTATAGGTAAGCGGCTTGCGCTCCTGGTCTTCCAGGATCGGCTTCTTGGCGCCGTAGGCGGCGCGCGCGTCGACCAGCGCATCGAAAAGTGAGCGCTCGCACGAACGCGGATCAAAAGAACGCGACAAAGGCGAAAACCTCCCCGAACGTCTCGCCGATTATTGTTGGGCGCGAGCCTATCGCCGACGCCGGTGGTTGAAAAGATGCGTAACAGGTCGTGAGCTTCGGCCTGTACGTCAAGTGCGGAAAGGCGCTTAAGGCCTTGCCGGAACTGCCGAAATCGTCGCAGTCGTGACCGTGGGGGCGCGAGCGTCGATGAAGGCCACCACCGCGTCGAGCCAGGGACTGCGCCAGCGATCGGCCTCGATATGCAGGGCGCTACGCGCGCCGCCGAGCGTGGTGGCGGTGCAATCGGCCAGCTGCCGACAGAAGGCGTCGGCGCGCCGGTCGGGGTTCAGCATCAGCACCGGCGCACGGACCTGTCGCGCGCCGGATTCCAGCACCCGGCTGGCGGTTTCGAAGGCCTTGGTCCAGCCAAGGCTGGGGCCGGCCAGGCGCAGGTCGGGATTGGCGGTCATCCAGGCGTGGCCGACCTGTCCGCGCCAGGCGTCGTGGGTCCGGCCCGCGGCGCGGTCGTCGGCGCGCTCGCGGCTCCAGGGCTTCCAGCCCGGGGGCGGCTTGGAGGTGCGCTTCACGGGGCCGAGCAGGGCCTTTTCCGGCGGCGCGGCGATCTGCGGCGAACTGGCGATCACGCCGTCGGTCCTCAGGCCTGAGCGCACCGCACTGAGCGCCACCACCACGCCGTCGGCCTGGGTCAGCAGGATCAGCGGCGTATCGGGCGTCGGCCGGACCACGACCCGCACCAGTTCGCGCAGGGCCGCGACCTCCGGATCGAAGGAGGGGGTGAAGCCGAGGTCGCGCGGCAGCACATAGCGGCCCGAGCCGCCCTGGCCGGCGCGGTCGAGGATCCAGACCGTGCAGCCGCGCTCGATCAGATCCGAAGCGGTCTCGAACCAGAGTTCGGCGGTCTCGCCGTAGCCGGGCACGATCACCACGGTGGCGACCGGCACGCGCCGGGTGCTGGCCACGCCATATCGCTGCAGCGGTTGATCGCCCACGCCGATATAGCCCCAGGCCCAGCCCTCGGGCGGATAGAACCGCGGCGCGAGCGAGGCCGGGGTGCGGCTTTCGGCGAACGGCTCGCGGCCGCCGTCGCGCTCGCAGGCCGCAAGCGAAAGAAGCAGAGCGGCGAGCAGAAACGCACGAACCATGGCCGAGTTTGACCATGCGTCGCAGGGCCGCTCAATCACGCCTTGATCCGAAGGGGCAGAAAGCCGATCTAGGCCTCATGGCGACCGTCATCGACACCCTCGGGGGGCAACGGCCCCGACATCCCGAAAAGCAGTCGCGCCCCGATACGCCGATCCTGCGAAAGCCGGAATGGCTGCGCGTGCGCGCTCCGGGCTCGCCCGGCTACAACGCCACGCGCTCGATCGTGAAGGAGCATGGGCTCACCACGGTCTGCGAGGAGGCGGCCTGCCCGAACATCGGGGAGTGCTGGAGCCAGAGCCACGCGACCATGATGATCATGGGCGAGATCTGCACCCGCGCCTGCGCCTTCTGCAACGTCAGCACCGGCAAGCCGCTGCCCCTCGACCCGACCGAGCCGGCGCGCGTCGCCGATGCGGTCCGCAAGATGGGGCTGAAGCATGTGGTCATCACCTCGGTCGACCGCGACGACCTGGCCGACGGCGGCGGCGCGCACTTCGCCGCAGTGGTGCATGCGATCCGCGCCGCCGCGCCCGGCACCACAATCGAGATCCTGACCCCGGACTTCCTGCGCAAGGCCCCGAGCGCGGCCGAGATCGTCATCGACGCCAAGCCGGACGTCTTCAACCACAACCTCGAGACCGTGCCGCGGCTCTATCTCTCGATCCGCCCGGGCGCGCGCTACTACCACTCGCTGCGGCTGCTGGAGCGGGTGAAGGAGCGCGACCCCAACCAGTTCACCAAGTCCGGCCTGATGGTCGGCCTGGGCGAGGCCAAGGAAGAGGTCATGCAGGTCATGGACGACATGCGGTCGGCCGGCGTCGACTTCCTGACCATCGGCCAGTACCTCCAGCCGACCCGCAAGCACGCGGCCATCGACCGCTTCGTGACGCCTGACGAGTTCAAGGCCTACGAGGAAATCGCCCGGGCCAAGGGGTTCCTGATGGTCTCGGCCAGCCCGCTGACCCGCTCGTCGCACCACGCCGGCGAGGACTTCGCGCGGCTCAAGGCGGCGCGGCTCGCCAAGGACGCGGCGGCCTAACCGCTTGCCGCGCCACCATATCGAGAAGGTGCTGCCCTATGCGCCCGACCAGCTGTTCGCGCTGGTCGGCGACGTGGAGGCCTATCCGCAGTTCGTGCCCTGGGTGCAGTCGATGCGGACCTGGAACCACACGAGCCCGGGCGAGGGGATCAGCCAGTTCGACGCCAAGGTCGGGGTGGGTTTTTCGTTCTTGAAGGAAGCCTTCTCGACCCGGGTGCGGCGGGACGCGAACGCGCGGCAGATCGACGTGCAACTGCTGTCGGGGCCCTTCAAGCACCTGTTGAACCGCTGGCGCTTCGTCGAAGCGCCGGGCGGAACCCGGATCGAGTTCGACATCGATTTCGAGTTCAAGACCCGGCTGCTCACCGGCGTGCTGGACGCCAACTTCAACCATGCGGTCGAGCGGCTGATGGCCTGCTTCGAAGGGCGGGCGAGGGCGATCTACCCCGCCTAGGTCATACGGTCGCGCAGCGCCTGCAGGGCGGCCTGCACGGCCTGTTCCTGAATGTCGGCGCGGGTGACGCCGTCGAACAGTTCGGCGCGGTGCATCAGCGCCTGGTTCGACCGCGCGGTGGCGATGTGGACGGTGCCGACCGGCTTCATCGGCGTGCCGCCGCCGGGGCCGGCGACGCCGGTGATCGCCACGGCGACGTGGGCGTTGGACGCCTCCAGCGCGCCTTCGGCCATCATCCGCGCGACCGGTTCGGACACAGCTCCCAGGTCGGCGATCAGGTCGCCGGGGACGCCGAGCAGCTCCTGCTTGGCGCGATTGGTATAGACGACGAAACCGCGCTCGAAGACGTCCGAGGCGCCGGGGATCGAGCAGATCGCGCCGGCCACCAGGCCGCCCGTGCAGCTCTCGGCAGTGACGATGCGCAGCGAGCGCTCGCGGGCCTCGTCGATCAGCAGCCGCGCCAGGGTTTCGATCTCAAGGGAAAACATGGGGGCGACTCCAGCGGGCTCTAGGCAAGGACGAAGGCTGACCACAACATCGCCCGAGCCCCCCACACAAGCCGATTCGATCCCATGACGACGTTAGAACGGGCCGAACGGCCAGCCGCTTCGATCTCTCCGGTCCTCTTTGCGGTGACCACCTTCGCCAGCGCGGGCCTGGTTTTCCTGGTCCAGCCGATGGTGGCCAAGCTGGTCCTGCCGCTGCTGGGCGGCAGTTCATCGGTCTGGAACACCTCGATCGCCTTCTTCCAGGCCGCGCTGCTGGTCGGCTACGGCTACGCTCACTTCCTCCAGAAAATACGGTCGGTGCGTACCCAGGCGCTGGTGCACGTGGCGGCGTTGCTGGCGGCGGCGCTGGCCCTGCCGCTGCGGGTGACGGGGGCGTTGGGCGAGCCGTCGTCCGACTACCCGTCGCTGTGGCTGCTGGGGGTGCTGGCGGTCTCCATCGGGGCCCCGTTCGCCATCCTGTCGGCCACCGCGCCGCTGGTGCAGGCCTGGCATGCGCGCACCATCCATGCCGAGACCGGGGCCGAGCCCTATGTCCTCTACGCCGCCTCGAACCTCGGCAGCCTGCTGGCGCTGCTGGCCTATCCGGCGCTGGTCGAGCCGCTGGCCACCCTGCACGGCCAGACCGCCGGCTGGAGCACGGGCTATGTCGCCTTCGTGGTGCTGATGGCGACACTGGCCCTGTTCGTGTCGCGGGCTCGAGTGGCGACGATCGAAGCGCCGGCCTCCGCCGCCGGACCTGCGCCGAGCTGGCGCGACCGGGCGATCTGGGTCGGCCTGGCGGCGATCCCGTCCAGCCTGATGCTCGGCGTGACGACCCACATCACCACCGACGTGGCCTCGGCGCCGTTCCTCTGGGTCATCCCGCTGGCCCTCTATCTGCTGACTTTCATCATCGCCTTCTCGGACAAGCCGATCATTTCGTCCGAGCTGACCCTGATGCTGCAGGCCGCGGCGGTGGTCGCCTGCGCATCCCTGATGCCGTTCAAGTCGGCCAACTTCATGCTGCAGCTGTTCGTGCACCTGGCGGCGTTCTTCATGACCGCGCTGATGTGCCACCAGGCGCTGGTCGCCCGGCGGCCCGATCCGGCCCACCTGACGGAGTTCTATCTCTGGATGTCGTTCGGCGGCGTGGTCGGCGGGGCCTTCAACGCCTTCCTGGCGCCAGTGATCTTCACGAACGTCTGGGAGTATCCCCTGGTGCTGGTGCTGGCCTGCCTGGCTCGCCCCGGGCTTCAGCCCGTCGAGCCCTGGCGTTGGGCTACGTTCGCGCTGGGGGGCCTCGCGGCGGCGGCTGCGCCGGTCATCGCCCTGAAGTTCGGGACGGTCGATCACTTCAAGGCCATCGTCGCCGTTCTGTTGGTCCTAGCGAGCGTCAGCGCCTTCGTGATCCGCCGGCAGATGATCGTGTTCTTCGGGCTGGTGGCGCTGCTGTCGATCTCCGCCGAGCTGGTCGGCGACCGTGTCGATGTGCGCCAGAGCTGGCGCAGCTTCTTCGGCGTCCTTCGCCAGTCGGAAATGCCCGTCCCGGCGATGGGCGGGGCGGTGAAGATGCTGTCGCACGGCACCACGCTGCATGGGGCGCAGGCCCAGGACCCGCGCTACATGTGCCGCCCGCTGGTCTACTACGCGCCGGAGACGCCGATCGGGCAGGTCTTCAGCCATGAGACCAAGCGCCCGACGCCGCTGCGGGTAGGGGCGGTGGGCCTGGGGACCGGAGCGGTCGCCGCCTATACCCGCAAAGGCGACCACCTGACCTTCTTCGAGATCGACCCGCTGGTGATCCGGCTTTCGACCGATCCCAAGTACTTCAGCTACACGACGACCTGCGCCAAAGGGGCGATCGACTACGTCGTCGGCGACGCGCGCCTGACGCTGGCCAAGCAGCCGGCCGGAACGTTCGACGTCCTGCTGATCGACGCGTTCTCGTCGGATGCGGTGCCGGCGCATCTGCTGACCGTCGAGGCGATGAAGGGCTATCTGGCCAAGCTCAAGTCCGACGGCGTGCTCATCGTGCACCTGTCGAACCGCAATCTTGAGCTGCGGGCGCCGGCCATGGCGGTCGCCGAAGCGGCGGGAGGGTTCGCCCTGATCCAGCGCCACAGCCCGGCCAAGGGCAGTCCGCCGCTCTGGGAGTCGGCCGAGGACGCGATGATCGTCACCCGCAGCCTGGCGGCGTTGGCGCCGTACGAGGCCGACGAGCGATGGTCGCAGACGGACCCGACCGCGGCGCGGCCCTGGACCGACGACTACATGAACCTCGCTGGGGCGATGTACGCGCAGATGAAGGTGAACTGGCCCTGGCTTCCCTAGGCGGGGGTCTCGACGGCCACGATCGCCTGGGCCAGCAGGCCCTCCTGGCGGCCGGTGAAGCCCATGCCCTCGGTGGTGGTGGCCTTCACGCTGACGCGGTCGAGGGGCACGCCCAGCAGCTGCGCCAGGCGCTCGCGCATGGCGTCGCGGTGGGGGCGGATCTTGGGCCGCTCGCAGACCAGGGTGACGTCGGCGTTGATGATCCGGCCGCCCTTGTTCGTCAGGATTTCGACCGCGTGCAACAGGAACCTGTCGGAGGCCGCGCCCTTCCACTGAGGGTCGGACGGCGGGAAGTGCTCGCCGATGTCGCCTTCGCCGATGGCCCCGAGGATCGCGTCGGTCAGGGCGTGCAGCCCGGCGTCGGCGTCGGAATGGCCGATCAGGGTCTGGTCGTGCTCGATCTTCACCCCGCATAGCCAGACCGCTTCGCCCGGACCCCAGCGGTGCGCGTCCACGCCCTGGCCGATACGGGTGATGCGCGCGCCGCCCGCCAGTTGCTCGGCCATGGCGAAGTCCTCCGGATAGGTCAGTTTCATCAGCCGCGGGTCGCCAGGCGTGATCGCCACCTTGCCGCCGGCGCGTTCGACCACGGCGGCGTCGTCGGTCGGCTCGGCGTCGGCCGGCCAGGCGCCATAGGCGTCAGTCAAAGTCGACAGGCGGAACGCCTGGGGCGTCTGGGCGCGCCACAGGCCCTCGCGCGGCACGGTCTCGGAGACCATGCCGCCCGCGCCGCGCTTGAGCGTATCGGCCATCGGCAGGGCGGGGACCGCGCCATCGGCGTCGGCGAGCGCCGCCAGCAAGGCCGCGATGTGGCCGCCGTTCAGCAGCGGGCGCGCGGCGTCGTGGATTAGGACCGGCGCATCCGCGGGGCCGGTGAGGGCCTTGAGGCCCGCCTGCACGGACTCGGCCCGGGTGGCGCCGCCCGGCACGACCGACCAGTTGTCGACCGCCTCGAGCAGATCGGCGGCCTCATCGATCCAGCCGTCCGCGACGACCACGACGATCTGTCGCGCGCCGGCGGCCGCAAAAGCGTCGATCGACCAGGCGAGGATGGGGCGGCCTCCCAAGCTGCGCCAGGGCTTGGGCGCTCCGGGACCGGCGCGGGTGCTGGAACCGGCGGCGACGATGACGGCTGAGAAATCCATGAGGCTTGTTTAGGGCGCATATGCCCGCTGTCTAGGCTTTACGGCGCCGCACAATTTGCCTAAAACAGAGGCGGTATGGGTGATTACAAAATGAGCAACACGCTCAAGATCGGGGATGTGGAAGTCGGCGGCCGCGCCTGGATCGCGCCGATGACCGGCGTGTCCGATCTGCCGTTCCGCAAGGCCGCCAGCAAGCTGGGCGCGACCTATGTCGCGACCGAGATGGTCGCCTGCGCCGAATTCTCCAAGGGCCGGCCGGACGTCGTGCGGCGCGCGGCGGTGGGCGAGGGCCTGCCGCTGATGGTCGTCCAGCTCGTCGGGCGCGAGCCGGCGCACATGGCTGAGGGCGCGCGCCTGGCGGCCCAGGCCGGAGCCCAGATCATCGACCTGAACTTCGGCTGCCCGGCCAAGGAAGTAACCGGCGTGCTGTCAGGCTCGGCGCTGATGCGTGAGCCCGAGTTGGCCGAGAGCCTGATCGCCGCGGCGGTCGATGCGGTCGACGTGCCGGTCACCGTGAAGATGCGGCTGGGCTGGGACGCGGCCTCGAAAAACGCGCCCGACATCGCCGCTCGGGCTCAGGCCAGGGGCGCGCGCGCCGTGACGATCCATGGGCGGACGCGCAGCCAGTTTTACAAGGACAGCGCCGACTGGAGCGCGGTCCGCGCGGTGACCGAGGCGGTCTCGATCCCGGTCATCGTCAACGGCGACATCACCGACGGGGACAGCGCGCGCAAGGCGCTGGCGGCTTCGGGCGCCGACGGGGTGATGGTCGGCCGCGGGGTCTATGGGCGTCCGTGGGTCGCCACCCAGATCGAGGCCGAGCTGGCCGGGCGCACATTCGAGGAGCCGCAGGCCGAGCGGCGGCTGGAGATCGCGCTGGAGCACTTCCGCGACAGCCTCAACTTCTACGGCGATCGGCTGGGGGTGCGGATCTTCCGCAAGCACCTGGCCTCCTACATCGAAAACGCGCCTTGGCCGGAGACGGCCGAGGCGCGCCGCGCCGCACGCTCGACGCTGTGCCGGCTCGACGATCCGGCGGAGGTCGAAGCCGGCCTGGCCGCCCTGTGGCGTGAACCCCAACCGAGACTGGCCGCATGAACAACCAAACCCGCGCGGCGCCCAACGGCCTGAACCTGGAACTCCTGAAGTCGAGCGCGTTCGACGTCTCTCCGGAACCGGCGCTGGTGGTCAGCCGCGACGGGGCGCTGGTCGCGGTGAACGAGGCGGCTGAGGCGCTGTTCGGGCAGGGCCTGGGGCTGCTCACTCGGGGACGGTTCGGCGCGGCGCTGCCGCCGGGATCGGCGCTGGTCTCGCTGCTCGAACGGGCCCTGGAGGAGGGGGTTCGGGTCCGCGAGCGGGGCGTGGAGATCAGCCTGTTCGGTCATCCGTCCTTCGAGGCGGACGGCGCGGCCGCGCCGCTCGGCGACGGTTCGGTGCTGCTGACCCTGCACGTCAAGGGCGGGGCGCTGGGCGGGGAGCGGACCGGCGCGGAGCAGGCGGGCCTGCGGACGATCGTCGGCCTAGGCCACATGCTGGCGCACGAGATCAAGAATCCGCTGGCCGGCATCCGCGGCGCGGCCCAGCTGCTGAAGGCCGGCGCGCGGGCCGAGGACGCCCCCCTGGCCCAGCTGATCGTCGACGAGACCGACCGCATCCGGCGGCTGGTCGACCGCATGGAGGCGTTCTCCGACGACGCGCTGCCGGACTGCCACCCGATCAACATCCACCAGGTCCTCGACCGGGTGAAGGCGCTGGCCGCCAACGGCGTCGCCGACGGCCTGACGCTGACCGACGACTACGATCCCTCGCTGCCGCCGGCCTATGGCGACGAGGACCAGTTGATCCAGATCTTCCTGAACCTGGTGAAGAACGCCGCCGAGGCCGCCCATGCGCGCGGCGACGGTCGCGGGGCGATCACCGTCCATACGGGCTACCGCCACGGGGTGAAGGTTCGCGCCGCCAAGGGCCACGTGCTGCGCGGCGCGCCGCTGGAGATCCGGGTTCAGGACAACGGGCCTGGCGTGCCAGCGCATCTGCGCGAGAGCCTGTTCCAGCCGTTCGTCAGCACCAAGACCCATGGAGCGGGCCTGGGCCTGGCCCTGGTCGCCAAGCTGGTCGCCGGGCACGGCGGCCTGATCGATTTCGAATCCGAGCCGGGGCGCACGACCTTCCGTGTGCTCCTGCCGATTGCGTCTGGAGAGGATACGCCGGCATGAATGCGATGACGAACGCCAGCAAGAAAATCCTGATCGCCGACGACGACGCGTCGATCCGGCTGGTCTTGAGCCAGGCCTTCACGCGGCTGGGCTATCAGGTCCGGGCGACCGGCAACGCCACCACCTTGCTGAAGTGGGTTTCCGACGGCGAGGGCGACCTGGTCGTCACCGACGTGGTGATGCCGGATGAGAACGTGTTCGACGTGCTGCCGCGCATCCGCAAGGAGCGCCCGCGGCTGCCGGTGATCGTGATGAGCGCCCAGAACACCCTGCTCACCGCGGTCAATGCGGCCGACGCCGGCGCCTTCGACTACGTCTCCAAGCCGTTCGACCTCGACGACATGACCTCGGCGGCGCGCCGCGCGCTGTCGCGGCCGGCCGACGCCGAAGCGAGCAAGGCCCAGGCCCGCGCGGTGCGCGACGAGCGGCTGCCGCTGATCGGCCGCTCGGGCCCGATGCAGGACGTCTATCGCACCATCGCGCGGCTGGTCGGGGCCGACCTGACGGTGCTGATCCTGGGGGAAAGCGGCACCGGCAAGGAGCTGGTGGCCCGCGCCCTGCACGACATGGGGCGGCGCAAGGACGGCAAGTTCGTGGTCATCAACCTGGCCGCGGTGCCGCGCGAGCGGGTCGAGGCCGAGCTGTTCGGCCGCGACGACGGCGACTATGGCAAGCTGGTCGAGGCCGACGGCGGCACGCTGTTCCTTGACGAGATCGGCGACATGCCGCTGGACGCCCAGACCCGCCTGCTTCGGGTGATCGACGGTTCCGAGCAGTCGGTGAACCCCAAGACCGGCCGTCCGCCCAATGTGCGGATCATCGCGGCGACCAACCGCGACCTGCGGGCGCTGATCCAGCAGGGACTGTTCCGCGAGGACCTGTTCTTCCGCCTGAACGTGGCGCCGCTGCGCCTGCCGCCGCTGCGCGACCGTACCGAGGACATCCCGGATCTGGCCCGCGCCTTCCTGCTGCGCGCCAACCGCGAAGGCCTGCCGGCCAAGACCATCGACGCCAGCGCCCTGGAACGCCTGAAGCTGCACGCTTGGCCGGGCAACGTCCGTGAGCTGGAGAACCTGATCCGGCGGATCTGCGCGCTCTATGCCGAGGAGCTGATCACCGCCCGCATCGTCGAGCGCGAACTGGCCGACCAGCAGCCGCCCATTCCCGGCCACGAGGGGCCGGTGACGCTGGCGACCCTGGTCGAGCGGCACCTGGGCGGCTACTTCGCTGAGCAGCCGGACGGCGTGCCGCCGGCCGGCCTTTACGATCGGGTGCTCGAGGAGATCGAGCGGCCGCTGATCCAGCTGACCCTGGCCGCGACCCGCGGCAACCAGGTGCGCGCCGCCGAAATCCTGGGCCTCAACCGCAACACGCTGCGCAAGAAGATCCAGGACCTGGGCGTGGAGATGGCCCGCGGCCGCCGCTAAGGTCAGACGGCCGGCTCGATCAGGGCCGAGTAGACCAGGGTCCGCAGCTCTCGTCGGATGGGATAGGCCGACGAGGGCAGCACCTGGGTCATGAACACCACGGAGAGGTCCTCGGCCGGGTCCACCCAGAACGCCGTGCTGGCCGCGCCGCCCCAGTAGAACTCGCCGTCGCTGCACGGCACCAGGGTGCGCGGCGCGTCCTGCACCACGGCGAAGCCGAGGCCGAAGCCGACGCCGGCGTTGGTCGCCTCGGAGAACAGCGAGCGCGACAGCTGGGTCAGGTCCTTGCCGTCGGGCAGATGGTTGGCGGTCATCAGGTCGAGGGTCTTGGGCGCGATGAGCTGCATGCCGCCGTATTCGCCGCGGTTCAGCAGCATCTGGCAGAATTTCATGTAGTCGGCCGCGGTCGAGACCAGCCCGCCGCCGCCGGACACGAACGACGGCGGCTGCAGGTAGGGGCTGGTCGTCGCGTCGTCCTGCAGGTCCAACCCGCCCTTCGGCGTGGCGTTGTAGCAGGCGGCCAGCCGCCCGCCCTGGCCCTCGCGCACCTGGAAGCCGGTGTCGGTCATGCCGAGCGGCGTGAAGATCCGCTGCTGCAGGAACTGCTCGAACGGCATGCCGGCGATCTTGCCGACCAGGTAGCCGAGCACGTCGGTGGAGACCGAGTAGTTCCAGGCCTCGCCGGGCGAGAACTCCAGCGGCAGGGCCGCCAGCGCCTCGATCATGGCGTCGAGCGGCAGAGTGCTGCCGATCTCGCCGACCCCGGCCTTGCGATAGGCGGCGTCGACATTGGTGCGGTTCTGGAAGCCGTAGGTCAGGCCGGAGGTGTGACGCAGCAGATCGACCATCTGCATCGGCCGCGCGGGCGGCTTGGTCAGGAAGCCGCCGGTGATCCCGGCGCTGAACACGCCGAGGTTCGCCCATTCGGGGATGAAGCGGTGGACCGGATCGTCGAGCGCGACCTTGCCTTCCTCGACCAGCATCATGAAGGCGATCGAGGTGATCGGCTTGGTCATCGAATAGATGCGGAAGACGGTGTCGGCCTCGCAGGCCAGCCCGCGGGCCACGTCGCGCCGGCCGCCGACGAACTCGTGCACGATCTCGCCATGGCGGGCGATCAGCACCTGAGCGCAGGGCATGCGGCCCGTCTGCAGGTACTTCTCGGTGATGAAGCGGTCGAGTTTGGCGAGGCGGTCGGGGCAAAAGCCCAAGGAGCGGGGATCGGCCATGTCGGGTCCTGGTCGTTGACGGCGAAGCTGACCTCAACAGACCTGAACCGGCCGGGCGCGCCAAGTCCCGAGGCGGGGGGACCGGGGAATATCGACGGGAGCGCGCCCCGGCGCGCGCTCCCGCCTGTCTGATCAGGCCTGGACCGGTTCGCCGGCCGGCTGCGCGGCGCGCACCCGGCGACGGGCCTCGACCGCCAGGGCTAGCTCCTCGAGCAGTTCGACCGAGCTGTCCCAGTCGATGCAGCCGTCGGTGATGCTCTGGCCGTAGACCAGCGGCTGGCCCTCGACGAGATCCTGGCGACCGGCCGCCAGGTGGCTTTCGATCATCACCCCGGCGATCCGCGCGTCGCCGGCCGCGACCTGGGCGGCGACGTCGCGGGTCACGGCCGGCTGGTTCTCTGGCTTCTTGCCGCTGTTGGCGTGGCTGACGTCGATGATCAAGCTCTGGCGCAGGCCGCTGGCGGCCAGCTCCGCGCAGGCCGCGGCGACGCCGGCGGCGTCGTAGTTCGGGGCCTTGCCGCCGCGCAGGACCACGTGGCTGTCGTCATTGCCGCGGGTGGCGGCGATGGCGGCGCGGCCGTCCTTGCCGATGGCCAGGAAATGGTGCGGCTGGCTGGCGGCCTTCACCGCATCCACGGCGATGCGCAGGTTGCCGTCGGTGCCGTTCTTGAAGCCGATCGGGCAGGAGAGGCCGGAGGCCATCTCGCGGTGGATCTGGCTCTCGGTGGTGCGCGCGCCGATCGCCCCCCATGCCACCAGGTCGGCCAGGTACTGCGGCGTGGTCACGTCGAGGAACTCGACCGCGGCGGGCAAGCCGAGCGCGTTGACCTCCAGCAGCAGCTTGCGCGCCAGCGGCAGGCCCTCGTCGATGCGGAAGGTGCCGTCGAGATGCGGGTCGTTGATCAGGCCCTTCCAGCCGACGGTGGTGCGCGGCTTTTCGAAATAGACCCGCATGACGATTTCGAGCTGACCCTCGAAGCGGGCGCGCTGTGCGGCCAGTCGCCGCGCATAGTCCATGGCCGCGACTGGATCGTGGATCGAGCAGGGGCCGATGACCACCACCAGCCGGTCGTCGGCGCCGTGCAGGATCTGGTGGATCTTCTGTCGGCTGTCCGACACGAGTGCGCCGACGGCGTCGCTGGCCGGCAGGTCGCCCATAACCTGCGCCGGCGAGGCGAGGGGCTTGATGTCGAGGATACGTAGGTCGTCGGTGTTCACGGTTGCGCTCCGGGTGATTTCAGGCTCCGGCGGCGCAAAAGAAAAGCCGCCAGGTGCTGGCGGCTGGGTGGGTCTTGCGTCCTATGACAGCGTGCTGTCGCGCGATCCCCTTCCTCCGCCAGCGGCATCGGGATAGCCAAAATACCAAAACGAATATTGGCTGGTGGCGAGGATCATCGCCGCCACCGATAGCGCACTCGCAGACCGCTGTCATCCCCAGGCGGCTGTCAGGCGACTGTGAAGCCTGAGCGCAACATCAGTGTTGAATTTGGGGCACAGGTGGTTAGGGTCGCCGCTGCAATGGCGTTTCTGAGTCACGATGGCGGAACTCACGCGACGCCCGCCGCGCGGTTCTGGCGGGCGTTGCAATCACGCTATGTGCTCGGCGGGGGCTACGCCCTGGCCGCGGTGCTCACGGCGGTGGCGATCCTGCTGGCCGCTTCGCCGCCCGAGACGGGGCCGCTGGCTCCGGCCTCCAAGAACATCCTGGCGATCTTGGGCCTCAACCTGGTGCTGATCCTGGCGCTCGCCGCGCAGGTGGGCTTCCGGGTGGCGACGATGCTGCGGGCGCGGTCGGTGGATCCGGCGGCGCGGCTGCACGTGCGGTTCGTGACCCTGTTCGCGCTGGCGGCGGTCGCCCCGGCGATGGTCGTGGCGCTGTTCTACACGGTGCTGGTCAACCGCGGGGTGGAGAACTGGTTCTCCGAACGCGTCCAGACCGTGGTCGAGAACTCGGCGACCGTGATGCGGTCCTATGTCGACGACCAGAGCCAGTTCGTCGAGGAGCACGTGACCCTGATGGCCAACGACCTGAACCGCGCCGCCCCGGCGCTGCAGGTCAGCCCGGTCACCTTCAGCCACTTCCTGGCCTATCAGGCCTCCTACCACGCGTTTCCGGCCGCCTATCTGATCGACCGCGAGGGGCGGATCCTGGCGCGGGCCGAGGCGGTCGGGGTGGTCGGCTTCCAGGCGCCGCCGCCGTCCAGCTTCGCGGCCGCCGACGAGGGGTCGATCTCGGTGTCGCCGAACCTTACGCGCGCGCTGACCCGGCTGACCGCCTATCCCGACGCCTATCTCTATGTGACGCGCCCGGTTCAGGCCGGCATCGTCGACCAGCTGCACGAGGCCGACCGGGCGGTTACCGCCTATCGCGAGGCGGCGGAAAGTCGCGCGCGAATTCAACGGGTTTTCGCGCTTTCCTACATCGAAACGGCGATGCTGGTGTTGGTCGGGGCCGTGTGGCTGGGCATGGGCGCGGCCAGCGCCATCTCGGCCCCGGTCGGGCGGCTGGTGCAGGCCGCCGGGCGGGTGGCGGGCGGGGATCTCGACGCGCGGGTCGACACCTCCGAGGATCCTGAGGAGCTGGCCGTCTTGTCCCGCGCTTTCAACAGCATGACGCACGATCTTCAGGCCCAGCAGGCGGCCCTGAAGCGCGCCGGCGACGAGGCCGAGGAACGGCGCCAGTTCATCGAGACCGTGCTGGCCGAGGTCTCGGCCGGGGTCATCGGCTTGGATTCCGACGGCCGGATCTCGGCGGTGAACCGCCAGGCGCGCATCCTGCTCGACCTGGTCGAGGGCCAGACCAGCGGCCGGCGGCTGGCCGAGGTGGCGCCGGAATTCGTCGCCATCGCCGATCGCGCCGATCAGGCCGGCGAATCCGAGGCTGAGGTGGATGTGGCGCGGGCTCGCGAAACCCACCGGCTGCGCGTCCGCGCCAGCCGTTCGGAAGGCGGGCTGGTGCTGACCTTCGACGACATCACTCGCCTGGTCTCGGCCCAGCGGAACGCCGCCTGGCGCGATGTCGCCCGCCGGATCGCCCACGAGATCAAGAACCCGCTGACCCCGATCCAGCTGTCGGCCGAGCGCCTGCGCCGCAAGTTCCGCAAGGACGTGCCGGTCGAGGATCTCGAGACCTTCGATCGCTGCACCGACACCATCGTGCGCCAGGTCGACGGGATCGGCCGGATGGTCGACGAGTTCTCGTCCTTCGCCCGGATGCCGACCCCGAAGTTCGCCGCGCAGGACGGCGCCGAACTGGTCCGCGCCGCAGTGTTCGCCCAGCGGGTCGCCGCCCCGGACATCGAGGTCGAGCTGCTCGACCCGACCCCGCACGTGACGCTGGTCGCCGACGGCCGGATGCTGGCCCAGGCGCTGACCAACATCCTGAAGAACGCGGCCGAGGCCGTGGCGGCGCGCGTCGCCGTCGAGCCCGAGCCCAAGGGCCGGATCACCGCGCGCCTGATCGCCGACGAGCAGGGGGTGCAGGTGATCGTCGAGGACAACGGCGTCGGCCTGCCGGACAAGGACCGCGACCGCCTGACCGAGCCCTATGTGACGACCCGCGAAAAGGGCACGGGGCTGGGTCTGGCGATCGTCAAGCGGATCCTGGAAGACCATGGCGGCGAACTGATTTTGACCGATGCGACGGGCGGACGCGGCGCCCGTGCAGTGCTGAAACTTCCCACGGCGGCGCCGGGCGCGTCCGACGCCGCCGCCGGACCTGAGCCAAGAGCTCAAGACGCAGGAGTGATGTGATGGCGGCTGATGTACTGGTGGTCGACGACGAGGCGGACATCCGCGAGCTCGTTGCAGGCATCCTGTCGGACGAAGGCTACGCGGTGCGCACGGCCAACGACTCCGAGAGCGCGCTGGCCGCCATCAAGTCGCGCAAGCCGGCCCTGCTGATCCTCGACATCTGGATGCAGGGCGGGGGGATGGACGGGCTGGAGCTGCTCGACCTGGTCAAGACCCTGGACGCCGACATCCCGGTGATCATGATCTCCGGGCACGGCAACATCGAAACCGCGGTCAGCGCCATCAAGCGCGGGGCCTACGAGTTCCTCGAGAAGCCGTTCAAGTCCGACCGGCTGCTGCTCTGCGTCGAGCGGGCGCTGGAGACCAGCAATCTCAAGCGCGAGAACCGCCGCCTGCGCGCCCAGACGATCCAGCCCGACGGGCTGATCGGCAAGTCGGTGGTCACCCAGCAACTGCGCGGCCTGATCGCCAAGCTCGCCTCGGCCAACAGCCGGGTGCTGATCGCCGGCCCGCCCGGCTCGGGCAAGGAGACCGTGGCGCGGCTGATCCATGCGGCCAGCCCGCGGACCCGCAACGAGTTCGTGGTGATCAGCGCCGCCGGCATGACGCCTGAACGCGTCGACACCGAGCTGTTCGGGGAGGAGCTGGAGGGCGGCCGGCCGGCCAAGATCGGCGTCTTCGAGCGCGCCCATGGCGGGACGCTATACCTCGATGAAGTGGCGGACATGCCGCGCGAGACCCAGAGCCGTATCCTGCGGGTCCTGGTGGAGCAGCGATTCCGCCGCGTGGGCGGAGAGCAGGACGTGCAGGTCGATGTTCGGGTGGTCTCCTCGACCTGCCGCGATCTGCGCGAGGAGATCAATGCGGGCCGCTTCCGCGAGGATCTGTTCCACCGCCTGAACGTGGTGCCGGTCAGCGTCCCGGGGCTGTCGGAGCGGCGCGAGGACATCCCCGAGCTGATCGACTACTTCGTCAACCGGATCTGCGAGGCGACCGGCATGCCGCGCCGCCGGCTGGCCGACGACGCGCTGGCCGCGCTGCAGGTGCGGGCCTGGCCGGGCAACCTCAGCCAGCTGCGCAACAACGTCGAGCGCATGCTGATCCTGGCGGCCGGTGATCCTGGCGAGCCGATCAGCGCCGAGATGCTGCCCAATGACGCGGTGGTGAACGACCAGCCGTCCAGCCTGGGCGCGGAGAAGATCATCGCCCTGCCGTTGCGCGAGGCGCGCGAGGTGTTCGAGCGCGAGTACCTCAACGCCCAGATGCTGCGCTTCTCCGGCAATATCTCGCGGACCGCGGCCTTCATCGGCATGGAGCGCTCGGCCTTGCACCGCAAACTGAAGTCCCTGGGCCTGTCGGGCGCCAGGCCTATGGAAGAAGAGGACGCGTAAGGTGGGGCGTATCGCCTATGTGAACGGGCAGTTCGTGCGGCACGGCGAGGCCGTGGTGCACATCGAGGATCGTGGCTACCAGCTGGCTGATGCGGTCTACGAGGTCTGGGCCCTGTTCGACGGCAAGTTGGCCGACGCCGAGGGGCACTTCGCGCGCCTGGAGCGCAGCCTTTCCGAACTGCGTATCCCGATGCCGATGAGCCGCGCGGCCCTGACCATCGTCCTGCGCGAGGCGGTGCGCCGCAACCGGATCCGTGAAGGGCTGCTCTACCTGCAGGTCGGCCGCGGCGTTGCGCCACGCGGCCACGCGTTCCCCGACCAGCCGGTGGCCCCGAGCGTGGTGATCACCGTCTCGCCGGTGGATCGCGCGGCGACCGAGGCCAAGGCCGCCAAGGGCGTGAAGGTCATCACCACCCCCGAGAACCGCTGGGGCCGGTGCGACATCAAGACCGTCGGCCTGCTGCCCAACGCGCTCGCCAAGCAGGCGGCCAAGGAGCGGGGTGCGGCCGAGGCCTGGTTCGTCGACGAACTGGGCTTCGTCACCGAGGGGGCTTCGTCCAACGCCTGGATCATCGACGCCGACGGCGCGCTGCGCACCCGCGACACCAACGCCAACATCCTGCGCGGGGTCACCCGGCGCACGCTGCTGGAGGTCCTGCGCGACGAGGGCATGAAGGTCGACGAGCGGCCGTTCACGCCCGCCGAGGCGGTCGCGGCGAAGGAGGCCTTCATCACCGGCGCGGGCAGCCTGGTGCTGCCCGTCGTGGCGGTCGACGACAAGCCGATCGGAAATGGTGAGGTCGGACCGGTGGCGATGAAGCTCCGGCGCCTCTATATCGAGCGCGCAAGGGCGACGGCCGTCTGATGCGAGCGGCGCGATTGCGCCGGTCATATCCGCCGGTCTAGCCTCATGCATGTGTGTGGGAGGCGTGTTGCCTCCCGGAACAGAGAAAAGGGCGACAAGCCATGTCCGGCAACGAAAAGAAACAGAACCTCCAGGACACGTTCCTGAACAGCGTCCGCAAATCGAAGACGCCGCTGACGATCTTCCTGGTGAACGGCGTGAAGCTGCAGGGCGTCGTGAGCTGGTTCGATAATTTCTGCGTGCTGTTGCGCCGCGACGGCCAGTCGCAGCTGGTCTACAAGCACGCCATTTCCACCATCATGCCGGCCCAGCCCGTTCAGCTCTATGAACCGGCGGAAGACGAGGGCGATTGACCTCCAAGTCCATCGATCGTGAAGCGCCCCCTCAGGGGGCGCTCGTTATTCATCCCCAGCGAGACGGCCGCGACTCGGCGCGCAGCTCACAGGCGCGTCTGGACGAGGCCGTGGGCCTCGCGCTGGCGCTCGACCTGGAAATCCGGGACGCGATCATCGCGCCCCTGCGCAAGCGCACGCCTGCGACGCTGTTCGGCAGCGGCAAGGTCGACGAGATCGGGGAGCTCTGCTTCCAGCTCCAGGTCGACGTCGCGGTCGTCGACGACGCCTTGACGCCGGTCCAGCAGCGCAATCTGGAGAAGGCTTGGCAGGTCAAGGTGATGGACCGCACGGGGATGATCCTTGAGATCTTCGCCCGGCGCGCCCGGACCCGCGAAGGCATTCTGCAGGTCGAACTGGCCCGGCTGTCGTACGAGCGGTCGCGGCTGGTCCGCACCTGGACCCACCTGGAGCGCCAGCGCGGCGGCTTCGGGGTCATGGGCGGTCCGGGGGAAACCCAGATCGAAACCGACCGCCGGCTGCTGGCCGAGAAGATCGGCAAACTGAAGCGCGAGCTGGTCGAGGTGCGGCGCACCCGCAACCTCCAGCGCGGCGCGCGCCAACGCCACCCGTTCCCGGCCGTGGCCCTGGTCGGCTACACCAACGCCGGCAAGTCGACCCTCTTCAACCGCCTGACCAAGGCGGACGTGATGGCGGCGGACATGCTGTTCGCCACCCTCGACCCGACCCTACGGATGCTGGACCTGCCCGATGGCCGCCCGGCGATCCTGTCGGACACCGTGGGCTTCATCTCCGATCTGCCGCACGAACTGGTCGAGTCCTTCCGCGCCACCCTCGAGGAGGTGAAGGAAGCCGACGTCATCCTGCATGTCCGCGACATCGCCAGCGAGGAGACCGAGGCCGAGGCCGAGGACGTCCGCACCGTGCTCGACCGGCTGGGCGTCGATGTCGAGGAACGCAACGTCATCGAGGTCTGGAACAAGGCCGACCTGCTGGAGCCAGAGGACCGCGAGCAGGTGGCCGGCGACGCGCGGCGCCATCACCCGCCGGCGGTCATGGTCTCGGCGGTAAGCGGCGAGGGCTGCGATGCGCTGCTAGCGGCGATCGCGCGGCTGGTCGACGACGCGCCGCCGGTGTCGGTGAAGCTGACGGCGGCCGATGGCGCGGCGATGGCGTGGCTCTACCGGCACGGCCGGGTCATGGACCGCGTCGACGAGGAGGACGGCTCGGTTCGCATCGCCGTGCGGCTGGGCGCCCAGGCCCTGGGCCAGTTCGAGCAGCAGTTCCCGAAGGCGGAGCTGACGGCGCTCTAGGCCTTTTCGACCAGCTTCGCCGCATCCCAGAGCGCGTCCATCTCGGCGAGGTCGGACTGGTCGGCGCTCTTGCCGCGCTTGGCCAGTTCGGCCTCGATGAACTGGAAGCGACGCACGAACTTGGCGTTGGTCGAGCGCAGCGCGTCCTCGGGCTCGAGGTCCAGCTTGCGGGCCAGGTTGGCGCAGACGAACAGGATGTCGCCCAGTTCGTCGCGCATCCGGGCGACGTCGCGGCCGGCGGCGATCTCATGTTCGAGTTCGGCGGTCTCCTCGCGCAGCTTGTCGAGCACGAACGAGACGTCCGGCCAGTCGAAGCCGACGCGCGCGGCGCGGGCGGTCAGCTTCACGGCGCGGGTGAGGGCGGGCAGGCCGGTCGGCACGTCGTCCAGCAGGCTCTGGTTCTTGCCCTTCTTGGCCCGCTCCTGGGCCTTGATGACCTCCCAGGCACGGGTCTGTTCGGCGCTGGTGCGTTGCTCGTCCTGCCCGAACACGTGCGGGTGGCGGCGGATCATCTTCTCGGAGATGGCGTCGGCCACGTCGTCGAAGGCGAAGGCGCCCTGTTCCTGGGCCATGCGGCTGTGGAACACGACCTGCAGCAGCAGGTCGCCCAGTTCCTCGCGCAGGTCGTTCAGGTCGCCGCGCTCGATGGCGTCGGCGACCTCGTAGGCTTCCTCGACCGTATAGGGCGCGATGGTCGCAAAGGTCTGCTCCAGATCCCAGGCGCAGCCCCCGTCAGGGTCGCGCAGCCGCGCCATGATGGACAGCAGGCGGTCGATGGGGCGCTGATCGCTGGGATTGGAGCTCATGGATTATTCGGCGGCCTCGGCGAGTTTAGCGTCCTTCATATCGCGCGCCGCCAGGGCCGCGCGAATCTCGGCGTGGCGTTCGGAGGTCAGCGGGAAGCCCCAGACGATGACGCTGGCGGCGATCGACATGGCCGCGGGCACCGCCGCAAACAGGATGGCCAGGCCCTGCAGGCCGGTGTCGACGCCCGTGCCCTTGGGATCGAAGCCCATGGCCTGCAGCAGCGGGAAGCTGATGCCGACGGCGGCGGCCGAGCCGACCTTCACGGTGCCCGACAGGATCGCGTAGAGCAGGCCGGTGCGGTCGACGCCGCTGGCCAGACGCTCCTCGTCGCCGATGTCGGCCATCATCGCCCGCAGCAGGAAGGCGCCGGCGGCGTAGGGCACGCCGATCATAAACATCAGGGTGGCCGCCGGGATCATCGCCCCTTGCGGAATCAGCAGCGCGCACAGGGTCAGGACGGCGTAGACGACGCCGGAGACGGCCAGCGCCCGGTGCTTGGAGATCTTGTACGAGAGCCAGGTCCACAGCGGCGCGCCGACCAGGCCGCCGATGAAATAGATCAGCAGCAGCAGGCTCGCGTCGGCGTGGGTGAAGCCCTTCACCCGGCCGAAGAAGAAGAAGAACAGCGCGCCGGTGATCGCCGGCCCGGTGCCGATCAGCAGGTCGGCGACCAGGATGCGGACCACGCTCGGGCGCTTGAACAGCGCCAGGTACTCGCGGAAGCCCGACTTCTTGACCTCGGAAACCACCGGGGGCTCGGGGACGCGCCACAGGGCCAGGCCCACGGTGATCGGCAACAGCACGACGATGAACCAGCCCATCGCCTGCACCCCGGCGCGGTGCCCGGTCACGCCGAGCATCGGCAGCAGCGCGGGCAGGGTGAGCACGAAGATCATGCCGACGACATTGCCGGCCTGCCACCAGGCATAGATCCGCGATCTCTGGTCATACTGCGGTGAAAGAACTGCGGCCCAGGCCAGCTGCGACAGGCCGGCGATCGAGACCCCGGCATAGACCACCAGCAGCCAGAGCCAGAGATAGCCCGTGGACACTCCGGGCTTGGCCATGAACAGCATGTAGGAAGCCAGCATCAGCAGCGGGGCGCTGATCGCGAACCACAGCTTGAACCGGCCGAACCGCGACCGGGTGCCGTCCATGACGCCGCCGATGTAGGGGTCGAAGGCCATGTCCAGCAGGCGCACGAGCATGAACGCCATGCCGACGGCGCCGAGGCTGAGGCCCAGTTCGTTCGCGTAGTACTCGGGGAGATAGACCACAAGCGGCAGGCCAAGGCCCGCGAGCGGAAGACACGGCGCGGCCAGGGCCGCCAGTGTCCAGTTGGAACGCCGTTCCGCCTTTGCGGTCATTTCACTCATCCCCTAGGCGCTACCGGATCTACATGCGTCCGGCGAGCGGCGCGATGTGATGAACCCTCAGCCCCTAGGGTGGCAAGGCCTTTCCGCGCTATCGGCGTGCGTACACATTGCCGCGGCCCAGTTGATAGGCGAAGCGGTTGATCGCGTACTCAGCGTCCGACCAGGTGGTCGTCAGCCGCGACTGGCGAATGTCGGTTTCGTACCAGTCGTAGCGGACCGGAGTGACCTCGCCGTCGACCGAAATGGCCCGGCCCTCGATCTTGGCGCCGCCGACGCCGAAGCTCTCCATCGACAGGCCGGGCGTGTCGCCGAGTTGCTTGAAGGTGGGCCGGTTCGGACGGGCGTCGACGAGGGTCAGTTCCAGCCGGCCGCCGGCGAGAACGCCGGTGCGACGCATCTCGCGCTCGACGTCCTTGCGCAGTTCGGCGGCGAGTCGTTCGACGTCGCGCACGCCATATTCCTCGGCGGCTTTCTTCTGCAGCTCGGGGCTGAGCCTGACCTCGACCCCGGCGACGGTGGGCATGGGCTCGGCGAGCGCCGAACCGACGAGTGCGAAGGTGGCGAAGGCGGTGAAAAGCAGGGCGCGCATGACGGGCTCCAGTCGAGGGGGCGACGCAGTCTGACTGATTAGATGGGGCGCACGACCGCCTGTCGCAAAGCCATCATCCAAGCGTGGCCATAGTGTGGCGCGCGGTCCGGGATCAGGCTTGACCTGAAGGGGGCGGCGCCTAAGTCTGCCCGGCAGGGGACGGGCATGTTCAATCGTCAAACGGAGACGACCTGTGGCGCACAAGTTCGAAATCTATAAGGACAAGGCCGGAGAATTCCGGGTTCGCTTCAAGTTCAACAGCGAAACGATGTTCTCGACCGAAGGCTATTCGTCGAAGGCGAGCGCTCAGAACGCGATCGATTCCATCAAGAAGAACGGCCCGGGCGCTGAGGTCGAAGACAACAGCTAGGCCGGCGCGTCCGCCAGGCGCGCGAGTTCATCGCGCGCCTGAGCGGCGATCTCGAACGACCTGACCCGGGCTGTGTGATCGTAGACCTGGGCCGTGACCATCAGCTCGTCGGCGCCGGTGCGGCGCACGAAGTCGGCCAGGCCCTGACGCACGCGCTCGGGCGAGCCGACGATCGAACAGCTCAAGCTCTGCCGCAGCATCGCCCCGCCGATTTCGTCGAGGCGCCCTTCGCGATCGTCGACCGGCGCGGGCAGCGGGCCGGGACGGCCCTGGCCCAGATTGATGAAGGCTTGCTTCAGCGAGGTGAACAGCCGCTGCGCCTCGGCGTCGGTGTCAGCGGCCGTGATATTGACCCCCAGCATCACATGCGGCTTGTCCAGGTGCTCCGACGGGCGGAACTGGCTACGGTAGACGTTCAGCGCCAGCTCCAGCTGGGCCGGGGCGAAGTGCGAGGCGAAGGCGTAGGGCAGGCCAAGCGCAGCGGCGAGCTGGGCGCCGTAGGTGCTCGATCCCAGCATCCAGAACTCGACGTCCAGGCCGGCCCCGGGCACGGCGCGGATGATCTGGCCCGGCTTGACCGGTTCGAAGTAGTTCATCAGCTCGATCACATCGCGCGGGAAGTCGTCGATGTCGCCGGCCAGGGTGCGCCGCAGGGCGCGCGCGGTGGCCTGGTCCGAGCCGGGAGCTCGCCCGAGGCCAAGATCGATGCGGCCGGGATAGAGCGAGGCGAGAGTGCCGAACTGCTCGGCGATCACCAGCGGCGCGTGATTGGGCAGCATGATGCCGCCGGCGCCGACCCGGATCGTGGAGGTCCCTTCGGCGACGTAGCCGATGACCACCGAGGTCGCCGCGCTGGCGACCCCGGCCATGTTGTGGTGCTCGGCCAGCCAGAAGCGCTTGTAGCCGAAGCGCTCGGCGTGCTGGGCGAGGTCGCGGCTGTTGCGCAGCGATTGGGCGGCGTCGCCGCCTTCGACGATCGGCGAGAGATCGAGAACCGAGAGATCAACCATCAGCGCGATATAGGCGCTTGCAGCGCCGCTGGGAGGGGCAAACCGGCCGTGCGGGCGAAGATCGCCGCTAGCGGAACAGGGCGAGCAGCAGCGAGGGGCCCTGGTTGGCGATCCGCAACGCCTGGATAGCCAGCTGCATCTTGACGTCCAGGGCGGTGAGCCGGGCGCTTTCCTTGGCCATGTCGGCGTCCACGAGGTTGCCGACACCGGCGTCGTAGCTGTCCTGCAGCTTGGCGCTCATCTCGAGCTGGCGGTCCAGGGCCTTGCCGCCGACGCCGAGCTTCGACATCGCTGCCGACACCTTTTGCGATGAGGCTTCCAGGGCCTGGATGTCGGCGGAGGTCACGCCGCCCATCAGGTCGGCGAGCGTCGAGGAAATGGCCCCGCCGGTGGTGGAGAGGTCGACGTGGTCGACATTGATCGTCGCCGTGGCCTTGGTGTTGGCCAGGGCGCGGACGTTGCCGGTCGATCCTGCCGAGATCAGGTTCACCCCGTCGAAGCTGGCGTTCGAGGCCACCAGGTCGATCTGGCGGCGTAGGGCGACGTATTCGTCGTTGAGAGCCTGGCGGCTGGCGGTGCTGAGGCCGGCCTCGGTGGCGGCCAGCGCCTTTTCCTTCATCTGCGAGAGGATGTCGGAGATCGTCTCGCCGGCCGTCATCGCCGTGTCGACGATGGACTGCCCGCGCTGCAGCGAGCTCATCACCGCATCAAGCGACTTGGATTCTGCCCGCATGTTCTGGGCGATCGCCCAGATGGCGGGATTGTCCTTGGGGCCGGCGATCTTCAGGCCGGTCGAGATGCGCCGCTGGACCTGAGCGTATTCCGTACTGATGGCGTTGAGGCTCTGCAGCGCGATCATGGCGCTGGTGTTCGTATTGACGCTGTTCAGCGGCATGACGAAGCCTCGGTTCCAGGAGGCGGACGACCGTGTCCGCAGGGCGTTTTGCCCCAAGTGAAACCTACTCGCGCGAGCGTTGCGAGATTGTTACCGCACGCGGTTAAGGCGCGATGTCGACCGTGCGCTCGGACACGCCGACATTGCCTGTCGTCGCGTTGTGAGCCGTCAGCAGCAGCCGATAGGCGCCCGGCCGCGGCCGGCGCAACTGGCCGGCGAAGGTCGAGGGCTTGCCGGCATAGGCGAGGTCGGCGGCCTGCAGCAGGGTCTCGCCGTCATAGAGCGCGGCCTGCACGCGGTACTGCGCCGCGTCCCAATGGCCGCCCGGTTCGATCGGGCAACCGCACATGAGCGTCACCTTGGCGACGAGATCCAGTCCGCCCGCTTGCAGGGTCCAGTTGGGCTCGACCGCCAGGCCGGGGAACTCGAGCGTCCAGCCGGCGCCGTCGAGCGGCTGGCCCGGCAGCAGCCATCGCATGGCGCTGACCGTGACCTGGGCGTCGGGCTTGCCGAGCGGTCCGGTCGCCTCGACGCGGACGAGGGTGGGGCGATCGATGTCGACGACAGCGCGAAAGGCGGCGGCGTCCGGGGTGTGGATCGGCGCCTGGCGCTGGCGCGGTTCGACGACAAGCTTGCGGGTGTCGCCGGTGGTCCCGCTGGTCGTGCCGGCGGCCAGTTCACGCCCCGAGGCCGCCTCGGTCAGCCGAACCCGGACGCCGCCCATGCTGTCGCCGATGAATTTGCCGTCGTGGCTGATCGGGCGGATCGTGATCGCGGTCGGCTCGGCCAGGGCGGGAGCGGCCAGCAGGGCGAGGGCGAGCGTTGCGATAGTGGTTCGCCGGGACATGACGGCTCCTGCAAGGACACGCTCGATGTCGTGTCACATTGCCGCCGATCCCGTCCAGTGGGGCGGGCAGGTCGGGGCGACCCCGGGGCAAGGGGGCCGCCCCTGCGGCCGTGCGCAATGGGGAGCGCGCGCGGCCGCATTGGCTCAGAAGCGGTAGGCCGCGCTGACCATCAGGCGGTCGCGCTTGCGATCTTCCTTGAAGTTCGTGCGGTCGTACTCGGCCCGGATCGCCACGTTGTCGGAGAGGGCGTACTCGGCCCCGATCCCGAACAGGGCGCCGTTGGCGTCCTTGTCGTTCCGCAGCACGGTGTTGTTGTTCGTGAAGCGGATTTCGCGCTCGAACTTCTCACGCGCCCAGCCGGCTCGGCCGTAGATCATCAGGTTGTCGGTCGCCACGAAGCCAAGGCGGGCGGTGACGTCGAAGCCGATGCCCGGATCGACCTTCACGCGCGCGGTGTCGACGCGGCTTTCGATCTTCTTGTCGCCGTTGCTGATCCCGGCTTCGGCGCCCAGCACGATGCGTTCCGACACCTTGAAGTCGTAGCCGACGAAGCCGCGATAGGCGAAGCCCTTGGCGTCGTTGTCGGCTTTGCGGGCGAAGCCGGGGATCTTGTCCTCGGACTGCACCTTCGAACCACCGATGCCGACGCCGGCGTGGAAGCCTTGGAACGGCTCGGCGCTGGCCGCCGTGGCGCCGAGCGCGAGCGCTGCGACGAGGGGGCTGATCCAGAATTTCATAGTCAAATCTCCTCGGAAGCGCGGTCGCAACTCGACCGTGCGTGAGTGCAGATGAGCTCCTAGTGTGGAGCTTGGGCGCAGGGTGCGCAGAGCCGTGGCGAAGTCCTCAGAGCGTGGGGCTGGCATCGGCCGAGCGTCCCCCGAGGATCGCCGCCTGGGCGAGGATCGAGGCGTCGATCAGGGCGCGCCGGGCGCTGGCTTCGGCGTCGCGAGCGTCCACCAGCGCACGCTCGGCGTCGATGGCGTCGAGCCGCGCAGCGGTCCCTGCGGCCAGTCGCGACTGGGCCAACTGAAGCCGCTGGCGCGCCAGCGATACGGCTTCGCCTGCAGGCGTTTGCCTGGCCCGTGCTGCGGCGCCGAGCGCAAGCGCCGCCGCCAGATCGGATTCCGCTGTGATGATCGCCTTGAGGTAGCTCACCTCGGCGTCGGCCGCTTCCGCGGCGGCCTTGTCTGCGCGCGCACCGGCCCGGCCGCCGTCGAACATGGCCCCCTCGATCCTGACGCCGGGCGTGAGCGTCAGGCTGCGCCGCTCCAGCAGGCCGGAGAGGCCGTCCTCCTGGCCGCGAACGGCGGCGCCGAGCGACAGCTTGGGCCGGGCCGCACGGATCATCGCCAGCCGCCGGGCGTCGGCGGCTTCCAGTCGCGCCGCGGCTGCTGCGACGTCCGGGCGCTTTTCCAGGTCGGTGCTGCTGAGGCCGTCCGGCGCGAACGGCGCCAGGTCGTACAGCGGCATCGGCACGGCGGCGAACGGTTCGGACGAGGCGCCGGCTAGGGCGATCAGTCGCTGGCGCGCGATCAGTCGTTCGCCCAGCGCCGCATGGTGTTCGTCCTCGATGCGGGCGAGATTGGCGCGGCGCTCAAGAGCCTCGTCCTTGCTCGCGCGCCCGGCGGCGATGCGGCGTTCGACCAGGGCCAGCCCTTCAGTCTCCATGGTGCGACGCGAGTCCAGCCGTCCCAGCCGGTCTTCGATCGCGGCCAGCGCCAGCCAACTGCGCGCAGCTTCCATCGCCAGGATCGCGCGGGCCGCTTCGACGTCCAGCTCGGCCGCCTCCGCGTCGGCGCGAGCCGCGCCCGTCGCCGCGCGCACCTCGCCCCAGAGATCGATGGTCCAGCGACCGACCAGGTCGAGGTCGGCCGCGCCGCGCGAAGCGCCTTCGCCCGGGATGGACCGGCCGGCCCCGCCGCTCAGGGTGAGTTCGGGCCAGCCTTCTGAGCGCGCGGCGCGCAGGGCGGCGTCTGCGGCCTTGGCCCGGGCCAGGGCGGACTTCACGTCCAGCGAGCCCAGATCGGCGCGGCGCAGATAGGCGGCGAAGCCCGGATCTCCGAGGTCGTAGGTCCAGGCGGTCGTGCCTGTGGGCGCCAGCTGCGCCGAGCTGACGGGCTGGCCGCCCCCCGAAAAGCTCGCGCACCCGCCTAGCGCCAGGGCGCTGGCGGTGATGATCAGCAGCGTCCTCACGGCATCACCCGCACGAGCACGCGCTGGCCGATGCGCAGATTGTCGCTGCCTTCGATGGCGACGACCATCTCGACGACGCGGGTGTCCTGGCGCTCGTTGGGGTCGTCGCTGGCCAGCTTGCGCGAGCCGAACACCTCACCCAGCCGCAGCACATGACCGCGGAACGACTGTTTCTCGTCGTACTCCAGCAGGACGGCGGCCCGCTGGCCGGCCTTCACGCCGGCGACGAACTGCTCGTCCAACTCGGCCCGGACGATGCGCGGCGAGTCCGGGGCCAGCAGGAACAGCTCGGTGACGTTAAGGGTCGAGGCGCCGTCCCCTGGCTTGGCCGAGCGGCGGACGATGCGGCCGTCCAGCGGCGCGCGGACCTGTCGGGCCTCGATCTCGAACTCCTGGGTCTTCAGCTTCTGCGCGGCGACTTCGACGGCGGCCTTGGCGGCGGCCAGTTCGCCGCGCTGGACGCGGGCCTCGTCCATGGCCTTGTCGGCCTCCTGGCGAGCGACCGCATCGGCCTCGCCCAGTCCGGCCAGGCGCTTGGCTTCGCGCTCGGCGGCGTCCGACCTGGCCATCGCGGCCAGCAGCCGGGCCCGGGCCTCGGAAAGCTCCGCCTTGGCCTGGGCGACGCTGAGGGCGGCCTGTCGGCTGTCGATCTGGGCCAGGACCTGGCCCTTTCGGACCTGGTCGCCTTCCTCGGCGAAGACGTCCTGGATCAGGCCCTCGCGCTGGGCGGCCAGGCGGATGACGCCGCCTTCGACGTCGATCTTGCCCTTGGCCATGGCGACGGGTCGCGAAGCGGGAGCCGGCTCGGCCTTAGGCTCGGACTGGCCGCAGGCGACGAGCGAGCCGGTCAGGATCGCCGCCGCGGCGACGGTGGAGAGGAAACGCATAATCATGAGTGTTGGTCTTCGGGAATGAGGGAGGGCGCCGCCGCGGGGTCCGGACGCTCGTCGGCGACGATGCGGCCGTCCTCCATGCGCAGGATGCGGTCGGCGAAGGAGAGCAGGCGGGGGTCGTGGGTCACGCAGAGGACTGCGGCCCCCTGTCTGTGGGCGATCTCGCGCAGGAGCCCGACCACGGCCAGGCCGTTCTGGGAGTCCAGCGCGCTGGTCGGTTCGTCGGCGAACAACAGCTGGGGCTGCTTGGCGAGGGCGCGGGCGATGGCCACCCGCTGCTTTTCGCCGCCCGACAGCTCCATCGGCCGCAGGTGCATCCGCGGGCCTAGGCCGACCGCCTCGAGCGCCGTCTTCGCCCGCGCCATGGCCTCGCTGGAACGCACCTGCATGCATTCGAGCGTGAAGGCGACCTGTTCGGCCGCGGTGAGCGCGTTGAACAGGTTGAAGCCCTGGAACACGAAGCCGGTATGTTCCAGCCTGAACGCGTCCCGCTGTCCGGCCTTGAGGCTCCAGAGCGGGCGGTCGAGGGCGCGGACCTCGCCGGTGTCGGGGGCGGTGAGGCCCGAGAGGATGGCCAGCAGGGTGCTCTTGCCGCAGCCCGACGGGCCGGCGACCAGGGTCAGGCAGCCCGGCTCGACGGCGACGTCGACGTCGAACAGCACCTGCGTGCGGACCTTGCCGACCGTGTAGGACTTGCTGACGCCGCGGGCGGAAATGGCGGGATTGAAGGTCTTGGTCATCGGAAGGCTCACCGGAGAAGCGCGGCCGGATCGGCCTTGGAAAGCTGGCCCAGGGCGATGAGCCCGGACGCGATGGCCACCATCAGCACCAGGCCCAGGCAGCCGCCGACGATGAGCGGCGACAGCGCGATCGGCACGTAGGCCAGCTTGGCCAGCCAGAGGATCAGCGCCGAGACGATCCCGGCGATCGCCATGCCCGCCAGGCCGACCCACAGCGCCTGCTGCAGGACGATGCCGCGCAGCAGCCGGCCCGGCGCGCCGAGGGCCCGCAAGGTCGCGTACTCGCGGATGGAGGCGGCGACGGCGGCCATCAGGGTCTGGCTGGTGATCACGATGGCGACCGCCAGGGCGATCAGCGACGAGACCCCGAAGGCGGTGCCCATGCCGGATTCGAACAGCCAGAAGTTGGTCGTCCGGTCGGCGAAGTCCCGGGCCGTCCACGCCTCGTAGCGGGCGAGCGGTCCCTTGGGCGACAGATCCTTGCGTACGGCCTCGGGATCGGCGCCGGGCCGCAGCTTGACGAGGAAGTAGGCCACGTCGTCCGTCTCGTGCAGGTCGGGGTCGAGATCCCGCGCGGTGCTGAGCGAGGAGATCACGTTGATGCTGCCGAGGCCCCGCAGGCCTTCGGTGAAGCCGACCACGCGCACGCGCTTGCCGTTGATCTCGGCGGACGAGCCGATCTCGACGCCGAGCTTCTGTTTGTCGGCGACGTCGACCAGCACAGCGCCCGGTGTGCTCAGCCGATCGCGCAAGGCGGGCGAAACCACGTCGGCGAAGGTCAGCGACCCGGCGCGCGGGTCGATGCCGGCCAGGACCACGGCGATGTCGCCGGCGCCGGGGCGTGAGCGCCAGACCCCGCCGGCCCAGGAAAACGGCTCCGTGCGGGCGACGTCGGGATGCATGCGCACCAGCGATTCCGTGCGCGATGAGATGTAGCGGCCCTGGTCGATGCTGGGCGTGCCGGGAAAGCCGACCCACAGCTCGGCGTCCGAGCGCTCGATGTAGACCGCGACGGTCGCGAATATCCCGACCGCCAGCGCAGCCTGGGCGAGCAGCAGTACGCCGGAGAAGGCGACGGCGAAGATGGCGGGCGCGAAACGCCGCCACTCGTAGATGATGGATTTGCGGGCGAGGGGGATCATGGCGCCCAGGTGGCGTGGGACCATCAGGCGGCGGTGGTGAGCGCGTGAAGTTTACGTGGATCCCTAGGCCGGTAGGCGGATCTCGAAGCAGGCGCCGCCGCCTGGGCGGGCGAAGGCGATCGCCGATCCGCCGTGCGCCTCGGCGATGGCCTTGACGACCGCCAGGCCAAGGCCCGTGCCGCCGGCGTCGCGCGAGCGCGACTCGTCGGCCCGCCAGAAGCGTTCGAAAACGCGGTCTTCGTCGCCGACGCGCAGGCCGGGGCCGCGGTCCAGCACCCGCAGATAGACCATGCCTTCGCCGCGCCGGGTCTCGACCCGCGCCACCCCGCCGGCCAGGGCGTAGCGGCGGGCGTTCTCCAGCATGACCAGCAGCACCTGACGCAGGCGCGCTGGGTCGGCCCGGACCTGCGCCGGGCGCAGGTCGCGCTCAATCGTCAGCCCCGCCGCGATGAAGTCCGGGGCCAGGGCGTCGACCGCCGCCTCGATCTCCTGAGCGAGGTCGAGATTGGCCGGTTGCAGCAGGAGCCGGCCAGCCATGGCTAGGCTCAGGGTGCGCAGGTCCTCGACGATCTGGGTCAGCGAGTCGACCTGCAGGATCAGCCCGGCCAGGCCCTTGCTGTCGGGCACGAACACGCCATCCGACATGCCCTGCAGCCGTCCGCGCAGCACCGTCAGGGGCGTGCGCAGCTCGTGGGCGATGGCCGCCACGCTTTCGCGCATGTCGCGTTCCGCGCGCTGCATCTCGTCGGCCATCAGATTGAAGTCCGCGATCAGCTGGTGGGTCTCGCCCGCCCCGCCGCCGAATTCGGGCTGCACGACCCGGGCGCCGAGGTCGCCGCCGGCCACGCGGCGGGCGGTCGCCGCCACCCGGTGCAGCGGCTCGCTGATCCGCCGCGCGAACCACAGGGCGGCGGCGACGCCCGCAGTCAGCGCCACCGCGCCGCAGATGGCCAGGGCGCCCAGCTCCATCAGGCTGAGTCGCGTCTCCAGCCCCTTGTGGACGTCGAGCAGGACCTGGAAGTCCGCGGGCTGCGGCGGGCGGCTGTCCTCGATCGCGTGATAGGCCGCCAGCGCCTGGGGCGGCATCTGCAGCTGCAGGATCTTGTCGAGGATCAGGTAGTACAGCGCCATCCCGCCGATCATGATGATCACCGACAGAGACACGACGGCGGTCATTGCCGCGACCAGCTGGGCGCTCAGCTTCCAGGGCCGACGCGGCAGGCGGCGCAGGCGGGTCATGCCAGGTGGGCCAGCCGATAGCCCACGCCGCGAACGCCTTCCAGCAGGTCGGTGGCTCCGGCCGCCTCGAGCTTGCGGCGCAGGTTGGACACGTGGCTGTCGACGGTTCGCTCCAGGGCGTCGCCGTCCGGGAGGCAGGCGTCGAGCAGTTCGGCGCGGCTGAACACCTTGCGCGGCGTCCGCGCCATGTGTTCCAGCAGGCGGAATTCAGTGAGCGTCAGGTCCAGCGCCTTGGTCTCGGCCTCGCCGATGACGGCGACCGAATAGGCCTGCGGATCGATCTCCAGCGGCCCGAGGCGCAGCAGATGACTTACCCCGCGAGCCTGGGTCCGGCGCAGGACCGCGCGGGCGCGGGCCACCAGCTCGAGCGGGTTAAACGGCTTGACCACATAATCGTCGGCGCCGATGCGCAGCGCCGAGAGTTTGTCGAGGTCTTCGGCCAGCGCGGTGGCCATGATCACCGGCGTATCGCCGCGTCGGCGGATCTCGGCCAGGACCTCGAAGCCGTCGGCCTTGGGCAATTTGACGTCGAGCACGACGAGGTCGGGGCGCAGCATGCGGTGGTGCTGCAAAGCCGTCACGCCGTCGCCCGCCCGGACCGTTCGGAATCCGTCGCGGCCCAGATAGGCGTCGAGGATCTCGGCGATTTCGGGCTCGTCTTCGACGATCAGGATAAGGGCGTTGTCCATGGGGGGCACGAGCCGGGCGATTGTGGAGGTTTCGCGCAGAACTGGGCCAGCTCATGCGCATCCCCGCGCGGGAGAGCTAGGGCCGGTCGGCGCCTGCGTATAGCTTGAGGAGGTCCAGCGCCAGTCCCTGGGCGGCGCGCCCGCCCGGGCCGGCTGCGTTGGCGGCGGTCAGGATCGCCAGGCCGCGTTGGGGCCCGACGATGACGACCGAGTGCCAAAGCGTGTTCGAACCTTCGTGCAGCAGGACCGGCCCGCGAGCCCATGGGCGCTCGGCGATCACTCCCCAGCCGAAGGCGTAGTCGTTCGCCTCGCCCGCCGCCGGCGTGCTCAGGGCGCTGATGCTGGCGCGGGTGAGGAAGCCGGCGCCGTCGGTGAGGAACAGCCGGGCGAACCGGGCGTGGTCGTTCAACGACATGTGCACGGTCCCGGCCGGGCCGAGGAATGCCGGATTGTCGGCCTCGGGCCGCTGCGGATCGACCGGCTCTCCGACGCCGAGCCCGGCGAACTGGCTGGGGTGGCCCCAGGGCTGGTCGCCGCGCGGCGCGCCGAACCCGGCCGAAGCCATGCCTAGCGGCTCGAACAGCCAGGTGCGCATCGCGTCCTCCCAGGCCTGCCCGGTGATCCGTTCGATCGCCGCGCCGACGATCACGTAGTTGGCGTTGGCGTAGGCGAACTTTCGGTCGCGGCGACGCGGCGGGCTCCGCAGCGCCCGCGCCGCCAGCTCGCTGCGCTGGTCGACGGCCAGGGCAGGGGCCGAGCGCGCGGCTGCGATCCACGCGGCGTCGACGAGACCGCGGTCGCGCAGGCCGGATCGATGCCGCAGCAGGTCGGCTATGGTGATCGCGTCCCAGGCGCCGTCGAGCCGCAGGTCCGGAAACAGGGTCGCCAGCGGGACGTTCCAGCCGGTGAGCTCGGCCTGCACCAGCCGGGCGAACAGCGCGGCCGTCATCGCCTTGGTGTTGGAGCCGATGTGCCAGCAGTCGAAGTGAGTTACGGCTTCTTCCTGACTGCGCCGCCGGACCCCGCCAGCCCCCGACCAGACCAAGCCGTTGCGGTTCACGACGGCTGCGGCCAGGCCTGGAACGCGGGATTTCGACAGTCGCGCTTGCAGCAACGGCGCGGCCTTCATCGCCAGGTCGGTCAGGGTTGGTTCGGCGGCGTCGGCGGCAAGCATGGATGGTCCTCGGCGGAGCGCTCCTTGTTGCCGCTGGACTGTGGACACTCGATGGACGTCGGGTGGCGCCGGGGTGGATGCAACCCCTGCGCGCCTGGCGACGCGATGCATCTGGCAAAAGCTGAGGGATTTGCGTGGTCGTCGCGTATAGATGGGGTGACGTATTCGGAGTCGTCGATGAACCAATCGCTGGATGAACTGGTCGAGGGCCTGCGATCCCAGGGCCTGGACCGTGATCTGAGCCAGCTCGAACCCGTCGTCTGGCGGCGGATCGGCGGCGCGCGCATCGAGCGAGCCGCGGCGTTCGGGTTTGCGCCTGTTCGCATGGCGACGCTGGTCATGGCGCTGGTTGTCGGCGCCGCTGTCGGCAGCGCCTCAGCGGTGGCCGCCGTCGCCGCGCCGAAAGAGACGTCAGTCTTCGCCCTGGACAGCCGGCTTGCGCCTTCGACCCTGCTGGAAGCGCGCCGGTGAGCGGTCTGCGAAGCGCGATCCTGACCGTTCTGCTCGCCGCGCTGGCCGCGGGGCTTGGGGCGTGGGGCGGCGCCACCTACGTGCTGAACGCCACGAAGGAGCCCTCGCTGCATGAGTTCATGCACGACAAGCTCAGCCTGAGCGCCGAGCAGGGCCGTCAGCTGCAGGCGATCGAGCGGGAATTCTCCATCACCCGCAGCGCCCGCGAAGCCGAACTGCGGATGGCGAACGCCGAGCTGGCGGGCGCCATCAACGCCAAGCACGAGTACTCACCCGAAGTGCGGATCGCCATCGAGCACTTCCACGATGTGATGGGCGAGCTTCAGAAGGAGACGGTCGTCCACATCCTGCAGATGCGGGCGATCCTGACCCCCGAGCAGGCCGCGATCTTCGACAGACGCGTGTCGGAGGCCCTGACCGAAGACGCGAAGTGACGGGTTCCGATGAGGAGTCGGACGCCGAGCTGGCCCGCCGGGCGCTCGAGGGCGAGGATCACGCCTTCACCCACCTGATGCGGCGTCACAAGGGGTGGCTCTATCGCTTTGTGCGCCGGTACGTCGGCGACGCCGACGCCGCCTACGAGGTGGTTCAGGAGAGTTTCGTCGCCGCCTGGCGCAACCTTGCGCGCTACGATTCGGGCCGCTCGTTCACGAGCTGGATGCGAGCCATCGCCCTCAACAAGTGCCGCGACCGGGGCCGGCGCGAGGCCGTGCGGCGCGTGTTCTTCGGGGCCGATCCTGGCGGGGAGGCGGTGGCCGCCGCGCCCGACCCGCAGCCCCGCGCCGACAGCGGCCTGATCGCCGCCGAGCAGCGGCGGGCGCTCGACCGCGCGATCGCCCAACTGCCGGCCAAGCTCAAGGAGCCTCTGATCCTCACAGTGTTCGAGGAGCTCTCTCAGCAGGCCGCCGGCGACGTGCTGGGGGTTTCGGCCAAGACCATCGAGACGCGGGTCTATCGCGCCCGTCGGCGGCTGGCTGAATTGCTGGAGGTCGAAGATTTGGCCAGGCGACCCTGAGGGAAAGCGGCCGGGCGCGCGTATTCTGTTTTGACTGCCCGCTTGACCCTCCCACGATGGGAACCTGTTTTCTTCCCGCCATGACTGAAACGACCTGTACCCGACCCGTCGGCGCTCCCCTGCGCGTGGCGGGCTTTGCTTCGAAGGGCCGCCCATGAAGGACTTGGATCGACGTCAGATTCTGCGCGGGGCGTCCGCCCTGGGCGGCGGGGCGGCCCTCAGCGCGCTGCTGCCGGCCTGGGCCCAGAGCGGCACCCCTGGCGTCGCCAGCACGCTGCCGACCGTGTCGGGCGAGAACATCGCCCTGACCGTCGGCCACACGCCGTTCAAGGTCGACGGCCGCGCCGGCCATGCAGTCACCGTCAACGGCACCGTGCCCGCGCCGCTGGTCCGCCTGAAGGAGGGCCAGAAGGTCCGCCTCTCGGTCACCAACAATCTCGACGAGGATACCTCGATCCACTGGCACGGCCTGCTGCTGCCGTTCGAGATGGACGGGGTGCCGGGCGTCAGCTTCCCCGGCATCAAGCCGGGCGAAACCTTCCACTACGAATTCAAGGTCCGCCAGGCGGGCACCTACTGGTATCACAGCCACTCGGGCCTGCAGGAGCAGATGGGGCACTACGGCCCGATCGTCATCGATCCGGCCGGCGAGGACCCGGTGAAGTACGATCGCGAGCACGTGATCGTCTTGTCCGACTACAGCTTCATGCATCCGCACGAGATCTTCCGGAAGCTGAAGGCGCACGCCGGCTACTTCAACATGCAGAAGCAGACCGTGGCCGGGCTGCTGGCCGGGCAGGACCAGTCGTTCAAGGACCGCAAGGAGTGGTCCAAGATGCTGATGGATCCGACGGACGTGATGGACGTCACCGGGTCGACCTACACCTTCCTGATCAACGGCCATGGGCCGAAGGACAACTGGACGGGCCTCTTCACGCCTGGGGAACGGGTGCGGCTGCGGTTCGTCAACGCCGGCGCGATGACGATCTTCAACGTCCGCATTCCGGGCCTGAAGCTCAGTGTCGTGCAGACCGACGGCCAGAACGTCGTTCCGGTGGAAGTCGAAGAGTTTCAGATCGCTCCGGCCGAAACCTACGACATCGTCGTCCAGCCGACGGGGGATCAGGCCTATACGCTGGTCGCCGAGGCCGCGGACCGCTCCGGCATGGGCCGGGCCACGCTGGCGCCGCGCCTGGGGATGACCGCGCCGGTCCCGCCGCTGCGCAAGCGGCCGCTGCTCAACATGCGCGACATGGGCATGGACCATTCGGCGATGCCCGGCATGGAAGGCATGGAGATGGACCATTCCGGCATGTCCATGCTGGATCCGCGCAACGCGCCGCAGGTCAAGCTGGGCCCGGGCGTGCAGATGATCTCGCCGATGCCGGCCGACCGCACCGGCGATCCGGGGCAGGGACTTGAGGACGTCGGCCACAAGGTGCTGACGCTCAAGGACCTGGTCTCGCTCGATCCCAATCCCGACCCCAGGCCGCCCTCACGGGAGCTGGAGATCCACCTGACCGGCAACATGGAACGCTTCATGTGGGCGTTCGACGGGGTCAGCTACAGCCACCTGAAGGACCCGATCCCGTTCCGCTATAACGAGCGGGTCCGCGTGGTGCTGGTCAACGACTCGATGATGGCCCACCCGATCCACCTGCACGGCCATTTCTTTGAAGTGGTGACCGGCAACCCGGGCCGTCATCCGCGCAAGCACACCGTCAACGTGCTGCCGGGCGGCAAGGTGGCGTTCGACTTCACCGCCGACGAGCGCGGCGACTGGGCGTTCCACTGCCACCTGCTGTATCACATGCACGCGGGCATGTTTAACGTGGTGACCGTGCGTCCCCTGGAAGGAGACGCCGCGTGAACCGCCAGATTCTGATCGCCCTGGCGCCGCTTGCCGCGACGCCGCTCATGCTGGCCACGCCGGCCGCCGCGCAGCACGACCATCACGCCCCGGCCGCCGCGCCGCCTGCAGCCGACCCGCACGCCGGGCACGCGATGCCGCCGGCGGCGACGGATCCCCATGCCGGGCATCAGATGCCCACGCCCGCACCCGCCGCCGACCCGCATGCGGGCCACGCCATGCCGGCGCCGGCGAACGTCCCGCCGGCTGGCAATGCGCCTGCGCCGCCGGCCCCGACCGACTACGCCGCCGAGCGCTATTTCGGTCGCGAGGCCATGGCCGCAGCGCGGGCCCAACTCGCCAAGGAGCATGGCGGCGGAAAGGCCTGGAAGGTCATGCTGAGCACCGCCGAAGTGCGGCCGACCTCGGGCGATGACGCCTACGCCTGGGAAGGCGAATTCTGGTACGGCGGCGACGTCAACCGCCTGGTGGTGAAGTCGGCGGGCGAGGGCGAGTTCGGCGGCGATCTGCATTCCGCCGAGGCCCAGGTCCTCTACTCGCGCGCCATCGGGCCGTATTTCGACCTGCAGGCCGGCGTCCGGCACGACTTCGAGCCGGGCCCCTCGCGGACCTACGCTACGGTCGGGTTCGAAGGTGTCGCGCCCTACTGGTTCGAACTGGAAGGCGCGGCCTTCCTCTCCGAGAAGGGCGATCTGTCCGCGCGGCTGGAGGGCGCCTATGATCTGCGTCTGACCCAAAAGCTGATCCTCGAGCCGCGGGCCGAGGTGGAACTGGCGGCCCAGGAGGTCCCGGAGCTGCAACTCGGTTCGGGGCTGACCAGCGCCGAGCTCGGCCTGCGGCTGCGCTACGAGCTTCGCCGCGAGTTCGGTCCCTATGTCGGCGTGTCCTACGAGCGGAAGTTCGGCGACACCGCCGATCTCGCCCGCGCCGCCGGGGAAGACGTCGAAGACACCCGTTTCGTTCTGGGCGTGCGCGCCTGGTTCTAGTCATCGCGCCGTCGGCGCGAGCTTTGTTGGAGAGAATAGATGAAGACCCTGCTTCTGGGCGTTGCGGCCCTTGGCGTCAGCGCGACCGGGGCTCTGGCCCACGGCCAGGACCATAGCGCTCATGCCGGCCACGCGGCTCCGGCCGCCGCCGGCAGCGTCGAAGGCACGGGCGTGGTCAAGAAGATCGACGCCAAGAGCGGCTCGGTGACCATCGCCCACGACCCGATCAAGGCCCTGAACTGGCCGGCGATGACCATGCCGTTCAAGGTCGCCGACAAGGCGCTGCTGGGCAAGATGAAGGTCGGGGCGAAGATCCGCTTCGACCTGAACGGCCAGACCATCACCGCCGTCCGCCCGCAATAGGGCCGTACGCCTCCGGAACGCGAGGGCGCTCCGGAGGCCTTGCCTTGATCCTCGTCAATATTCCGGCCGTACCCGGAAAAATTTTGAGGGATGAGGGCAGGGCGCGCGTATCCCCAACGAGCGACTGGAGGGTCGCTCTCGCGCCGCGAGCCATCGGCGCCTAGAGGAGGGGGATCAACATAGTGAGTTCGGGGTGATTTGAGAGAGGTCGCGATCGTCGGCGAAGCGGACGATCAGGCAGGGGGGTCGGCTGACCAGGCGCTGTGCGGCGACGGAGGTTGTCGTCGCGAACCGGCTGTCGATGCAATCAGACATCGTCATCGATTTCTGGGCCGGCGGTCCCGTCTGCGCGAACCGAAATATGTATAGACATTAGCCGCTGGCGGGTCACCGCGGCGGCGCGCGGGCGCTTGGGATACGCCGGGAGGGTGGCCCCAGGCGCCGATCAAAGGGGGTAGGTTATGAACCGTTTTTCTAAGCGTCTGCTGCTGGCCAGCGCCATGCTGAGCGGCGCGATGTTGAGCGCTCCGGCGCACGCGCAGGCTGCGAACGACGTCGATGAAGTCATCGTCACCGGCAGCCGCATCAAGCGGGTGGACATCAGCGGGGTCGGCCCGGCGACGGTGGTCAGCCAGGAAGAGATCTCCAACACCGGCATCACCAACGTCGAGACGCTGCTGCAGCGGCTTCCCGCTTCGGCCGGGGCCGCAGGCGGCCAGACCAGCGCCTATTGGACCGGCAACGGCTACGGCACGGCGCAGGTGAACCTGCGCGGCCTGGGCATCAACCGCACCCTGACCCTGATCAACGGCCGCCGCGTCGTGAACGGCGGCACCGGCGCCAACAGCGCTCCCGACCTCAACATGATCCCGACCTCGATCATCGGGCGGATGGACGTGCTGAAGGACGGCGCCTCGGCCATCTACGGCGCCGACGCGGTCGCCGGCGTGGTCAACATCGTCACCATCGACGGTTACGAGGGCCTCAAGCTCTCCGGCAAGTACGGCATCACCGACGAGGGCGACGGCGAGGAGTACACCGTCGACGCGCTGTGGGGCATGCGCGGCGACCGCGGCGGCGTGACCGCGGCTTTCACCTACCAGAAGACCGAAGCCGTCAACATGGCGAGCCGCGCGCCCTGCAGCCTGGGCGAGAGCAATGGCCAGTTGGTCTGCTCGTACAGCGGCAACACCCTCGGCGGCCGTGCGCGGCTGGCCGACGGCCGGGTCGTGAACTTCAGCCAGACGCCTGGTCCGGACGGCAACTATTTCGAGCTCTACAACGGCGCCAAGCACGGCTTCAATTCGAACCCGTTCCTCAACGCGGTGTCGCCGATCGAGCGGATCAGCACGGCGTTCCTGGCCGATTACGACCTGACCGACGACGTGCAGCTGTTCGGCGAGTTCTTCTTCACCCACCGCAAGAGCAACCAGCTGGCGACGCCCGGCGGCCTGACCCATCGGCCGACCAACCCGGACGGCACGCCCGACGTGCTGCGTGACTTCACCATTCGCGCCACGAACCCGAACAACCCGACCGGCCAGAATCTGGTCCTCCTGGCGCGGCGGCTGGGCGAGGGCGGCCCCCGCCAGTTCTTCCAGGAAACCGACACCTACCGCCTGGTGGCGGGCGCCCGCGGCAAGGTGGTCGGCGACTGGACCTGGGAAGCGGCGGTGAACTGGGGCCGGAACACCGGCATCGACGCGATGAGCAACATCGCCAATCTCGAGCGCGTGCAGAAGACCCTGAACTGCGTCCCCGGCGCGCCCTGCGGCGACTATCTCGGCGCCGGCAGCCTGACCAAGGAGGTGCTGGACTACATCCTCTACACCTCGCGCGACACCGGCGGTAACGAGCAGCGCAGCGCCACGCTCGACTTCTCCGGCACGCTCTTCGAACTGCCCGCCGGCCCGGTCGGCGCGGCGGTCGGTCTGCTGTACCGCGAGGAAGAAGGCTGGCGCGACCCCGACGCCCTGACGGTGCTGGGCATCGGCAACACCAACCAGCAGGATCCGATTTCCGGCTCGATGAAGGCCAAGGAAGCCTATCTGGAGGTTTCGGCGCCGCTGTTGGCCGACCTGCCGCTGATCAAGAGCCTCGATGTCGACGGAGCTCTCCGCTACTCGGACTACGACCTGTTCGGCAGCAACGTGACCTACAAGGCCAGCCTGAACTGGACGGCGATCGAAGGTCTGCGCCTGCGCGCCACCTACGGCACCGGCTTCCGGGTTCCCAGCGTGCCCGAGCTGTTCGGCGGCGTGGCCGAAGGCAACTTGACCACGACCGATCCCTGCAGCGGCTACAGCACCAGCGGCAACGCGACCCTGACCGCGAACTGCCAGGCCTCGGGCGTTCCGGCCGGTTACCGGCAGCTGGGCACCACGATCCTGACCACTAACGGCGGCAACAGCGACCTGCAGCCGGAAGAGGCCAAGACCCTGACCCTGGGCCTGGTCTTCACGCCGCCGCAGATCAGCGGCCTGTCGGTGACGGTCGACTACTTCGACATCGAGATCACCGATGCGATCCGCTCGATCCCCGGCTCGACCAAGCTGGCGGTCTGCTACGCCTCGGCGGGGATGACCCATCCGTTCTGCGGCCCGAGCAACTTCACCCGCAGCACGCTGACCGGCGAGGTCAACTTCCTCTCGTCCATCCCGGTGAACACCGGCAAGGAAGAGATGACCGGCGTCGACATCGGCATCCACTACGACTTCGACCTGTTCGATCGCCGCGCCAGCTTCGACTGGAACACGACCTATCTCGGCGAGTATCTGATCACCGCCTATGAGGGCGCCGAACCGATCCAGTTCGACGGGCATATCGGCGGCGGCAACGGCGGCTTCCCGAAGTGGCGCTCCAACGCCAGCTTCACCGTCACCGACGAAAAGTGGACCGGGACCTACTCGGTGCAGATGATCGGCAAGGCGACGGACTTCAACGCCGCGCCCGAGGATATCGGCTACGAAGCGCCGCGGGTCTTCTATCACAACGCCCAGGTCGCCTATCGCTTCGCCGAGAACGCCGACATCGCCGTGGGGGTCGACAACATCTTCGACGAGAAGGCTCCGTACATCCAGAGCTTCACCGACGGCAACACCGACACGATGACGTACGATCTGCTCGGCCGTCGCGCGTACCTGCGCCTGACCTACCAGTTCAACTAGGTTGGCGCCCGGCGTCGGGCGGGACCCCATGCCCGCCTGACGCCGATCCATTTGAGAGATTTCACGATGCGCCTGCCGGCCCTGGCCCGGAAGACCCACAAGTGGCTCGCCCTGATCATCGCCGTCCAGGCGGTGTTCTGGATGCTGAGCGGCCTCTACATGACCGCCGTCCACATCGACATCATCCACGGCGATCACCTGGTGCGCGCGCCGCGCCAGCAGCCGATCGCCCTGCAAGGCCTGGTCGAGCCGACGAGCCTCGTGCCGGGCGGGACGCGCTCGGTGCGCCTCGACACCCAGCTTGGCCAGCCGGTCTACATCGTCGACGCCATTCCTGGCCGCATGCTGTTCGACGCCCGTACCGGCCAGATGCTCTCGCCGCTGGACGAGAAGGCCGCGCGTGACCGCGCCGTGGCGCTCTATGCGGGCGAGGGGGCCGTGACCAAGGTCGAACTGCTCGACACTGCGCCCAGCGAGATCAAAGGCCGTCAGATGCCGATCTGGCGCGTCGAATTCGAGGGTATGTGGAAGCCCACCCTCTACATCACGCCGCAGACCGGCGAGCTCTCGGCCAAGCGCCACGACCTTTGGCGCATCTTCGACTTCGTCTGGATGTTCCACATCATGGACTACGAAGAACGCACGGACATGAACAACACGCTGCTGCGGGTCGCCACCTGGATGGCGGTCGCGACCTCGGCCACCGGCGGCTGGCTGCTGCTCTACAGTTTCCGCCGCCGGCGCCGCGCGCGCAAAGCGGCCTAGGGGATCGACCGATGTTTCTGATCCGCACGCTTCACAAGTGGTTCGGCCTGGTGCTGGGCCTGCAGATGCTGCTCTGGTCGATCAGCGGGGCGATGATGGCCCTGCTGGACCACCACAAGGTCTCGGGCGAGGGCTCCATTCGCGAGCCCGCCCAGGTCATGCTGCCGGCCCAGACCCTGCCGTTGTCCCAAGTCGCCGCCGCCCTGGGCGAGCCGGTGCTCAAGCTCCAGCTCAAAACCCTCGGCCAGGCCCAGATCTATCAGGCGACGACGCCCTCGGGGATCAAGCTGCTCGACGCGGCCACCGGCCAGCCGGTGGTCATCGATGCGGCCCGGGCCGGGGCGCTGGCGGCCTCGGCCTACGCGGGGCCCGAGGGTGTCGCTTCGATCCGCAAGGTCGAGAAGCATGACGTCGAGTCGCGTACCGCCGACCTGCCGGCCTGGCGGGTGGAGTTCGCCGACGCCGGGAAGACGACGCTGTTCATGTCGGTCGCCACCGGCGAGGTGTCGCTGCTGCGCAACGACACCTGGCGGCTGTGGGACATCTTCTGGATGATCCACATCATGGACTACACCAAGCGTGAGAACTTCAATCACCCGCTGATCATCACCGTCGCCAGCGGCGTGACCTGGCTGACGCTCAGCGGGGTGATCCTGTTGTTCCGTAGCTTCCGCCGCCAGGACTTCGCCTACCTGCTCGACCCGATCGAGCGTCTGCGCGAAGGCCGCGCCAAGGGCTGACCCGGCCGCCCGGACGACTAGATGTCGATCCGGGCGATCACCGGCTGGGGCAGCAGCCGAATGATCAGCATGACGTATCGCCAGAACCATGGGCCGTAGACGATGGCGCTACGCCCGTTCAGGCCCTTGACGATGACCTTGGCCACCGCTTGCGGCGTGGCCCAGAGCGGCCCGCCCTTGGCCAAGGCGGCGGTCATCGGGGTGTCGACGAAGCCCAGCTTGAAGACCACGGCCTTGGCGCCGCCGTGCAGGGCGCTGCGATGGGCCAGGCCCTGCATCAGCACCGCCAGGCCGGCCTTGGCCGCGCCATAGACGAAATTCGAACTGCGGCCGCGGTCGCCGGCCACGCTGCCGATCGCCGCCACCACGCCGTTGCGGCCATCAGTGCGTTCCAGCCGTCGCGCCAGCGCCAGAGCCCAGAGCCCGGCCGAGGTGAAGTTGACGTCGATCAGGGCCGCGGCGTGGGCGGCGTCCTGTTCGGCGCGGGTCTGGTCGCCCAGCAGGCCATGCGCGATCAGCGCGGTGTCGAAGCCGCCGATGGCGTCGGCCAGCGACTGCAGCAGCTCGTCGGTGGGTTCGGATTCCACCAGGTCCAGAGCCCGCACCGCGACGTTGGGGGAACCGCGCACCCGCAGGTCGGCGGCGATCGCTTCCAGCCGTGCGCCGTCGCGCGCCACCAGCATCAGCTGGGCGCCTTGGGCGGCGAGGTCGCGGGCGACCGCTTCGGCGATGGCCGAGGCCGCGCCCAGGATGAGGACGCCGCGGCCGCGCCAGGCGTTATTGGTCATGTGTCACTCGTCGCCAGAAACGTGAAGAAAACAGAGGGTCGCGCAGAGCCTCGAGCTCGCGCCAGCGCGGATAGCCGGCGCGGAACGTAGCCGCCGACATGCGCCCGTCCTTGGCCGGATAGACCTTGCCGCCGGCCGCCACGACGATGCTGTCGAGCCGCTCCAGCAGCTTCAGGGTCGCTTCGCCGCGATTGGGGAAATCCAGGGCCAGCGAGGCGCCGGGGCCCTCGAACGAGACGAGGCCGCCCGACCGCAGCGGGCCCAGGCTCTTGAGCACGGCCAGGAACGAACCCTGGCCGGCGGCCGAAAGCGTCCGCAGCGCTTCGGCCATGGCGTCTTGCTGGGTTTCCACCGGGGCCATGAACTGATGCTGGTAGAAGCCCGCCGGACCATAGAAGCGGTTCCAACCGCCAATGGCGTCGAGCGGATAGAACGCCCCGCCATAGTGCTTGCGGGCGATCCCCCGCCGCAGCCGCTGCATCGCGCCATAGGCGGCGTTGAAGGCGCGCAGCGTCAGCCGGTTCATCAGGCCCGGCGGCGCGGTGACCGGGACCTGCAGCTTCTGGCGCGGCGCGTGCGGGGTCAGCGGCCCGCCGGCCGACCAGTTGGCGCGGTACATCACCCCGCGGCCCAGCGCGGCGCCGCCCGCGGTGCAGTCGATCCACGACGAGACGTGCTCGAAGCGGCCGTCGCTTTCGGCGGTCAGCCGGAAGTATTCCTGCAGGTCGGCGAAGGGCACGGTCTCTTCGTCGACGTAGGTGCTCGGGATCGGCGACAGGGCGACCTCGGCCCAGGCGATCAGGCCGGTCAGGCCCAGGCCGCCGAGGGTGGCGTGGAACAGCTCGGGCCGATCCTGCGCCGACAGCTCCAGGCCGCCGGCGTCGGACCGCAGCAGGCCGATGCGGCGCACATGCCGCCCGAACGAGCCGGCGCGATGGTGGTTCTTGCCGTGCACGTCATTGGCGATGGCCCCGCCCAGGGTCACGAACCGCGTCCCGGGCGTGGTCGGCAGGAACCAGCCGTGCGGGGTGGTCATCCGCAGGATCTCATCGAGGCTGACCCCGGCCTCGGCGCGCAGGACGCCGGTCGCCGGATCGAAGGCGATGAAGCGGTCGAGCCCGCGCATCGAGATCATCAGGCCGTCGGGATTGAGCCCGCTGTCGCCATACGAGCGATGCAGGCCGGCGGCGAGTAGGCTGCTGCTCCCCGCAGCCTCGGCGATCAGCCCGGGCAGCTGGTCCTGATGCTGCGGGCGCGCGACCTGGTGGGGCAGGCGCGGGGTGCGGCCCCAGGGTTCGACGACCTGGCTGTGATAGCTCAGGGCCATGCGATCGTCGCCAGCACGAAGGCTGCGAGCAGCGGGCCCATCAATTTCCAGCTGAAACGGTCGCGGATGGCGTAGGCGATCGGATCCTCGTCCAGCTCGCCGCGGCCGGCGACCAGCCACAGCCGTGCGACCCAGATCATCAGCAGCAACGGGGCGACCCACAGCCAGTCGGGTTGCGCGTAGATGTTCGAGGGAAACGCCTCTTCCATCAGGTAGGTCACCACGATCAGCACCGAGGCGACGCTGGAGGCCGCGCCGAGCGCCAGGACCGCCGGCCCGTCGTCGGTGCGATAGCCGCGGCCGGGCAGGGGGCGGGAGACGTCGCCGGCCCGCAGGTTGTGGATCTCGGCGTAGCGCTTGGCCAGCGACATCGAGAAGAAGAAGAACAGCGAGAAGGTGATCAGCCACGGCGATTGCGGGGTGCCGATCACCGCTGCGCCGATCGCGATGCGGATGGCGTAGAGCAAGGCCAGGGTCGCGACATCTAGGATGGCCCGGCGCTTCAGACGGAAGGTGTAGGCCAGGGTCAGGACGGCGTAGCCGGCCAGTCCCAGCAGCAGGACCGGCGATGTCGCCAGGGCCAACGCGGCGGCCGCGGTCAGCAGCAGCGGCACGGCCACCGCGACATGTTCGATGCGCAGCACCCCGGCCGCGAGCGGTCGATGCCGCTTGGTGGCGTGCCGCCGGTCCGAAGCCAGGTCGGAGAGGTCGTTGATCAGATAGGTCGCCGAGGCGGTCAGGCCCATGGCCACGAAGGCGGCCAGGCTGAGCATCACCGTCTGCGGATCGGTGAACTTCTGCGACAGCAGCAGCGGCAGGAACACCAGCAGGTTCTTCGTCCACTGGTGCAGGCGCAGCGCCTTTCGCCAGGTCTTCAGGCTCGGGCGGTCGCGCTCGAACTCGGCCTCCAGCGGCTTGCCCAGCCTGCGCGCCTGCACGGCGACGGCGGCGGCTGCGCCGGCCAGCACCACGCCCTGGGCCCTGGCCCAGACCTTCAAGTCGGCGCGGGAGTCGCCGGCATAGGCGAAACCGTCGGGAAAGCGCTCGACCAGCCGTTCGGCCTTGTGGACGCCCTTCAGGTTGCGGTCGCCGTCGCTGCCCTCGGCGCTGTCGAACAGGCCACAGTGGGCGGCCACGGCGTCGGCGACTGACTGGTGGGCGGCGGTGACCAGGTGGATCGGCCGCGAACGCGCCTTCTGCTGGCGCAGGAAGTCGAGCAGCGGCTCGTGATAGGGCAGGGCCGCCGGATCCAGCGGCTGCAACTGCGCCAGGCGCGCCTTGAACGCGGCCCGACCGCGCAGCAGCACAGGCAGCAGCATGAGCGCGGCCAACGGGTTGCGGAACACCAGGGCCACGAACTGTTCGACCAGGGTGTCGGTGCGCACCAGCGTGTCGTCCAGGTCGACGACCAGCACCGGGACGGCGCCCGGCCCGCGTTCGACATTCGTCTGCAGGGTCATTTGGCGGGTCCGTGGGATCGGAACGTGTAGCGCTTGTGCAGGGCGAAGCTCAGCACCGCCGGCGACAGCACCCCGACGCCGTGCCCGACGGCCTCGGCCCAGACCCGCGGCATGAATCGCGGCAGCAACAGTTCGCCGAGCAGCATCGAGACCAGCCAGACGACGGCGAACGAGACCACATTGACCGCCAGGAAGCGCATGAACTGCCCGCGGCGGTCGCCCGGCGCGGTGGGAAAGACGAACCGGCGATTGAGTTCAAAGGCGACCAGCACGCCGACCGCGTAGGCGCAGACCACCGCGGCCGCATAGGGCAGGGCGTGGCTGAAGGCGAACCTGCTCAGCCATTGGGCCGCGGCCGCGGTCCCGCCGACCAGCAGGAAGGCTGCGAACTGCCGGCTCAGCAATGGGCGCAGGCGCTCATGCACGCGGAAGGCTCTCCACCAGGCGCCGCGCATAGCCGATGCTCTCGGACACGCCGCGATCCTCTGGATAGTAGAAGCAGGTGTCTGCAATCTGAAGACCGGCCACCGGCGTCTGCGGATCCGGGATCCTGTCGGCGAAGCCGACGTCGCAGACCGGTTGGGCGTAGCGCAGCCTCGCGACGTGGCTGGCGATGCGGTCAGAGGCGCCCAGGGTCGGGTTCACTCGCTGCAGATAGCCATAACTTTCATCGATGAAGGCCTCGTCGGTCCGGCCGAACGCGGCGTTGGACGTCGGCATGTAGTAGGGGACGTAGACGATGTGCCGGTCGAGCGGGCGGAGGTTCGAGAACTCGACGAAGCCCGGCGCGCCGATGGCCGGGTCGGAGATGTTGACCCAGAAGTTCGCGGTGACCGGCTTTGCCAGCTGGTGGACGACACAGACCACGCCGACGTTCTCGAACTGCGAATAGGCGCTAGCCAGATCCGGATGGTCGTCCAGCATCGCAGCGGCGTAGGGCATGGCGACCGTCGAGATCACCTGGCTGGCCTCGAACCGGCGACCGTCCGCGGCTTCGACGCCCTGGACTTGGCCCGCTTCGATCAGCAGGCGTCTGGCCGGGGTCGACAGATGGACCTTGCCGCCTAGCTTTTCGATCGCCGCCGTGAGGGCCGCGACCAGCGCCTCCGAGCCGCCCTCGATGTAGCCCAGCTCCTCCTGGAACAGCGAGCGGCGCGAGCGGCCGAGCCGCTTGATCCGTTGCCAGACCCAGGCCGCCGAAATGCTCTCGGCGTGTTCGTAGAACTTCAGCTCGAACAGCGGGCGCCAGAGCTTGTCGTAGACCCGCGGTCCGCACCAGGCGCGGAACCAGTCCGCGGCGCTGATCCTGTCCAGCCGCCGCCAGTCCGAGCGCTTGGTCGAGAGATAGGCCTGCAGGCCGTAGCGGATCTTCTCGACCAGGCTCATGCCCGGGAAGGTCAGCAGCGAGATCGGATCGCCCCACGGGTGCAGCTTGCCGTCGACGTAGAAGCCCATCCTGGTCGGGACCCAGCGGATCGGCGGCAGGCCGAGCTCGGCCAGCAGGGCGGTGGTGTCGGCGTCGCTGCGGCAGCAGAAGTGATAGAAGCGCTCAAGCGAGAGGCCGTTGAAGTCGAAGTGCGCGGCCATGCCGCCGGGCCGGTCGCCGGCCTCCAGCACCTCGACCTTCCAGCCGGCCTTGGCCGCGAAGTAGGCGGCGGCCAGCCCCATCGGCCCTGCGCCGATCACGAGCAGTCTGTCGTCGGTCTGCGCCATGGTCAGAACGTCAGCTCGACATCGGCGTAGGCGGGGTCCTTCAGGGTCGCGTTCAGCGCCTCGCGCAAGGGGGTGGCCCGCACGCCGAAGATGCCCGGCCAGTCGATCACCTCGAACACGTCGGGGGTCCGCAGCGCCTGCAGCTGGGCGGTGGTGAACGGCGGATTGCGGTCGAAGATCGCGTAGGTCTTCAGCAGGAAACTGAAAAGCCAGACCGGAATCCTGACGATAGGCGTCCGCGATCCGTCGGTGTCGCGGATCTGCCGGATGAGGTCGATGTAGTCGATCCGCTCCTGGCCGGAGATGTTGAACGTCCCCTCCCGACGCTCGCGCAGGCAGGCTCCGATGATGCAGGCGAAATCCCCGGCGTAGAGCGGTTGGCGCAGATAGCGGCCGTCCCCGGGGATCGGAAACACCGGCGCGCGGCGCATGAAGCGGGCCAGCCAGCCCAGGTGCTTGCGGTCGAACCAGCCGAACATCAGCGTCGGCCGCAGGATCACGTGCGGCAGCTCGCACCGCGCCACGATGGCCTCCTGGGCCTTCTTGCTCTCGGTGTAGAGGTCGCGGGCCTGGGAGTTCACCACCGACGAACTGATGTGGACGACATAGGGGCGCTTGCCGCGCGCGGCGGCGGCCAGCACCCGTTCGGTCGAGACGATATTGTTGCGGCGGAACGCCTCCGGATCGAGCCCGCCGATCTGGGCCTGCAGCATGACCACGGCGTCGCAGGCGGCGGCGACTTCTTCCCAAGGGCCAGGTTCGGCCAGGTCGGCGGTGATCACCTGCAGCTGCGGGTGCAGGCGCTGAAGGACGGTGGTGTTCTGCGGGTGCTTGTCGACGGCCACCAGGTCGAACTCGCCTGTCCGCGCCAGCTGGGCGATCAGGTTCTGGCCGACGAGGCCCGCGGCGCCGGTGACGAGGATACGCTGCATCATGGAAGAACACGCTTTTGGAATAGCTCGCCGACAGACCGCGCCGGTTTAGGCCTGGCGGTCAGGCGCAGGGAGCATGGGACGATTCTGTCGCTCATCAGGGCGCGGCCCAGAGCGCGCAGTTCGAACCGTCGGCGAGCGTGACCAGCACCTGCGGCCGCAGCGGAGGTTTCTCGACATCGAGACGCCAGCCGACATTCGCGTCGGTCACCGTCGGGAGGGCGGCGGGCACGTCGGGGCGGGGATCGTCGGCGACGGCCGCCCGAAGGATCAAGCCGTTGTCGAGCACCGCAATGGCCTTGACCGGCGTCCCGGCGACAACGTCCCAGGCCCAGCCGAACACCCGCCAGCCGCCGGCCTTGCGTTGCACGACGCCATCGAGGCTGCCGCGGCAGCGCGCGGGGTCCACCGCCGGATTGGCGGCGATCCGAGACATGTAGGCCAGGTCCGGCGGGCTCGCATGGCGCACGACGGCGTCCGGCCGAAGCGCGAGGCAGGCTCCGGCGACCGCGGCGAGGCCGAGCGCGACGAGGGCTGTCCGGCCGCGTGACACCGCGCCGACCCGGCGCCAGGCGAGGACGAGCCCCAGTCCGGTCAGGATCAGCGTCGCCAACGCCGCAAGGTCCAGGGTGATCAGCCCGCCCAGCGGCGCGGCGACCCAGACGAGGCCCGTGTAAAGCCCCGTGGCCGCGGCGAGGGCGGTCAGAGCCTTGCCGCCCCAAGGCGTTGCGCCGGTAGCGACCACTCCCGCCAGGGCGAGCGCCAGAATCGCGTCGTAGCTGAATTGGTGCAGGAAGAGCGCAAGGAAGGTGACGCCAACGAACAGCGCGTAGCACCCGGCGACGGAGACGAGCAGCCGTCCTGCCATCGCGGCCTGCGGCGCGCGGCCGGGGGGGCGGCGCGCAACGCTCCAGATCGCCAGCGCGCCGAGCAGCATCAGGGCGAGGTTGCCGGCGCTGAGCGCGTAGAAGTCCCAGCGCCGCAGCGCTCCGGCCAGGTCGGTGTCGGCGGCGCCGAGGGGACGCGCCAGCGGCTCGGGACCCTGAGGCGGGCTGGGCGTGAACAGATAGGCGGCGATCTCGGCCTTGGTCTGGAGCCATTCCTGGGCGGTGTAGCTCTGGTAGCGCGCGGCCAGGCGTTCGGGCAGCGACTGCGTGGGGGCGAGCTGCAGTTCGCCGGTCAGGGCGTAGCCGAGCAGGGGATCTTGGCTCGGCAACGCGGTGGCCTTGTACGCCGACCAGCTGGCCAGCAGCGCCAGGCCGACCGCGGCGCCGGCCAACAGCGCCTTGGGCGAGCGCCACAGGCGGGTCACGAAGTAGACGAGCGCCACCGGCGCAAGAAAGAACGACGAGGCCGCGTGGCAGAGCATGGCGAAGCCGGCGAGGCCGCCGAACGTCGCGGTCTCGCCGATCGAGGCGCGCGGCGAGGGCCTGAGCCGGAAGGCGTAGCCCGCTGCGGCGATGCTGAACGCCGCGCCCATCAGCTTGGGCCAGGTGTAGCCGGTGTTGAACAGCGCGAACGGGGTCAGCGCCACGAGCAGGACGCCGGTCGCGGCGACCGCCGGCGGCAGCTTGGCGGCCCGGCGCACCGCCCAGTAGAACGCCGCCGCCCACAGCGCCGAGAGCGTTATGCCGCCCACGCCGAGTGCGACAGGCTGCAGATGTGGCCCGTCGTTGTTCATCTGCAGCAGCGCAAAGAGATCGGCGAACAGCAGGTAGCCGCCCGCCATCAGCGGCGGGCGATCGCTCAGCGACCAGTCGCCGGGCGGGGTCTGCAGCGGATGGGTCCCGAGCCGCACGGTCTCGGCGAACAGCCCCGGCAACAGGTGGTCGGAGGACCAGACGGCGGGCGCGAACCTGCGGGCCGGTTCCCACACCCCCGATCCGGTCGCGCCAAGATGCAGGACGGTGAACACCACGAAGGCTGTTAGGAACCACGCGTAGACCGGAGCCCTCTGGGCGCGCCAGACGGACCTGGCCAGGTCGGGAGTCTTCCAGTGAGCGCCGACCGCGATCGCCACCACCGCGGCGACCAGCACGAGGCCGCTAAACGGAGGCGCGGGCGTCCAGGCATAGAGATAGAACATGGCCAGCGATGCGGCGGCGAGGCCAAGGAAGCCGCCGAGCACCGGATCGACCCCGCTGCGGGTGGCTCTGGCCGCGAGCCCACCCGTGAAGAACGCCGCGAACACGACGGCGAACGCCAAGAGCAGATAGCCGGCGTATCCGAGATAGGATTGCTTGAGGTAGCTCAGCGCAGAGACCTCGTAAGGCGGGGCGACGCCGACATGCCGGAACTCGGACGTTCCGACGAGCCGCAGGAACACTTCGCCGCCCGGACACCAGGCCCGGCCCAGGGGAATGATGGTCTCGGTGTAGGTTCCCTCCGTGGCGCCGCCGGCGATGGGCTTGATCTGCTGGTGTGTCGAGCAACGCAGGTAGAGCGCATTGCGCGTCTCGTACTCGCGGATCGCGCCCTGGTACGTCACCCCGACGAAATCGGCGGGCTGCAGGGGCCCCATCTCAAGCGCCAAGGGCCGGACGCCCGCCGGCGATGTCGAACGATAGAGGGCCGTGTCGCGTGGCGTGCCGGCCCGGAGCGCGCCGTCCAGGACCACTGCGCCGGCCAGGGGAACGGTGTCCGGCTCTCCGACGATGACCTCGGTCTTCATGCCGAGCATCGGCGCAGCCGGGGGCTCGGGCGCGATCGCGATCGCGAGGCTCAGCAGAGCCAGTGCGCCCAGCGCCGCGCGCAGCAACCACATGCCCAGATCGCTCCCCTCCGGTCCGCCGATGAATCAGCGGTGGCCGAGGACCATAGGTTAGCTGGCTGCAGGCGCCAGCGGGAGTTGTGGCGCGGCCGCCTATCGAAGCGAGGCGTTGATCCGGGCCAGGGCGGCCGCGCCGGGCGACAGTTCGCGCTCGCCCAGCGAGTTCAGCGGAACGTCGACGGTGCCCAGGTTCTCATGCAGGTCCCGCGCCTCGGGATCGAGGAACAGCAGTCCGGTGACGATCTCGCCCAGCGCCTGACGCGCCTGCAGGTAGGCGAGCGCTCCGACCCGGTCCGACGGATCATAGTGCTCGGCGAGCTTGTGCAGATGCAGGATCGAGCCGTCGTGCTGGGCGACCGGGACGGTCTCGCCTGGGGCATAGTCGATGGTGATCGCCTCGCGCGCCGGCACCAGGTCCATGCGGTTCACCGCCTCGTTGTGCTCGCGCACATAGTCGTAGGACTTGGTGGAGCCGGCGTGATTGTTGAATTGCACGCACGGGCTGACGCAGTCGATGAACGCCGCGCCCTTGTGGCTCAGCGCGGCCTTGATCAGCGGCACGAGCTGGTCCTTGTCGCCGGAGAAGGACCGCGCCACGAAGGTTGCGCCCATCTGCAGGGCCAGGCTGACCAGGTCGATGCCGGCGTCGTGGTTGATGACGCCCTTCTTCGACTTCGAGCCCTTGTCCGAGGTCGCCGAGAATTGGCCCTTGGTCAGGCCGTACACGCCGTTGTTCTCCACGATGTAGAGCATGTTCACGCCGCGGCGGATCGAGTGGGCGAACTGGCCCAGCCCGATGGATGCGCTGTCGCCGTCTCCGGAGACGCCCAGATAGATGAGGTCGCGGTTGGCGAGGTTGGCGCCGGTCAGCACTGAGGGCATGCGCCCGTGGACGGTGTTGAACCCATGCGAGGCGCCAAGGAAATAGTCGGGCGTCTTCGACGAGCAACCGATGCCCGACAGCTTGGCGACGCGATGCGGCGGCAGGTCCAGCTCGTAGCAGGCCTGGATGATCGCCGACGAGATCGAGTCGTGGCCGCAGCCGGCGCACAGGGTCGAGACCGCGCCCTCGTAGTCGCGCCGGGTGTAGCCGAGCGCATTCGGTTTGAGCTGCGGGTGATGCAGTTGCGGCTTGGTGATGTAGGTCATTCGGCCGCCTCCGGCATGGGCCTGCGCTCGCTCATCAGCCGGGTGACCGCCTCGGTGATGAAGCGCGCGGTGATCGGGGTGCCGTCATAGTGCAGCACGGCGGTCAGCCGTGACGGATCGATTTCGCCTTCGTTGATCAGCAGCGTCCGCAACTGGGCGTCGCGGTTCTGTTCGATGACGAAGACCCGGTCGTGGGCGGCGATGAAGTCGAAGATCTCGTCGGCGAACGGAAAGCCGCGGACCCGCAGGGCGTCGAGATGCAGCCCCGCGTGCTCGAGGCTGGCCAGCGCCTCGTGGACGGCCGGCGTGCTCGATCCGAAATAGATCACGCCGTCTCGGGTGGCGCGCGTCGCGTTTCGGGCGATCGGTCCTGGCACCAGCCGCCGCGCAGTGTCGAACTTGCGGAGCAGGCGCTCCATGTTGCCGACATAGACCGCGCCTTCCTCGCTGTAGCGGGCGTAGGGATTGCGCGAGGTGCCGCGGGTGAAGTAGCCGCCCTTGGTCGGGTGCGTGCCGGGATAGGTGCGATAGGGGATCCCGTCGCCGTCGACCTCGAGATAGCGGCCGAAGTCGCGGCCGGCCTCCAGATCGTCATAGGTCATGACCTTGCCGCGATCGAGCGCGCGGGCGTCGTCCCACTCAAAGGGCTGGGTCAGCCATTCGTTCATGCCGATGTCGAGGTCGAGCATGACGAACACGGTGGTCTGCAGGCGGTCGGCCAGGTCGAAGGCCTGGGCGCCCATCTCGAAGCACTCGCCGGGGTCGGCGGGCAGCAGCAGCGGGTGCTTGGTGTCGCCGTGACCGGCATAGGCGGCGGCGAGCAGGTCGGCCTGCTGGGTGCGGGTCGGCATGCCGGTGGACGGGCCGCCGCGCTGGACGTCGAAGATCACCGCAGGGATTTCGGCGAAGTAGGAGAGCCCGATGAACTCGGTCATCAGCGACACGCCCGGACCCGACGTGGCGGTGAACGCCCGCGCGCCGTTCCAGCCCGCCCCGACGACTACCCCGATCGAGGCGATCTCGTCCTCGGCCTGGACGATGGCGTAGCGCGCCTTGCCAGTCTCGGGGTCTGTGCGCAGGTCCTCGCAATAGCCGGTGAAGGCCTCGGCGAGCGAGGTCGAGGGGGTGATCGGATACCACGCGCAGACGGTCGCCCCGCCATAAACTGCGCCCAGCGCCGCGGCGGCGTTGCCCTCGACGAAGATGCGATCGCCGACGCGATCGGCGCGCCGCACCCGCAGGCGCAGGGGCGAAAGGTGTTCGGCCACATAGTCGCGGCCCATGTGGAGGGCGGCGACATTGGCGGCGATCAGCCGGTCCTTGCCGGCGAACTGCTCGCCCAGCAATTGCTCGATGACGCCCATCTCGATGTCGAGCAGCGCCGCCAGGGCGCCGACATAGATGATGTTCTTGAACAGCTGGCGCTCGCGCGGGATCTGGTAGGCGGCGTTGCACATCGCCGTCAGCGGCACGCCGACCACCGTGACGTCGTCGCGGAACTTGGAGGGCGGCAACGGCTTGGTGGAGTCGTAGAACAGGTAGCCGCCCGGCTCGATCTCGGCGACGTCGCGGTCCCAGGTCTGCGGGTTCATCGCCACCATCAGGTCGACGCCGCCGCGGCGCCCCAGATGCCCGGCCTCGGTCACGCGGACCTCGAACCAGGTCGGCAGGCCCTGGATGTTGGACGGGAAGATGTTGCGCGCCGCCACCGGCACGCCCATGCGCAGGATCGCCTTGGCGAACATGCTGTTGGCGCTGGCCGACCCGGAACCGTTGACGTTCGCGAACTTGACGACGAAATCGTTGAGCGCCTCTAGCGGCATGATCCCCCCGCATGGGTCATTTCCAACAGGAATTTCTGCATGTCCCACGCCCCGGTGGGACAGCGCTCGGCGCAGAGACCGCAGTGCAGGCAGACGTCCTCGTCCTTGACCATCACCCGGCCGGTCGGGAGGTCGCCGGAGACGAACAGCGCCTGCTCCAGATTCAACGCCGGGGCCTTCAGCCGGCCGCGCAGATCAGGCTCATCGCCGTTTTCGGTGAAGGTGATGCAGTCGGTCGGGCAGATGTCGACGCAGGCGTCGCATTCGATGCAGGCCGACTCGGCGAAGACCGTCTGCACGTCGCAGTTCAGGCAGCGCTGAGTCTCGCGATAGGCGGTCGCCCGGTCAAAGCCCAGCTCGACTTCCAGCCGGACGTCCTTCAGCGCCTCGCCCTTGTCGAGCAGCGGCACGCGATAGCGGGCGTCGTTGGCCGGATCGTTGTCGTAGCTCCACTCGTGAATGCCCATCTTCTGGCTCGCCATCGACGTGCCCGGAGGCGGGCGGACGGCCAGGTCCTCGGCCTTGCAGAACTTGTCGATGGAGATCGCCGCGTCGTGGCCGTGGGCGACAGCCCAGATGATGTTCTTGGGCCCGAAGGCGGCGTCGCCGCCGAAGAACACGCTGGTCAGCGTCGACTGGAAGGTGAGGGGATCGACGGTCGGCATGCCCCATTCGTCGAACGCCAGACCGATGTCGCGCTCGATCCAGGGAAAGGCGTTCTCCTGGCCGACGGCGATCAGCACGTCGTCGCATTCGTAGTGCTCGTCGGGCTCTCCGGAGGGGACCAGGCTGCGACGGCCGTTGGCGTCGTACTCGGGGCGCACCTTCTCGAAAGTCACGCCGGTGAGCTTGCCGCCCTCGTGGGTGAAGGCCTTGGGCACCAGGTAGTTGAGGATCGGAATGTCCTCGTGGAGCGCGTCTTCCTTCTCCCAGGGACTGGCCTTCATCTCCTCGAAGCCCGAGCGGACGATCACCTTGACGTCCTGTCCGCCCAGCCGGCGCGAGGTGCGGCAGCAGTCCATGGCCGTGTTGCCGCCGCCCAGCACGATCACCCGGCGGCCGATCTGGTCGACATGGCCGAACGAGACGTTGCTCAGCCAGTCGATGCCGATGTGGATGTTGGCGGCGGCCTCCTGGCGTCCCGGCAGGTCGAGGTCGCGCCCGCGCGGCGCGCCTGAGCCGACGAACACCGCGTCGTAGCCCTCGGCCAGCAGCGCCTTGAGGCTGTCGACCCGCTCGCCCAGCCGCAGGTCCATGCCCAGGCCGGCGACATAGCCGACTTCCTCGTCGATCACCTCCTCGGGCAGCCGGAAGCGCGGGATCTGGCTGCGGATCATGCCTCCGGCCTTGGCCTCGCCGTCGAACAGGGTCAGCTCGTAGCCCAGCGGCGCAAGGTCGCGCGCGACGGTCAGCGAGGCCGGCCCGGCGCCGACCAGCGCCACGCGCTTGCCGTTCGACACCGCGACCGGCGCGGGCAGCCGGCCCGTGATGTCGTCCTTATTGTCGGCGGCGACGCGCTTCAGGCGGCAGATCGCCACCGGCTCGTCCTCGACTCGCCCGCGCCGGCAGGCCGGCTCGCACGGTCTGTCGCAGGTCCGCCCCAGGATTCCGGGGAAGACGTTCGACTTCCAGTTGACCATGTAGGCGTCGGAGTACCTGCCTTCGGCGATCAGGCGGATGTACTCTGGAACAGGCGTGTGGGCCGGGCAGGCCCACTGGCAATCGACGACTTTGTGAAAGTAGTCAGGCCCCTCGGTACTGGTGCGCTGCACAATCGCTTCCTTCCCACACGCCATTCTTTCGCGGTTGCGAAGACGAAGGTCAGTGAAAGCAGACTCGTCTTACCGCGACGCAGCGTTCCAAGGGATGGTAGGACCCGATCGCGGCGGTAGCCAATACATTTCTTGCGGGCTGCGACGACTACCGCGGCGATTTTGTCGACTGGCGTCGTGGGCGCCGCATCAGGAGGGTTCACAGTCGCAACGGGGCGTCTGGCCGCTCAAGTTGCTGTGAAATCAGCCCAATTTCACGCGCCTGTTACGCGAAAGGGCTTGGTTGCCGTCAAGCTTTGCTTAACAACTTCTCCAACCAGCCAAGGAGGTCCTCCGATGCCGAACCAACCGTTCGAAGTCGCGTCCCCGTTCGACGATGCCGATGTCGCCGAAACCATGATCGAAGCCGTGGTCGAAGACGGCCAGGACAGCCTGTCGCTGGAGATCAACCTGCGCCGCGCCCAGGCCGAGCACGCCGAGAACCTGCGCCTGGCGCGCGCGCTTTAGGGCGTTCTACTTGTCGCGCTTGCGAAGCAGGCGGCGCAACGCCGCCATGCCCGCGGGCGCGAGCAGCACCAGCACCCCCAGCAGATAGATCAGGCGGGCTTCGTCGGGCACGGTCCTAGACCTCGTCGTCGTTCGGAATGTTGAGCAGTTCGCCGCACGCCTTGCAGTGGACGGCGTCGACGTCGTGCCTGCGCAAGCCGCAGGTTGGGCAGGTGAAGCGGATCTTGTAGGGCCGGAAGAGGGCCTGGGCGAGGCGCACGAACAGCGTGATCCCGGTCAGCATGGTCACGATCGAGATCACCCGGCCCCAGACCCCGGGCAGGGTGATGTCGCCGAACCCCGTGGTCGTCAGGGTGGCGATGGTGAAGTAGAGCGCGTCGATATAGCCGCCGATGCCCTCGGTGCGGGCGAAGCTCGTATAGACGAACCCGGTCATGATGAAGATGAAGGTGATCAGCGTCGAGGCCGCGCGGACCACGTCCTCCCAGCGCGTCTCGTTGTAACGTCGGCCCACGGTGCCCCAGAAGAATTCGGAGTGGACGAGGGTCCACAGCCGCAGCACCCGCAGGAAGGCCAGGTTGAACAGCCATAGCGGAAACAGCAGCGTGACCAGGACGAACAGGTCGATCCAGGTGACCGGTCGCCTGACCCAGACCGCCAGGTTGTCGCTCGCCAGCGCCCGGGCCACTAGGTCGGCCGCCAGCACCAGGGCCATGGCGTAGTCGATGAACAGGAAGGCCGGCGTCTCGCGCAGCAGCGGCGCAGCGATGAAGAACGCGATCATCACGAAATCGATCGCGATCACCGCCAGGCGGAAGCGCACCGACCGTTCGGACTTGCCGAAATAGAGTTCGTGCAGTCGCGCACGAATGCGCGGGGCCAGGCGGCGTTGGCCAGGTTCAGGAGGCGAAATCACGTCGGCGGGAGGCATCGCGCAACCATAGGCGGCTCGGCCGGCAGGGGAAGGGGCTCTAGCCTTCTCCCTTCATCGCCTCGTAGGCCTCGGTCGCCTCCAACCATTCCTGTTCGGCCGCCTCCAGCGCGGCCTCGGCCTGGGCCCGTTGGCGGCCGAGTTCGGCGGCCTTGGCGGGGTTTTCGCTGAACACCTTCGGGTCGGTGAGGGCGGCGTCGATCCGGGCCAGGGCCTGGCTGGCGCGGGCCAGCGAGGCCTCGGCCGCTTCGGCGCGACGGCGGGCGGTGCCGGTCGGCGCCTTGGCCCTGGTCGTCGGCGGCGGCTTGGCCGGGGCGACCGTCTCGGCCTCGCGCACCTGGGTGGGCGCCTTGCCGGCCTGCTTGGCGCGCTCGATGACGAACCTGGCGTAGTCGTCCATGTCCCCGTCGTAGGGGGCGATGGTTCCGTCCGAGGCCAGCCAGAGGCGGTCGGCGACCAGTTCCATGAGCGAGCGATCGTGGGTGATCAGGATCACCGCCCCCTCGTAGTCGTTCAGGGCGTCGAGCAGGGCCCGGCGGCTGTCGATGTCGAGGTGGTTGGTCGGTTCATCGAGGATCAGCAGGTGCGGCTTCTCGGCGGCGACCAGGTTGAGCAGCAGGCGCGCACGCTCGCCCCCGGACAGGTTGGCGACCGAGGTCTCCACCTTTTCGTGGCCGAGCCCGTACTGCGCCAGGCGCGAGCGGCGGCTGGCCTCGGACGCCTCGGGCATTTCCCGGCGGATGATGTCCAGCGGGGTGTCGTTTGGGTCGAGCGCTTCGATCTGATGCTGGTGGAACCAGCCCACCTTCAGCCGGGCCGAACGCTTCAGCTCGCCGGCCAGGGGTTCCAGCGCGCCGGCGACCAGCTTGGCGAAGGTCGACTTGCCGGCGCCGTTGACCCCGAGCAGGCCGATGCGGTCGTCCAGGTCGAGCCGCAGGTTCAATCCCTTGAGGATCGGCGGGCCGTCGGCATAGCCGGTGGCGACGCCTTCAAGCCGCACCAGCGGCGGTGCCAGCGGGCGTTCGGGGGAGGGCAGGAGGAACGGGGCGGTGTGTTCGATGACCACCGCCGACACCGGCGGCAGCTTGGCCAACATCTTCAGGCGCGACTGGGCCTGGGTCGCCTTGGACGCCTTGGCGCGGAAGCGGTCGACGAAGGACTGCAGGTGGGCGCGTTGCGCCTCGACCTTGGCCTTGGTGGCTTCCTGCAGGCGGGCCTTTTCCTCGCGCTGGCGCTCGAACTGGTCGTAGCCGCCGATATAGAGCGTCAGCTTGCCGTCGAGCAGGTGCAGGATGTGGTCGCAGCTGTTGTTCAGAATTTCGCGGTCGTGGCTGATGATCACCGCGGTATGCGGGTACTTCTTCAGCCGGCTTTCCAGCCAGAGCGCGCCTTCCAGGTCGAGGTAGTTGGTCGGTTCATCGAGCAGCAGCAGGTCGGGCTCGGCGAACAGCGCGGCGGCCAGGGCGACCCGCATCCGCCATCCACCCGAGAACTCGGCCATCGGGCGGGTGAGGTCGGCGTTCGAGAAGCCGAGACCGGAGAGGATTTCGGCCGCCCGGCTCGGCGCGCGGTCGGCGCCGATTTCAGACAGCCGGCCGTAGATGTCGCCCATCCGCTCGGGATCGGCAGTCTCCAGCTCGTGCAGCAGCGCCGCACGTTCCTCGTCGGCGGCCAGGACCGTGTCGATCAGCGGCACGGGGGTGGCGGGATGCTCCTGATCGACCGAACCTATGCGGGCCTGCTTCGGGTAGCCGATCTCGCCGTCGCCGGCGTGCAGCTGGTCGAGGATCAGCTTGAACAGGGTCGACTTGCCCACGCCATTGCGCCCGACGAGGCCGACCTTGGCGCCCACGGGTATGCTGACGCTCGCATGGTCGAAGAAGCGGCGGCCCCAGGAGTCGAAGGTAAGGTCGTTGATCTGCAGCATGGGAGGGCGGGGCCTTAGCAGAGACCGCCGTGCAAGGCGACCGTCGTACGCTTGGCGTCGTCACATCGGGCGGTTATAAGCCCGCCACCCGCGCGGGACCCGCGCCTCCCCAAGAATAAGACAAGCAAAACACATGACCGAACGCACCTTCTCGATCATCAAGCCGGACGCCACCAAGCGGAACCTGACCGGTCAGATCAACGCCGTGATCGAAGGCGCCGGCCTGCGCATCGTCGCTCAACGCCGCATTCAAATGACCGAGGCCCAGGCCAAGAAGTTCTACGAAGTGCACGCCGAGCGCCCGTTCTACGGCGAGCTGGTCGAAACCATGACCTCGGCTCCGGTCGTCGTGCAGGTTCTGGAAGGCGAAGGCGCCGTGGCCAAGTACCGCGAAGTCATGGGCGCGACCAACCCGGAGCAGGCCGCTGACGGCACGATCCGCAAGCTGTTCGCCCTGAACGTCGGCGAGAACTCGGTCCATGGCTCGGACAGCCTGGACAACGCGAAGATCGAAATCGCCCAATTCTTCACCGACGACCAAATCGTCGGCTGATCGGGAACGGCTGGGCCTCGGCCGCGTTGAACAAGCGCGGCCACGAGCCCCACTCGGTCCCCCCAGCGGACCAGCCGCATGACAGGCCCCGTTCGGCGATCGCCGGGCGGGGCCTTCTCTTATCCGGAGTCAGCGGGGGCGAACGATCTGGCTCGGTCGCAGGTGCGGCGAATGAAAGCGGTCGTATTGATCGGCCAGCTTCAGGTGCAGCGCGGCATCCAGCAGGCGTTCGCCGCGCAGACCTCTTGGCGGCGGGTCGGCGCTCAACGCGCGCCAGAGGCTGACGGCCTCCCGATGCAAGCGTTCATTGCGGTTCATGCTGTCCATGCCGGTTCGAACAACGCAAGCGCACTGAAGTTCCGCCAGAACTTGGTTAACGATTCGCAAATTGGCGGAAGTTGTATTTGAGTTCGCTGTAGTTTTCGGGCGCGAACACTTAAGCTTGTTCAAGCCGTCGCTGACGTTGCGGCATGGCTTTCCCCTTGGAGAGCTTTCGGCTAGCTGGAGCCGGACCTTGTGCGTTGGTGGAGGCGGGCTTGAACGGAACGGAGAATTTTCCTGAGATCCGTGAGGCCGTGCGCAAGCTCTGCGCCCAGTTCCCCGGCGAATACTGGCGTGAGCGTGATCGTGAGCGCGCCTATCCCAAGGAGTTCGTGACGGCGCTGACCGAGGCGGGCTTCCTGTCGGTCCTGATCCCGGAAGAGTACGGCGGGTCCGGGCTCGGACTGGCCGCCGCGACAGCCGTTCTCGAAGAGGTCCATCGCTCGGGCTGCAACGGCGGCGCCTGCCACGCGCAGATGTACACCATGGGCACGATCCTCAAGCATGGCAGCGAGGCCCAGAAGCAGGCCTATCTACCAAAGATTGCTTCGGGGGAACTGCGCCTGCAGGCCTTTGGCGTCACCGAGCCGACGGCGGGGACCGACACGACACGTATTTCGACCTTCGCGCGACGCGACGGCGACCACTACGTGGTGAGCGGTCAGAAGCTCTGGATCAGCCGCGCCGAGCATTCCGACCTGATGGTGCTGCTGTGCCGCACGACGGCGCGCGAGGACGCGGCCAAGCCTTCCGACGGGATGAGCGTCCTGATCGTCGATCTGCGCGAGGCGGTCGGTAACGGCCTGACCATCCGGCCGGTGCGGACCATGCTCAATCACGCCACGACGGAGCTGTTCTTCGACGGCTTGCGGGTTCCGGCCGCGAACCTGGTCGGCGAGGAGGGCAAGGGCTTCCGCTACATCCTCGACGGCATGAACGCCGAACGCATCCTGATCGCGTCGGAATGCATCGGCGACGGCCGTTTCTTTGTCGACCGCGCCAGCCGCTACGCCACAGAGCGCGAGGTCTTCGGCCGGCCGATCGGCCAGAACCAGGGCGTCCAGTTCCCGATCGCCCGGGCGCACGTGCAGGTGACCGCCGCCTCCCTGATGGTCGACAAGGCCGCGGCGATGTTCGACGCCGGCCAGCCCTGCGGCACCGAAGCCAACATGGCCAAGATGCTGGCCTCCGAGGCCTCGTGGTTCGCGGCCGATACGGCGATCCAGACCCACGGCGGCTTCGGCTTCGCCGAGGACTACGACATCGAGCGCAAGTTCCGCGAGACGCGGCTCTATCAGGTAGCGCCGATCTCAACCAACCTGATCCTCAGCCACGTGGGGACCCACGTGCTGGGCATGCCGAAATCGTTCTGAGGGCTGGGGATGTACGATCTGCTGAAAGGCCTGCGCGTGGTCGAGGGTTCGGCCTTCGTCGCCGGACCGACCTGCGGCCTCTATCTGGCGCAGCTGGGCGCCGAGGTGATCCGCTTCGACAACATCGGCGGCGGCCCGGATTTTCGCCGCTGGCCGCTCAGCGAGGGCGGCGAGAGCCTCTACTGGGAAGGGCTGAACAAGGCCAAGAAGTCCATCGCCATCGATCTGTCCCGGCCTGAAGGCCGCGAATTGGCGGCGCGCCTGGCCGCGGCTCCGGGCGAGGAGGGCGGCGTCTTCGTCACCAACTTTCCGGTCGAAGGCTTTCTTTCGTATGAAAAACTCAGCGCCCTGCGCCCCGATCTGATCTGCGCGCGGGTCATGGGCTGGGCCGATGGCGGCCCGGCGGTCGACTACACCGTCAACAGCGCGGTGGGGGTGCCGATGCTGAACGGTTTTCCCGACGAGCCGCGGCCCGTGAACAACGTCCTGCCGGCCTGGGATCTCTTGACCGGCGCCTATGCGGCGTTCGCCCTGGTCTCGGCGCTGCACGCCCGTCAGAGGGACGGCAAGGGACGCGAGATCCGCATCCCGCTGTCGGATATCGCCGGCACGACCATGGCCAACCTCGGCTATCTCGCCGAGAGCCTCGGCGGTCAGGATCGACCGCGGATGGGCAACGACCTGTTCGGCGCCTTCGGTCGCGACTTCCTGCTGAAGGGCGGCCAGCGGATCATGCTGGTGGCGATCACGCCGCGGCAGTGGAAAGGGCTGACCCAGGTCCTTGAGATCGAGCGCGAGGTCGCCGCCCTTGAAGCCGAGCTCGGGGTCAGCTTCGCCGCCGACGAGGGCCTGCGCTTTGATCACCGCGAGCGGCTGTTTCCGCTGTTCGAGGCGGCGTTCGCCCGCAAGACCCTGGCCGAGCTGAAGCCTTCCTTCGACAAGGAAGGGGTCTGCTGGGGGCCGTATCAGCCGATGAGCGCGGCGGCGGAGGATCCGCGGCTGATCAAGGGAAATCCGATCTTCGCCGAGGCGACCCATCCGAGCGGCAGGACCTATCCGACCGCGGGCTTTGCAGGGACCATTCCCCAGGAGGAGCGGCGGCCGGCCGCCGGCGCGGCGCGCCTGGGCCAGCACACCGACGAGGTCTTGGCCGAGGTGCTGGGAATGTCGGATGGAGAGATCGCCAGATTGCATGACGCCGGCGTCGTGGCCGGGCCGGAGGGACGATGAGCAGTACGATCGAGGTCAGCGAGCCGTCCCCCGGGGTCAAGGTCGTCACCCTCAGCCGGCCGGACGCCGCCAACGCGCTGAACACCGCCATGGGCGAGGAGCTGCTCGCGCTCTGGACCGGCCTTGCCAAAGACGCCTCGGTGCGGGTGGCGGTGCTGACCGGCGCCGGCCGGTTCTTCTGCGCCGGCGCCGACCTGAAGGAACGCGACGGCATGAGCGACCAGGCCTGGTCCGATCAGCACGTCATGTTCGAGGCGATGATCCGGGCGCAACTGGCCTGTCCGTTCCCGGTCATTGCGGCGGTGAACGGCGCGGCCATGGGCGGCGGCTGTGAAATGGCGCTGGCCTGCGACTTCGCCTGGGCCTCGCAGACCGCGCGCCTCGGCCTGCCGGAAGTGGGGCTTGGCATTATCCCTGGGCTGGGCGGCACCCAGTACATCGTCCGCGCCGCCGGCGAGCGGCGGGCGGCCGAGCTCTTGATGTCCGGTCTGCCGATCGATGCGGCCCAGGCGCTGGACTTCGGCCTCGTCAATCATGTGACCCCGCCCGAGGAACTCATGCCGCAGGTGCTGGAGCGCGCGCGGGTGATCGCCGGCAAGGCGCCGCTGTCGGTCAAGGCCTTGAAGAAGGTGGTCCGCGGCGGGGCGGCCTTGCCGTTGGACAAGGCCATGGCGCTGGAACTGGTCGAGTACAACCGCCTGTTCAAGACCAAGGACCGCCGCGAGGGCGTGGCGGCCTTCAATCAGAAGCGCACGGCGGTGTTCAAGGGGGAGTAGCTCCCCCTTGATCTCCTTAGGCGGCCGCGAGCTCGCCGCAGACAAAGGCGTCCTCGCCGGCGTGCAGCAGGCCGTCCAGAACGTCCGGCAAATCGTGCGGATCGACGATCAGGATCAGCCCGACGCCGCAGTTGAAGGTGCGGCGCATCTCGTGCTCGGCGACGCCGCCGACCTCGGCCAGCCACTGGAACACCGGCGGCATGGTCCAGGCGTTCCAGTCGAACTTCGGGACCAGGCCCTCGGCGATGGCGCGGGGCGGGTTCTCGATCAGGCCGCCGCCGGTGATGTGGGCGCAGCCCTTGATGCGGCCCTTCTTGATCTGGGGCAGCACGCTCTTGATGTAGATCTTGGTCGGCGCCATCAGCGCCTGGGCCAGGGTCTTGCCCTTTTCGAACGGAGCCGGGGCGTCCCAGGCCAGACCCGAGCGCTCGACGACGCGGCGCACCAGCGAGTAGCCGTTGGAATGCGGGCCGGACGAACCCAGGCCGATCAGGATGTCGCCGGGCTGCTGGGCGTCCAGCTTGGGCAGCACGCCGCCGCGATCGACCGCGCCGACGCAGAAGCCGGCCAGGTCGTAGTCGCCTTCCGAATACATGCCCGGCATTTCGGCGGTTTCACCGCCGACCAGCGCCGCGCCGGCCTGGGTGCAGCCTTCGGCGATGCCGGCGACCACCCGCGCGGCTGCGTCGACGTCCAGCTTTCCGGTCGCGAAGTAGTCCAGGAACATCAACGGCTCGGCGCCCTGGGCCAGCAGATCATTGACGCACATGGCGACGAGGTCGATCCCGACCGTGTCGTGCTGGTCGGTGTCGATGGCGATCTTCAGCTTGGTGCCGACGCCGTCGGTCGTCGTGACCAGCAGCGGATCCTCGTAGCCGGCGGCCTTGAGATCGAACAGCGCGCCGAAGCCGCCAAGCGCCGCATCGGCGCCGGGACGACGCGTCGCCTTTGCCAGAGGCTTAATACGCTCTATCAGGGCGTTTCCGGCATCGATGTCGACGCCGGCCTGGGCGTAGGTGAGGCCATTGGGCCGGTCGGTCATGTGACGCCTTTGGTGCTAGGACGACTAGAAAATGGCCGCTGCGCGCATCGGGCGCTTGCAGACTCGGCCCTGCGCGAGCGTATAGCTACTTGATGACGCCGATTACAACTACCGCCGACCTCCAGGCGTTCTGCGACAAGATCAAAGACCAGCCTTTCGTCGCCGTGGACACTGAGTTCATGCGCGAGACGACCTATTGGCCGAAGCTGTGCCTGATCCAGGCCGCTGCGCCGAACGCCGAGGCCGTGATCGACCCGCTGGCCGACGGCATCGACCTCGAGCCGTTCCTGGAGATCCTGCGCGATCCGAAGATCGAGAAGGTCTTCCACGCCGCACGCCAGGATGTTGAAATCTTCAACAACCTCAATGCGATGCCGACGCCGCTGTTCGACACCCAGGTGGCCGGCATGGCCGCTGGGTTCGGCGAGCAGATCGCCTATGACGCCCTGGTCCGCCAGATGCTCAAGGTCGAGATCGACAAGTCGTCGCGCTTTACCGACTGGGCGCGCCGGCCGCTGACCGACGCCCAGCTGGTTTACGCCGTGGGCGATGTGACGCACCTGGCCAAGCTCTACCCGATGCTGCGGGCCCGCCTGGAGAAGGACGGCCGCCTGGCATGGGTGGTCGACGAGATGCGCGGCCTGACCGATCCGGCGATGTACGACGTCAGTCCGGAGAACGCCTGGAAGCGGCTGCGTCCGCGTCGGCACACGGCCAAGTATCTGGCGGTCTTCAAGGCCGTGGCCGCCTGGCGCGAGCGCACGGCCCAGCTGCGCGACCAGCCGCGTGGCCGGATCCTCAAGGACGACGCCATCGACGAAATCGCGACCCAGGCGCCGACCGACGCCGACGGTCTCGACCGCCTGCGTTCGGTGCCGAAGGGCTTCTCCGGTTCGCGCTTCGGGCCGGACCTGCTGGCCGCTGTGCGCGAGGCGCTGAAGGATCCCGAGGCCTACGCCCCGGTCGTCGAGAAAGCCAAGCATCAGCCGTCGCCGGCCGCCGGCGCCGTGGTCGAGCTGCTGAAGGTACTGCTCAAGGCGCGTTCGGAAGACGCCGGCGTGGCGTCCAAGCTGATCGCCACGGTCTCGGACCTCGAGCAGATCGCCAATGACGACAACGCCAAGACCCAGGCCCTGACCGGTTGGCGGCGCGAGGCGTTCGGCGAGGACGCCCTGCGCCTGAAGCGCGGCGAACTGGCCCTGGTCCTGGACGGCGCTCGCGTTCGCGTCGTCGAGGTGCGGCGCGCGCCCAAGACCAAGGCGACCGAAGCGGCGGAGTAGGCGCTTGCCCAGCGCGCCTGCGGCCGGTGGCGGCGGCGGGCGTCGGCCTGCTGATCCAGACGAAGCTGTGGATAACTCCGGGCGCTTGTTGCGCTTGGCGTATCGCGGCTCGTCGACAGCCTTGCCCACCGCTTATCCACCGAACGTCGGTATGTCGGCGTGCGGGCGGGCTTGCCGGGCGGCGCGATCGGCGCGAGGCTCCACTTGTCGAAGGGAAACGCGGCGCAGCGAACCGGGAGACCGGATCGAGAGGCGAGCGGAAGGCTCCAAGAGACGCGGACCGCGGGGCGACCCAAGGCCGCCGATCGAGGGGTCACGACGACAGAGTTGGCCGACCAGAGAAATCTCGCCCGCCAGCGAAGTCGAAGACCTCAAGACCTTCAAGCCTTCGGGCTTGGAATGAGAAGGCGACGCGGCGGGAAACCACTGCGCCGCCTTCTTGCTATTGGGCGTCCTGCTGGCCGGTCTTGGTGATCGCGCCATAGACCAGCGGATAGGAAATCGAACGGACGTCCGGCGTGTCGCGGCCAGGGATGGAGCCGTTCAGGTTCTGGATCATGCCGACGAAAACCAGGTCGTTGGTCGGGTCGATCCAGAACCAGGTGCCGAACGCGCCGCCCCAGTAGTAGCTGTCCTTGCCCTGCGGCGTCCCGGCCTTGACCGGATCGAGGATGACGGCGAAGTCCATGCCGAAGCCGACACCCTGCATGCTGGGGCCGTAGAGGTCGACCAGCACCCCGTCCTTCAGGACGTTCTGGCGCATCAGCTTGACGGTGTCGGGCTTCAGGATGCGTGCGCCGTCCAGTTCTCCGCCGTTGACCAGCATCTGCGAAAACCGCCAGTAGTCCTCAGTGGTCGAGAGCAGACCGCCGGAACCGGACAGCAGAGCCGGCTTTACCGAGGGATCGACCGGGTTGGGCGGGGCGATCAGCTTCTTGGCGGCGTCATAGGTGTGGATCGAGGCCACGCGCGGCACGCTGGCCGGCGCAACCGCAAAGCCGGTGTCAGGCATCTTCAGCGGCGAAAAGATCCGCTGCTGGAAGAAGACGTCCAGCGGCTGGCCTGACAGCTTCTCGACGATGTAGCCCTGGATGTTGACGCTGGGGCCGTAGCGCCAGTCCGTGCCAGGTTGGGTCGCCAGCGGCAGCGTGGCCAACTTGTCGATCATCGCCTGCAACGGCTGATTGCGGTCGGTGACGGCAGGGGCGTATCCGCCGGAAACGCCGAAGCCGGCCGTGTGGCTCATCAGCTCGCGCATGGTCATCGGGCGGGTCTGCGCGACCAGGGTCCCGTCCGGTCGCTTGACCATCAGGTCGGCGAACTCGGGAATGTGCTTGGCGACCGGATCGTCCAGCTTCCACTTGCCCTCTTCGTAGAGGATCATCATCGCCACGCCGGTGACCGGCTTGGTCATCGAGGCGATACGGAAGATCGTATCGCGCTTCATCGGCGCGCGCGTGTTGACGTCCTGCACGCCGTAGGCGTCGAAGTGAACCACCTGGCCGTGGCGGGCGACCAGGGTGGTCACGCCGGCCAACCGCCCGTCGTCCACCAGGCCGTGGAAGCTCTTGTCGAGGGCTGCGAGGCCCGCCTCGGACATGCCCGCCGCGGCCGGGTTCGCCAGCTTGACCTCAGCGAAGGCCGGACCCGCGACGATGGCGGCCGAAGCCAGCAGCCCGCAGAGCAGGCCCTTGCGCGTGATGCTCATGACGTTTCCCCCTGGAGATTCCTGTTGCGTGAATTCTAGGGGGAGGTACGCCGAGGTGGCTAGGGGCGATCGCGCAGTTAGAGCCCGAGCGCCTCGCGCATTACCCGGTTGACGCCGGGCTGGTCCATCAGGCCGCGAATGTTCGAGGCCCCGGGACCGCGGGCGTAGGCGGCGACGTCCTCGCCGGTGTGCGCCGCGCTCGGCAGCGGGACGGCGGCGTAGGTGAGGCGGTCCGGATCGTCGATGTCGCTTTTGCCGGGCACGGGGCGCGGTTCGCCCGCGGCCGGGGCGCCGGGGCCGGTGGCGTACATCAGGATCGGGACCGTCCGACCGTCGAGCGCCACGGGCGGATCGTCGTCGTTGCCCTGTAGCACGCCGAGGATCGAGGTCTCGCGGGCCCCGCCGTTGATCGTCAGGCCGTGGCTGTGGTCGGCGGTGACGATGATCAGGGTGTCGTTCGGATCGGTCATTGCGGCGGCCGCGGCGATCGCCTTGGCGAACTCGACCGTCTCGTTCAAGGCCTCGCCGGCCAGGCTGACATGGTGCGCCTTGTCGATCAGCGCGCCCTCGACCATCAGGAAATAGCCCTTCTTATGCCGGGCCAGCCGTTCGATCGCCTGGCTGGTCATCTGCGACAGGGTCGGGGCGTCGGTTCCAGTCGCCAGGCGGGCGCTATCGCGCATCATGTTGTTCGGGGCGAAAAGGCCGAGCAGCGGCGCGTCGGTCTTCGGGGCGGTTGCGAGCTCGCGGCCCGTTTGGACATAGAGCCCGCCAGCCTGCCGCCATTCGGCGGTCAGGTCGCGACCGTCCATCCGCTTGCCGTCGTCGGCCACGAAGTTGGCCTGGCCGCCGCCGAGCATGACGTCGAAGCGCTTCGATTTGGGCACGTCCAGCATCTGGCGGGCGATGTCCACGCAGCCGCTGCTGACCGCCTCCGGCGGCAGGTCGGCGTCCGCTTGCCAGCGGCGCGACGGGGTGTGGGCGTAGAGCGAGGCCGGGGTCGCGTCGGTGATCGCGGCGGTCGTCACGACCCCTACGGCCAGGCCGGCCTGCTTGGCTTGTTCGGCCAGCGTCGGGACGGATTGTCCCTTGGCCGAGGCGCAGTCGGCGAACCTGATCTGGTCGGAGACGCCGAGCGCTCCGTTCAGCGTCCGGCGCCCGGTCAGCAGGGCCGACGCGCCGGCGGCGGAGTCGGTGACCAGGCTGTCGGCGGAATATGTGCGCACCAGCGCCAGGTCCGGAAAGCGCTCGAACGACAGCAGGTTGGAGGCGCCGTCGACGCCGCGCTTCTGCCCGTCATAGATGCGCGCTGCGGTCAGTGTGGAGACACCCATGCCGTCGCCGATGAATAGGATGACGTTCTTGGCCCGTTCGGCGGCCGAGGCCGGTCCGCTCGCCAAGGCCAGGGCGCAGAGCCCCGCCGCCAACTTGCCGCCGATGTTCGCCAAGGTTCACGCCCTCCATACCGATGGGCGTCCTCTTGGTGGTGATTGGCTACAGCGGCGTGACGCGTCGATGACAGCTTGGTGTCGAACGGCGTCAGCCGACCTGCAGCTTCAACCGCAGGGCCTGGGCCAACGCCTGCGCGCGCTTGGTCGTCTGCTCGCCGAGCAGCATGTCGCCCCAGCCTTCCTGGGCCGAAAGCACCAACCGGTCGCCGTCGATCGTCAGGGTCGAGTGCGGCAGCAGGCTGGCGTTGCGGCCCGAGAGGTCGCAGCCCAGGCGGATCGCCGAGCCGAGCGCGCGGGCCCGCTGACGGCGTTCGGTCGACAGCACCTTGGCGACGGTCTGCGGATCGGGCGTGCTGGGCGCCGACGAATGCCGTGCAAAGGCGGCGCTGGCGAGGAAGGCCCGCTCAGGGTGGTTCATGCCGGCGATCGGCGCGCGCAGAACCTGCTCGAAGGCCAGCTCGCCGCGATGGTCGGGGTGCAGCCGGGCGCCGAGGTCGGCCAGCCGGCAGGCCGCGGCGATCAGGGTCGGCTCGCGGGCGCCGAACACGGGGGGCAGCTGTGCGAACGCCGGCTGCAGCCATCGATGAAGCGCCGCGCCGAGGTCCGCCGAAAGGCCGCGCACCGTGGTCAGCGCCTCGCAGCCCTCGATCAGCGGGTCGCGCGCGGCTTCCTCCGGCGGCATGGCCTCGAGCAGCAGGCCCTCGCGCAGGCCGTAGGCCGAAATCACGATGCGTTCGATGCCGAGGCGCTCGATCAGGGCGTCGAGGACCAGGGCCGAATAGGGCAGGGTGTCGAAGCGTTTCTTGGACAGCCCCTGCATCCGCTCCAGGCTGCCCTTGGATTGTCGGGCGACGAAGCGGGCGACGTCGACGGCGTCGGAACGGTTCATCTCGTACTGGTGGGCGACGCGCAGCGGGTAGTCGGCCATCTCCATGTGCAGGAGCGCCAGGTTCCGCCAGGCGCCGCCGACGGCATGGAATTCGCGGGAGCGGAAAGCCAGGCCAGCGCCGTCGATCCGCTGGTCGATGATCCTGCGGACCTTGTCGAGGTCCAGCGGACGGGGCGCGCCGAGCGCGAACGGGCCCAGCGGCAGGGTGATCCCGTCGCGGGGCGCAGCGGGATCCAGATGGACGAGTTCGAGGCTTGAGCCGCCGAGGTCGCCGACGACCCCGGCGGCGTCCGGCTGGCCGGCGACGACGCCGAGCGCGGCGTAGCGCGCCTCCTCTGCACCGGAAACCACCCGCAGCCGCAGGCCGGTCTCCATCTCGACCCGGGCCAGGAAAGCCGGGCCGTCCGAGGCTTCACGAACGGCCGCGGTCGCCACCGCGAAGATGTCGGCGCGGTTCCAGCCGCTCAGCGCGGCCCGAAACCGGCGCAGCGCGACCATCGCGGTCTCGACGCCTTCCGGCGACAGTCGGCCGGTGGCGGGCAGGTCGCGGCCAAGTCCGGCGAGGGCTTTTTCGTTGAAGACGGTCCAGATCGCCCGCCCCTCCAGGCGGTAGATGACCAGGCGCACGGAATTGGAGCCGACGTCGATGACGGCGGTCTGGCGTGAACTCGGATCCTGAAACACGTCAGCCCCAGGGTCGCCTTGGAAAGCCCGGCTATCCGCGCGGGGCCACATGATCAATCGCGCGCGGCATGTCCTTCACCTTCTGCCCCCGGCCCGACAGGCTGGGATTGGTCATGAAGTACTCGTGCGCGGAGAAGGCGCCCGGGTGGTCCCATGATGGGTCCCGGGTATAGCGGCCGTCCGCGTCGAGCGTCCAGCTTTGCGCTTCATCCTTCAGATTGGCCACCATGATTTGCTGCAGCACCTGCTGGTGGACCGTCGGGTTCTCGACAGGCGTCAGGCACTCCACCCGCCGATCGAGGTTGCGGGGCATCCAGTCGGCCGACGAGATGAACACCCGGTTCTCGGCCGAGGGCATCGCTGCGCCATTGGCGAAGGCGACGATCCGGGCGTGTTCCAGGAAGCGTCCGACAATCGACTTCACCCGGATGTTCTCGGAAAGGCCAGGAACGCCCGGGCGCAGGCAACAGATGCCGCGGATCACCAGGTCGATGGCCACCCCGGCCTGGCTCGCCTCGTAGAGGGCGTCGATGATCACCGGGTCGACCAGCGAATTCAGCTTGGCCCAGATGCCGGCGGGCTTGCCGGCGCGGGCGTTCTGCACCTCGCGCATGATGAAGGTCAGCAGGTCGGCCTTCATGGTCAGCGGCGAGGGCGACAGCTTTTCCAGGTGCTCGGGGCGGGCGTAGCCGGTGATGAAGTTGAACACCTTGGCGCTGTCGCGGCCCAGCGCCGGATCGCAGGTGAACAGCGACAGGTCGGTATAGATGCGCGCGGTGACCGGGTGATAGTTGCCGGTCCCGAAGTGGCAGTAGGTGCGCAGCTGGTCGCCTTCCTTGCGCACGACCATCGAGAGCTTGGCGTGGGTCTTGTACTCCACGAAGCCGAAGACGACGTGCACGCCGGCGCGCTCCAGGTCGCGCGCCCACTTGAGGTTGGCTTCCTCGTCGAAGCGGGCCTTGATCTCGACCAGGGCGGTGACGTTCTTGCCGTTCTCGGCGGCCTCGATCAGCGCCGCGACGACCGGGCTGTCGGACGAGGTCCGGTACAGGGTCTGCTTGATCGCCAGGACGTTGGGATCGCGGGCGGCCTGGCGGATGAACTGGATCACCACGTCGAAGCTCTCGAACGGGTGGTGGACCAGGATGTCCTTGGCGCGGATGGCGGCGAAGCAGTCGCCGCCATAGTCGCGGATCCGCTCGGGGAACCGCGCCTCGAACGGCTTGAACTTGAGGTCCGGGCGGTTCGAGGGGATCAGCTGCGAAAGCTCGTCCAGGCCCAACAGGCCGTCGATGAGGATGATGTCCTCTTCCTTGGCGTGCAGGTTCTCGACGATGAACGCCCGCAGGTCCTGGGGCATGGTGGCTTCGATCTCGACGCGCACCACCGAGCCGAGCCGGCGCTGCTTGAGCCGGACTTCGAACTCGCGCACCAGGTCCTCGGCCTCTTCTTCGATTTCCACGTCGCTGTCGCGGATCAGCCGGATGACGCCCAGGGCTTCGATGTCGCTGTCTGGGAACAGGCGGTCGAGGAAGAGCGCGGTCAGGCTTTCAAGGCTGATGGATCGGCGCTCGGGCCGCTTGCGGCGGCTGGGGGCGGCGGGCAGTTCCCAGAAGCGGGCGACCTGCGCGGGGATCGGCACCAGCGCGTAGAGCATGCGCCCGTCCGACTTGCCCTTCAGCTTGAGCACGATCGAGAAGGCCAGGTTCGGGATGAAGGGGAAGGGATGTGCCGGGTCGATCGCCAGCGGCGTCAGGACCGGAAACACACGCGAAAGAAAGATGCCTTCCAGCGCTTGCTTCTCCGCCGGCGTGACGTCGTCAGCCATAGCCACGGTCAGGCCTTCGCTGGCCAGTTCCTCGCGCAGCCGGCGCCACTGCGATTGCTGATCGGCCATGAGGTTGGCGGCTTCGGCGTTGACCCGCACCAACTGCTCGGCGGCGGTGAGGCCGTCCTGGCTGACTGCGCGGACGCCCTCGCGGGCCTGGGCCTTCAGGCCGGCCACGCGCACCATGTAGAATTCGTCGAGGTTGTTGGCCGAGATCGACAGGAACCGCAGCCGCTCGAGCAGCGGGTGGCGCGGGTTCTTGCTCTCGTCGAGCACGCGCTCGTTGAAGGCCAGCCAGGACAGTTCGCGATTGAAGAAGCGGTCGGGGGAGTCGAACAGCTCCTGATCGAGGGCCAGCGGGCTGGCGTCGGCCGGCCGCGGCGAGGGGGCGGCATAAGTCATCGAGGGCGCTTCCGTAGACATGGGCTGGTTCTGGACCAGCCGCTCGGGTCCGGCAAGTCATCACTCGAAAAGGTCAAGATTCTCCATATCATCTTCAAGAATCTGTCGTGCAAGCAGGCGCGAAATGGGGCGCTGTTCATCATCGGCGGCTTCATCCAGCCGCCTCACGATTTCGCGCGCGCACGGGATCGACCGTTCCATGCGGCGCAGCAGATATGGATAAACCTCCTTGGGCGGGCGAATGCTCCGCTCGCGGAAGAATTTTCTTAGCACGCCCTCCAGCACTTCATCGTCGGGTTCCTCGATTTCGGCGACGAACAGCGCGTTGAGGCGCGAGCGCAGGTCGGGGAGCTCGACGCGCCACGCCGTCGGAGCCGCGCGCGCGGTCAGCAGCAGGCCGGCGCCGTCCCGGCCGGCCATGTTGATCAGGTGGAACAGCGCCTCGTCATCGACGCCTTGGTCGACGTCCTCAAGCAGCACCGGGCGGCCGACGGCCGAGGCGACGTCCGGGACCACACGGTCCATCACCAGCGCGCCGACGCGCTGCGCCCACTCGCGCGCCAGGTGCGTCTTGCCGGCGCCCGCGGGGCCGAACAGCGCCAGCGCGCCGCCAGGCCAGGCCGGCCAGGCGTCCAGCGTGGCGATGGCCTGGGCGTTGGAGGGGCCGCGAACCAGGTCTTCGCGAGCGTAGGAGGCTGGGCGCCGGAGCCTCAGGCGTAATTGCCGCGTCATGCGCCAGGGTCCAGGCAACTGAAACAGAAGCTCAATTTACCAAGATGCTGGCGCGGGGTCGACGCAGGCGAGGGGGCGGCCTGGGGATGATTGGCCGAAAATGTGGGCGAAACAGCCAGCGCAGGGGCCAATATGCAGACGTTCTCAGGTGAAGGCCTGAGGCTCAGGCGGTGACGCATGGGTGAGGATCATAGCCCCTCAGCCGGAGTTTCGCGCCATGTCCGCCGACGACCAACTGAATCGCACCATCCTGCCCATTCCGGATGCCAAGCACGTCGGCCTGACGACTTACGACGCCAAGGATCCCGACACCGAGTACCCGCCGATCAAGGCGCTGCGGCCGCCCAAGCAGGCCCCCAACGTGGTGATCTTCCTGGTCGACGACGCCGGTTTCGGCTCCTCGTCGGTGTTCGGCGGTCCCTGTCACACGCCGAATTTCGAGAAGCTGGCCGGCGGCGGGCTGAAGTACATCCGCTTCCACACCACGGCCCTGTGCTCGCCCACGCGCCAGGCGTTGCTGACCGGCCGCAACCACCACTCGGTCGGTATGGGCGCGATCACCGAGATGGGCACGTCGGCGCCGGGCAACAGCGGCGTGCGTCCGAAGGACAAGGCGCCGTTGGCGGAAATCCTGAAGCTCAACGGCTTCTCGACGGCCCAGTTCGGCAAGTGCCACGAGGTGCCGATCTGGGAAGTCTCGCCGATGGGGCCGTTCACCCAGTGGCCGACCGGCTCGGGCTTCGAGCACTTCTACGGCTTTGTCGGCGGCGAGGCGAACCAGTACTATCCGGGCCTCTACGAGGGCACGAAGGCGGTCGAGCCGCCGAAGACGCCGGAGGAGGGCTACACCCTCAACGAGGACCTGGCGGATCGCGCGATCACCTGGATCCGCCAGCAGAAGGTGCTGATGCCGGACAAGCCGTTCTTCGTCTACTACGCCCCGGGCGCCACCCACGCGCCGCACCACGTGCCCGAAGCGTGGTCGGACAAGTACAAGGGCAAGTTCGACGGCGGCTGGGACAAGCTGCGCGATGAGACCTTCGCCCGCCAGAAGAAGCTCGGCGTGATCGGCAAGGATGCGCAACTGACCACGCGACATGAAGAGATTCCGGCCTGGGACGACATGCCGGCCGACCTCAAGCCCGTGCTCGCCCGCCAGATGGAGATCTATGCCGGCTTCATGGAGCAGACCGACCACGAGATCGGCCGGGTGATCGACGCGATCAACGACCTGGGGGTCATGGACGACACGCTGATCTATCTGATCATCGGCGACAACGGCGCCTCGGCCGAAGGCACGATCAACGGCTGTTTCAACGAGATGTGCACGCTGAACGGTCTGCCGGGAATCGAGACGCCGGAATTCCTGCTCAGCAAGATCGCTGATTTCGGCACGCCCAAGGCCTACAACCATTACGCGGTCGGCTGGGCGCATGCGCTGTGCACGCCCTACCAGTGGACCAAACAGATCGCCTCGCACTGGGGCGGCACCCGCAACGGGACGATCGTCCACTGGCCGCGGGCGATCAAAGCCAAGGGCGAGACTCGCGATCAGTTCCATCACGTGATCGACGTCTCCAAGACGATCCTGGAAGTCTGCGGCCTGCCCGAGCCGACTATCGTCAACTCCATCGCCCAGGCGCCGTTCGAGGGCGCCAGCATGGTCTCGACGTTCGCCGATCCGAAGGCGGAGGAGAACCACACCGTCCAGTACTTCGAGATCATGGGGAACCGCGGCATCTATCATAAGGGCTGGACGGCCTGCACTCGCCACCGGACGCCTTGGAAGGCCGACACGCCGCCGCCGTTCGACGAAGATGTTTGGGAGCTCTACGGACCCGACGACTGGACCCAGTCCAACAATCTGGCCGCCAAGGAGCCGAAGAAGCTCGCCGATCTGCAGCGGCTGTGGCTGATCGAGGCGACCAAGTACAACGTCGTGCCGCTGGACGACCGCGGCTTCGAACGGATCAATCCCGACATCGCCGGCCGCCCGCAGGTGATCACCGGCGAGAGCCAATTGCTGTTCCCCGGGATGCGGGTTTCGGAGGCGTGCGTTCTCACCCTCAAGAACAAGTCCTATGCGGTGACCGCCCAGATCACGGTCCCGGCCGGCGGCGCCGAGGGCGTGATCATCACCCAGGGCGGCGAGGCCGGCGGCTGGTCGCTCTACTTCAAGGACGGCAAGCTGAAGTACTGCTTCAACTTCTTCGGTATCGAGTACTACATCGTCAGCGCCGACGCTGCGATCACGGCGGGCGACCATCAGGTCCGCATGGAGTTCAAGTACGACGGCGGCGGCTTGGCCAAGGGCGGCGACGTCAGCTTGTTCTACGATGGCAAGCCGGCCGGCAAGGGACGGGTCGAGAAGACCCAGCCGATGGCCTATTCGGCGGACGAGGCATGTGATGTCGGCTGCGACACTGGTTCGCCGGCGTCCCACGAGTACGGCGTCAAGGGCAACAGCTTCAGCGGCAAGATCGAGTGGGTGCAGATCGACCTCAAGGGCGACGATCACGACCACCTGGTGACGGCCGAAGAGCGGCTGAAGGTGGCGATGGCTCGTCAGTAACGGCGAGGCGCGGCGACGGGGGCCTCAGGCCTCCGTCGGCCGGACCCGGTCGCGGGCCGACATCAGCGACCAGCCTTCCGGGCGCAGCAGTTCGATCGGCGAGAAGCGGACCTTGTAGTCCATCTTCTCCGAGCCCCGGACCCAATAGCCTAAATAGACGTAGGGGATCTGCGTCAGCTTGGCCTGGACGACGTGGTCCAGGATCATGAACGAGCCCAGGCTCCGCCGCGTGAGCGCAGGGTCGTAGAACGAATAGACCAGGCTGAGGCCGTCGTTCATCAGGTCGACCAGGGCGCAGGCGATCAGGTCGCCGGGACCGCCGTCGTTCGAGCGCAGTCGGTACTCGATGATGTGGGTGCGGACGGCGGTGTCCTCGACCATGGCGACATAGTCGGGCCAGGTCATCTCGGCCATGCCGCCGTCGGCATGACGGGTAGTCAGGTAGCGACGGAGCAGGTCGAACTGCTCCATGGTCGCTTCGGCCTCGACCAGGTGGCGCTCAAGGTCGTCGTTGCGGGCCAGGGCCCGGCGCTCTGACCGCGAGAAGGCGTATTCGCGGGCAGGGATTCGGGCCGACACGCAGGCCGAGCAGCTTTCGCAGGCCGGGCGGTAGGCGATGTTCTGCGAGCGTCGGAAGCCGACCTGGGTCAGGCTGTCATTGACGCTGGCGCCGTCCGACAGCGGCAGGTGCGCAAAGACTTTCCGCTCGTGGCGGTCCGGCAGGTAAGGGCACGGACTAGGCGCCGTCAGAAAGAACCTGAGCTGTCGCGTCGGAAAGTGCTGCGTCACGGACCGCTCTCGAAACAGTGCGCCTGGACCGATTAGGCGTCATGGGAAGCTCGGGCGCAAGGTCCCATGCGTCAGTGATGCGAACGCCTCATTGCAGACCATGATCCGGCGGCAGGACCGGCGCCTCGCGCAACAGCACGATGGCGATCCGCCGGTTACCGGCCAGGGTCGGATCGTCAGGATACAGCGGTTCGGAGTTGGCCTTGCCGGAAACCTGATAGACGCGATCCGGGTCGACCCCTGAGGCCTGCAGCACTCGGCGTGAGGCGTCGGCGCGGCCGGCCGACAGCTGCCAGTCGCCGTCGGCCTTCACGCCGTTGGGCGACATGCTGGTGTGCCCTGACACGCTGATGCGGTTGGGCAGCTGGTTGATGACGCGGGCGACGGCGCGCAGCAGCAGCTTGGCGCGGTCGTTGGGTTCGGCGCGGCCGTTGGCGAACATCGAGCGGCCTTCCTGGTCGACCAGCTGGATGCGCAGGCCCTCGGGCGTCACGTCGATCAGGATGTTCTTCGACAGCTCGGCCAGCTCGGGCATGTCCTGCAGCGCCTGGCGCAGCGACTGCGCGGCAGAGGCGAAGGCCGCCTGCTCGCGTTGCAGCACCGCTTCACGCAGGGCTTCGGTCGAGGCTTCGCGGGCCATCTCCTTGGCCGCGTCGGTCTGGGTGCCGTCGTTCGGGTTGCGCGATTCAGGCGCCATTTCCTCGACCATCGACTGCGATCCGGCGGCCATGGCTCCGTCGTCGCCCAAGGCGGTGCCGCCGAGGATGCCGCCAGAGCCCGAGGTGCTTTCCGACACGCTGGCCGGCGCGAAATAGTCGGCGATGCCGCGCTTCTGCTCCGGGCTCGTGGTGTTGATCAGCCACATCAGAAGGAAGAAGGCCATCATCGCCGTCACGAAGTCGGCATAGGCCACCTTCCAGGCGCCGCCGTGGTGAGCGTGCCCGTGGCCCTTCTTGACCTTCTTGATCAAGATAGGCGCTTCGCCCATCGCCATGGTGTTCTACCTCGGTCGCCTTGATTCCCCGGCAAGTTGCGCGGGAGCCGTTAAGATGGCGTTGAGCTTAAGAAGGAAGTCGGAATGAGAGTCGCGTTCGTGGGTCTGGGCGTCATGGGCTTCCCGATGGCCGGGCATCTGGCGAAGGCAGGCCACGACGTGACGGTGTTCAACCGCAGCCCGCAGAAGGCGCAGGCCTGGGCGGCCCAGCATCGCGGCGCGGCCGCCGCGACCGTGGCCGAGGCCGCGGCGGGCGCGGAGATCGCCTTCCTGTGCGTCGGCAACGACGACGACGTGCGCGGCGTCGTCGCCCAGGCCCTGCCGGCCATGGCGGCGGGCGGGATCATCGTCGACCACACCACGACCTCGGCCAAGGTGGCGCGCGAGATGGCGGAACTGGCGGGGCAGGGCGGCCGCTGGTTCGTCGACGCGCCGGTCTCCGGCGGCCAGGCGGGGGCCGAGAACGGCCAGTTGACGGTCATGTGCGGCGGCGATCCGGCCGCTTTCGCCCGGGCCGAACCGGTGATCGCCGCCTTCGCCAAGGCCACGCGTCTGATGGGCGGGCCCGGTTCGGGCCAGCTGACCAAGATGGTCAACCAGATCTGCATCGCCGGCGTCGTCCAGGGCTTGGCCGAAGGCATGCATTTCGCCAAGCGCGCCGGCCTCGATCCGCTGGAAGTGGCGGTGGCGATCTCCAAGGGCGCGGCGCAGTCCTGGCAGATGGACAACCGCTGGACGACCATGGCCGAGAACCGCTTCGACTTCGGCTTCGCGGTCGACTGGATGCGCAAGGACCTGGGCCTGGTGCTCGACGAGGCGCAGTCCAACGGCGCCAGGCTCGACATGACCGCCCTGGTCGACGGCTATTATGGCGAGGTGCAGGAGCTCGGCGGAAGCCGCTGGGATACGTCGAGCCTGGTGGCGCGGCTGGAGAAGTAGCCCCTAGTTCCTCCCCCGTTGGGGGAGGTGGCGCGCGCAGCGCGACGGAGGGGGCCTGCTGAGTCTGAAGTCCCCCTCAGTCAGCCGTGCGGCTGACAGCTCCCCCAGCGGGGGAGCAACTCGGGCTTTGCTACCCCAGCCGCGGCAGCACCTGGCGCTCCAGAAGCGGCGCGAGCCGCACGCTGGGCGGCGACTTCGGCTCGATCCAGAGCAGTTCCTCGATCTCGGCCTTGGGTAGGACGCCGCCGGCGACCTGCGCCAGATAGATCGCGCCATAGACCCGGGTGTCGGGTTCGTTGGCGGCCGGCGCGTCGTAGGTGCCCAGGTGCTCGGCGCTGATCAGGTCGCAGCCGAGCTCCTCGCCGAGCTCGCGCGAGAGCGTGTCGATGTCGGCCTCGCCGGGGTTACGCTTGCCGCCGGGCAGCATGAACGCGCTCGTCCCGCGCTTGCGCACGGTGAGCACCCGGCCCCCATGATCGCGGATCACGCCGGCCACGATCTCGACGGCCTTCACGCCCCCAGCATCCGCGCGGCGCGCGGTGCGAAATAGGTGATGATCCCGGCCGCCCCGGCGCGCTTGAAGGCGCCCAGGCTTTCCAGGATGGCGCGTTCCTCGTCGATCCAGCCGTTCTGGGCGGCGGCCATGATCATGGCGTACTCGCCCGACACCTGGAACGCGAAGGTCGGCATGTTGAACTCGCGCACCACACGGCTGACGATGTCCAGATAGGGCATGCCCGGCTTGACCATGACCATGTCCGCGCCCTCGGCGATGTCCAGGGCGACCTCGCGCAGGGCTTCCTCGGTGTTGGCCGAGTCCATCTGATAGGTCTTCTTGTCGGCCGGGCCGGCGGTGCCGAGCTTTCCCGAACCGATGGCGTCGCGATAGGGGCCGTAGAACGCCGAGGCGAACTTGGCCGCATAGGACATGATCATCACGTCCTGCAGGCCCTCGGCCTCCAGCGCTTCGCGCAGCTTGCCGCAGCGGCCGTCCATCATGTCCGACGGGGCGAGGATGTCGCAGCCGGCGCGCGCCTGGACCAGAGCCTGCTCGACCAGCCGTTCGATGGTGACGTCGTTGGCGATCTTGTCGCCCTCGATGATCCCGTCGTGGCCGTGGTCGGTGAACGGGTCCAGGGCGACGTCGCACATGATGCCGACCTCGGGCGCGGCGTCTTTCATCGCCTTCACGGCGCGGCAGACGACCCCGTTCGGGTCGGCGGCCAGCGAGCCGGCGGCGTCCTTCTTGGCGCCGTCGATGTGCGGGAAGATGGCGATGGCCGGAATGCCGAGCTTGCGGGCTTCGACAGCGGCCTGGGCGCACTGGCCGACCGACAGGCGCGAGACGCCCGGCATCGAGGCGACGGGAACCTCGCCTTCGCCTTCATGCACGACCATCGACCAGATCAGGTCGGCGGGGGTGAGGACGCTTTCGCGGACCAGGCGTCGGACCCAGTCGGCCTGGCGCAAGCGACGGAGACGCAGGGCGGGGTAGGCGGCGAGGGGGGGCATGCTCATGAGCGCGCGCTGTGGCCCATCCCCTGCGCCGACGCAAGCCTGATGAAGCCCAGGGCCGGGGCGAACACCAGCCAGAGGCCGCCGATCGCCGAAAACAGGCCCGTTCCGGCGAATAGGACGATCAGTGTTCGATCGACCGTCACGTCGGACAGCTTGACCTGGACCTGATCGGGCATGCGCCATCCCTCCAGGCGCGTGACCTGGAACAGCTCGCCGGCGATGCTGACCACCGCCCCGAGAAAGCAGAGGCCAGCCGCCAGGGCGATGACGAACGCCACCCAGAATATTCGAATCTGGAAACTGTAGTGCGAGCCGATGGTCGGCGGCGCCTCGTCGCGCTGCGAATAGGCGATGATCGCGGCGATCAGCGCCGGCACTCCGGCGAAGAAGATCGCCGAGAACAGCAGGGCGTAGTTGATGAAGGCGAGATTGCGCGCGGACTCGCCGCTGCGTCCGTCGACCCCTTGGACCGCCATGCAAAAGACCCCGAGAAAGACACGCCCCCGCGCGTCGTGCCGTTGACAGGTTGCTCCAGCAGAGCGACTTGCTCAAGTCAGCCTCTCAAACCTGGGTTCGAGCGAATGGATTTCACCTTCTCCGACGATCAGCGCGCAATACAGGAGGCTGCATTGGCGTTCTCCGAGGCGGAACTTGCCCCGAATTCAGCGCGCTGGGACGAAGACAAACATTTCCCGACAGACGTGCTGCGCAAGGCCGCGGAGCTCGGCTTCGCCGGAATCTACATCGGCGAGGACGTCGGCGGTTCGGCCCTGACCCGGCTCGACGCTTCGATCGTCTTCGAGGCGCTCAGCTATGGCGACGTTTCGGTGGCCGCCTATCTGACGATCCACAACATGGCCTCGTGGATGATCGACCGCTTCGGAGCCGACGAACTGCGCAAGCGGTATCTCCCGCGGCTGACGACCATGGAGCTGATCGCCAGCTACTGCCTGACCGAACCGGGCTCCGGCTCGGACGCGGCGGCCCTCCGCACGACGGCGACGCTGGACGGCGACCATTATGTGCTGAACGGCTCCAAGGCGTTCATTTCCGGCGGCGGTGTCTCCGACCTTTATGTGGTCATGGCCCGCACCGGCGATCCGGGCGCCAAGGGGGTCTCGGCCATCGTGGTCGAGAACGGGACGCCGGGCCTCTCGTTCGGGGCCCAGGAAAAGAAGATGGGCTGGAACGCCCAGCCCACCGCCCAGGTGAACTTCGACAATGTCCGGGTGCCGGTCGAGAATCGGATCGGCGGGGAGGGCGAGGGCTTCCGCTTTGCAATGATGGGGCTCGACGGCGGGCGGCTGAACATCGCCTCCTGCTCGCTCGGCGGGGCGGCGTTCGCGCTCGATACGGCTCAGGCCTACATGACTGAGCGCAAGCAGTTCGGGAAACAGCTCGCAGACTTCCAGGCGCTGCAGTTCAAGATCGCCGACATGGCGACCGAGCTGGAGGCGGCGCGGCTGATGGTGCGCCGTGCGGCGAACGCGCTCGACAACCGCGACCCGCAGGCCACCAAGTACTGCGCCATGGCCAAGCGCTTCGCCACCGATGCCGGCTTTGACGTCGCCAACCAGGCGCTGCAGCTTCACGGCGGCTACGGCTATCTGAAAGACTATCCGCTCGAGCGAATCGTTCGGGACCTACGGGTCCACCAGATCCTCGAAGGCACCAACGAAATCATGCGGGTGATCATCGCCCGGGAGATGTTCCGGCAATGACCGATGAAGTCCTGATCCGTGTCGAGGGGAATGTCGGGCGGATCACGCTGAACCGGCCCAAGGCGCTGCACGCCCTGACCACGGCCATGTGCGCGGCGATGACCGACGCGTTGCTGGCCTGGCGTGATGATCCCGCCGTGAAGCTGGTGCTGCTCGATCACGCCGGCGAGCGCGGCTTCTGCGCTGGCGGCGACATCCGGATGCTGGCCGATAGCGGGGCTGGCGACGGCAAGGATGCGCGCGAGTTCTTCTTCATCGAGTACCGCCTGAACCACCTGCTGTTCGAGTACGCCAAGCCGGTGGTCGTTATCATGGACGGCGTCACCATGGGCGGCGGCGTCGGCCTCGCCATGCCGGCCGGCTATCGCGTGGCGACCGAGCGGACCACCTTCGCCATGCCGGAGACCGGGATCGGCCTGTTTCCGGATGTCGGCGGCGGGTGGTTCCTGCCGCGCATGCCCAGCCACATCGGAACCTGGCTGGCCCTGACCGGCGGGCGAATCAAGGCGGCGGACTGCGAGCTGATCGGCGTGGCCACGGACTTCGTCGAGAGCGGCAAGGTCGAGGCGCTAAAGGCCGCGATCGTGGCGGACCCGGCCGCCGTGGACCGCCTGCTGACCGAGTATGAGGGCGACGCCGGCCGCCCGCCTCTGGCCGCGCACCAGGACGAAATCGACAAGATCTTCGGGGCCGATTCGCTGGAAGAGATCTTGGCCGGCCTGAAGGCGGCGGGGACGGAGTGGGCGTCTGAACAGCTCGAGGTGATGGCGACCAAGTCGCCGCAGACCATGAAAGTCGCGCTTCGCCAGCTGCGTCTCGGCGGGAAGATGCAGTCCTTCGCCGAAAACATGACGATGGAGTACCGTATCGGCGCCCGCGTCGTGCAGCGTCACGACTTCATCGAGGGCGTGCGGGCGGTGATCGTCGACAAGGACAATTCGCCGCGCTGGAGCCCAGCGACGCCCGAGGGGGTGAGCGAGGCCATGCTCGACGAGATTTTCGCGCCGCTTCCTTCCGACCAGGAGTGGTCGCCGTTAGCTTGACGAACAAGGATCGCCCGACCCAGGGCGACCGACATTAGGGACCTGACATGCGTATCGCCTTCATCGGACTAGGAAACATGGGCGGCGGCATGGCCGCGAACCAGGCGAAGGCGGGGCGCCAGGTGGCCGCCTTCGACCTTGCCGCCTCGGCCCTGGACCGCGCTAAGGCGGCCGGCTGCGCGCCGGCGGGCTCCATCGCCGAAGCGGTCCGCGACGCCGACGCGGTGGTGACCATGCTCCCGGCCGGTCCCCATGTCCGCAAGGTCTACGCCGAGGACATCCTCCCGAACGCGCCCCAGAGCGCCCTGCTGATCGACTGCTCGACCATCGACGTCGACAGCGCCCGGGCGGTGGCGCAACTGGCGCAGGACAAGGGATTCCGCTTCGCCGATGCGCCGGTCTCGGGCGGGACCGCGGCGGCCGACGCCGGGACGCTGGCCTTCATGGTCGGGTGCGATGCGGCCGACTTCGCCGACGTCGAGGCGGTCATCCAACCCATGGCCCGCGCGGTGATCCGCGCCGGCGATCACGGGGCGGGGCAGGCGGCCAAGATCTGTAACAACATGGTCCTGGGGATCTCGATGCTGGGCGTCTGCGAGGCGATCGCCCTGGCCGAGAAGCTCGGCCTGGACCCGGAGCGCTTCTTCGAGATCGCGTCGAAGTCTTCGGGCCAGTGCTGGTCGATCAGCAGTTACTATCCCTGGCCGGGGCCGGTGGAGACCGCGCCGTCCAATCGCGGCTACCAGGGCGGTTTCGCCACGGCCATGATGCTCAAGGACCTGAAGCTGGCCCAGCAGGCGGCGGCTACGGCCGGCGCGGCCGCGCCGATGGGGGCGCAGGCCGAGGGACTTTATGCCCTATTTGATCGTCTCGGCTTCGGCACTACGGACTTTTCCGGAGTTCTGCAGATGCTCCGCGGTCGGCTAGACGAACTGCACGGCTGAGCGCGCAAGCTTACGGTGCGTCATCGAAATCTGAATGATTACGTATGACGAATTGTAGACAATCGATGCCCGCGGCGCGATAAGCCGGGCAATTGCAAGGGGACCGCCCCGCGGCGCGAGATCGTCGAACGCCTCGGGCGGAGTTCAAGTCGATGGATTATGAGAACGCCTTCCGCACCGCCCTCGAACAGATTCGTTCGGAAGGCCGTTATCGGGTGTTCGCCGACTTGAAGCGCCACCGCGGGAAATTCCCGCAGGCGACCTGGACCCGTCCTGACGGTTCGCAGTCCGACGTCGTGGTCTGGTGTTCCAACGACTATCTCGGCCAGGGTGAGAACCCGATCGTGACCGACGCCATGCACAAGGCGATCGACGAAGCGGGCGCCGGTTCGGGCGGCACCCGCAACATCTCGGGCACCACCCACTACCATGTCGAGCTTGAGCAAGAGTTGGCCGACCTGCACGGCAAGGAAGCCGCGCTGCTGTTCACGTCCGGCTACGTGTCGAACGAGGCCTCGCTCTCGACGCTGTACAAGATCCTTCCGGGCCTGATCATTTTCTCGGACGAGCTGAACCACAACTCGATGATCTCGGGCATCCGCGCCGGCGGCCGCGCCCAGCGTCGGGTCTTCCGCCACAACGACCTTGAGCACCTTGAGCAACTGCTGGCCGAGGCTCCGGCCGACGCGCCGAAGGTGATCGCGTTCGAAAGCGTCTACTCCATGGACGGCGACATCGCCGACATGGCCGGCACGGTGGCCCTGGCCAAGAAGTACGGCGCGATGACCTATCTGGACGAAGTCCATGCGGTCGGCATGTACGGTCCGCGCGGCGCAGGCGTCGCCGAGCGTGACGGCGTGATGGCGGAAATCGACATCATCGAAGGCACGCTGGGCAAGGCGTTCGGCGTCATGGGCGGCTATATCGCCGCTGACGCGATGATCGTCGATGCGATCCGGTCCTATGCCGACGGCTTCATCTTCACCACCTCGATCCCGCCGGCCCTGGCGGCCGGCGCGGTGGCCTCGATCCGCTACCTCAAGGAGCACAACGAGGTTCGCGAGGCCCATCAGGAACGGGCCGAGGCCCTGAAGGTGCGGCTGCGCAAGGCCGGTCTGCCGGTCATGCCGTCGGTCAGCCATATCGTGCCGGTGCTGGTGGGTGATCCGGTCCACTGCAAAATGATCTCGGACATCCTGCTGTCGGACTTCGGGATCTACGTGCAGCCGATCAACTATCCGACCGTGCCGCGCGGCACCGAGCGCCTGCGGTTCACGCCGTCGCCGGCGCACACGGACGGCATGATGGATGCGCTGGCCGAGGCGCTCGAGAAGCTGTGGGTTCACTGCAACGTCGCCCGCGTGGGCGGCCAGGCCGCTTAGTCATTGTCGTCAGCGTCAGGCAGGGGCATACCTGCCTGAGCTCTGTGTCTTAGGAGACCCTTCGGGTTCACTGATCAAAAGCAAGCAAGGGCGGCGACGCCGCCCCGCCTACTTCCCCCGACGAACGCCCCGGCCAAGGCCGATCTGTTTGGCGAAATCGGATCTGCGCGCCGCATAGGCCGGCGCCACCATCGGATAGTCCGGCGGCAGGCCCCAGCGCCGACGATAGTCCTCCGGACTCATGTCGTAGCGCGAGCGCAGGTAGCGCTTCAGCATCTTCAGCTTTTTGCCGTCTTCGAGGCAGATGATGTAGTCGTGCTGGATCGAACGGCCCACCGGCACGGCAGGCCGTGGTTTTTCCTCAGGAGCAGGGGCCGGGCCCTTGCTGAGCCCTTCGAGCGCGCCATAGACGGACCTGATGATCTCGGGGACCGCTTCCGCGGCGACAGCGTTACGGCTGACATACGCGGCCACGATATCGGCCCCAAGCCGCATCAACTCCTCGCCCGAACGAACCTCGGGCTCGGCTTCCATACTCATTCAGGACCCCCTGAGAACGCAATGACACGCGAAGCGGGCGCATCGGCGCGCGCCCCTCCGTGGGGGTTGCAACGCCGCACACAGAAGATCGTTCCATGCCGTTGGATCGCAGGTCCGATGGCGCTAAAGAGCGCAGCACGAGGCGCTCAGCCCACTTCCGCCTCCCAGGTTTCCCGAAAGGCCCGCCCATGACCGTTCATGCCCAGACCCCCGCAGACGCCTTCTTCTCGGCCGACGTCGCCGATACCGACAAGGACATCGCCGCCGTCCTGTCGGGCGAGCTGAAGCGCCAGCAGGACCAGATCGAGCTGATCGCCTCCGAGAACATCGTCTCCAAGGCGGTGATGGACGTCCAAGGCTCGGTGCTCACCAATAAGTACGCCGAGGGCTATCCGGGCAAGCGCTACTATGGCGGCTGCGAAGTCGTCGACGTGGCCGAGCAGATCGCCATCGATCGGGCCAAGCAGATCTTCGGCTGTGAGTTCGCCAACGTGCAGCCGCACTCGGGCAGCCAGGCGAACCAGGCGGTGTTCATGGCCACCATGAGCCCGGGCGACACCTTCATGGGCATGGACCTGTCGGCCGGCGGCCACCTGACGCACGGCAAGAACGTGAACCAGTCGGGCAAGTGGTTCCGCCCGGTGGCCTATGGCGTGCGCCAGCAGGACCACCTGATCGACTATGACATGGCCGCCGAGGTCGCCTTGGCCGAGAAGCCGAAGATCATCATCGCCGGGGGCTCGGCCTATAGCCGCGAAATCGACTTCGCCTGCTTCAAGGAGATCGCCGACAGCGTCGAAGCGCTGCTGATGGTCGACATCGCCCACTATGCGGGCCTGGTCGCGGGCGGCGTCTATCCGAACCCGTTCCCGCACGCCGACATCGTCACCACCACCACCCACAAGACCCTGCGCGGCCCGCGCGGCGGCATGATCCTGACCAACTCCAAGAAGCTGGCCAAGAAGATCGACTCCGCGGTGTTCCCGGGGCTGCAGGGCGGCCCGTTGATGCACGTGATCGCCGCCAAGGCCGTCGCCTTCGGCGAGGCGCTGAAGCCGGAGTTCAAGCAGTACGCCCGCCAGGTGGTCGACAACGCTCGCGCGCTGTCCGACAGCCTGCAGACGGCCGGCTTCAAGATCGTCTCCAACGGCACTGACAGCCACCTGATGCTGGTCGACCTGACGCCGAAGGGCGTGTCGGGTTCGGACGCCGAGGTGGCGCTGGAACGCGCCCACATCACCGCCAACAAGAACGGCATCCCGTTCGACCCGCTGCCCCCGATGCAGACCTCGGGCCTGCGCGTCGGCACGCCGGCGGGCACCACCCGCGGCTTCGGCCCGGGCGAGTTCCGTCAGATCGGGACCTGGATCGGGGAGGTGCTCGACGGCCTGGCCAAGGGGGGCGACAACAGCGCCGTGGAAGCCAAGGTCCGCGACGAAGTGCTGGCGCTGACGAAACGCTTCCCCATCTACAGCTAGTCCCTGTATTTGGGGGTTTGGTTGGCCGGAAGGGGCTAGATCATGCGGTGCCCGTTCTGCGGCCACGCCGAAAGTCAAGTGAAGGACAGCCGCCCGTCGGAAGACGGCGCGGCTATCCGTCGCCGTCGTATGTGCCCGGAGTGCGAGGGTCGGTTCACGACCTTTGAGCGTGTGCAACTGCGTGAGCTGACGATCGTCAAGCGCGCGGGCCGCCGCACGCCCTTCGATCGCGACAAGCTCGCCCGCTCGATCGCCCTGGCCACCCGCAAACGGCCGATCGAGCCCGACCGCATCGAGAAGATGATCTCGACCATCGTTCGCCAGCTTGAGAGCATGGGCGAAACCGAGCTGCCCTCGTCGGCGGTCGGCGAGCTGATCATGAAGCATCTCAAGGGCCTCGATGACGTGGCCTATGTGCGCTACGCGTCGGTCTATCGCGACTTCCGCGAGGCCGGCGAGTTCGCCACCTTCCTGGGCGAAGAAGGCCTGAGCGACGGCGACGAGGATGGCCGCTAGGCGACGGACCTGATCGATGTACGGCCTACCAGCAGACTTCACCGGACAGGCGTTCGTCGGTCGTGTGCTTCAGTACGTGGCCGTATTCTCGAACCAGTTGGTGTTCGACTTCGATGGTGCCTGCGCAGTGAGGCTGGAGTCGTCTTACTCACATCGCGAGGCTCGGGGCAGGACTGCGCAGATCTTCGCGGCACCGCATTTCGACCCGAAGTTGATGCGTATCTTGGATGCGAGAGTGACGTTGGTCTCGGTCGAACGAGATGGAACTTTCCAACTGACGTTCGAGAACGGTGATCGTCTAGCGTTCTATGACCCGGACGAGCGCTATGAGGCATATCACCTGAGCTGGAGTGGGGGAGGTCTCATAGTATGACTGTCACCCTCAAGCTGGCGACCTCGCTCGATGGTCGCATCGCGACCGCGGCGGGCGAAAGCCGCTGGATCACTGGTCCGCAGGCGCGCGAGGCGGTTCACCGGCTGCGCGCGGAGCATGACGCCGTGCTGGTGGGCGTCGACACGGCGCTGGCGGACGATCCCGAACTGACGGTTCGGCTGGAGGGCTGGAGCGGCCCGCAGCCAGCGCGCGTGGTGCTGGACAGCCGCCAGCGCCTGGCGGACGGCTGCAAGCTTGTCGCGACGGCCCGCGATGTTCCGACCTATCTCATCACCACCGCCTTGCCCGAGCCGCGCCTTGTCGAGGCCGGCGTCAGGGTCCTGCAGGTCCAGGCCGCCGGCGATGAGCGCCCGCAGTTGCATGACGTCGTGGAAGCTCTGGCAAGAGAAGGCCTAGGCCGGCTGTTCGTTGAGGGCGGCGGCCAGGTGGCCGGGAGTTTCCTGCGTTGCGGGCTGGTGGATCGCCTTGAGTGGTTCCGTGCGCCGCTGGTTATCGGCGGGGAGGGGCGTCCCGGCGTCGGCGCCTTGGCGCTGAGCGCCCTGGCCGATGCGCCCCGGCTGCGCCGCATTGAAGTCCGTGAGGTCGGCGACGACCTCTGGGAGCGTTACGAGAGGATCTGAATGTTCACCGGCATTGTCACCGACGTGGGCCGCCTTCGCGCCGTCCGTGAAACCAACCGCGACCTGCGTTTCGAGGTCGAGACCAGCTTCGACCTGGCGACGATCGACATGGGCGCTTCGATCAGCCACGCCGGCTGCTGCCTGACGATCGTCGAGAAGGGCGACAACTGGTTTGCGGTGGAGATTTCCGGCGAGACGCTCAGCCTGACGACGCTGGGCGCCTGGAAGGAAGGCGACGCAGTGAACCTCGAGCGCGCCGCGCGGGTCGGCGACGAACTCGGCGGCCACATCGTGTCGGGCCACGTCGACGGCGTCGGCGAGGTGATCTCGGTCGAGTCCGAAGGCGGCTCCCACCGGGTGAAGATCCGCGTCCCGCGGCCGTTGCACCGCTTCATCGCGCCAAAGGGGTCGATCACCGTGGACGGCGTGTCGCTGACGGTGAACCAGGTCGAGGACGACGTATTCGGGGTGAATCTGATCCCGCACACCTGGGATGTGACCACGCTGGGCCGGCTGAAACCGGGCGTGAAGGTCAATCTGGAGATCGACATGCTCGCTCGCTATCTCGCCCGCTGGCGAGAAACGGCCTAAAGGGTCCCTCCAAACAGAGACTGGAGCCCCATGCTCGAAGACAAAATCCGCATCCTCATCGTCGAAGCGCGTTTCTACGACGATCTGGCCGACGAGATGCTGAAGGCCGCCGCCGACGTGATCACCGCGCACGGGGCCGAATACGACGTCGTCAGCGTGCCCGGCGCGCTGGAGATCCCCGGCGCCATCGCGATCGCCGAAGAGGGCGGCCAAGGTCCGGCCGGCAAGCGCTACGACGGCTATGTCGCGCTCGGCACGGTGATCCGCGGCGAGACCTATCACTTCGAGATCGTCTCGAACGAGTCGGCGCGCGGGATCATGGAGCTGACGGTTGGCAAGCGCCTGGCGATCGGCAACGGCATCCTGACCGTCGAGGACGAGGATCAGGCCTGGGCCCGCGCCAAGGCCAGCGAGGGCGACAAGGGCGGGGGCGCGGCGCGGGCCGCGTTCGCGATGATCGCCCTGAAGCGCCAACTGCTCGGACAAGACTGATGAGCCGCAGCCAACGATCCGTCGCGCGTCTCGCCGCCATCCAGGCCCTCTATCAGATGGAGGTGTCCGGCGTCGGCGTCGAGGCCGTCATCCGCGAGTTCTCGGACCACCGCTTCGACCGGACGCTGGAAGGCGACCCGGAAGGCGAGGGCGCGACCCTCGCCGCCGCCGACGAGGCCTTCTTCGCCGACCTGGTGCGCGGCGTCGTCGGCCATCAGCGTGAGATCGACGCGACGGTCGCAGGCCGGCTGGCGGCGAACTGGCGCCTGGAGCGTCTCGACGCCACTGTCCGTGCCATTCTGCGTTCGGGCGTGTTCGAACTCTCGCACCGGCCGGACGTGCCGACCGAGGTGGCGATCAACGAGTATGTCGAGCTGACGAAGTCGTTCTTCGACGGTCCCGAGGCCGGGTTCGTCAACGGCGCACTGGACGCGGTGGCCCGCGATGTCCGCGGCTGACGAGCCGATCGAGGATCTGCCCGATGAGTTCGGGCAGATCGCCCGCCTTTATCGCCCCCTGACGCGGGGCGCGCCGGAAGCGTTCGACCTGCTCGACGACGCCGCGGCGATACCCTCGCGGCCCGGCCATGACCTGGTGGTGACCAAGGACGCGATGGTCGAAGGCGTCCACTTCCTGCCGGGAGAAGCGCCCGAGGTCGTGGCGCAGCGACTGCTGCGGGTGAACCTCTCCGACCTCGCGGCCAAGGGCGCCGAGCCCTACGGCTACTTTCTGGCGATCGCCTGGCCGACGAGCTACGACTGGACGGCGCGGCGGGCCTTCGCGGCCGGCCTGGCGCAGGACGGCGAGACCTACGGGCTGGTGCTGCTCGGCGGGGATACGGTCTCGACGCCGGGGCCGCTGACCGTTTCGCTGACCATGCTGGGCTGGGTCCCGTCGGGCCGGATGGTCCGCAGAGCTGGGGCGCGGCCGGGCGACTTGCTGATGGTTTCGGGCGTGATCGGCGACGGCTGGCTGGGCCTGGCCGCCGCCCGCGGCGAGCTTTCCGACGTCGACGGCTATCTGGCCGAGCGTTTCCGCCTGCCGACGCCGCGACTGGAGCTGCGCCAGGCGCTGCGCGATGGGGCCAGCGCGGCGGCGGATGTATCCGACGGCTTGATCGCGGATGCGCGCCACATCGCCCGCGCCAGCGGCGTCCGGCTGAGGCTGGACCTCGACGCTGTGCCGTTGTCGAAGCCGGCGCAGGCCTGGCTACAGGCGCAGCCTGATCGGCTGGCGGCGCTGACCGCGCTCGCCGGGGGCGGCGACGACTACGAGGTCGTCTGCACCGGAGCCGCGCCGATCCCAGGCTTCTCGGTCATCGGTGCGGTGTCGGCCGGCGAGGGAATCGAGGTGGTCATGAGCGGCCGGGTCATTGAGGCCGGCCCCGGCGGCTGGCGCCACAGGTAATGGGAAAGCTTCCGGAAACGCCTTTGCGCTAAAGGTCGGCGCATGATCCGCCGCGCCCTCATCGCCATGCTGCTCGCCGCGTCCGCCGCTGGCCCTGCGGCCGCAGCGAAGACCGAGGCCCCGTCCAAGGACGCGCCGATCGGGCAATATGTCGATGTGTCGCCTGTGGCCGTGCCGATCGTGGCCGAGGGGCGCCTGGTCAACTACGTGTTCGTCACCTTGCGCGTGAACCTCACGCCGAGCGCTGATGCGAGCAAGTGGCGCGGCAAGGAGCCGTACTTCCGCGACGCGCTGGCGCGCCTCGGGGGCCGCGGTTCGTTCGGCGATCCAAAGGACTACGCGTCGGTCGATGCGCCCCGCCTCATCGCCGCCTTCCAGCGCGAGGCGGTCGGGATCGCCGGCAAGGACGTCAAGAACGTCGTCATCACCGCCCAGACCGCCAAACAGCGCCGCGGACTGCCGAAGCCTGGACCGCGCCCGGCTCGGGCCGAAATTCAACCCTAACGATCGCGAAGTCTCGCCTATCGTCGCGTAACCGTGGTCAACGGGGCGTTGCACGCATCCGTTACAACTGGCAACGTCTCGTCCATCAATAAGGAGCGGCGGACCAACGGCGCTCCACTTGAGGGAAAAAACGACAGGGGCCTGGAGCGTCGAGCACCGCCCAATCGTGGGCGGCGACCGGCGTCTTCGCGCAATCGATAGGGGCGCTTAGAACATGAGTCTTACGCTTACGCTGGTGATCGCCGCCGGCCTATTGGCGGTGCTCTACGGCATCGTGCGAACCGCGCAGTTGTTGCGGGCTTCACCTGGTAATCCACGCATGCAGGAGATCGCCGCGGCGATCCAGGAAGGCGCGCAGGCCTATCTGCGGCGTCAGTACACCGCCATCGGCATCGTCGGCGTCGTCGTGCTCATCGCCGCGGCGGTGCTCATCGGACCGCTCGCGGCCGTCGGGTTCGCGATCGGCGCGATCCTCTCGGGCGCGGCCGGCTTCATCGGCATGCTGATCTCCGTGCGGGCCAACGTCCGCACCGCGCAGGCGGCGTCCGAAGGCCTCGCCAAGGGATTGTCGCTGGCGTTCCAGTCCGGCGCCATCACCGGCATGCTGGTCGCCGGCTTCGCCCTGGTGGGCGTGGCGGGCTACTACGCCATCCTCGTCGGGCCGCTTGGCCATGAAAACACCAGCCGCGAGGTCGTCGATTCGCTGGTGGCGCTCGGCTTCGGGGCCTCGCTGATCTCGATCTTCGCCCGTCTCGGCGGCGGCATCTTCACCAAGGGCGCCGACGTCGGCGGCGACATGGTCGGCAAGGTCGAGGCCGGCATTCCCGAGGATGATCCCCGTAACGCCGCGACGATCGCCGACAACGTCGGCGACAATGTCGGCGACTGCGCCGGCATGGCCGCCGACCTGTTCGAGACCTATGCGGTGACCACGGTCGCCACCATGGTCCTGGCGGCGATCTTCTTCCGCGGCAGCGATATCGTCGGCAGCATGATGCTGCTCCCGCTGGCCATCTGCGGCGTCTGCATCGTCACCTCGATCATCGGCACCTTCGGCGTGCGCCTGGGCAAGTCCAACAACATCATGGGCGCGCTCTACCAGGGCCTGATCGTCACCGGCGTGCTGTCGGTGGCGGCGATCTATTGGGTCGTGACCTCGCTGGTCACCGGTCCGGTCGAGGTCCATGGCAAGACCTTCGATGCGATGAGCCTGTTCTGGTGCGGCATCACCGGCCTCGTCGTCACCGCCCTGATCGTGGTGATCACCGAGTACTACACCGGCACCGGCTTCCGTCCGGTGAAGTCGGTGGCCAAGGCCTCGGTTTCCGGCCACGGCACCAACGTCATCCAGGGCCTGGCCATGTCGCTGGAATCGACTGCGGCCCCGGCGCTGGTCATCGTGGTCGGCATCATCGTCACCTACGGGCTTGCGGGCCTGTTCGGCATCGCCATCGCCACGACCGCGATGCTGTCGCTGGCGGGCTTCATCGTCGCGCTCGACGCCTTCGGGCCGGTGACCGACAACGCCGGCGGGATCGCGGAAATGGCAGGCCTGCCGCCCGAGGTTCGGGTCACGACCGACGCCCTCGACGCCGTGGGCAACACCACCAAGGCGGTCACCAAGGGCTATGCGATCGGCTCGGCTGGCCTCGGCGCCCTGGTGCTCTTCGCCGCCTACACCGAGGATCTCAAGTACTTCGCAGCCAACGCCACGCCGGGCTCGTTCTTCGACGGACTGGGCGCGGTGGCCTTCGACCTCTCCAACCCCTACGTCGTCGTCGGCCTGCTGATCGGGGGGCTGCTGCCCTTCCTGTTCGGCGGCATGTCGATGACCGCGGTGGGACGGGCGGCCGAATCGGTCGTCGCCGAGGTCCGCCGTCAGTTCAAGGAGAACCCCGGCATCATGACCGGGGAGGTGAAGCCTGAGTACGGCCGGGCCGTGGACATCCTGACCAAGGCGGCGATCAAGGAGATGATCGTCCCGTCGCTGCTGCCGGTGTTCTCGCCGATCGTGCTGTTCTTCGTGATCAACGCCATCGCCGGCAAGGTGAACGCCTTCGCCAGCCTCGGCGCGATGCTGATGGGCGTGATCGTCACCGGCCTGTTCGTCGCCATCTCGATGACCTCGGGCGGCGGCGCCTGGGACAACGCCAAGAAGCTGATCGAGGAAGGCCATCACGGCGGCAAGGGATCCGAGGCGCACAAGGCCGCGGTCACCGGCGACACCGTCGGCGATCCCTACAAGGACACCGCCGGTCCGGCCGTGAACCCGATGATCAAGATCACCAACATCGTGGCGCTGCTGCTGCTGGCGGTGCTGGCGCACGGCGCGGTCGGCTAGCCGACGCTCACGCCAAAAGACCAGGCCCCGGAGAGCGATCTCCGGGGCCTGTTTGATTCTGCGATGGCTGCTTGTCTTAGCGGCGGTCGCCCGGACGCGTGCCCGGAATGCCTTCGTCGTCGGCGTTCGGCAGCATGCCGCCGCGGCCGACGTTGCCCAGCAGCTGCTCCAGGATCGTCAGCTCGCGGCCCCGGGTCGGGGTCTCGCGGCCGTTGAAGGCGATGACCTTGCCGTCCTTCAGCGTCATGGTGTCGACGGTCTTCACGACCTCGCTGTCCTTGTCGAAGGTCACCGCCACCACGTTGCGCGAGGTGACGACGGGGCGGCGGAACGCCACACGTTCCTTCACCTGGTCGATATAGAACCAGACGTTCGGGTCGAACGTCGAGGTCGCCGACGGCGAGCCGAGGCTGGCGCGGACGGTGGACTTGGTGTCGGTCCCGACCTTGACGTCCTTGGGGTTGGCCTCGATGGCCTGGAAGCCGGAATAGGTCGTAATAGGCGCGCAGGCCGTGGCGGAGGTCAGCAGACCGGCGGCGAGTGCGGCATAGGCGACGCGGCGAAACATGTGCGAACCGGACCTGTTCAATTCTTCGAGGCTTTGACCTATCGCTCGCCGCCCCTTAGTTCAATGCCGCCTGTATCTGCGCCTGAGGGCGAAATCGAGGCCGAGATGTTCCTGGACCGCTTCTTCCGCCCACGCGCGACCCTGGCCATGGGCCAGAAGTTGTACGCCGGCGTCGTCGCTCAGGCGCGCATGCCCGCGCTCTACGAGACCTATGGCGCGCCCGACACCGTCGAGGGGCGATTCGAGCTCTACACGGTTCACGTCTTTCTGCTGCTGGACCGGCTGAGAGGGCAGGGCGCGCGGGCGGGCGAGACCTCGCAGGCCCTGTTCGACACCTATCTCAGCGCCCTGGACGACGCGCTGCGGGAAATGGGCGTCGGGGACCTGTCGGTCGGCAAGAAGATGCGCAAGCTGGGCGAGGCCTTCTACGGCCGGGTGAAATCCTACGAGTCCGCGTTCGCGGCTTTGCCGCAGACGGACCACCTGCACGCCCTGCTGGGCCGCACGGTCTACGCCCAGGGCGGCGCCGAGCACGTGGCCCAGCTCGGCGAGTACGTCCTGCGTCAGCGCGCCGCGCTCGCCGAGCAGAAGCTGGAAGGCCTGCTCGACGGTCGCGCGGACTGGGGCGCGGCATGAGCGCCTGGCGTCATGTGATCCGCCTCGCGGACCTGGCCCGCGGCCCTGTCAGCGTTACGCTTGAGCCGGACGCAGAGGCTCGTGCAGCGATCGCCAAGGAACTCGCCCTGGAAGGATTGCCGGCCCTGCAAGGCCGCATCACCGTCCGTCCGTGGCTGGACGGGGCAGAGATCAGCGGCCGGTTCACCGCTGTCGTCGAACAGATCTGCGGCGTGACGCTGGATCCGTTCGAGACGCAGATCGACGGCGACTTCGTGGTTCGGGCCGTTCCCGCAGGAAGTCCCAACGCCCCGGCCGATTCGGAGGGCGGCGAGGTCGAGATGGATCTCGAGGCGCCCGATCCGCCGGACGTGCTCAGTTCCGATGACCTCGACCTGGCGGGCTACCTGGTCGAACATCTCGCCCTCGACATCGACCCCTTTCCGCGCAAGCCCGGCGCTGAATTCGACTACGAACCGGACGCGCCGGAGGAATCTCCATTCGCGGTCCTGAAGCGCTTGAAGGACGATGGTGCGTGATCGGCTCTCCATTTGCATCGCGGCGCCTCGGGCCATATCCTGAGCGTGCTTGCGGCGCGACGCTGTGAGGGGTGAAACAGCGCCGTGACGAGATCCCTGACCATTTCAATTGATGCAATGGGGGGCGACCACGGCCCCTCCGTCGTGGTTCCCGGAGTCGCCCTGGCGGCGGCCGAGGCGCCCGCGATTCGCTTTTTGCTGCATGGCGACGAGGCGGCCATTTCGGCCGAGCTCGCCAAGCATCCGGCCTTGAAGGACCGTGTCGAGATCCGCCACGCGGACCGCGTGGTGGCGATGGACGAGAAGCCCGCCCAGGCGCTGCGCCGAGGCAAGGGCACGTCGATGTGGGCGGCGATCGAGTCGGTGAAGTCCGGTGAGGCGCAGGGCTCCGTCTCGGCCGGCAACACCGGCGCCTTGATGGCCATTTCGCTGCTGATCCTGCGGATGAGCGTCGACGTCGAGCGGCCGTGCCTGGTGGTCGGCTGGCCCGGCGTGAAGGGAATCACCACCGTCCTGGACGTCGGCGCCAACGTCGATTGCGACGCCGAGCGGCTGGTCGAATTCGCCATCCTGGGCGAGGCCTTCCACCGCGCCGCTCACGGCGTGGCCAAGCCGACCGTCGGATTGCTGAACGTTGGCGCCGAGGACATGAAGGGCCACGAAGAGGTCCGTCAGGCCCACGGCATCCTGCGCAGCGGCAAGTTCGACCTGGACTATCGCGGCTTCGTCGAGGGCGACGAACTGTTCCAGAACAAGGTCGACGTCGTCGTCACCGACGGGTTCACCGGAAATGTCGCGCTGAAGACCGCCGAGGGCGCGGCGCGCTACATCAACGGCGAATTGCGTGCAGCGCTGATGAGCAGCCTGACATCGAAACTGGGCGCGCTGCTGGCCAAGTCCGGCCTGCTGAAGTTGCGTGAAAAGCTGAGTCCCGACGCCGCGGCGCCTCTGCTTGGCCTCAATGGGGTGGTGGTGAAGAGTCACGGCGGCGCGTCAGCCCGGGATATCGCCGCCGCCATCCGCATGGCCTCGAAGCTCGCGCAAAGCGACTTCGCAGCGGAGATCGAACGGAATATGACGCGGCTCACCGCCGCGGTGGCCGAACAGCAGCCGCCGGCCGTGGATGGAGCCGCCTGAGTGACCAAAGTTCTGCGTAGCGTCGTGACCGGTGTCGGGGGCTATCTGCCCGATGAAATCGTCACCAACAGCGACCTGGCCCAGGTCGTCGACACGTCCGACGAATGGATCGTCGAACGCACCGGCATCCGCCAGCGTCACCGCGCGGCCAAGGACCAGCCGGTCTCCGACCTGGCCGTCGAGGCCGCTCGTCTGGCGCTGGAGGCGGCCGGCAAGACGCCGGCCGACGTCGACCTCATCATCGTGGCCACGACGACGCCCGACCTGACCTTCCCGGCGACCGCCACCATCGTCCAGCGCAAGCTTGGTTGCCCGGTCGGCGTGGCCTTCGACGTCCAGGCCGTATGCTCGGGATTCGTCTATGCGCTCTCGACGGCTGACGGCTTTGTCGCCCGCGGGCGTTCCAAGTGCGCGCTGGTCATCGGCGCCGAGACTATGACCCGCCTCATGGACTGGACCGATCGCGGGACCTGCGTCCTGTTCGGGGACGGCGCCGGGGCGGTCGTGCTCGAACCGCAGGAAGGGACGGGGACGACGGCCGATCGCGGGCTGCTGGGATTCGCGCTTCGGGCCGACGGCACGAAGCAGGATCTGCTCTACGTCGATGGCGGCGTTTCGACCAACGGCCAGATCGGTCATCTGCGCATGCAGGGCAATCAGGTGTTCCGCCACGCCGTAGTGAACATCTCCGAGGCGATTCTCGCCGCGGCCGCCGACGCCGGCGTGGCGGTCGAGGACGTCGACTGGTTCATTCCGCACCAGGCCAACCAACGCATCCTGGAGGGCGTCGCCAAGCGCGTCGGCATTCACGAGTCGAAAGTCGTCTCCACCGTGTCCGAACACGCCAACACGTCGGCGGCTTCGATTCCGCTGGCCTGGTGGAAGGCCATGCAGGACGGCCGGATCAAGCCCGGCCAGATGCTGTTGCTGGAGGCGATGGGCGGTGGCTTGACCTGGGGCGCCTGCGTCGTTCGTCTGTAACGATTGTTGCGAGACGCTTGCGTCTGGCGCGCGTAGGCGCGAGGGTGCACACAGACAAACAGGCCTGAAGTCTTTGACCTGGCGTGACAATCAGGTAGTGACGGCGGGTCAACTATTAGAGTAACGGTGTTTTTTCGGGGTAGGGGCGTTCATGAAAGGCGCTACTGTGACGCGGGCCGACCTGTGCGAGGCGGTTCATGAGGAAGTGGGGCTGACTCGGCAGGATTGTTCCGAGCTGGTCGAGCGGACGCTGGAACTCATGGCCCAGGCCCTCGAAAAGGGCGAGCAGGTGAAGCTTTCCGGATTCGGCGTCTTCCAGGTGCGCGAGAAGCGCGCCCGCATGGGCCGCAATCCCAAGACCGGGGAACCGGCGGCCATCGAGCCGCGCCGGGTGATCGGCTTCCGGGCCTCCCAGGTCATGAAGGCGCGGGTGGACCGCGCCCTGGCGAAGTGAGGAAGGCGGCCAAGTGGCCAAGGGCCCGGACGCTTTTCGGACGATCTCGGAAGCAGCCGACGAGCTGAACGTTCCTCAGCACGTGCTGCGGTTCTGGGAGACGAAATTCTCCTTCATCCGGCCGATGAAGCGCGCGGGCGGCCGGCGATTCTATCGCCCGCAGGACATTGCGGTCCTGCGCGGCGTTCGCGTGCTGCTGCATGACGCCGGCTACACCATCAAGGGCGTGCAGAAACTCCATAAGGAACAGGGGGTGAAGCGGCTCCTGGCGGCCGCTGACGGCGATGTGGGGCCGCGGCCGGAGGGGCTCGCCCTGGACCTTGCCAACGGCGAGCTGAGCGAAGAGGGGCGCGAGCGGCTGCTGTTCGCGCTGGACGACTTGCAGAGCGCCAAGCGGCGTCTGGATTCCTTGCTGGACAAGGAATGACCGCCGGCTTCGGCGGGTGATCGTCGTCGGAATTGGAAATTCAGCTTGCCCGCCGTGCCCAAGTGGTTAGAAGGGCCGCTCGCCGATGTCGGAGCGTGGCGCAGCCTGGTAGCGCACTTGACTGGGGGTCAAGGGGTCGCAGGTTCGAATCCTGTCGCTCCGACCATCGGCGAATTGGTCTTTAGGACCACCTTTTCCCACACCTTCCGCACTTCACTACCCTGAGCGGAAGCGTCTGGGGCGGCCGGCCGCTACCGGCCGCGGTTCATCCAGCTGATCAGCGGCAGAATCGGCACGCCCCAGGCGAGGCCGCCGATTCCGTAGAAGGCCAGCTGGGCGGCCCAGTGATCGGGCAGCCGCTCGCCGATCATCGTCATGATCCAGGCGTAGAATCCCAGGAACAGGACGATACCGATGCCACCGATGAACTTCCGGACGCGCGCGCTCATGCCATGCCTATAGGCGCCGGCGCGCGTTCCGTTAAGCCCCTAGCGCTTCTTGATGAGGCCCAGGAGGAAGAGAAGCAGGATCGCGCCGATCGAGGCGACGATGAAACTGCCGATCCAGCCGCCGAAGCTGAAGCCGATCAGGTTTGCCAGCCAGCCGCCGAGCAAGGCCCCGACCACCCCGACGAGCAGGTTCGTCATCAATCCATGGTCCCGCTTCATCACCTTCTCAGCGACGAATCCGGCGGCGATGCCGATGATGATCCAGCCGATGATACCCACGCCTTGCATGATTGTGCCCTCTGGTTGAGTCCCACTCACCAAATGCGGTCAAGCTTCCGTGGTTCCGCCTTCCGAGCATGGACCTGCGGCGCGATCTCCGATAGCGGATCGCCGTAAGAACGCCCTGAAGAGCCTGAACTTTAAGTCATGACCTCGTTTCTTCGTTCCGATCGGTCACGTCCGGTCGCGGTTTGGCTGTTCATCGTGGCCGCCCTGGTGCTGGCGATGGTGGTCGTCGGGGGCGCGACGCGCCTGACCGATTCCGGCCTGTCGATTACGCAGTGGAAGCCGGTCACCGGCGCGCTGCCGCCCATGTCGGCGCAGGACTGGGCTGACGAGTTTGCGCTCTACAAGGCCATTCCCCAGTACCAGCAGGTCAACAAGGGCATGACCCTTGAAGCCTTCAAGGCGATCTACTGGTGGGAGTGGAGCCACCGGCTGCTGGGACGCCTGGTCGGCGCAGCCTTCGCCTTGCCGTTCGCCTACTTCCTGATCCGCCGCGAGATGCCCAGGCGGCTGATCGTGCGCTGCGCTGGCCTCTTCCTCTTGGGCGGGCTGCAGGGGGCGGTCGGCTGGTGGATGGTGGTCAGCGGCCTGGTCGATCGAGTGTCGGTCGCGCCCGAGCGTCTGGCGATCCATCTGGGGCTGGCCTTCGCGCTGCTGGGGGCCTTGGTCTGGACCGCGCTGGACGCCTGGTCGGGCGCGGCCCGCCAGACGGTCCCCAGTCCCTGGACCCGTGGCGGTCTGGCGCTGATCGGACTGATCTTCTTTCAGATCCTGCTCGGGGCGCTGGTGGCCGGAACCGACGCGGGCTTCGTCTACAACGACTGGCCGTTGATGAACGGGGCCCTGTTCCCGGCCGACTACAGCGGCGATGGCCTGTGGGGCACCCTGGCGCACAGCCAGGCGGCCGTGCAGTTCAACCATCGGATCGTCGCCTACCTGCTGACCGCGGTCGGGGTCGCCATGGCCTGGGTGGCCTGGCGCTCGCGCTATCTGCCGGGCGAGGCCAAGCTGCTGGCCCTGGCCACTGGCGCGGCGATCGTGCTGCAGGCGCTGCTGGGCGTCGCCACCTTGATCGCGGGGGTTCCCGTGTGGCTCGGGATGGCGCACCAGGTGACGGCCGCCCTGGTGCTGTCGCTGGCGGTGGCCTTCGCCTGGCGCGTGCGCCGCCCCTAGACTCTGTCCCGGTCGGCTTGAATCAAGCCGGCCGGGATGAACCGGGGCGTTTCCTTGAGCTTAGAGCCCTTCTTGCCCACTCAAGATGATCCATCGTGAGTGGGAAGGGCTCTAGGCCCTGAAGGACCGCCAGGGGCCGGTGACCGCCAGGGTGCAGCCCGGGCTGTAGATGTTGACGAACAGGGTCGACCCGTCCGGCGAGAAGCAGACGCCGGCCAGTTCAGATGTGCCACGGATCTTCGCGCCCGGCAGGGTCTGGGCGTTGCGGCCGATGGTGTAGATTTGCCCCTGGGGCGTGATGGCGCGCAGGTAGTTGGTGCCGCCGATCTTGTCCTCGCAGGTGACGATGTGCCCCCAGGGCGAGATGGCGAGGTTGTCGGCCATCTCCATGACCCGGATGTCTGACGGCTCGACGAACAACTGCAGGCGGCCGGGCTCGTCGACTTCGCCGGCCTGGCCTTCGTGCTGGCTGGGGACGTAGCGCATGACCTGGCCATGGTACTTCGGTCCGCCGCTGGTGCAGGTGAAGTAGAGCTCGCCTTGGCCGAAGAAGATGCCTTCGCCACGGGCGAACCACGAGGCGCCGGCCGCCTTGCCGCGCTGACGCAGGTCGTTGTTGGGGTTGTCGACGCCGTCCAGGTCGACCCAGCGAACATTGCGCCAGTCGCCTTGTTTCCAGGACACCGCGTCCCAGTTGCGCGGATCGCCTTCGCCGACCACGGCCAGGGCCTGCAGTCGGCCGCCGGCCTGCAGCTTGCGTCGGTCGTTGGGCAGGTAGCGGTAGAACAACCCTTTGCCGTCGATCTCGTCCTCGGTCATGTAGATCACGCCCGTGCGCGGATCGATCGCGCAGGCCTCATGCTTGAAGCGCCCCATGCCGGTGATCGCCACCGGGTCAGCCAGGCCGCGCAAGCGGGACGGCACCTCGAAGACCCAGCCGTGATCCTTCTTCACGCCTTGACCAGCCTTCACGAGGGTCTCCTCGCAGGTCAGCCACGAGCCCCACGGCGTCACGCCGCCCGCGCAGTTGACCGCCGACCCGGCCAGGCTGAGGTGCTGCGCCTTCAGTTCCTGGGTTTTCAGGTCATAGAGCAGGGTGCTGGTTCCGCCGCCGAGCGGCAGACCTTCGGTGTCGGTGTCGTAGAGATCGGCCGCGGAGATCTTCCCCGCCAGGCTGCGGTTTTCTCCGAAGGCGGTGATCTGGATGTCGCGGGGAGGCGGGCTGATTTCGTGGTTGCGGACCAGGGCGACCCGATTGCGGCCGGCCGGGAAGCAGCCCATGCCGTCCATCTTGCCGGCTGCGATCAGTCCGTCGTCCATGCGGTCGCCCGCGCGGGAGATCACCTTGTAGGAGAAGCCTTCGGGCAGATCGAAGATCTCGGCCGGGTCGCGGTGCAACGGACCATATCCGGCGACCTCGCTGGCGTAGCCAGGGTTGGAGTAGCCTTCCGCGCCGGCGGTGACCTGGGCGTTGGCGTAGCGCGCCAGCCCGGCGAAGGCGGCGGAGGCGGCTGCGGTCTGAAGGAACTGGCGACGCGACGCGAACATGGTGGGCTTTCCAGCTAGGCTGTGGGACAGGCGAGGACCATAGAAGCTTGAGTGCGGAAAGTGACGGTATCATAATACCAATCGCAGCAAAGCCTTGCGGAGCAACGCATTGCGCCGGGAGCGTTGCAATCGGTGTTGACAGGCGCGTGGTAACCCCGTACTAGCCGCGCCCTCGCCGGGACCTTTCTCGTCCCGCCAACCTAACGGACCCGTTCCCATGATGAAGACGACGGCTTCGCTGAAGCCCGCCGACGTCGAGAAGAAGTGGATCGTGATCGATGCAGAGAACGCCGTGGTCGGCCGTCTCGCTTCGTTCATCGCCATGCGTCTTCGCGGCAAGCACCGCCCGGACTACACCCCGCACGTCGATTGCGGCGACTATGTCGTCGTGGTCAACGCCGACAAGGTGAAGTTCACCGGCAAGAAGCTGCAGGACAAGACCTACTACTGGCACACCGGCTATGCGGGCGGCATCAAGGAACGCACCGCGGACAAGATCCTCGGCGGCAAGTATCCGGAGCGCATCCTGGAAAAGGCCGTTGAGCGCATGCTGCCGAAGGAAAGCCCGCTGGCCCGCAAGCAGATGACGCACCTGCGCATCTACAATGCCGGCGAGCATCCGCACGAAGCGCAGAACCCCGAGACCATCGCGTTCGCTTCGCTGAACGCCAAGAACGTGCGGAGCCTGTAAGACAGATGTCCGAGACCCAAGGTTTCGAGGCCCTGCAAGGCCTCTCGTCCAACCCGCAAGCCGCGCCGGCCGAGCCGAAGATCGACGCTCAAGGCCGCGCCTATGCGACCGGCAAGCGCAAGAACGCGATCGCCAAGGTCTGGATCAAGCCCGGCAAGGGCACGATCACGATCAACGGCCGCGACCAGGAAGTGTACTTCGCTCGCCCGGTGCTGCGTATGATGATCGCTCAGCCGTTCCAAGTGACCGACCGCGTCGGCCAGTTCGACGTCATCGTCTCGGTCGAAGGCTCGGGCCTGTCGGGCCAAGCCGGCGCCATCCGCCACGGCCTGTCCAAGGCTCTGACCTATTACGAGCCGGCCCTGCGTCCGGTCCTGAAGCCGCACGGCTTCCTGACCCGCGACAGCCGCGTGGTCGAGCGTAAGAAGTACGGCAAGGCCAAGGCCCGCCGCAGCTTCCAGTTCTCGAAGCGCTAACCGCGCGCGAGCACTCGCGTTTGGGAAGGGCGCTTCGGGCAACCGAGGCGCCCTTTCTGTTTTTCGGCCCGAATTTCTGGATTCCCGACCATGGCCCACACAGTCTTCATCGATGGCGAAGCCGGCACCACCGGCCTGCAGATCCGGCAGCGGCTGGAAGGCCGCCGCGATCTGGAGATCGTTTCGATTGATCCGGCTCGTCGCAAGGACGCCGACGCGCGCGCGGAGCTGCTGAACGGTGTGGACGCGGTCATCCTCTGCCTGCCCGACGACGCGGCCAAGGAAGCGGTCGGGATGGTGACGTCCAACAGCGTGAAGGTGATCGACGCCTCGACCGCCTTCCGGACCGCGCCGGACTGGACCTATGGCTTCGCCGAGATGGACAAGGCGCAGCGCGCGGCCATCGCCGAGTCGACCCGGGTCAGCAATCCTGGCTGCTATCCGACCGGCTTCATCGGGCTCGTGCGGCCGCTGACGGCGGCCGGCCTGCTGCCGACTGACTTTCCGGTCACCGTCAACGCCATCTCGGGTTATTCCGGGGGAGGCAAGGGCCTGATCGCCGAGTTCGAAGCGCCTGCGCCGCAGGGGACGAACGACGCCTACCGCACCTACGGCCTGACGCTTCAGCACAAGCACGTGGGCGAGATGCAGGCCTATGGGGGGCTCGCCCATCCGCCGCTGTTCGCGCCGTCGGTCGGCCGCTATGCCCAGGGGATGATCGTCGAGGTTCCGCTCCAGCTCTGGGCGCTGCCCGGCAAGCCCGCGCCCGAGGCCCTGCGCCAGGCGCTCGCCGCCGCCTATCAGGGGGAGACGTTCGTCGAGGTCGCCTCGGCCGACGAGTGCGCGGACCTGCAGAAGGCGCGCGCCGGCGCGGCCGGATACAACACGGCGCTCGATCCCGAGGCGATGAACGGGACCAATCGGATGAAACTGTTCGTCTTCGGAAACGAGGACCGCGGCCAGGTCCGGCTGGTCGCCCTGTTGGACAACCTCGGCAAGGGCGCGTCCGGGGCCGCGGTTCAGAACCTCAACATCATGCTCGGCCTGCCGGAAGGCGAGGGCCTGTGATCCTGCGGCGGGCCAGCGTTTCGGACGCATCGACCTGCGCGATGGTCCAGCGGGAGGCCAATCTGGCCTCCCTGCCGTTCCTGCCCGTCGATCCCGATATCAACGGCGCGCTGACGTTCTTCGAGACCGTCCTGCTGCCGGAGAACGAGACCTGGATCGCAGAGGTGGACGGCCAGCCGGTGGCCTATGTCGCCTTCCATCCCGGCTGGCTTGAGCATCTCTACGTGCTGCCGGCCTATCAGGGGCGGGGCATCGGGCCGGCGCTGATGGCGAAGGCGCTGGAGGATGGTTCGGCGCGCGAGCTTTGGACCTTTCAGAAGAACGCCCGGGCGCGGAAGTTCTACGAAGATCGCGGGTGGGTGCTGGTCGAACTGACCGACGGCCAGGGCAACCGCGAGAAGGAGCCTGACGCTCGCTACGCCTGGCCTGGCCGCTGAGCTTGCATCCGCCGAAGGGAGAGCGCCGTATCTCCTGGCATGAGCAAGATCGACCGACGCGCCTTTCTGATGGGATCGGCCTTGGTGTGCGTCCCGGCCATAGCCGCTGCTGCTGAGGATCCCTACGCCGCCTCGCCATGGCGTAAGTTGTCTGACGCCGATTGGCGCCGGCGGCTCGACGCTCCGACCTATAACGTCCTGCGCCGGGAGGCGACGGAGATGGCCGGCACCAGTCCGCTGAACAAGGAAAAGCGGAAGGGAACCTATGTCTGCGCCGGCTGCGCGCTGCCGTTGTTCGTATCCCAGTGGAAGTTCGAAAGCGGCACCGGCTGGCCCAGCTTCTACACGGCCATCAAGGGGGCCCTGGGCAAGAAGACCGACTTCGCCATCGGCGTGCCGCGGACGGAGTATCACTGCGCACGATGCCTCGGTCACCAGGGGCACGTGTTCCCGGATGGCCCGCGTCCGACCGGGCTACGCTATTGCAACAACGGCGATGCGCTGAGGTTCACGCCTGCCTAGTCTGGGCGGCATGGCGACCATCTATTTCCTGACCCACCCCGAAGTGATCATCGATCCGGCGACGCCGATCACCGAGTGGGGGCTGTCGGAGGTCGGCCGGCGGCGGATGGAGCGCTTCATCGGCCAGGAGGCTGTCCGGGGCGTCGTGGCGGTCTATTCGAGCACCGAGCGAAAGGCGACCGACGGCGCGGCCATCGCCGCGGCGGCGCTCGACATCCCGCAGCGGGTCGATCCCGAACTTGGCGAGAATGATCGCGCCTCGACGGGCTATCTCGCGCCGCCCGAATTCTGGGAGGTGGTCGAGGTCTTCTTCGCCCGACCTGACGAGAGCGTTCGGGGCTGGGAGACGGCGCGCGCCGCGCAGGCCAGGATCGTGGGCGCAGTCAGGCGTCTGGCGCAGCACGAACCGAGACGGGGCGACCTGCTGGTGGTCTCGCATGGCGGCGTCGGGCGCCTGCTGACGGCCCACCTCCAGGGTGTCGAGATCGGGCGCGAAGACCGGCCCGCGCATCCAGGCGGCGGTTGCTGGCTGGAGATCGAGCGCGATACGCTGACCATCCAGCGGACCTGGCAGGCGATTTCCGACTAGCCGTCACTTGGGCGGTTGGCCAGCGCCGACAGGACATGATCGACGCCGCGGAGCACGGCGTCGGAGTGGGTGAGGCCGAGCAGGGTGGCGTGACCGGCTTGGGATTCGTTCTCGTAGTAGCCGGCGCGAGAATTGCGCTCGGGCGCACGGCGGACCTCGTTCCAGCCGGCCATCAGCTCGGCGTTCCCGGCGGTGACCACCGCGACCGGCCAGGCGGGATCGAGTTTCGTCACCGCAGCTTGCGCGGCGCCCTGCGGCCAGGCCAGCACCTCGTCGGCGGCGGTGCGCGCGTGACGTCCCGACACGAAGGCGTGGCGCTTTTCGGCGCGGCCCTGCGGCGGCAGGCCGATCCGGTCGCCCTTGTAGTAGGCGACCTTGCTGAGGCCGAGGCTGCCGGCGATGGCGGTCGCGCGGGCGACGGCCTGGACGCGGTTGAGGAACTTCTGGGCTTCCGGACGCTCGGCCATTTCCGGGGTGGTGGCTTCAAGCAGCACCAGGCCGGCGACCTGCTCTGGATGTCGGCCTGCATAGAGGCGGATGTGCTGCCCGGCCATCGAATGCGCCATGAACACGAACGGGCCGGTTTCGCCCGAGGCGGCGATCAGCTTGTCGAGGTCGGCGGCGATGGCGGCGCTGTCGCGGGGCTGGGGGCCGGTGTCGGAGAAGCCCATGCCGGCGCGGTCATAGGCGCAGGATCGAAGCCCCTTGCCGGCGAGCCGCTGCTGGATGGCGGCGAAGTCGGCCGCCAGGCCCCAGGCGCCGGCCTCCATCCAGATCACCGGCTGGTCGGATTTCGGCCCGGCGCAGACGAGGCGCAGCTTGCGACCCCCGATATCGACATAGCGGCCGCTGGGTTCGAACGCTCCCGACAACGCCACCAGCGCCAGGCCCGCGCCAACCCACAGGGCGAGCAACACCGCCAGCCCCAGCCCGACCATCTTGATCATCTCGCCCCCGAAAGCTCAGCCGCCTACGACTTGACCTTCACATAGGAGCCCGGCGCATCCTCAATAGGGGCGAACTTGCCCTTGGCGGGATCGCGCGCCGGAACCAGGCCGCCGGACTTGGCCCGCAGCCACTGCGCCCAATGCGGCCACCAGGAGCCCGGGGTCTCGGTTGCGCCGCCCATCCATTGTTCGACCGAGTCCGGCAGGTCGCTGTTGGTCCAGTGCTGGTACTTGTTCGCCACCGGAGCATTGATGACGCCGGCGATGTGGCCCGACCCGGCCAGGGTGAAGGTCACCGGACCGCCGAACAGCTTTGCGCCGCGATAGACCGAGCGGGCCGGGGCGATGTGGTCCTCCTTGGAGGACTGCACATAGACCGGGGTCTTCACGGTCTTCAGGTCGAGCTTGACGTTGTCGAGGACCAGCTCCCCCTTCGACAGCGCGTTCTCGCCGTAGAACTTGCGTAGGTAGAACAGGTGCAGCGCCTTGGGCATCCGCGTCTGGTCGGAATTCCAGAACAGCAGGTCGAAGGGCTTGGGCTCCTTGCCCATCAGATAGTTGTTCACGAAGAACGACCAGATCAGGTCGTTGGCGCGCAGCGAGTTGAAGGTCTCGGCCATGGCTTGGCCCGACAGCACGCCGCCGGCGGCGTCCATCTGCTTCTCCAGGTCCGCCAGCCAGTCCTCGTTGGTGAACAGCAGCAGGTCGCCGGCCTCGGCGAAATCCTGCTGGGCCGCGAAGAAGGTGGCGGATGAAATCCGCTGGTCGTTCTTGGCGGCCATGTGCGCCAGGGACGAGGAGAGCAGGGTGCCGCCGATGCAGTATCCCACCGTGTTGACGCGGTCGACGCCGGCCTGGGCCATCGCCGCCTCCGTGGCCGCATAGATGCCCTGGTGCATGTAATCTTCGAAGGTCTTGCCCGCCATGGTCGGATCGGGGTTCACCCACGAGGCGACGAACACCGTGAACCCCTGGTCGGTCAGCCAGCGGATCATCGAGTTCTCGGGCCGCAGGTCCAGGATGTAGAACTTGTTGATCCAGGGCGGGAAGATCAGCAGCGGGATTTCGTGGACCTGATCGGTCGTGGGATCGAACTGCAGCAGCTGCAGGATCTCGTTCTGGAAGACGACCTTGCCTGGCGCCGTGGCGACGTTCTCGCCGATCTTGAACATCTCATAGTCGGTCTGGCTGATCGCGAGCTGGCCGCCGCCGCGGGCGAGGTCTGCGGCGAAGTTCTCCATGCCCTTGACCAGCGACTCGCCGCGGCTGGCCATCGCCTCGCGCAGCGCGGCCGGATTGGACGCCAGGAAGTTGGACGGCGAGAAGGCGTCGGTCAGCATCTTCATGAAGAACTCGACCCGGCGCTTGGTCATCGGGTCGGCGCCCTCGACCTCGGCCACCAGACCGTTCAGCCAGTTCGAGGTGAGCAGGTAGGACTGCTTGATGACGTCGAAGACCGGGTTCTCAGCCCAGTCCGGATCGTTGAAGCGTTTGTCGCCGCGCTCGGGCCGCACCACAGGCTCGACGGTCTCGCCGCCGGCGCGACGGGCGGCGGACTGCCAGAGCTCCAGATAGCGCTGGAAGAGATCGGCCTGCGCCCGGACCAGGCGGTCCGGCTGGGCGATCAGGCGGCCCATGACATCGGTCAGCGCGGGGGCGACATGGAAGGGGTCGGGCTGCAGTCCGGCCGGGCGCTCGGCCTGGCGCAGGGCAGCCTCGGCGATGGCGCCCTGGGCGGTCAGGGCTGCACGGGCCAGATTGGTCGAGAGCTTTTCCATCATGTCGCGCTGTTCGGCGCTGAGCTGTTCGAAGCTCGACGCGCCAGGCGCGTCGGGCCCCACGGGCTCGGGCGCGGCCGCCGGAGGCGGCGAGGCGGCGGCCTTGGTCTTTGTGTCGAGCTTGCTCGCGCCCTTGACCTTCTTCTTCGCCTTGGCTTTCGGCGGCGCCGTGGCCTGATCGCTCATCGCCCGTTGTCCTCCCGCTTACGCATTCCTTTGGAGCGAAAGCGCCCACGCTCTTCCGCCCGACGCGATAGTGGCATAAGACCAAGACGGAAATGAACGCGCCGCTTCGACTTTTTGCATGTTCGTCGCTCGGGGCCTCCGCTCGGGGCGTGCTCGGTTGCATGACTGTCGCCGTACTGGCGGCCGGTTGCGCCGCAAATCCGTTCGCCGAGGCCAAGGTGGACGCGAGTTCCGCGGTGGCCGAGGACGTGGCGCGGATGGCGCACGAGTCGCGCGACTTTCCGACCTTTGACCAGATTCCGGCGTCGCCGCCGGCGCCGCGGCCCGTGGCGTCGTGGGGGCAGGCCGCCGATCAACTCGAAGTCGCCGCCGCCAAGGTCGAGCGGGAGACGGCTCCGAACACCTGGACGCTGAGCGGGACCGAGCGATTCGTCACGCGCGCACGTTCGCAGGCGGGCCCCGACATCGGGGTCGAGGCTTCGAGCACGCCGTCCAGCGAAGCCTTCGCGAAGGAACTGCGGGAGCGAGCTACGCCGCCTCCGCCGCCGAGATAGCACGGCTGGCGGGGGCATAAATGACTGCGAACCTGCTTGGCCGGCCCTGTCATGGGGGCTATCCATGCGCGACGTTAGCTCCCCACCGCCGCGAGGGTCGCGGCCAGAGCTCAAAATGACTCCCGAATTCCACCGCATTCGCCGGCTTCCGCCCTACGTCTTTGAAGAAGTGAACCGCATCAAGGCGCGGCTTCGCGCCGAGGGCGTCGACATCATCGATTTCGGCATGGGCAATCCCGACATGCCGACGCCCAAACACATCGTCGACAAGATGATCGAGACGGCGCGCGACCCCAAGGCGGGCCGCTACTCCGCCTCCAAGGGCATCCCCGGCCTGCGCAAGGCCATGGCCGGCTACTACAAGAAGCGTTTCGGCGTCGATCTGAACCCCGACACCGAGGTCATCGCGACGCTCGGTTCGAAGGAAGGTTTCGCCAATCTCGCCCAGGCGCTGACCGCGCCCGGCGACGTGGTCATCTGTCCGAACCCGGCCTATCCGATCCACGCCTACGGCTTCATCATGGCCGGCGGCGTCATCCGCCACGTGCCCGCGCCGTCGCCGGAAGAGTACCTGTCGGGCATCAGCCGGGCGGTGAAGCACTCGGCGCCGCCGCCCAGCGTGCTGATCCTGTCCTATCCGTCGAACCCCACGGCCCAGTGGGTCGATCTCGACTTCTATAAGGAAGCCGTGGCCCTGGCGAAGAAGCACGACATGCTCGTGCTGTCGGACATCGCCTATTCGGAAATCTACTTCGAGGACAACCCGCCGCCGTCGATCCTGCAGGTCGAGGGGGCCAAGGACATCGCCGTCGAGGTCAATTCGTTGTCGAAGACCTACGCCATGGCCGGCTGGCGCGTCGGCATGGTGGTGGGCAATGCGCGCATGTGCGCGGCCCTGGCGCGGGTGAAGTCCTATCTCGACTATGGCGCCTATACGCCGATCCAGGTGGCGGCGGCGGCGGCTCTCAACGGGCCGCAGGACTGCGTCGACGAGATCCGCGCGATCTACAAGTCGCGACGCGACACCCTGGTGTCGTCGATGAAGCGCGCCGGCTGGGACATCCCGGCGCCGCCGGCCTCAATGTTCGCCTGGGCGCCGCTGCCGGAGAAGTTCCGGGAAGCCGGCTCCATGATGTTCGCCAAGCTGCTCATCGAGGAGGCCGGCGTGGCCGTGGCTCCCGGCGTGGCGTTCGGCGAATACGGCGAGGGCTATGTGCGTATCGGTCTGGTCGAGAACGAGCACCGGATCCGGCAGGCTGCGCGCAACGTGAAGAAATTTCTGGCCAATGCCGAGGAAATCCTCGGCCGGGCCCACAACACTATGGCGGCGCAATGAGTAAAACTGAGTGGCGGGTCGGCGTCGCGGGCCTGGGTACGGTCGGCGGCGGCCTGCTGAACTTTCTGTCGGATGAGGCCGGCTTCGCCCCGGCCGGCGGTCAGGCCGTGGTGACCGGCGTTTCGGCGCGCTCGCGCTCGCGGCCGCGTCCGTTCGATATCTCGAACCTGCCCTGGTACGACGATCCGGTCGAACTGGCGAAGTCGCCGGACGTCGATATCTTCGTCGAACTGATCGGCGGTTCGGACGGTCCGGCGAAGGCCGCGGTCGAGGCTGCGCTCAACGCCGGCAAGCCGGTCGTCACCGCCAACAAGGCGCTGATCGCCGAGCACGGCGCGGAGCTGGCGGCCCTGGCCGAGTCCAAGGGCGTGCCGCTGCTGTTCGAGGCCGCGGTCATGGGCGGAACGCCGGCGGTCAAGATGCTGCGCGAGGCCATGGTCGGCGACGACGTGAAGTCGGTGGCCGGCATCCTCAACGGCACCTGCAACTACATCCTCTCCGAAATGGACAGCGGCGGCCGCTCGTTCGCCGACGTGCTGTCCGAGGCCCAGCGCCTGGGCTACGCCGAGGCCGACCCGACCATGGACGTGGGCGGGTTCGACGCCGCCCACAAGATCTCGATTCTCGCCGCGCTGGCCTTCGGCTGCGCGCCGAACTACGCGGCGGCCGAGATCGAGGGGATCGACCAGGTGGCCTTGCTGGACATCCAGCTCGCCAAGGACCTCGGCTACAAGATCAAGCTCATCGCTTCGGCCGATCGTTCGGCGGAGGGCGTCCTGGTCCGCGTCCACCCGACCCTGGTGGCCCAGAGCCATCCGCTGGCCCAGGCCGGCGGCGCGCTCAATGCGCTGTTCATCGAGGGCACGCGCATTGGCCGGATCTTCATTCAAGGCCCGGGCGCCGGCTCCGGACCGACGGCGGCCGCGGTGGCCGCCGACATCGCCGACGTGATGACCAACGCCAAGCGCCCGGTCTTCCAGGCGCCGGCCAAGGCGCTCAAGCCGTTCACGCCGGTCGATCCGTCCCGCAGCCTCAGCCGCGCGTACCTGCGCTTCCTGGTCAAGGACGAGCCGGGGGTCATCGCTGCGGTGTCGGAGACCCTGGCCGAGGCCGGCGTCTCGATCGAGAGCTTCCTGCAGAAGCCGGTGGAGAACGCCGAAGGCGTGCCGATCGTGCTCACCACTCACGCCGTGGCGGAGTCGGTGCTGACGGCGGCGATCGACCGCATCGCCAATCTGCCGGCGGTGCTGGAAAGACCGCGCCTCTTGCGGATCGCCCGCATATAAGAATCCAAGGATAATCTGCGCCCTTCGAGGTGCTGGGAGAGACAGATGAGTTCGCAAGATCTGGATCGCGGTCTGGTTCTGGACGCGGTCCGGGTGACAGAGATCGCCGCAATCGCCGCCTGGAAGCTGGTTGGACGCGGTGACGAAAAGGCCGCCGACCAGGCCGCCGTGGACGCCATGCGCACGGCGCTGAACGACCTCGACATCGACGGCGAGATCGTGATCGGCGAGGGCGAGCGGGACGAAGCCCCGATGCTCTACATCGGCGAGAAGGTCGGTCGCGGCAAAGGCCCGGCGATCGATATCGCGCTCGATCCGCTGGAAGGCACCACCCTCACGGCCAAGGCGATGGCCAACGCCCTGGCGGTGATGGCCTGGGCGCCGAAGGGCAGCCTGCTCAACGCGCCGGACACCTATATGGACAAGATCGCCTGCGGGCCGGGCTATCCGGCCGGTATCATCGACCTCGACAAGTCGCCGGCCGACAACGTCAAGGCGCTGGCCGAGGCCAAGGAGGTCGATCCTTCCGAGATCACCGTGTGCGTGCTCGACCGCCCGCGCCATGCCGAGATCATCGCCTCGGTCCGTTCGGTGGGCGCGCGCGTCTACCTGATCACCGACGGCGACGTGGCTGGCGTGATCAACACCTCGGACCCGACCACCGGCGTCGACCTCTACATCGGCCAAGGCGGCGCGCCGGAAGGCGTCCTGGCCTGCGCGGCGCTGAAGTGCGTCGGCGGCCAGTTCCAGGGCCGCCTGGTGTTCCGCAACGCCGACGAGAAGGCGCGGGCGACCCGCGTCGGGATCACCGACTTCGACAAGAAGTACGACCTGCACGAGATGGTCCGGGCCGACGCGATCTTCGCGGCGACCGGCGTCACGAACGGCGCCCTGCTCGACGGCGTGGCCTATGAGGACGGCTTCGTTCACACCCACACCCTGGTGATGAACTCCTCCACCCGCACGGTGCGTGAAGTGCGGATGAAGCGGCCGGTCTAGAACCGTGCCCGACGGGGGCTCGGCGGCGGGATATCTCGGCGTCGTGCGGTCGCTTTCCGGCCGCGCGTGGCGTGAACGGCCGGCCGATCCCGCCGTGGTGCGCCGCCACCAGCTCGCGCTCGGCCTATCCGAACCCCTGGCGCGGGCGCTGGCCTCGCGCGGGGTCGGCGCCGACGGCGGCGCGACCTATCTCAATCCGACCCTCAAGGCGCAGTTTCCCGACCCGTCGAGCTTTCTCGACATGGATCGGGCCGCTGCGATCCTGATCGACGCCCTCCTGGCCGACCGGCCGATGACCGTGTTCGCGGACTACGACGTGGACGGCGCCTCGAGCGCGGCCCAGTTGGTCCGCTGGTTCCGGGTCATGGGCAAGGAACTGCCGATCTATGTCCCCGACCGGATGACCGAGGGCTACGGCCCGTCGCCGGCGGCCTTTCGGAAGATCCGCGAGTCGGGGGTCGATCTGGTCGTCACCGTCGACTGCGGGGCGGCGGCGTATGAGGCTCTGGCCTGCGCCAAGGAGATCGGCCTGGAGGTGGTGGTGATCGACCATCACCTGATGCGCGATCAGATCCCCGACGTCGCCGCGCTGGTGAATCCCAATCGACCGGGCTGCGAGTCGGGCCAGGGGGTCCTGGCGGCCGCCGGGGTCGCCTTCGTGCTGCTGGCGGCCCTCAATCGCGAGGCGCGGGGCAGGGGGCTGTTTTCCGATCGCGCCGAGCCCGACCTGCGCCAGTGGCTCGACCTCGCCGCCCTGGGTGCGATCTGCGACGTCACCCAACTGGTCGGCTTCAACCGCGCCCTGACGGCCCAGGGGCTGAAGGTGATGTCCGCCTGGCGCAACCCCGGCCTGAAGGCGCTGCTCGAGGTCGCCAAGGGCTCTGGCCCCGCCAGCGTCTTCCACGCGGGCTTCATCCTGGGGCCGCGCATCAACGCCGGCGGCCGCATTGGCCGTTCCGACCTTGGCGCAAGGCTGCTGTCGACCGACGATCCCGAGGAGGCTGCGGCCTTGGCCGCCGAACTCGACGGCCTCAACGCCTCGCGCAAAGAGGTCGAGAAGGAGATTTTCGACGAGGCCGTGCGTATCGTCGAACGCGAAAGCAACCAGGCCGACGCGCCGATGGCGCTGGTCGCCGCCGACGGCTGGCATCCGGGGGTGATCGGCATCGTCGCCAGCCGGCTGCGCGAGCGCTATCGCAAGCCGACGATGGTGATCGGCGTCGACCGCGCGGCGAACGTCGGCAAGGGCTCTGGCCGCTCCCAGCCCGGGGTGAACCTCGGGCGCGCCGTGCAGGCCGCGTTCGACGAGGGCCTGTTGCTGGCCGGCGGCGGGCACGCCATGGCCGCGGGGCTGTCCGTGCGGCCCGAGCTCATTCCGGATCTGCGGGCCTTCCTGAACGACCACGTCGCTGCGGAGGCGCAGGTCGCCGCCGCCGAGGACGCACTGGATATCGACGCGCTGGTCACCGCCGGCGGGGCCGACCGGGGGCTCTGGCAGGCCTTCCAGGCGATGGCGCCGTTCGGGCCCGGCAATCCGGAGCCGATGTTCGCGGCGGCCAATGTCCGCGTCGAGCGGCCAATGGCCCTGCGCGGCGGCCATGTCCGGGTCACGCTGACGGACGGGTCGGGCGGCCGCCTCAAGGCCGTGGCCTGGCGGGCCGAAGAGACCGAACTGGGACGGACGCTGCTGGGCGGCGCCGGCGCGATTCATGTCGCGGGGCGGCTGAAGCCCGATGACTGGCAGGGACGTGAGAGCGTCGAGCTGGAAATTGAAGACGCCGCGGACCCCCGGCGCGTCGGCTAAGCCTTGAGCCAGAAGGGCTGCGCGCCTCTGGCGACGGTTCGGATAACGCTGTGCTGAAAAAGGTTTGAGCAAGGCGCTTGCGCCCCCGAAGATTCGCCCATATAGACACCGCTCTCGCGGACGCGGTCCCTTCGTCTATCGGTTAGGACGCCAGGTTTTCAACCTGGAGAGAGGGGTTCGACTCCCCTAGGGACTGCCACCGCGAGGCTCCCCAAAATGTAGAGTTTCACGACGCTGGCGCGAGTTTTGCGACCGGGCCGTGCATGACATGCAAAATGCCCCATTGACGGCACTAGTGTAACGAGAACACTGTTCTAGTTGGCCATATCCGAAAGGATCGGGGGGAGACCGAGGCCAGAGGGGCAGATGTCTGGTTACGAATTCGAGGGATTAGGTCCACACGAAGAAGCCGTGCGGATCAGCGGGCGTGTAAAGTGGTTTGACGCCGGCAAAGGTTATGGATTTGTCGTTCCTGACGACCCCAATCAAACGGGGCTCAAGGACGTATTGCTTCACGTCACAAGTCTTCGCAATTCCGGGCGCGAGAGCGCGCTCGAAGGGGCGGTGATCGTCTGTGACGTGATCAGGCGTCCGAAGGGGTGGCAGGTCGCCGAGGTGCTGGAGGTGGACGAGAGCACCGCTCCGCCGCCCTCCGACCGCCGCAGGCACGACGATGGAGGTCACGGTCGCAGCTTTGATCGCGGGGGCTTCGGCGTCCGTCCTCAGCGCCGTCCGCTGACCCCGCGCGGCCCGCTGGAGCGCGCCAAGGTGAAGTGGTTCAACCGCGCCAAGGGCTACGGCTTCGTAGTCCGGGATGGGGAGAGCGGCGACATCTTCGTGCACATCGAAACCCTGCGTAGGTCCGGTATCGAGGACCTGCAGCCGGGCGATGATGTCATGGTGCGGTTCGCGGAAGGCCCGAAGGGGCTTGTCGTCGCCGAGATCGAGTCTGTAGGTCTGGCCTAGAGCCCTTCGCGGGGCTCTCGACCCAGGGGCGTGACGACCGTCGCGCTCCGGACCCACAGCTCGGAGGTTTCCGGTGCCTAGTCAGATGAGGCTGCGACGCGGCCTGACCGTGCTTGTCGGCGCGCTGACGCTGCTTGCAGCCTGCGCGCAGGAGCCCGCGGCGCAGGAAGCAGCCACGCGCGCTGCCCCTCCGGCGCCGGCCGCCGCATCGACGCCGACGGGGGGAGCGGTCGGTCAGCCGCCGGCCGGTTTCGAGGTGCTGGAGGCGGTGACGCCTGCCGGTCGCACCCGTTTCTTCGTCGAGATCGCCGACACCGACGCCGAGCGTGAAAAGGGGCTGATGTTCCGTAAGGAAGTTCTCCCTGATCGTGGCATGCTGTTCGACTTCAAGACGCCGCGCGAGGTGGCGTTCTGGATGAGAAACACCCTGATCCCGCTCGACATCATCTACATCCGGACCGATGGCACGATCTTGTCCATCGCCCGCAACACGACGCCGCTGTCGGAGGCGCCGATTCCGTCAGGCGGCCCAGTCGTCGGCGTGCTGGAACTGGCCGGCGGGCGGGCTGGAGAGATCGGCCTGATGCCCGGCGACCGCATCGAACACCGGATCTTCAAGCGTGATTGACAAGGATATCGTTCCCGAACCGCCGCCCGGCTTCGTCGCCTCCGGCAGCCGCGGGCCGTTTTCCAGCCACAACGGCCCATATTTCCATCGCGCTGAGATGGGCGAGGTGACTGAGCAGGCGTTCTACGCCTTGCCGCGTCACGCCAATGGGCTGGGCCTGGTGCATGGCGGAATGCTGACCGCGTTCCTGGACGGCCTAATGGGCACGGCGGTGTATCGGGCCGCGCGGCAGACGGCTGTGACCATCCATCTTTCGATCGACTTCCTGCACATGGCGCGGGTCGGGGAGTGGGTGATGGGCGAGGCGCGGGTGACTCGCGCCACGCGCGACGTCGCCTTCGTCGAGGCGCGCGCCCATGTCGCGGGAACGGACGTCGTGCGTGGCTCGGCCGTATTCAAGTTGATGCGACGGCACGGCTAGGCGCCGCCGCGCGACTTTGTTCAATTGCGGGAAAGGCCAAAGCCTTATATCCCGCGCTCGCCGGCGCTCTTCGGGGTGTAGCGCAGCCTGGTAGCGCATCTGCTTTGGGAGCAGAGGGTCGCAGGTTCGAATCCTGCCGCCCCGACCACGGTTTCCCGTGGTTTCAGGACGCCGGTTTTTCACGCGGTTTTGCAGATCGCGTTCTGGAAGCGTGCTCATCCAGTCGACGGATCCTGTCGAGGATGAGCTCGTCTTTCTTCACGTAGCGGTCGATCAGCTCCTGCACGTACTCCTCTGACCAGCCCATGATTTCGGCGATCTCGCGGGGCGACAGGCCGCCGAGATAGAACTTGGTCGCCGCGGTCCCGCGCAGATCGTGGAAGTGCAGGTCCTCGATGTCGGCCCGGTCGCAGGCCTTGCCCCAGGAGGACCCGAAGCCGGTGCGCCACGGCACGCCGTCGGTGTTGACTAGGTAGGTGGTCGCCTGCCGGCGCTTGGGCAGCGCATCCAAGAAGTCGCGCAGCTCGGCATAGAGCGGAATCAGCACGACCTTGCCCGGGCGCCCGTTGCGGCCCTTGTTCGAGCGGATCTCCAGGTGGTTGGCCCGACGGTGCGCGGGCCCCAGGCGCAGCAGCACGGACTGGCGCAGGCCGGTGAGCGCCGCCAGCTGGGCGGCCTCGGTGATCTCGGGGCCGGCCTTCTTGGCCAGGCGTGCGAAGTCGGCCGGCTGCCAGATCAGGCCGGAGCGGTCGGCGTTGTAGATTCCCGGGATCCCGAAGCAGATGTTGTTCATCAGCTTGCCCTCCTCCATGCCGAAGGAGAGCAGGCGCGAGAGGACCTGCAGGCCCATGTCGGCGGCGCGGGGCGTGCCGGCGAATTTGTTCCGCCACTTCTTGATGATCGGGCGCAGCTCGGGCCGGTCGAATTGAGCGATGCGCAGCTCGCCGAACTCCTCCTGGATCCGGTCGAGCCACAGCGTCCAGCTGGCCTTGGTCTTGGCGCTGATGGCGTGGGGCCCGCGCCCGTTCCAAGGATCCGACGCGCGGAACATCGCGCAGAGGCCGGACATGCGCGCCTTGTCGCCGCCGCGGCGTGCGTCGTGCGCCGCCTTCAGGGAGGCGACGAACTCTTCGCTGCCGGGCTCGCCCTTTAGCCTGGGGGCCCCTTTGCCCCGCCAGGCGTAGTAGTAGACCCGGCCCTTGGACGTGACGCGGTAGACGCCCTCCAGGTCAATTGTAGCCATTCTTCTCCGCCCACTCGGCCAACTCATCGTCGAGTCGCTCGGATGGTAGGGCGGGCTCGGCCGTAGGCGTCAAGGCGGCGGGCTCGCCCACCAGGGCCTCCACGCTGCCGTCGGGCAGGGTGCGAAACCCGCGGAACGGCAGGCCGCACCCCTCGATCGCCTTGCGCATGCGCTGCATCTTGGCCTGAGAGACAACCCGGCGGCTTCGAACCGGCTTAGTGGACGACATCGTCAGCCCCCTCAAGCAGGTCCGATCCGAACTTGCGCTCCTCGCATTCGAAGCAGATCGAGCCGAGGCCGGCGACGAACACGCCGCCGCCGATGCGGCGACGGCCGCATTGGGTGCAGCGGTCGCTACTGGCGGGCTTGAGGCGGTGTCGAAGCGCGATCACTTCAAGGGCGAGCCAAATGACGACGGCGGCCCAGAAGGCCCGGCCGAAATCGTACCGGGAGACCGAAACGGCCAATTCAATCGCCGCCGCTGCAAGGATTGCATGGGGGAGCAGTCTCTTGAGCTCAGACAACATCAGCGGGCGTCCTTCAGGAGGGCTCGCGCCGCGTCGCGGGCGGCGTTGAGTGAGGCCATGGCGGCGTTGGAGCCGCCGCGATCGGGGTGGGCGTGCCGGGCCCGGGCGCGGTAGGCGGCGTCGACCTGGTCGTCGCTGGCGCCGGGCTGCAGGCCGAGGATCTCCCAGCAGCTGGGCGGCGGCGGCAGGGCCGCGAAGCCGGCGAAAGCCTTTTCCATCATGACGCCGCCGCCGTGGCGCTCCAGCTGGCGCATCGCGTCGATCGCGAGCGTCAGGCTGCGCATGTTCTCCTCGGCCCGGACGTAGCGGTCGCAGGCCATGGCGAACTGGCGGCCGCCGCGGGTGAAGTAGATTGCGATCGCCTCGTCGGCCGGGCGGCGGGCGTCGGCCCGCGCATGGCCTTTCCGGTCCAGCGGCCAGTTGCTGGAGATCACGGCGTCGTCGAGGTCGGTCAGGCGCGCAAGCTCCTCGACCAGCGCCGAACGGGCCGCAGCGAAAGTCCATGGGCGGCGGCCATTGTCAGTCGGCCGCTTGAAGCGGAACCGCCCGTCGACCTGGTCGGTCGGGGAGGTACGAGGCCAACCGTCAGGCCAGGCGAGGGGGAAGGCATCAGACATCGACGCGGCCTTCCGCCTGCAGGCGGCGCAGCCGGCCGGCCGAGGCCTGGGCGATGCGGATCGGGACCATGACGTAGTCCATCTGCTGCGCGGTGGCGTTGGCGACCAGTTGCTGGAAGCGGGACGCGAGGCGTTCGTCGATGTCGGCCGGGATCCCGGTGGGCATGTTGTCGTTGGAGCCGGGGCTAGGCGGCATGGGTGTCCTCGACGGTCGGGGGAGGGAACAGATCGGCCTGCTGGCCGTCGGGCGTGGGCGGATCGCCGAAGGTCACGCGGAGGGTCTGCACGCACCAGGTCGGATGGCCCGAAGCCTTGGCGTGGCGCGCGGCGACGGCCATGGCGTTCTTGCCGGTCCATCCCGCCGCGGTGTCATGGCAGACGTAGCAGCCGCCGCGGACATCGGTATGGGTGGATCGCGAGGTCATCGAGCGGCCCTCAATGTAAGCACGATCGGCATGTTGAGCGCGGCCTGGGCATCGGGAATGGAGCGGCCGACCAGCGCCCACAAGGCGCGATCGATCTCGCGCTCAGATCGGTTGAGCGTGAAGGCGATCTGGCTTGGGGCCGCCCCGCCGACGTTGAGCATGTGGACGGTAGCGATGCAGGAAAGCGTCCAGGCGCGGTCCATGGCTACGACACCGTGGCCGGCGCGCAGGCCGTGCAAAGACTGTCGCTGGCCCAGGAGCAGCCCCCGTCGCAGGCCGAGTCCTGACAACAGCCGCAGATGTTGCAGGTCCTGACGCCGCAGACCCGGTTGATGGCGACGGTTGCGCCCGCCAGCCAGGCGCGGCTGCAGGCGATTGTGAACGCCTCGATCGAGAGGACGATCGTGTCGGCGTCCAGGTCGACGTCCAGGTCGCGGGCGAGGCGCTCAACAAGCAGCTCGGCCTCGATGGGACCGGCGTCTTCGGGCGGCAGGGCGTCAAGCGGCACGGGCGGCCATCGCCTGGTCCTGCGCGGTCCTGACGCCCAGGGCCCGGGCGATGCTCAGCAGGGACGTGCGAAAGTGCGACGGCATCTGCAGGTAAGCCTCGCAGAGCTCGCGGCCCCCTGGCTCACCGGCCAACCTGAGTTCGGGGCCCAGGTCGACCTTCTGGCCCTCGGTCGCCGGCAACAGCTCGCCGGCCTGGCAGTCCAGCGCGCAGGCGATCTTCACCAGCATGGAGCACGAGACGCGGTTGGACGCCTTCTCGTACTTCTGGATCTGCTGGAAGGTGACGCCCACCATGCCGGCCAGCTTTTCCTGGGAGAAGCGAAGCAGCTTGCGGCGGGCTCGGATCATCTGGCCGACGTAGAGGTCGACGGGCTCAGGGATTTGCAGTTCAGCCAAGACGGCCTCCAAGGGTGATGAAAAGGGCGAGGGCGCCGCCGGCGGCGGCGAGCGCCATCCAGACCAGGTTGTGAATTGCGGGCGGCAGCATCAGGGGGTTCCGACCAGGCGGGCCCAGCGCGCGGCGATCGCCTCGACCACCACGACGTTGCGGGTCGTCGGTCCGGTCGCCGCCTCGCGCTCGGCCTCCGCGCCGAGGCGCGCCAGGCGCAGCAGCTCGGTGACGAACGACGGCCCGCCGCTGACGGCGTACCTATTGGCCAGGGTGAAGGGATCGCGCAGGTGCTCGTCCAGCAGCTGCTCGACCAGCTCGGAATCCATCCGGGCGTGAGGGGTGCGGGCGGGGTTCACAGCAGCCCGGCCATCTTGAGCGCGAAGTAGGCGACCACCAGCAGCATCCCGACCACCAGGCCGGCGCGGCCGCGGCTGCGGCGGCGCGGACGAAAGACCTCGAGGCTCATGACAGCGCGCTGAGCATGACGGCGATCGGCGCGCCGAACGCGCAGACCACGAAGGCCAGCCGGCCGAGCTCAGCGATCAGGCGTCGCGGCGTCCCTGGCCGAGGGGCGTGGATCGGACGCGCCTCGAGGTGGTGGGCATAGAGAGCGGAAATCTGGGTCTTGCGCGCCGGGCTGGGGACCGGCCGCGCCTCCCGCCCCTGAAGCGCGGGGAGGGCCACCGTCAGATCTCCCCGATGGCGGAGAGGTAGAGGTCGAGGATGCTTTCCTCCTCGAGCCGCTTCGCGCGGTCCTGCTTGCGGATGCGGACCACCTTGCGCAGCACCTTGACGTCGAAGCCGTTGCCCTTGGCCTCGGCGAAGACCTCTTTGATCTGTTCGGCGATCTCGGACTTTTCCTGCTCGAGGCGCTCGATGCGTTCGATGATCGACTTCAGCTGGCCCTGGGCCGCCTGGTTCAGGATGTCGCCATGGGCGTTGTCGTCGGACATTTGCGGCTCCGTTGATGGGTGTTCACCCGGGAGGCGCTCAGTTTGGGCTGGGGACACAGAGCCAGCCCAGCGGGGGGGTACGGGTGGAGACGGCCCGGGTGAACGCGCAAACGTTCGCTAAAACAAAACCTCCCGTCAAGCGGGAAGTTTGCTAACAGCGAACCAAACGACAATTACGCCACGCTCGAGCGCGACCAGTCGCCGGGCATTGGCCGGGGCTGGCTTGCGATTGGCGTCAGCCCGTAATGTTAACTCGCTGAAACTCCCCGTCGTGGCTTTGACGGTTGCGGCTTTTGCGTGTGGGCGTTGTCTGGGTTGGCGGCGGCGATCACGCTGGCGGCTTCTCTAAAGGCCCTCATGGCTTTGGCTAGCGAGGGTTCCATTAGCAGCTCGAACGGCTCAATTCCCAGCCATTGCGCGACCTCGTCAACGTGGTCCTGAGTGTAGCGCTGTTTGCCATTCCACAGGTGGCTAGCGGTCGCCTTCGACCATCCGAGGTCTCGCTGGGCGTCGGCCTGGCGCTTGCCGGCGTCCATGGCCCACTCGGGCAGGAACCAGCGATGCCCTTGTTCGGTCGGGGGTGTTGAGCGCCGTCGAGCCATTAGCAGAGCATGGGGTGGTGCTTTGCCGTAGTCGTTCCATTGAAAGTGAACCATTGGAGTTGACTCGGAGTTCGTAAAAACGGAACTTTCGGCCATGGAGCTCGAATCCTTCCGCAAAAGCCAAGGGATGTCTCAGGCGCAGCTGGCCCGGCTGCTGGGCCTGAACTCGAAGGGCTACATCAGCTGCATCGAGCGCCGTGTGCAGCGTTGTCCCCTCCATCTTGCTCTCAAGATCGAGAGGATTTCGGGAGGGCTAGTGACCGCGGCTTCCCTTTCCCCCGAAGCCGCCGAGCTCGGCGCTTCCGCCTCCGAGGCGCAATGATCCCTGGTGTTGGTGCTAGCTTTCCGAGCGAGGCGCCATGAGGCCTGCGCGGCGCCGCGTGCTGGCTGCCGCGCCTCCGAGTAAACCTTGCGTTAACCCGTTCCCGTTTCGTCCCGTCCAGGTGGTAAGCGCCGCCATTGGGCGGGGCCGCTGCGTCTGCGCGCCTGGTCGCATGACTTCGCTGCGCGCGCGCCTGCTTGCCCGCCTGGCGATCGACCGCGAGCGCAGCCGCGGCCAGGTCGTCTGATCCCACATCGCATCCATGCCTCTCGCCGCCGAGCGCCGGGGACCTCCGCAAGGAGGCTGGCTCGCCAAAGGCCAGAGGCGATGCACCGCCAACCAAGCTCCCGGCTCCGACCGCCGTGACGCCTTCGCCTTGTCCCATGCGGGCAGGCCGGGCGCGCGCAGGCTCGCGAGCCAATGTCGCCCCCCGCCCGGTGCTGCCGGAGCGGGACGGTTGCTTTGCGCTCGCGAGAGCCCGTGTGGCCGCCACCTTCGCCATGCTGCGACGGTGAGTGGCTTTCTGCGGCCGGTCACCGGGGAAATTCAGGGGGATTTCCCACGTGAACGCAAAGCGTCACGCGGACCTCGCACGCCAGCTGATCGCGGCGTGTGGAGGCCAAGAACGTGCGGCGGCCAACTGCCGCCTTAGCAAGTCGAGCCTGCAGCGGTTCACCGACCGCAAGCACGACCAGTTCATGCCGGCCGACGTCATCGCGGACCTGCAAGAACTCTGCGGAGATCCGCTCTACAGCCGGGCGATGACCGAGGGGCCGCCTCCGAGCCTGCAAACGCTCTGCCTGCTGACGGAGAGTTTCCAAACGACGGAGGTGGCGGCCAAGTTCCAGGCCCTCGTCCGCACCGCGCTCGAGGACGACAAGATCAGCCACGCCGAAGGGCTGATGATCGACGCTGCCCTGACCCAGATCGAGGACCAGGTCCGCGAGCTGCGCGCCGCACGCGATCGGGCGACAGCATGACGTCCGCGGCAGCATTTCCACGCGCCAGGCGCAATGCGTCGCGCGCAGGATCCGTCCGGGCGCCGGTGCGTCGGAGCAGCCGGCCGCAGGGCGAGGCCGCGGGCTTCTATCGCGCCCTGTCGCGCAATGAGCGCGATCACATCGTCCGGGTCAGCGTCCAGTACGCCGAGGCGCACCGCGAGAAGGGCGTAGCGCCCCTGACGCCCAGCACGATCCACGTCCTGCGGGTCATGCTATACGACCTGATGGACTGGTCGACCGGGGCGCTGGACGACGCCTACGAGTACATCGCCCTGAAGGCGCGTCGGTCCTATCAGACCGTGGTGACCGCGATCGGCCAGCTGGAGCGCCAGGGCGTCCTGGAAAAGCTGCGCCGGGTCCGGCCCGCCGAAGATCCCGACGGCCCGCGCTGGGTTCAGGACACCAACGCCTATCGCTTCGGCTTGCCCGCCGCCTATCAGCGATGGTGGTCCGAGCGTAAGGCGGCCAAGGAAGCCCGCCGGCGGGCCCGTGAGGTGCCTGACGATCATGCGGTGGCTGAACAGGCCGCCGAGGCCGCGAACGCCGCCCACGACGCTGATTTCGAGACCCAGCGCGCCGCCGAGGCGAGGGCGGCCTGGCGCGATCGGCAGCGGACCCGCGACGTCCGTGGCCCGGGGGCGGCCGCGTACAGGGCGAAGTTCACGGACACTGCCTGAGTCTAGCAGTTGGGCGGATCGCCCCACCATTTGCTTATCTGAGAGAGGGAAGAGGATCGGAGTGGCCCTGCCGGGCCACAAGTTATCCAGAACCGTTCGAGACGGGGCGCCATGGAGCCCCAACTACCAACGCCCATCTGCCAGGGCGCGCTGTCGCGCGCCTGCGGATAGGCCTCCGCGTGGGGCTGAGGCCCTAAGGCTGGGCGGGGGCCCAGTGCGTGGGGCAGGGGCCGGTGTCAATCACGAATGTCAGAGCAGGCGGGGCTCTCGGAAACGCTCTTCAACGGCGTGCAGGGCCCGGATCACCTCGAGGGCCAACGTCTGAAACCGCCACGCGTCCGAGCCCGAGACGTCTCCTGCGCCGGCGGTGCGATATATCGACGCCATGTCGAGCAGCAGCGCGTGCAGGCGGGGGTCGATTTTTCCCTCCGCTGCCAGGAGCTCTGCCATCGTGACGACGGAAACGTGGTCGGGCCAGGCCTTGCCAAATGGACCAGGGATCTTCCGCAGCGCTGCTTCGACGCTCTGCCAATCCTCGTCGATGCGCGCCCGCGCCGGGAGGTCGAGGCGCCCGATGTGCAGCGTGGCCGAGGGGTTCACTTGGGACCACCTTGCTCGACGGCCCCTATTTATGCCGGGTGCCCCCTCGGGTTGTGGCGTGACTATCGGCGAGGATTGCCCCACTGGCGCCGGATCGGCCGGCACCGGCGTTGGTATCTGAGGCCCGGCATCATCGTCGGACGCTGCAGGTATTTCGAGCGCGACTGCCTCGACTTCTGTTAGCTTTTCGCTCAGGTCGATCGCCCCGTCGCCCCACGACAGTCTACGAACCTTGTCCAGCAAGGCCGAGATCTGGCGTTTGAACATCCATGCGATCGACGCGGCCGCGATCGGCCAGGCGACCGATCCGACGATCGAGGCCCAAAACTGCAGCCAGTCCATGCCCTGGTTTGGCTGGGCGAGGTGAAACTCCATTGTCGGCGGCCCCCTAGACGCCTCTGCGGCGTCAGTTTTTCTATGCGAACGCGTGCCTGTCGCGCTAGTACCCGCATAGGGGGAGTCGGTTCATGGTCGGTTTGCTTGGTGTTTTTGGCCTGGCGCTGCTGGTCGCCGGGATCGCGGTCGCGATCAAGCCGTGGCCGAAGCTGGGCATGAAGTCGCGTTGGTTCGCGCTGCCGTTGCTGTTTCTGAGCCTCTTTTCCTGCTCGGCGGCCATGTCCAACGGTGAAGGTCAGCCGGAGATCAAGGTCGTCGCGGGGCCGCCATCTATCAAGGCGGCGGACAAGTCGATCGAGAGCGTCGAAGTGGCGGGGCCGAACCTGATCATCCACGCCTATATCGCTGATCCCGTGTCGAAAAAGCTGGTGGTGACCCAGGCAGGGCAGATCCTGGAGGCGGTCGGCAAGGCGTTGAAGAAGGGCGTGGCGGAGGATGGTCCGGAGATCCAGAACATCGACCTGATGACCGACGTGGCGATCATCGACCGTCTCGGAAACGAGCAGCGTAGGCCGTTCCTAAACATCAGTGTGTCGGCCGCCGATCTACGCGCCGCCAACTACGACAACCTGACGACGTTCGGGGTGCTCAACCTCGCCCATGAGGTCGGCTGGAGCACCTGGGTCGGCGGAGAATCTGCCGAGGCGTGGTGCGAGGACAATGCGCAGTACGCGCACGGTTTCTGCGTCCAGACGCCATGGGGGCGGGCGAGCCGGTGAGGCCGCCGCATCTGAGGCGGCCGCTGCGCGGCGGGACGACAGCCGCGCTACGCCGCCTGTAGCGATCCGACCTTGATCTCGTCCTCGTGGATCCGCGCCTGGGCGAGCTCGTAGGCGCCCTGCATCCGCATGAGGGTGTCGGCCTTCACGCCGAACGCCTTCTCGAAGCGGATGGCCATGTCGGCCGACAGCGCCGTGTGCCCGTGCAGGACGTTGCTCAGGTTCTGGCGCGAGACGCCGAAGTGCTCGGCCAGCTGCTTGACGTTCAGGCCGCCATGCGGATCCACGACCTGCCGCTTGAGCCAGGGGCCGGGATGCACGTGGATGGAAGGGTGAACCTTGATCGCCATCAGTGATAATCCTCCAGGTCGAGTTCAGCGATGGTGGTCTCGTTGGCCATGCTGAAGGTCATTCGCCAGTTCTTCGTCACCGTCATCGAGTAGGAGCCCTTGCGGTCGCCGGTGAGCGCGTGGAAGCCGAAGTTCGGCGGGGTCGCCAGTTCATCAATGCCCGAGGCGGCGAGGATGAAGGCGATCATGTCGATGACGCGTCCGGCCTCGATCACACCCTTCGTCGCGCCCGTTTCAACGAGCTTGCGAAGCGCCTTGTGTTTGATGCTCTCGATTTCCATGTGTCAATTAATAGGCGACACGGTCGGGCGTGTCAACTGATGATTGACACAATCGGAGCCTGAGGCGGAAAGCTAGGCGATCGCCGCCGGCGTCGCCGAGGTGCTGACCTGTCGGGGGCCCAGCAGGCGCACCAGGTCGACGACGGGAATGGGGCGGCGCATCCCAGCGACCGGATCGACCAGGAACACCAGGTGGGGCGTGGACATGTCGAGGTCGACGTAGCAGCGGCTGCGCTTGCCCTCGATCTCCGACCAGGCCCCGAGCGCAACGTCGTAGGCGTCGTCGTGCGTCAGCCCGAACCGCCCGGCCAGGTGCAGGGCGGTCGTGTGCAGCAGCTGCGGCAGCTCGGCCGGCGCATGGACCTGGTCCTGCGTCTCGATGAACCGCTCGGCCGCCTTGCGGATCTGTTTCAGAGGGGCGCGCATGGTGCGAGCCTATCGCAGATCAGCCCCGGGCGACATCGCCCAGCGCAGCACCGTCGTCATTGGCTGCGGCGGGCCGCCGGCGGCGGAAGTTGGGCGGCGGCACGACCGGCAGGTGGATGTCGTTTCGCGGCGCGGCCGACGGCGACAGCGTCCGGACGATCACCAGCTGAGCGACGAACGTGTGGCCGCATTCGATGTTGTTGCACTGGATGTAGCTCTCGCGCACCAGGCGCGTCATCGACTTGCTGGTCCGCACGCGGGCGGTCTCGTCACAATGTGGGCAGCGGATAGAAACTTGCTTCACGTTCAACCCCGACAGCTTTGCCTTAGAACACTAGCACATAGCGCGAATTTTTCACTTAATTCGGCCTAGCGTTGAGCGCCGAATCACGTAGCCGCCTCGAACTCGATCGAGGTGGTCAGGCCCTCGCCGAGCGTGTGGACCAGTTGGTCGATGATCCAGGTCGTCGCCTCGATCTCCGGCTTGATCCCCAGCACCTTGCCCTTTTGTTCCGGGTAGAGCTCGGGCCGGCCAAGGGCCAGGGCGTAGCGGAACTTGGCCTTTTCCCGCGCGATGCGGCTCTGTTCGGTCGTCGCCGCGCGCCGGGCGCTGGCCTCGGACGCATAGGTCCGCCGCAAGCGCTTAGCGTTGTCGCCGCCGCCGACGCTGACGGTGTTCGTCTCGCCGCTGTCGTCGTCATGCCAGCTGGCCTCGACCCCGTCATATGAACCGCGCTCGGCGGTCTGATAGTCGTGCTGGTCGCCGTCCCGGCGGCGGATCTCGAACCCGGGCAGCGTCGCGCCCGAGGCGGTCGTGCCCGCGCCGATCGGCGCGAAGACGAGGGAGCCGTTCTTCACCGTGGCCACGGCGCCATGCTCCCGGCCGAGCCGGCTCAGCAGGGCCGCATCGCTCTCGCGGCTCTGATCGACCAGCTGCAGCGGCAGGGCGGCTAGGGCGGGCGCGATCGAGGGGCGAAGGCCGTTGCGGCCGGCGACCTCCTGCAGGACCTGGCCGAGCGACTTTCCGCGCCAGCTGCCGTTCCGACGCTTCCTGAAGGCCGCGGTGAAGTCGGCCGAGCGGGCCTTGATCGAGATCGTGTCGGGCGCGCCGCGGTGGCCCACCTGGTCGACCTTGAATCGGCCCTTGGGGACCAGCAGGCCGCCGCGCCAGCCGAGCTCGAGCTCGATGATCGCCCCGGTCTTCGGCAGGGCCATGCGCCCGTCCTCGTCGGTGATGACCAGGTCCAGCTGGTCGGCCGCCTCGTCGCGCCGCTCGGTCAGGGAGAGCGTGGACAGGCGCGGCCGCACCCGGGGCGTCAGGTCCTGGCCGTCCAGCGACAGGCGAAAGTCAGGCGTGGGCATCAGTCGGCCACCGGCGAGGTGACCGCTGGATCCAGATCGTAGTCGACGATGGGGTCGAGGTCCTCGCCCACGCCGCCGGCGGCGTCGGCGGAGAGCACCTGGTCGTCATCGACGCGGAAGAGGACGAGCGAGAACTCGATCTCCCGTGCCGTGCCGTCGGGAAAGAACTCGCGCCGGCCATCCTGGACGCTGTCGAGCTTGAAGGCCCCATGGACGGTGCCGTCGCCGGCGACGAGCGGCCAGGCGTCGCCGGTGCGGCCCATGTCGCGCAGGGTGTCCAGTCCGCCGGGGTCGCCCGTCAGGGCGGGGAAGATGACGCCGGCGATGTTGATGCTGTCGTCGTCGTCGCCGAGGAACTGGAAGGCGGGCCGGACGCCGATGCGCGAGGTCGCGGCATGGCGCCAGGACGTGCGGCGCTGCAGGTCCTGATAGGGCAGGGTGCCAATCTCGAAGATGAAAAACCCGAGGCTCATCATCATGGCGGGCTAGTCCCCGTAGTCGGCGAAGGCGGCGAGGGGATCGGCGCGCAGGTTCTCGAACGCATTGCGCGCCTCGACGGCGGTCAGGCGAGCCAGCTGCTCGGCGCTCATGCCCGGGGCAGCGTGCACCTGGATGGTGATAGCGATCGGCGCGGCCGCGGCCGCCGGCGGCCTGGCCGACATGGCCGCCGCGCCACCAGCGGGCAGCATCATAGCGGCCATGGACGCCGCCGTCGCTTTGACGCCGTCCAGCGGCCCGCGCTGGCCGCCGCGGATCCCGAGCGCCAGGCCGTCCATGGTGTCGCGACCGATCTGGGCGAAGACGCGGGAGGGCGAATGGATTCCGAGCCGCTCCTTGACCTGCTCCGGCAGCATCCCGGCCACGCCGCGCACGGTGGATCCAAGCGGGTCCATCATGAACCTGATACCGGCGATCAGGCCTTCCATCATCGCGCGGCCTATGGTCTGAAAAACCTGCGGCAACGTGTTGAACCAAAGGAGGAAGTTGTTCGCATCCTCCTTGCGGTTCGCCCAGAAGTCCTTCCACATGACCACAGTCTCGGCCCATCGCTTGCGAAGCATCATCACGCCGAGCACCAGGGCGCCGATCGCAATTGCGACGCCGGCGATGATGGCCAGCAGCGGGAGAAGGCCGATCCCGATCGCGCCGGCGACGACGGCCAGGATTGCAAGCGGAGCGAGGACGGCGCCGATCACCAGGGCGATCGCGCCGAAGACCGCAAGGACCCCGGCGGCGACGGCCGCGAACTTGACGATGCCGGGGTGCGCCTTGGCGAACTGGCCGATCTGCAGGAAGAACTCTTTCAGGGGCTCGAGCAGGCTGACGATCATGTCGCGCAGCGCCCCGCCGACAGTGATCTCCGCCACCGACTGGGCGACCTGAACACTCTTCTCGGTGTAGGCGGCGTCGCCTTTCCGCTCCTTGAAGTCGCGACCGACCTCGCCCTTCGCCAGCAGCGATTGATCGCGGACCTGCTGGTAGAACGCCTGGTTCTGCCAGAGGGCTCGCGCAGCATCGCGCGCCTGCACGTCGCCGAAGATGCGGCCGAGCTTCATCTCGTCGCCTTTGGTGGCGACCTTCATGAGTTCGACGACGGTGTCGAGCAGGGGCTTGCCCTCGGCGTTGGCCTTGGCCAATTCCGCTGGAAGATTCACGCCCAACTTACTGAAGTTCTTCTCGACTTCGGGGGCTGTGAGCTTGTCGAGCAGGTTCTTCAGGTTGTTGGCCGCGGTCGAGGCGTTGCCGGCGTTCTTCATCACAGCCTGCGTGCCAGCCGCGAGATCTGCGACGCCGGCCACGCCGCCCTGCTTCAGACCCTTCATGGCCGCCGTGAGCTCGGGGAAGCTAGCAGCCATGTCGGCCTGCTCGAACTTCCCCTCCTTGCCGGCGAAGCTCATGATGCTGTGAATGCGATCGATCTCTTCGGGCTTGATCCCCATTTTCTCGATCAAGGCCAGGTCGCTCGCGGCCACGTCCGCGAAGGTCGTTTCCCAGGCGGTAGCGGCCTTGCCGATCGGGCTGACCAGCTTGCGCGCGTCCTTCGCCTCCTGACCGGAGCTGACCAGGATGTCGAAGCCGTCGAGCAGATCCTGCGGCAGCTGGTTCACCGCGACGGCCTGTTCGAGGAGGTACTCCCCGAGCTTGGTTCGATCGGCGCGGGCGATATTGGCTTTTAGGCCGACAGTGGTCAGGCGACTTTGGAAGTCGCGATCGGCCGCGCCCGACGCGTTGAACGGCGCCAGGGCGGCAGCGCCAGCGCCAAGCCCGGCTGCGCCGGCGACCGCGGCCTTGCCGGACACGTCGGAGATCCGCTGGCCGGCGGCGCGGCCCTTGGCCATCTGGTGCTGACGGCGGTCGAGATCCTTCAGCTTGGCCTTTTGGCGCTCGAGCGCGCGATTGGCGTCGTCGGTCGCCGTGCGGATCTCGCGTTGATGGCGGGCGTAGGAACCGGCCTCGAGGCCGGCGTCGTTCATCGTACGCCGCAGATCCTGCAGCGTGCGGCGCTGGGTCTGCTGGCGCTTCTCCAGCTGCTCGACCTCGCGCTTTGCCGCGTTGAAGGCGCGCGTCACCTTGCGCGTCGGGTTCTCGATCTTGGAGAACTCCTGGCCCAGCTGGTTGGCCTTGGCACGGGCTCCGACAAGTTCGCGATCGACGTCGCGCAGCGCGCCGCGCACCTGGCGGAAGGTGGCGATCAGCTTGGACTGCTGGTTGAGCTTGGTTAGCTGGGCGTGGGTGGCCTTCAGCTCGGCCCGGGCCTTGGCGCTGGCGCCGCCGACCGAGCGCAATGGCCCGGTCAGCTTGTCCATGGCGCTCATGATCACCTGGATGCGGAGGTTCTTGTCCATGAGCGCGCGTCAGCGGTCCTTGGGCCCGGCCCGCTTGGCGGCGCGCTCGTGCCATTCCATGAGTTCGGTGATGGACATTTCGGCCATGGCCGCCGGCGGCCAGTGGAAGACGACGGCCAGGTCGGCCATCACGTCGTCTACCCGGCGAGGAAGGCCTCGCGCCTTGCCTTCTTCAGCAAAAAATAGGCGACCTCGGCCCCGAGCTCGAGCAGGTCGGCCGGGTCCAGCTGGGAGACCTCGTGCTCGGTCAGCGGCGGGAGCGTGACGCGCGGCAGCACCTTGTGCAGGGCGGTGACCTCCATCTGGCCGAGATCGACCAGGGAGACGCCGCGCAGCTCGCCGGACTGCGGCTTGCGGATCTGGATCTTCTCGATGGACTGCTCGCCCCGAGTGATGGGCTTTTCGAGCGTGATCGGGTCGGAGACGAGCGGCTTGCCGTCCATGGCTTTCTCCTAGCTTGAGGGATCAGACGCCGAGGGCGGCGCGGTGGGCGGCCAGGCGGTCGACGCCGTCGACCACCATGATCATGTTGAGCAGGTCGATCTCGATCTCGGTCCGGCCGTTGATGCTCAGCTTGTAGTAGGCGCAGGGGGTCTTCACCTTGAACTCGGTGTCTTCGCCCTGCTCGGCGTCGCCCATATCGATCTCTTCATGCTGGCCACGGATCACGACCTCGACGGCGTCGACCTGGCCGTCGTCCGGCCGCTGATAGGAGCCGACGAAGCGCAGCCCGACGCCCGCGACGTTCATGATGCCGTACTGGCGCAGGATCCCGATCATAAGGCCGCCATAGGTGGCTTCGAACTCGAGGAGCTCTTGGCCGACATCGATCTTCACGGCGCCATCCATGCCGCCGCCCTTCCACTCCTTCATGGTTCGGGTGAGCTTCGGAAGCGTCGCGGTCTTCAGCTGACCGAGATAGGAATCCCCGTCGTTGAAGACGTTCATGAACTTGAGCTTGCGCGGCAGGGCGGCCATCGGCGGTCTCCGGATCTAGCTGGTGGGGTTAGCGGCCCAGGGCCACGCGGTTGGCGAAGTCGGCCATGTAGCGATCGGTGATCCGCTGGCGCAGGAGCAGGTTCTCCAGCGGCGGGACCGGGGTGAAGTCGTAGTCGATCTGCAGGGCGCCGCTGGCCAAGGCGTCGGGCGTGTTCAGCTGCTCGTTCAGCCAGGCGGTCGCGCCGAGGATGTAGCCGGCCGCCTTCAGGCCGCGGAAGCTTGCGTTGATCGACTCGATGATGTCGCGCGCCAGGCTCGGATGCAGCGGCTTGTCGACGAACTGCAGGCAGCCTTCGGCGATGGTGTCCTTCAGGATCTGGGCGGTGCGGACGGCGGTTTCGAACTGGAAGAGGGTGTCTTCGGCGCAGGTGCGCGAGCCCCAGAACTTGAAGCCGTTGCGGCGGATCAGGGTGGTGATGCCCGCCTGGTTCAGCACGCCGGCGTCGGTCGACGGATCCTGCAGGTTCCAGCTGATCGAGCGGTCGATGCCGGTGACGCCGGCGACCGGCACGTTCGAGATCGACTTGTGCCAGCCCACCTCCTCGTCCAGGCGGGCGCGTAGGCCGAGGGCGGCCGCGGCGGCCTGGCCCGACCAGCCGGTGAATTCGCCGTAGATCAGCATCAGCTCGCGGGCCGAGAAGCCATCGCGGTAGGTGTTCGCCTCGGCAATGGTGTCGGCGCCGCTGCAGGTGGCGTAGCCGAAGGCGTTGAGCTTGGGCAGGATGACGGCCATGGCGGCCGCCACGGCGGGGCTGTCGAGCCCGGGCAGGGCGATGATGCGCGGGACGACGCCGGCGACGGCCTCGGCCTGCAGCAGCGCCTGGAGGCCGGTGCGTTGGCCCCCGGCGATCGTGCCGATGACGTTGGTGTCGGTCTCGGCCTGGTCCTCGCCGGCGGCGACGCGGACGACGACGCCGACCGGGGAGCTCTGCTCGCCGATGGTCTGCAGGGTCTTGGCCATGGTGCCGGTCACGCCGGACTTGCCGGCGGCGGCCATGACGTCGGTCACCAGGACGGGCGTGTTCAGCGGGAAGACGTCGGCGTCGGCGTCCGAGCTGGTGCAGACCGTCCCGAAAATGGAGGTTGCGACCGGGCGCAGCGGGCGCGGGCCGTCGTTGACCTCGAGGACGCGGACGCCGTGGTGATAGGGCGGAACGGTCATGGCGGTTTTCCTTAGGCGTAGGCCGGCCGCACGGTGGGCGGTGCGGCCGCTTTGAAGCGGAGGGGGAGGGTCATGCGCTCGGCGGTGCTGGCCGGCGCGGCGTCACGGCGAACGGTCTCGAGCTCGAGGATCCACTGGCCGTCGGCGTCGCCGCGGCGCAGGTCGATTTTCTTGAGCGTGACCCGCGGTTCCCAGCGCATGAGCGCCATGGCGATCGCCGCGCTCAGGCGCAGCTTGGTCAGCGCATTGGCGGGCTGGTCGATCAGGTCGAACAGGGCCGAGCCGTAGTCGCGGCGCATGACGCGCGAGCCGATCGGCGTGACCAGGATGTCGATGATGGACTGGCGCAGGTGATCGTCGCCATCGAGGGGGCCGCCGGTCCTGGCGTTCATGCCGAGCATCAGGCGGACCCTCCAACGGGAGGGCCGGTGTCCGGATGCGTGTGCCCGGGCAGACTGACGCCACGGGCGACCAGGTCGCCGTCGACGCGGACGTCGCCCTTGATGACCAGGCCGCCAGGGGCCCAGATCTCGGCGCGGCCGCCGCCGGCGAGGGTGATGGCCAGCAGCTGGGCGTCGTGGTCGTAGGAGATCCGCCCGCCGTCCTCGAACTCGATGAAGTCGACGGCGTCGCCGGCGTCGGGGAAGTCGGCCATGGGAACGGCGGGGCCGCCGATCGCGCGCTCGAGGTCGCCGTCGGGCGTGAACAGCATGACCTGTTCGCCCACCTGCGGGCGGGCCCAGACCTTCAGGCGGCCGGCGCGCAGGGCGCCGAACTTGATCAGGCCGGTCTCAGCGCCGGCGACCGCGACGCGCGCGCGCTTGCCGGCCACCTCGACCACCCGGCCGATGCGCACCAGATCGCCAACGCGACGGCTGAGGTCCTCTGACATAGCCGGCACGTTGGCGAAGCGCCCGGAGGCTTGCGCGCGGGTGCGGTTGTTTCCGGCGCTATGACAACGCCGTCAGGATTAGGCCGGCGGCCTGATCCCTGCCGTGACGCCGGGCTTGGCGACCAGGATCGCCCGCATGTCGGCCTTGAAGGCCGCCCGCGTGTAGCCGCCCGCCAGACTGAGCGACGGGTAGGTCCAGCGCGAGGTCGCATCCTGGACGAACGCGCCGGCGAGGACGTCGATCGGGCGGCGTCCGACCGGGGCGGCGGCGTTCCACTGGACGATGACCTCGTCATAGACCTGCTTCTTCGCAGCGCCCTCGGTCGACGTCGGGAGTTGGACCACGTTGTGGAGCGCAGTGATCCGACCCTCCGTGCGGTTCCAGATGTAGGAGCCGTTCGCGGTCTTGCTCGGGTGAATCTCGCTGGGGCCCACGAAGGTGTTGAACTCGGCGAAGGTGTCGCCTTCGGTTTGGCCGATCCCATAGGAGCTGTAGCTGCCATAGGCGTTGTTGTTGAAGACCAGGTGCGTCTTGCTGCGATGGTTGCCGTTGGAGTTGATGAAGGCCTGCCTGGCCGCGACGCCGGCGATGGGCGAGGCCGAGTTGATGTCGCAGTTCTCTACGACCAGGTAGATGTCGTTGTCCCAGACGTAGTCCATCACCCATTTCCAGGTGACGTCGCCGTCCACGATGGCCTGACCGTGGCCTTCGGGGCCCGTGCCGCCGCCCGTCAGGGCGTCCGGCTTGGCCACCGCGACGACCTCATAGACAGCCGCCGTAGGCGTCTCGTTGTTGAGGCAGCGGTCACCCACGGCCCAGTACCGATAGCGGTCGTCGGCGAGGTCCCTGTCGTCCGGCTTGGCGTTCGGGAACCAGTTGGTCAGGTTCTGATTCCAGGTCCGGATCTGCCACATGTCGAGGTGCTGGCCGCTGGCGTAGCCCAGGTAGTCCAGTTCGCGCTGAACACCGTCGTTCTGGACGTTGATGTGGACGTTGTTGTCCGGGAAGACGTTGATCGTCGAGCCCATGCCGTCCGACTGGCCGGGCCCGAAGGCGTCCGCCGCCAGCCGCGAGTACATGTTGCCCTCGTAGTGCTGCTTGTAGAAGCCGTAGAGCAGCCAGACGGCGTTCGTTCCGTCGAAGCGGTTGTTCTTCATGACCGCCGACTCGCCGATCGTCATGTAGATGAAGGCCATGTGCTTGGCGGCCCACTCGCTTTCGAGATTTCCCGGCTGGAAGTGGATGCCGCCGCGATTGTTCTCAAAGACGACCTTCGGGAATTTGCCCGACCCATTGATGCCGGTCGGACCCGGGTCGCCGCCGCGCCAGAAGTACATCAGGCCGGTGTTCTGGGCGTTCATCGGCATCTTGAGGCCGCGGACATGCAGGCCGTGCACCATGATGTTGCTGAAGGCCATGTCGAACTCGGGGTCCTGGCCGGCCGCCGGCTCGATCAGCAGCCCGCCCGAACCGAAATTCCGCGCATAGGTCGCCGTGCGACGGCCTGCAAAGGAGGCGCCCACACGGATGCGATACCAGGACGTGCCGTCCGGTTCCGGTGGGATCGCGTCGAGGGCCGCATCCATTTCGGCTACGGTCGTCACCAGGGCGTCGCTGACGAACGGGGCCACTCCGTCGTAGCCCTGCCAGGCCGTGTTGGTCCGGTCGAGGGTGTACTTCCGCGTCAGCCAGTTCTCGGTCGTGATCTGGCCCAGATAGGAAACGTCGGTCGGCCGCCCCTGCGAGCTGACCACGGTGCAGTCGAGCGTGGTCTTGTGCGGGCTTCCCGAGCTGTTGGCGTCGGTCTGGATGATCTCAAGGGACCGCTGGCCGGCTTGGAGGTCGGGCATGCGGACACCCGAGGCCGTCAACCAGACATAGCCCTCGGAGTAGTTCAGCGAGAAGTACGGAGCGAGGTCGCCGCCGAGGCTGTAGGCGCTGACCGAGTTCTTCCCGCCGGTCGGAGCGATCTTGTAGGACCGCCGGCCCGCCGGCTCATTGGCATAGAAGGTCGGCGCCTGGCCCAGATTGTCGCCGAAGGCGTTGATCAACGCGACGTCGCCGAGGACGGCGCCCTTCGCCCGGAAGCTGAAGCAGCGCGGACGGCTGGTCTGGTCGACGTAGATAGTGAAGCCACTGCCGTGTGCGCCAGTGACTGAGAAGGTCCTAGGCGTCTGGGGGCGCCATGTAGACGGATGTACGGAGACGTTGTTCTGGTCGATGACGTGGCTGGCGGCGGTGGTCGTGCCGCGGAACACCTCGAGCGCGTTCAGAGGAAGGCGATTCCAGGTAATCCCGTTGTCCGCAAAGGTCGGACCAGCACCGGACGGGGCGACTGCCCCGCTCGTGCCGGCGTTGCCCGCTTTCCAGACCGAGAGGTCTATCAGCGACACGAAAATGTTGTTGATCGCCACCGCGACAGCCGTCTTCCAGGTCTTGGGCTTGCCGGTCAGGCCCGCCGCGGTCAGGTCGGCGTGCAGGCCGTCGAACAGCATCACTTCTTCGGTGCCGGTCGTCGCCCCCGCCCCTGCGGCGAACCAGGCGTCGTACTCGCCAGGGCCAGGAACCCGGAATGTCCAGAACTGGTTGCTCGAGGCGATATGGTAACCTGCCAGCAGGACATCGCCGCCCGCCCGGACGGCCGTGTTGTTCGTGCCCAATGCGGCGGCGCCTTGGGTTCGACCAAATTGCAGCTCTGCGTCGGCGGTGTCCTGCGGGTAACCGTCAGCGTTCGGAAGCAGCAGACTGGTGACGTTGGCGTCGTCATTCGGGAAGACATCCGTCCCGAGACCGATGCCGCCATTGTTCCACGAGGCGTCGCCAGTGGCCGTGTTCAGCCAAGCAAAGTTGTATCGCTTGGGGGGAAGCTGGCGCGCGATGCCGAACGGCGCGGCCGCGGCCACGAGGCCGTCCACGTCGGTCGCCTGCAGGATGACGTTGCTCGGGTCGGTCTGGGCGTCCTCCGTCGAGACCGCGCCGGTGGCGGCGTTCAGCGACCACCCGGCGGGAAGGGGCGTGCCGATGTTGGTGACGATGTAGGGGCCGTGGCCGCCCTCGATCGTCGGCGTGAAGGTGTAGGCGTCGCCGCGCGCCACCTCGGCCGCCGGCGCGCCGGAAATGCTCAAGGGCGCTGCGATCGGACCGACCCAATCGGTGAAGGCCTCGTCGCTGACGCCTCCGGCGACCAGGTGGGCGATTTGGCCGGCGCGGACGTATTTGTCGACGACGTCGGCGGCGAAGGTCAGATTCTCGGCGGTCTGACCGACGATCGGCGCGCCGACCTGGTCGGGGCTGTCGGCGACCAGCCAGCGGGTGTCGATCGACGCCGGCGGTTGGTCCCAGACGGCGTCGGTAATCGTGACGGTGCTGCCCTGGGTGAAGATCCCCGACAACGAAGGCGCGGTGACGAGCACGCCGCCATCGCCGGCGGCGAGCACGACGATGTTCCAGGGCGTCTCGCGCGGCGAGTTGGTGGCGGTAGGGTGGCCCTGGACGATCGTCAGCTGGTCGGCCCCGGCCGCCCAGGCGGCCGCACCGCGGAGCAGCTTGTCGCGGCCGGCGCTGACGACGATGCGGCCATCGGCCGGGATGACGGCGCGGGTCTCGCCCGGCAGCGGCGGGCCCAGGTTGAGCAGCTCGGCGCCCTCGGCCAGGTCGCCGGCGAACTCGCAGTCCGGAAGGGCCAGGGCGCGCAACTCGGGCAGGACCTCGACCGTGAGGTCGACTTGTTCGTCGATGACCGGGCGACCCGGCTTGGCCAGCTGGCGGTGGACGGTGATGACGTGCTGCTGCGCGGCGGCGTAGTCGTAGCCCACCAGGCCGGCGATGGCCTGGTCCTCATTCAGGATGACGCGGCCGCCGGCGTCGCTCATCTGGGTGAGCACTTCGAAAGGATGCAGGCCGACCAGGTCGCCGATCGGCGTGCCCGGCAGGACGTGTTCTGGCACGGTGGCGGGAACGATCGCGAGCGGGGGCAGGGCGTCAGGGCTCTCCAGCAGATCGATGCGCCCCAGCGCGGCCTGCAGCTGGGCCTGCAGCGCGGCCATACCGTCAGGATCGCCGTCAGCGCCATCCGCGCCCTTCAGCGAGGCCAGCCACGCGGCTTCAGTTCCAACGAAGCCATTGGCGACGGCGATCTGATAGGCGCTGGCCCCGGGCGTGCTGTTCCCGTCCTGGCCCTTCAGCGAGGCCAGCCATTGCGCCGGGGTTCCCACGAAACCGGCGGCGACGGCCAGCTGATAGGCGCTGGCCCCGGGCGTGCTGTCTCCATCCTCGCCCTTCAGCGAGGCCAGCCAGTCCGCCTCGGTTCCGACGAAGCCGTTGGCGACGGCCACCTGATAGGCGCTAGCGCCCGGGCCGCCGGCCTCCGTGAGCGCCTTCTGGGCGATCGCGCGCGCGATGAAGTCGATGCTCATTGGCTGATCCGGTAGTCGATGGCGCCGGCGACGTGGTCGCAGTCGAGGACGAACAGGGCGCCGGCCTCGCTTTCCTCCCAGACGGGCTCGTTGAGGGGGGCTGTGAAGGTCGCCCAGGCCGCGCCCATCATGGTGACGGGTCGAAACTCATCCTCGCCGGGGAGCTTGCGGAGCAGGCGGATGGTGGCGGTCCAGGGGGCGGCCGAGCTGAGGCGCACATTGATCGGGCGGCCGGGATCGGCGGCGAAGGCGAGGCTTCGGCTGTCGGCGGCGAACACGCCCGAGACCGGCGGCGTGGTGGCCGGCGCGGAGGTCGCCGGCCTGACGAGGATCCCGGACGGCCCGGCGAACGCGGCGGCGATGTTCGAGAGCGCGTCGTTGCCCAGCTGCTGCAGGTCGGCGCGGGCTCCGCCGGCGGCGCGGCCGGTCGTGGTCTGGACGAAGACGATCCGGTCGAGGGCTTTGAGCTCGAGGAGCGCGGGCGGGTCGCCAGCGACGAACTGCACGCACTTGGCGAGGTCGGGGCTCAGGCCGCCCCAGGCGCAGTTCACGGCGCCGGTCAGGACGGTCACCCGGGCGAAGCCGGTGGGGGTGATGACCCCTTGCTCCTTACCCCAATGGGGCGCGCCGGCGGTGAAGACCGGCTCGTCGAGGATCTCCGGAAGGGATTCGGGGTGGCCGACGGGTGCGCGGAGGATGGTCGGGTTTCGATCACGCTCTCCGGCGCGATCCAGGAGGACATACTCGACCAGGACGCTCGCCATCGGAAATTCCCTTTGCTGCAACCGGGGCAGAAAAGGCCGAAGGCTGATGGCGCCTAAGCTGGGGGCGTTGTCTATGCCGAGGAAACAACGCCGCCCAGGTCACATCAGGTAGATGAAGAACCCGCCTGTTCCGATCACGGTGCTCTGGCCGGCGGCGTCCCTGACGGTGCAACCCGGGTTCCAATTGTATCCCGAGGTTGCGCCGAGCGGCAGGTCGAGGGTGGCGCTGTTGGACGCGCTGTAGCGGTTGTCGCCGCCGCCCCAGTCGTATTCGAAGGGCGCGACCCCGCTGGTCATGACGACCCCGAAGTGGACGGTCACCTGGCGCGTGCCGGGATCAACAGCGGCCATCTGCATCTCGACTGGCGTGCCGTAGCCCCACAGCGGTGGCAGGGCCGGCTCCGTGTAGGACAGGGTGAAGTCTACCTGCAGGGCGTCGCGGCGGCCGTACCTGTCGAGCACGTCGCAGCGCCAGCTGATCGGATAGCTGTTGCGGGAGCTGAAGCCGTGCTGCAGCCGGGCGCGCATCGGCCCGTCGGTGAAAACGGAGCCGGGGGGGCCGGTCAGCTGCGTCCAGGACGTCATGAACGCATTGTCGCGCTTAGGGTTGTTCGCCTGGACGTCGAACCACGGGGTGCTGATCGTCGGGGATTCGCTGCTGACGTTGAGGAGGCCGCCGGTCCGGGTCAGGTTGAGGCCCTTGCGGGCGGCTGGGCGGCCGAACGGCAGCGCCACCAGGCTCGGCGGGGGCGCCAGCGGCGGGGCCAGCTGCTGGCCCAGGAGCCCGATCATGGGGCGCATCAGTAGTCCGCGCCCTCGACGTTGACGTTGATGCCGGTGACGGCGACCGGCGAGCCCGCCCAGAGCTTCTCGTTCGGCTCGAGGGTGATCGACTTCAGGTCGGTGAAGGGCAGCTCGTTCGGTAGGGCATCGCCGGTGTTGTTGATCGCGAACGCCGGAAACGCCTTGGCACGAAGGAACCGCTTGGCGACGCCGTCGCCGGCCGAGCGGAACAGCTGGATCTGAGTGGCCGCCTGCGCCGCGGTGCCGACCGCCTCGATCAGGTGGACGCGCCCGCCCTTGGGGCCGGCCTGATAGATCTCGGTCACGTTGGTCGGCGCCGAGAGGCTGGTGTTGGCCGGACCCAGCAGCGGCGTGGTCTTGGCGCGCGGCTTCTGCAGCGTGACCATCGAGTTGGTCTCGAGGCCGTAGGCGTTCGGGGCGGGGGTGTCGAGGACGGCCATGGATGTCTCCTAGAGGATGACGGACGCGGCGATCGCGAACGACCGCGCGGCGTTGATGCGGCGGTTGATGGCGACCGGGTCGATGGCCTGGGCGAACCCCTCGATCTGCTCGAGGGCATCGGCGACCGAGGCGGCGTTGGCGTCGACCTGCTGGCGTGCGGTCTCGACGGCCTGGGCGTCGGCGTCGACCTGACCGGCCAGCGGCTCCACCACGTCGCGGGCCTGCTGCGCCTGGTCGCGATAGGCGCGGCCGTCGGCGAGCAGGGAGTATTGCGCCAGGGCCGAGCCGGCGATCGCCGTGATGAGCCAGTCGGAATGCGGGCCGGGCGATCCGGTGAACGCCTCGATCTTCACGTCCCATTGGCCGGACGTCCGGTCGAACCCGAGCGTGCGGACGACCGCGTAGTCCGCCGGCGATCCGATACGGGTCAGCACCGCGAACGGGCCGGGCGCGAACAGGTCGCGCTGATCGAGTGGGATCTCGATCGCGACCTCGGCCGTCTCCTCGAGGAGAACGGGCGTGCTCGATGTGGCGGTCAGCCAGTCCAGCTGGGTCACCTCGAGCAGGCGCGCCCGCAGGGCGGCGATCACCGCCTCGGCGCGCGACAGCACGCGGTCCTGCACGACGGCGAAGGCCTCGTTCTCGGTGAGGCGCGCGATCTCGACCAGCAGGACCCGGGCGTTGATGTCGAGGAAGCGCTTGTCGAGGGCCTGGGTGGTGAACGGCTCCTGCTGCCCCCAGGCGTAGTCCTTAGAGCGGTCGGGCATGGGTGATCGCGTCCTGATCGTCGATCTGGTTCAGGATCGCGCCACGGACCTGGAGGTCGTGGCCCGGAATGAGCGGCGAGCCCTTCCAGTCGACGACGCGGGCGAGGTCGACGGCATAGAACCGCCCGGCCTCATAGGGCCTGCGGGCGGTCGGGGTCGGGGACTTGCGGGGCGCCATGCTGGCCTCCTTACGGCTGGGCGACTTCGATCGCGTGGGCGACGACGAACGGGCGGGTCGGCGCGTTCGTGGTCATCTCGATCGAGGACTCGTAGGCGGTGGCCGGGGCGGCCAGGTTGAACACGGCCACCTTCTCGACCATGCCGTCGGATAGGGTCTTGGTGTTGACCAGGTCGGCGAGCTCGATGACGCCGGGGCCGCGGTCGATCTTGAACGTGATCGAGTGGTGCGCCGGGTCGAAGCCGCGCATCCGGGCTGTGACCGTGATCTTGTTGCTGGCCCCGACGTTCTTCTGAACGGCGACGTGCTTGGCTGCAGTCGCCAGGCGCGAGACGGTCGCGACCGATCCGTCGAGACGGATGCCCGGCATGATGTCGGGCGTGCCCACGAAGGTGACCCGGAGCGGCAGCATGGGCGGCAGGTTCGCCAGGGCCTCGGGCGAATACTGATCAATCGGCCGCCAGGTCCCGTCGACCTGGACCGAATAGACCACGTCGGTCGAGCCCGGCCGCACGGCGTCGGTGAGAAGGTCGATGCCCTGGATCCCGCCGGGCAGTTGCAGGGGCGTGAGGTCGATGTCGACGCGGGCCTTGGGGAACACTGCCGAGTAGTCGCGCCAGATCAGATGGACGTCGGGGCTGGGGTGCCAGACGCCCCCGTTCATGCCGTAGAAGTAGGTCCCCGTCGTCCCCTGCAGCGCGGCCGTCTGGGCGTCGGTCACCCCCATGCGGAACGGGTGCTGGGTGACGACGAAATAGGTGTAGGACTCGCCGCCCTTGAGGAAAATGGGCTCGATCGGGATCTCGGGGAAGTCGCCCTCGGCGTTGACCAGCTTGACGTCGGCCGCGTTGACCGTGGTCATCGCGAGGACCTGGTCGTAGTCCGGCTCGCCGCGATAGGTGCGGCAGGCGCCCACCGTAATGGTTCCGTTTGCGGGCTTGGCGGTAATGTGCGGCCCGAGGGCGACGACCCAGCGATCCTGGCCGTTCAGGAAGGTCTCGTTGTGGGCGTAGCCGAGCAGGTTGTGCTCTGACGTCAGGCGAGACCAGTAGGGCGCGGCGACTTCATCGGTCCAGAACTTGGCCAGCCGGACGATGCGGTGGCCGTCCTGGTCGACGCGGCCGGTCTCGTAGACTTGGAAGTTCTCGCCGTCCTTCTGGAAAACGTTGCGGACGCCAGTGTTGAGGCGGTCGGCATAGGTGCCGGCGTTCCAATAGGCCGAGCCGACCACGACTTCGAAGTCCTGGGCGAACCGGGTCCGCGAGCGGCTCATGCTCAGCTTGGTGAGGGTGCGGTTCTCCTGGACCGAGTACTCGGCCAGGGAGATGTCGCCGTTGTGGCCCTTGGTGATGCGGCGCTCGAGCTTGCGGTAGGCGGGCAGCAGCAGACCGCCGGTGGACAGCTTGGCGTCGGGCTGGTTCGGGTTGAACAGCGCCAACGGGTTCGAGGCTTGGGCGACGAAGGGGAAGCGCAGGCCCTCCACGATCCGCGCCGCGTAGCCGGGCGCTGCGAGTTTGCTCTTGCTGGCGTCCTGGAACGGCAGGGCCCGATAGTCAGTGTAGGTGTCCGGAAGGTCCGCGCGCTCGCGCAGCATCGCGACGTCGCCGGCCATCTGCAGCAGCAGCTCGCCGTCGCCGCTTTGCGCCAGGTCGGCCGACAGGCGCGAGAGGTCGGTCTTCAGGGTCTTCACCTGCGGGCCGGTTTCGTCCGCGAAGGCGTCCAGATCGGCCACCCGGTCGGCCACCCGCGACAGATTAGGGAGCACCATCTCCTCGTTGCGGAGGATGCTCTCGATCCCGGCCGGGCCCATGAGCACGAAAGCCACCGCAACCGCGCTGTCGGCGATCGGGGGGTTCTGGGGCGAGACCGCCTGGGCGCCGGCGATCGCTTCGATCCGGGCGTAGCGCCAGGTCTCGAGCGCGACCTCTTCGCCAACGAACTTCATGCTCTCCGCATCGACCTCGAAGTCGCGGTATTGCTTCTTCTCATCCTTGACGTCCGGCCAGACGACGATCGCGACGATGCGTTTCTGCAGCTCCGGACGCTTGCCGTTCAGATCGACCGTGACGCCGTCGGGCTCGCTGCGCGGATAGACCGCGCCGTCGAAATAGAGGCGGCCATCGCCCACCACGACCTGCAGGGCCGATCCGGCGGTGACTTGGAAGCCGGTGAAGCGGCGGCCGGCCTCGAGCGCATCGCCGACCACGTGGTCGATCGATGCACGGGCGAACAGCTGAGAGTTGTTGAGGTCGTCGGGGGCGATGACCTGGCGCTGACGGTAGTTGACGATTTTCTCGACCATCAAAGGCTCCGGACGATCTGGCCCGGCAGCATGCTGCCGTCGAGGGGGACGAAGTCGCCCGGGCCAATGGGGTGATAGAGGTTGGTGCGGACCAGGACCTGGTCGCGTCCGAGCTTGGCGGCCCGGGCGGCGGCGAGGGTGTCCTCGATGCGGGTGTGGTCCGTGGGACGCAGCGCGCCGGACGGACTCAAGGGGAACGGGCGGCGGCCGCGGACGACGCGCGACACATCGACGTCGAGCCGCAGGGTGAAGCGATCCTGGCCAAGCCGGCCGCGGCCGGCGAACCAGCCGCCATAGGGCCTGACGGTCGAGCGTGCGGCCCATGCAGGTTCGAGGACGCGAACCGAGGCCACCACGCTGGCGATCGGCTTCGAGGTGGGAACGCGTCGTCCCAGGGCGCGGCCGACCACCAGGGCCGTGCGTGAATGACCCGGCAGGACGTCGTGGTCGGGCTGGTAGGCGGCGGCCGTCTGGGCCGGCGCGAGGACCGGCGAACCGCCGCCGGCGCGGAAGGCGTACACGCGATCGGCCGGACGCCGGCTGGACGCCGCGCGTCCTGGGGCGCGGCCGATCCGCATCGGATCGCCCTGCGCCTGCAGTTTCAGGCGGAACGAACCGTCCGGAAGGGCCTCGGCGGACGCCGGGGTCGTTTGGCCGTCGATGATGAGCTCGGCCCGCAGGCCGGCATACAGATGTGCGATGGAGGCGCGCGGGGCGCGGCCCGGTACGCTGCGGCCGGCGACAAAGGCGGCGGGCAGGCGATGCCGCTCGGCCACAGTCCGAACCCGAATCTCGGGGAACTGGCGGGCCCAGCGCCGGCGTTCGTCTGCAGGCTTGTTGCCACGCGGAACCAAACGCTGGGGCGGGGCATGGGCGGCGACGAGATCGACGTCGACCAGCTTCAGGAAGCGGTCGAAGGCCTCCAGCGTCCCGCGCCGGCGCATCAGGGCGATCGTCTCCTTGATGACGTGCCGCTTCTTGGCGACGGGCCAGGTCTCCCGCCACAGGGTCACGCCCATGGCCTGGGCCAGCGGCGCGAGGGCCGGTTCGGGCGCGTTGTCGGGATCCCACAGGGCGCCGAGCAGATGGACGGGCAGGTCGGCCGCCGGCGCCAGGCCCTCGGAGAGCGCCTGCAGAAACGGCTCAGCCGTCGGCGGGAGCAGGGACGCGGCCACGCTCATGGCATGACGTCCCAGAAGAGGCCGAACGCCTCGAGCTCGCAGATGCCGTCGGGCCCGGGGTCGATGTCCATGTCGGCCGCCAGGCGCACGCCTTCGACGCCGGCGACGGTCAGGGCGGCGTGCAGGCCGGAGTTGGTGATCGGGCGGCCGACGCGGCGGCGATCGGCGGCGAAGGCCTGCAGCCGCGCCTGGGCCTCGGCGATGACCGGGGCCGGGTCGGGGCCAGGGCGGCCGAGAAGGGTGGCCGAGACGCTATAGGGGCGGCGGACTGCCGCGCGCACGGTCAGGACGTCGGTCGCATGGTGGCGGCCGCGGGCGGACAGGCCGACGCGCACCGCCTCGACCTGGTCGGCTTCGTCCACGGCGCCGGGCGCGGCCGCAACGACGAGGGCGATGTCGCCCCGGGCGACCAGGCCGCTGGAATGGTTCAGGGCCCGGGCGTCGGCCAGAGCAGGCGCCAGGGTGAGCGCCCAGTACTCGTAGCCCTCGAGCGATCCGACCGAGCGGGCATGGGCGGCGAGCAGCAGGCGGCGCAGGAAGCGGTCGTCGGTCTCGCCCTCAAGGCGGGCGGCCTGGACGTCGGCGTAGTAGGTGGCGGCGATGTGGTCGAGATACGGCCCATAGGAGTGAACTAGGGTGAGCTGCTTGCCCGCGTCGTTGATCGTCTGCAGGCCGAGGGCGCGGCGGTAGGCGACCTCCTCGATCAGGGCGACGGCGGGATCGCTGGCCAGGCGGCCGACGTCGAAGTCGAAGCCCCAGGCTTTCATCCGTGCTTTGACGCCGGCGATCGTCTTGTCGCGCTCGAGGCCATGGTTGACCTCCACCAGCTGCATTTGCGGCAGGCGCGACAGGTCGACCGGCAGGGACAGCGGCGAGGGGGCGGGCATCGCCGGCATGTCGCCGCCGCCGGCGCGGGCCTGCGAGGCGGGGGCGTTGTCTATTCGGCGAAAACAACAGGCCCGCCGTTTCGCCGCGGCGGCGGCATGCTTGGAGGCGCGCGCCGGTCCGCCAAGACCGTCAGCCGCGGCGCACTGGGCCGCACGAGCGGTTACAGACCGCGACGAGGGGCTTTGACCCCCACCTGCGCAAGTGCAGACGACATGACGATCAGAGTTGGGGTGGGGCAGGGGCTGTCCTGCATCGCCGTGGAACGGTCCGGTAAGGCGGACGTCCGGTGCGGCAGCTGCCGTGCGTTGCTGCTGCGGGCCCGGCCCGGCAGCGAGATCGAGATCAAGTGCCGGCGATGCGGCGCGTTCAACGCCATCGCCTTGAGGCCCTAGAGCCCTCCCGCGACCGCCTTCGAGCGGCCGACCTAGGTGTGCCCGTGTGGCTTCACATTCCGACGACCTTCATCCCGAGATCCGCGGGCTGTCCCTCTGCGCCGGTTACGGCGGCCTCGACCTCGGCGTCCATATCGCCGAGCCCGGCTATCGAACCGTCTGCTACGTCGAGCGCGACCTGCACGCCGCCGCGACCATCGCCGCGCGCATGGAAGACGGCGCTCTATCGCCGGCGCCTATCTGGGACGACCTTAGATCCTTCGACGGCCGACCGTGGCGTGGCCGCGTTCATCTCCTCCTTGCCGGCTATCCCTGCCAGCCGTTCTCGGTCGCCGGAAAGCGCCGGGGCGTTGATGATCCACGACACCTCTGGCCAGAGGTGCGACGGATCATCGACGAGGTCCGCCCGGCAGCTGTTTTCGCCGAGAACGTCGCCGGGCATCTCACCCTGGGCTTTCCCGAAGTCGCCGGAGACCTACGCACGCTGGGCTACGGCGTTACGGCTGGCCTGTTCTCAGCGGCTGAAGTGGGCGCGCCTCACATACGGAAGCGGCTGTTCATTTTGGCCAACGCCGACGTGCGCGGAGGCTCGCAATCCGCCGGACCTGATCATATCGCAGGGGGCCATGACACCGAGGCGGCGGTTCGACATCACGAACCACGAGGGGAGCCAGATTTCGATCGAGGCGACGGCAGTCAACTGGTGGACATTCTATGCGGCGGCCCGGGCGATGGGGCTGAGGCCGACGGCGCGGCCGGACGCCTCTTCGCCCCCCGTCCGTCTGACTTTCCAGCATGGGAGCGGCTCCTTCGCATCCGCCCTGACGTGCAACCCGCGGTTCCGAGAGATGCTCATGGGCTGGCCGATCGGCTGGACCGATCCAGGGGAACGGGTAACGGGGTGGTCAGCCTGGCTGCAGCGCTCGCGTACCGCACTCTCAGTGCTGACGCGGATCGACGAGGGTGATCCCCGCGAGCCCGTTGTCTAAGCGCAACTGACAACGGCCCGGGCTACGAGTTCTCAGGCCGCCGGCCTTCGTGGTTAACGGCCGCCTGAAGAGGGGGCCTGGAGCGCGCCAACGCTCCAAGCCGCGGGGCACTAGCCCGCACATCGAGCGGCCCGGACCGCTCTCAGTTCCCCCTGCCGGATCCGGCGGGGCGCTTCTCAACGAGAATCACGTATGGAGTCGAGTCTGCTAGCGCCGGTTGTGCCGGTGCGTCCTGTTGCGCCGTATGTCGGCGGCAAACGCAACCTGGCCAAGACCATCATCGGCCTGATCAACGCCACGCCCCACACCACCTATTGCGAGCCGTTCGTCGGCCAAGGCGGCATCTTCCTTCGCCGGGATCGGCGGCCGAAGTGCGAGGTGATTAACGACGCGTCCGGCGACATCGCCACCTTCTTCCGGATCCTGCAGCGCCACTATCCCCAGCTGATGGAGGTTCTCCGCTTTCAGGTCACCAGTCGGCGGGACTTTGAGAGGCTGGTTAAGGTCGATCCTTCGACGCTTACGGACCTCGAGCGCGCCGCAAGGTTCCTCTACCTGCAGACGGCCGCCTTTGGTGGGAAGGTCGTCGGTCGTAATTTTGGTGTTCGGGTTGCCCGCCCAGCGCCGTTCGACCTGACGCGCTTGGCGCCCATGCTGGCGGACGTCCATGAGCGGCTGTCCGCCGTCACGATCGAGAACCTGGACTTCGCCGCCTTCATCCGCCGCTACGACCGCGTGGACACGCTATTCTATTGCGACCCGCCCTATTGGGGGACCGAGGACTACTACGGCAAGGAGCTGTTCGCCCGGGCCGACTTCGAGCGCCTGGCCGAAGCCCTGCGCGGCCTGCAGGGGCGGTTCATCCTAAGCCTCAATGACGTGCCGCAGATCCGCGAGCTGTTCGCCTGGGCCAACATCCAGTCGGTCAACGTCTCCTATGGCGTGTCAGGCAAGGGCGCGACCGCGGCCAAGGAGGTCATCATTCGGAACTGACGGCGGAGCCTGCAGGTCTAGGCCTGCAGGCGCCCCATCACCAGGTCCAGCAGCCGCTGGCGATCGTCGTCGGTGAATCCTAACAGCACGCGCTGCGGATAGCGGACGATCGGCGCATCCTGCCGGCGCTCAACCCGATCGAGCAGCCCCAGCTGGTGGACGCGGGCGATGCGGGCGGCGGGGCCGTTGAACCCGACCGAGGCGGCATTCTCGCTCCAGTCCGCCGTCATGTGGCGGGCCAGGCGCAGCTTGCGGAACATAGGGTCCTTGCGCGCCTCGTTGCGGCGTTTGATGCGGCCGGCCTTCGCCCTGAGCGGCGGATCGCGGCGCTTGCGGGGTTCATAGGCCGTGCCGTCCGGGTTCCGCTGGTCGACGATCCGGCCGTAGTTCGCGCGGCGAAGATCCACGGCGACCGAGCGCAGCAGCGCGCGGCGGCCGGCCGGCGAGAGGTCCGTCAGCAGCGCGCCGGCCCAAGTCTCGAGCGCGACCAGGTCCTGGCTCACGGCGATGGCCATTCGGCGATGAGCTCGTCGTCCTTGTACAGCCTGTTGAAGCCGTCCGGGCCCGGGGCGGCGGGTAGGGGATGCTCGCCGTCGGGGAACGGGGGCTCGGCCAGGTGCTCAGTGTGGAAGCGGCCCGCGCCTTGCGGCGAGATCTTCACCCGCTCGGTCAGCGCGATCTGCACCTGAAGGTCGACCTTGTCGCCGTCCAGGATGTCGGCCTCGAACTGGATCCCGTTGGCCTGGCGCTCGGGGTTGCCGAGCAGCTCGGGCTGGTTGATGGCCACCCAGACCAGGATGGGCGCCATGACGCCGTCCGGATCGCCGGCATAGTCCAGCAGCTGCAGGGTCAGGGTGTAGCGGTACTCGTAGGCTAGGCCGCGGGCCCCGGTCGCGACGATCGCGCCCTTGTCGATGAAGACCTGCAGGCGTTCAGGCTCGCGCTTCAGGACGGGCACGGCGTTGGTCAGCCAGGCGCGGAGGTCGTCGGGCTTTTGCATCAGGGCGCCTTCATGAACGGCCGCTTCCAGCCGGGCGCGGCCTGGATCTCGCGGGTGCGCAGGTCGCGCGCCTCGCAGCGGTCGATGACTTCCAGGATCGTGTCGCCGCGGCCATTGGCCTTGTCCAGCTGGGCGGTCTGCTCGTCGGCCAGCCGCCAGAGACGGCCGGCGGTGGCGTCCGCCGGCGGAAGTTCGGCGCCAGGCACGTGCGCCCGCAGCTCAGGGCCGATCAGGGCTCCGCAGGCAGGCGGGGGCGGCGCGATAGGCGTCGCGCAGGCAGAGAGCATCGAGGCCAGCGCGATTGAGGTGCGGATCGAGGACCTGGCCGGCGCCAGGCGCGGAACGGATCGCATCGGCGTTCTCCCGGGTGAGTGTGTCGGTGGCGGCGTCGCGCCCGGCCCGGGCGGCGATCGCGCCGGCGGCGTCGGTGGCGGACCTTGCGTGGGCGCGGGCGAGCGCGGCGTCGTCGCCGGCGGCGCGGGCCCGGGCGCGATCGGGCGCGCCGGCGCAGCGGACCAGCAGCGCGGCCGCGATCACCAGGAGGGCGACCAGGGCCAGCTGGCCGGCGATGCCGAACGCCCGGAAGGGGTTCATCGGCGGTTCTCCCGGCGCTGCCCCTCGGCCAGGGTCGCATAGACCTTGGCCGCGGCCTCGGCCTTGGTGATCGTCCCGTCCTTGTCGGCGTCGAGGCCGGCGTTCTGGCGGTAGGTCGTGGGCCGGGTTTCCCTGTCCCAGAGCGGGTGCTCGAGCGGCTTGCCGACCGCCGGCGGCCAGAGGATCGCCATGTAGCCGTCGGCCAGGGAGCGGATACGGCCCTTGAACGGCGCGAAGTACTTCCACACGAAGTTCAGCTGGCGTTCGGGCTCCATGGCGGCGAGCGCAGCCGTCGTCGTGCCCAGGCCGGCGGCCGTCTTCGGCATGAACTGGATGAGCCCGACCGCGCCGGACCCCGCCATGTTCTTGATGTCGGCCCGGAAGGTGCGGTCCGATTCCCAGGCGATCCAGGCCATGAGCCAGTCGGGCTCGGGCTGGCCGGGCGCAGGCCCGATGTCGAGGTCCTCCACGACCCATTGCACGCGCTCGAGGAACAGCGGCGAGACTTTAGCGCCCCAGGCTACGCCGGCCGGCGCGGCCGCCGGCGGCGGGGTCAGGTCCAGGATCTGCTGATCGACCAGGGCGAGGGCGGCCGCCTGGGCGGCGCGGATGTTCTGCAGGGCCTCAAGCATCGGGGCTCAACCAATCGGGCAGGGGCGGGTTGGGCTTGCCGGCGATCGACCGGGCAAGGGGCGACGCCGCCGGCGGCGGATCCACTGGCGGCAGTTCTCGGGCCGCAGGCCTGGCGCGGGCGATCAGGCGGCCGATGTCGTCGGCCGACGCGCCGCTGAAGTAGAGCACCCACAGCACGACCAGCACGATCATGATCGATTGGGCGAAGGCGAGCAGGTGCGCCCCGGGAATGCGGGGCAGGGCGAGGAACAGCAAGCCCCAGAGCGCCAGGCTGGCGGCGAAGGTCAGCCAGCGGCGCCAGAGGAAGCTGGCCTCGGGCAGGGGGTTGTCCGGATCGATCATCCGCGCGCCTCCAGCTTGCCCACCGATTTCTGGATCTGCAGCGTCCGCTCCTGCAGGACCTGAATCGATCCAGGCGGGATCTGCGCCTCGATAGCGGCGACGCGACGGTCCAGCGCCGCGCCGAAGGCGCCCAGGGCGGCGGCATGAACGAGCACGGCGATCAGAACGCCGATTGCGGTCCAGTTGGGCTGGGGGGCGGCAGGCTGCGATCGCGCCTGGGTGAGGTGGGCGGCGGTCATGATCAGTCCCAGAGTTGGATAAGGGTTTGGGTGCGAACGGCCTGGGCCGCGTCGGGCGCGAGCACCTGGTGGCCCTCGGGCAAGGCGGTCGACAGTTGGGCCACGCCCGGGTTGGCGTTGAGGACGGCCTCGAGGCCGTCGGATCGGCCGAGCTCGCGCCACAGCAGGGCGTCGAGCGGCTCATCCTGGTGGGCGGTGAGGTTACGCACGGCCATCAGATCAGCTCGACCGTGTTGTGCGGCAGGCCCAGGAAGGTGCGGATCGCCCAGCGCTGGGCGCGGCGGTGCTGGTCGACCGTCACGCCGAGCTCGGCCGCGCGATCGAGGCCCGCCGTCGTGGCCATGACGTCGGCCAGGCGCTCGGACAGGTCGGCGGCCACGGCCGAGTAGAGCGCCCGGGTGTAGAGGTGGACATAGCGGCTCTCGCCGTCGATCTGCGGCGCCTCGACCGCATGCAGGTTGGCCGCGCCGGCGGCGTCATGCGGCGCGCGCCAGGCCTCGAGCTCGCCGTTGAGCTCGATCATGGCGGCGATCGCCGCGTCGCGCAGCCGTTCCGGGGTGATGTTCGTGTCGAGCTTGGCGACCTGGCGCAGCTTGGCCATGTCGATGTCCGGCCACCAGCCGTCGCTGGTGATGACCTCGGGCGGGACCGTCGGCGGCGGCAGGGTGTCGGCAGACGGGGGTCGGGAGACGAATCCACTCATTGCGATGCTCTAGGTTTGCAGCGGCTCGTCTCCCCCCGCGCCCGGCATACGGCGGTGGGGGACCGGCTTTAAGACTTTGAGGGGAGAGATCCTCGGATCCTGGCCGGTCCCGCCGCCGAGCGCCGGGGGGCGATCTTTAGGCCTGGCCGTCGGGCGGCGTGGCCGATTCCTTCTTCAGTTCGCGGGCGACGCGCTCGAGGTCCTTCACCACGCCGATCTGGGGGTTCAGCTCCAGCGCGCGGCTCAGGCGGGCCTGGGCCTCGGTCAGGGCGGCCAGGCGGCCGCCGGCGACGGCGTGACCCTCGGGCGGGTTGTCTGCCAGCTGCAGGGCGAAGAGGCCCCGAGCCTTGAACAGTTTCGCGCGCGCCTGGTCGTGGATGTCGGCCTCGCCGGTCAGGATCTCGATGTCGTCGAGGACCTCGGCCGGGAAGGGCGCGGCGGCGCGCAGGGCGGTCAGGGCGGCGTCGGCGAACTCGTCGACCAGCAGGGTGGCGACGTCGCGGTCGTAGCGGCCCGGCAGCGGCAGGTTGAAGCGCAGCATGTGCTCGGCCAGGCGCAGGGCGCCCGGGTAGTCGCCGATGTCGATGCGCCAGACCAGCATGGTGCCGACGACGTCGTCGGGAGAGGCGGCGTTGGCGGCGGCGCAGGCCTCGACCACGGCGTCGCACCAGGCCGCGTACTGCGGCACGATCAGGCGCTTGACCTCGATCTTGCGCTCGACGGACTTGATGTCCTTCAGCTGGCGCTTGTGGTCGGTCAGCTGCAGCAGCTGCAGCTCGTACGGCGTGGCGTTCGGGTTGAGGCCGCCGTCGTCGTTGGCGACATCGAGGCCGCCGGCGGCGGCGATCGCGGCGGCCGCGGCCGCGCCGACCTTGATGCGGTGGCGCAGGGCGGGGCTGGCGAACGTGTCCGAGGCCGGAGAACGGAGGTCGGCGGCAAGCGGGTCGTCGAAGATCAACGTCGCCGCCTGTGGTTCGAACGCCGGAGGATCATAGGCGCGGCCTTCGCGCTCGGCCGCGAGGCGTTCGCGGTGGCGTTGGGCGGGGCTGGTCACTGGTCGTCCCCGGCCGCCGCGTCATTGCGCGTGCGGGTGTCGTGAGCCGGCGAGCGCTGCAGCAGGGCGAGCAGAAGCATCAGCGCCAAGAGCGCAGCGATTTCGGACCAATGCGCAGCATGGATATCGCCCGCGATGCGCGATTGGATCGTCGCGACCACTGCGGCGCAGAACATCAAAACGCAGGCGAAGTCGAGCAGCAGCGCGCGCAGCTTCGATGCCTTGGATCGAGTCGTGGGGGCCATTTGGTTCTCTCCTTGGGGGCCTGAGGAAGCGCCTGGGCGGGCCAGGCGCTTGCTGAGGCCCCCACCCCATGAAGGGGCGGGGGCGCGGCTGGCGCGGGTTATTCCTGGATCTCGACCTTCTCGGCGGCGCAGAAGAAGTCGAAGTCCTCGATCACGTAGCCGTCGTTGGACGACTCGTAGGTCTCGATGCGGTTACGCTTGGCGTTGTCGACGATCGTGCGGCGGCGCTTTCCGGCCTGCTCGTAGATCGACAGGTTGTCGAGCCGGGTGATGGCGATCGCGTCGGCGGGGAAGTACGGGACGGTGACCGCCTTCTTGTTGCCGATGCGCTTCTGGGAAATCACCAGGTCGGCCGCCAGGGTCTCGGTCGGGGCGAGGTTGGCGTTGACCAGCGGGTAGTACTTGTCGTGCAGCAGGCCGGCGCCGATGATCGCCACCAGGTTCGGGTCCTCGCGGGCCCAGGACGGCAGCAAGTTATGGACCAGGTCGACCACCAGGGCGTCCAGGTTACGATAGTCGCCGCCGCCGGACGCCTTGACGATGATCTTACCGACGCCAACGGGACCGTCGGCGAAGACGTGCGAGCCGCCGTCGTAGGCGCGGGCGTGGGCCAGCCAGCCCTTGTTGACGTCCTGCAGCAGCGGGTTGGCGACGATGTTGGTCGTGGCGGCCGCCGAGGTCCCGTTCCAGCCGATCATGATCCGGTCCAGCGCCTGGCGCTTGGTGATCACGGAACGCATGCGGTTCTGGAAGTCGGGGAACTTCGCCCACTGGTCCAGCTTGGCGTAGCTGACGTGGGTGTCGCTGTTGGTCTGGACGACCTCGTAGCCCTGTTGGTCCAGGGTGGTCGGGTCGCGGGTCGCGCGATCCGCAGCGTCGGTGTTGGTGCGGCTGGCCAGCGGGCCGCCGATGCCCATGCCGAGCTTTTCGCCCTTCATTTCATCGACGGTGATCAGGTTGATCGCCTTCAGGAAGGCCGAGTCCTCCTGCTGCTTTTCGTTCAGCTTCTGCTGGATCGACGGCTCGATGCTGAAGGCCTTCTCGCCGCGAACCACGGCCGCGGGGGCCTGGTTCAGCTGGGCCTGGCGGTCCAGGTAATGGTTGAAGACTAGACGGGTCTCGTTGCGCATGAATCGGGGTCCGGGGGCGGTGGAAGGGGGCGGGCGGCGAGGCTGATCAGCAGTCGGCCAGGATCTGGCCGGCGCCGCCGATGCTTTCCGGGCGCGCGGCGCTGTTGTCCGGCGTGCTCGATAGCTTGGCGGTCAGGCCGGACATGTCCTGGCGCAGGACCTGCAGCTCGGCCTTGAACGCCTCGCCCTGCGCCTTCAGCGACGCTTCGAGGGTCTGGGCCAGGCCGAGGAAGGCCGCCTGGTTGAAGTTGTCACCGCCGCCGGCGGGCGCGGCGCCCGGGGCAGCGGCCGGGGCGGCCGGGGGGGAGGCCTCGCCCGCCGGCGCGGCCGGAGTCGCGCGGAGCTGATTGAGGAAGGCGGTGAACGCGGCCATGAAGCCGCCTTCGGACGGCGGTTCGGCGCCACCTTCGGCCTCGAGCTCGAACATGGTCTCGAGCGCGGCGGTGAAGAGGTTGTCCTTGTGCTGCTTGCGGCTGTCGAACAGCGCCTTCACAGCGGGCGTCTTGGCCGCGAACTCCAGCATCTCGACGCCGAGACTGGCCGGGTTGTCGGTGATGGCCATGCCGGTGAGGTAGGCCTTGCCGGTGCCGGCGAAGTTCGGATTCACCTCGACCGAGGTGAACACCTTCTGCCCGGCGCGATTGGCCTTCAGCAGCAGTTCGTTCGGCGCGATCTGGGCGTACAGCGCACGCCGCTTCTCGGTCTTTCCGCCGACCTCGAGGTCGAAATCTTCGGCCTTCAGCGCCAGGATGTCGCCGTAGGCGCAGAACGGCGGCTGATCGGAGTAGCCGTGGATGTGCTCCATGTTGATCCGCGCGCCGAAGGTCTGCGGGTTGTAGGTCGCAGCCATCTCGTCGATCCAAACGCGCTCGATCACGCGGCCGTCGGTCGTGGCGCCTTCGACGGCGACGCGGAAGAATTTGGACTTGGACATGACGCCTCGGAGCAGGGCTAGCAGGGGCGGCCAGGCGGCCGAATTGATCGGCGCTATGTCGGGGGCGCTGGCGCGTTCTGCTCAAGGCGGGCGGGTTGTTTAAGGCAATGAAACAACAGGGCCGGGACTGGCCGCGGCGGGCCCGCGACTAGGCTGCGCCGCCATGGCCGAGGCCGAGGCGAAACCTGCTGTCGATCCCCTAACGCCGCCCGCGCCGGACCCGAGCCGGCGGGCGCGCGAGCTCTATTTCATGGGCTGGCAGGTGGTGGACATCGCCGCCTTCCTGGCGATCCCGCGCGGGACCGTGGCCAGCTGGAAGTCGCGCGACAAGTGGGACGAGGCCCCGGCGATCGAGCGGGTCGAGGCCTCGCTCGAGGCGCGCCTGGTCCAGCTGATCGCCAAGCCGGTGAAGACGGGCGGCGACTTCAAGGAGATCGACCTCCTGGGCCGCCAGGTCGAGCGCCTGGCTCGGGTGCGCCGCTACGAGGCGCCCGGCGGACACGAGGGCGACCTCAACCCCAGCATCGCCAACCGAAACGCCGCGCCGCGGCACAAGCCCAAGCGCAACGCGATCAGCGATGAGCAGGCCGCGAAGCTGATCGCGATCTTCGAAGAGAGCCTGTTCGACTATCAGCGCGTCTGGGCCGCCGCCGGCGACGAACGCACCCGGGTCATCCTCAAGAGCCGGCAGATCGGCGCGACCTGGTACTTCGCCCGCGAGGCGTTTGTTGACGCGCTGAAGACCGGCCGCAACCAGATCTTCCTGTCGGCGTCCAAGAGCCAGGCACACGTCTTCCGCCAGTACATCGTCGCCTTCGCCAAGGAGGCGGACGTCGAGCTGACCGGCGACCCGATCGTGCTGCCCAACGGCGCGACGCTGTACTTCCTGGGGACCAACGCCAGGACCGCGCAGGGCTATCACGGCAATTTCTACTTCGACGAGTTCTTCTGGACCTACGGCTTTCAGGAGCTGAACAAGGTCGCGTCGGGGATGGCGCTGCACAAGAAGTGGCGCAAGACCTACTTCTCGACGCCGTCCAGCGTAAACCACGAGGCCCATCCGTTCTGGACGGGTGATCTGTTCAACCGCCGGCGGCCCAAGGATGAGCGGGCCGAGTTCGACCTGACCTGGAAGGCGCTGGCCGCCGGCCAGGTCGGCGCGGACAGGATCTGGCGGCAGATCGTCACGATCGAGGACGCCGAACGGGGCGGCTGCGACCTCTTCGACATCGACGAGCTGCGGTTCGAGTACTCGCCCGACCAGTTCGCCAACCTGCTCATGTGCGAGTTCATCGACGACACCCTGTCGGTGTTCCCGATGGCGATGATGCAGTCGTGCTTCGTGGACGCCTGGGTCGAGTGGGAGGACTACAAGCCGCTGGCCGTCCGGCCGTTCGGCAACATGCCGGTGTGGATCGGCTATGACCCCTCGCTGACCGGCGACAGCGCCGCCCTGGTGGTGATGGCCCCGCCGGCGACGCCGGGCGGCAAGTTCCGGATCCTGGAGAAGCATCAGTTCCGGGGCATGGACTTCGCCGCCCAGGCCGCGGCGATCGAGCGGATCACGAAGCGGTACAACGTCACCTATATCGGCATCGATGCGACCGGCATGGGGCAGGGCGTCTATCAGCTGGTGCGCACCTTCTTCCCGACCGCGCGGGCGATCAGCTACTCGGCCGAGGTCAAGGTCGGCCTGGTGCTGAAGGCCACCGACACCATCCGCCGTGGCCGCCTGCAGTACGACGCCGGCTGGTCCGACGTGACCCAGAGCTTCATGGCCATCCGCAAGACCCTGACCGGATCGGGCCGGGCTGTGACCTACGACGCCGGCCGGAACGAACTGACCGGCCACGCCGACCTGGCGTGGGCCACGATGCACGCCCTCATCAACGAACCGCTCGAGGCCGGCGCCGGGATCGCGCCGCGCAGTTTCCTGGAGATCTACGAATGACCAAGCGAGCGCCCGCCAAGGTGGCGGCCAAGACCAGCGCCGAGCCTATGGTGTTCTCGTTCGGGGATCCGGAGCCGGTGCTCGATCGGCGCGAGGTGATGGATCACATCGAGTGCTGGCGGAACGGCAAGTGGTACGAGCCGCCGGTGTCGATGGACGGCCTGGCCAAGACGTTCCGCGCCTCGCCGCACCATTCCAGCGCGATCTGGGTGAAGGTGAACCTGCTCGCCTCGACCTTCGTGCCGTCGCGATACCTGAGCCGCAAGGAGTTCAAGGCGCTGGCGCTGGACTACTGCACCACGGCGAACGGCTACCTCGAGCGCAAGCGCAACCTCGCCGGCGGGACGCTGGCGCTGGTGCGATCGCCGGCCAGGTACACCCGCCGCGGCCTCGATCCGGAGGAGTTCTTCTTCCTGACCCAGGGCGGCCTGGGCGGGCTCCACGGCGAGCACGCCTTCCGCAAGGGCGACGTCTGCCACCTGAAGGTCCCGGACCTGAGCCAGGAGATCTACGGCGTGCCCGAGTACCTGGGCGCGCTGCAGTCGATCTTCCTGAACGAGGCGGCGACGATCTTCCGCCGGCGCTACTACCTCAACGGCAGCCATGCCGGGTTCATCCTCTACATGACCGACGCGGCCAGCCAGGAAAAGGACGTCGAGGCGCTGCGCACCGCGCTGAAGGAGAGCAAGGGGCCGGGCAACTTCCGGAACCTGTTCATGTACGCGCCGGGCGGCAAGAAGGACGGGCTGCAGCTGATCCCGGTCAGCGAGATCGCGGCGAAGGACGAGTTCCTGGGGATCAAGAACATCTCGCGCGACGACATCCTGGCCGCGCACCGCACGCCTCCCCAGCTGCTGGGCGTGGTGCCGTCGAACACCGGGGGCTTTGGCGACGTCGGCCGCGCCGCCGGCGTCTTCTACATCAACGAGATCCAGCCCCTGCAGTCGGTGTTCCTCGAGATCAACGAGTGGCTGGGTTACGAGGCCGTGAAGTTCGGGCCCTATGACCTGAGCGCGCTGAGCGGGCCGGCGGCGGCCTGACGCTTACACCAGGTGCTCGGGGCGCTCGTCGTAGGGCACGTCGCATCTGGGCGTCATTTCGAGCTCGAGGACGCAGGGCGTGCGGCCGCACTGCAGCCTGAAGCGGGCGGCCAGGTCGTCGGTCGATAGCCCCGGGCCCCAGGCGTCGACCATCATGCGGTTCAGATAGAACCGATGGCCGCACAGTTCGCATCCCACCTCCACCAGGCTGTCGGTCGCCTCGAGCATGGGCGATAGCGGCAGGCTGTCGCGCTGCGCCTTGGGCAGCGTCGCGCGCCACCGGGCGTGCAGACCCTCGACCATCGCCGGCGGGACGTCGCACATGATCTTGTGCCACGCGTTCGGGGGCTGGGCGCGGAACCACAGCCGATCGCCGCAGCCGGGCGTCGGGCAGGGCGGTCGCCGGTTCCATAGAGAGTAGCGCGGGCCCAGCTTGGCGGCCATCGCGGCCAAGTCGAGAAACCGCTTCCGCTGGCATCGACTGCAGATCTCCTCCACCGCCACGCGCGCCTCGAGCATATGGCCGAGGTCTTCGGACCATAGGGGGATCATGAAGTCGCGCGCCGCAGTCATGCGCGACGCCTACCACGTCCTCACGGAATGGAACAGAACGAGAACGCCGCCCCCTCCGACCCCACGGCGCGCTGTCGGCCCCCCGCCTCGCCTGCGGGCTTTATGCGTGGAAAATGTTGCAATGCTGCGTCGGCCGCCAGGGGGGGCTGGGGCAGGCGGCGGCGGGGGTTCCAGGGTAGGCACCGGCGTTGCGATTTGTTGCGGGCTTCCCATACGTCAGAAGCGCCTAAGCAACTGGTCCGCCCGTGACATGCGAGCGCCCTTTTGAGCGGCCTCGCGCCAGGACCGGCGATGACCGCACGACTTGGTGTTACCGGAGCGGACGTCCTTTGCGCGGGCGACATGTTCGTTGCCGCACACACAGCGAAACTTCCAAACCCCGGCCTGGTCCGAAATGGACATCCGCGTGATCGCGGTCAGGTCGTACCAGACCTCGCCTTCAAGCATCGGTCTCCCGCGTGCCGCTTCTCGGTCGTCGGTCATCGCATCCCCCCGGGGAACTGAGGTTGGCGTTGATGGCCGCGGTCCGCCTGGTGGTCATGCGGCGGCGGCGGCTTGCGCTGCATCTCTCGATCCTCGCGGATCCAGGAGGCGATCTCGTTGCAGATGAAGCGGAGATTGGCGGCGATCGCAGGACCCTTCCGCTTTAGCCGCCAGTGGTAGAGCGCCCGATAGACCCGGCGGGCCCGCGCGAGCTCGCGCGAGGCCGCCGCCTTGTTGCAACTGGCCGAGCAGTAGGCCTGGTCGCTTCGGCGGGCGGTGAACGTGCGGCGGCACTCAGGGCACTGCACGGCGTTCTCCCGGGCTAGTCACTAGAGACTTGCTCATTTCGGCTGCTCCTCGACGGGGGCGGAGAAGCGCGCTATGGGCACTTCTCGTTTTGCTCTTTGGCGATAACCCATTGAATCGTCTAAGGGCTCATCGACGGTGTTTTGCGCCCAAGTCGTTGAATATCCTTAGGGATATGCAGCTTTGGGAGCAGAGGGTCGCAGGTTCGAATCCTGCCGCCCCGACCACGCCGGTCAGATTTCTATGAGGGTTCGCATGCTTGCGCGCATCTATCGTCCGGCCAAGAACGCCATGCAGTCCGGCAAGGCCAAGACCAAGGACTGGGTGCTGGAGTTCGAGCCGGCCTCGGCCCGCCGGTCGGACCCGCTGATGGGCTGGACGTTGACCAGCGACATGAATGGCCAGATCCGGTTGTCCTTCGAGACCAGCGACGACGCGGTGGCCTACGCCCAGGCGCATGGCATTCCGTTCCGGATCACCGAGCCGAAGGCGCCCAAGCGCATCCTCAAGGCCTACGCCGACAACTTCGCCTACAATCGCAAGCAGTCCTGGACGCACTAGCCGCCTGCCAGGCGCCCATAGCTCAACCGGATAGAGCATCCGCCTTCTAAGCGGACGGTTGCAGGTTCGAGTCCTGCTGGGCGCGCCAGGATCAACGAGGCGAACCGGCGCGCTGCCCCGGCTTGGCGCCCAGAAACGAGCGGCGCGTCTCTAGCGGACGGCCGAGAACGCGTCGAGGCCGCGGCGAAGGTCGGCCACGAGGTCCTGCTCGGCCTCGAGGCCGATGTGCAACCGCATCAGCGGGCCGTCGTAGGTCGGCGCGAACTTGCGCTTGCCGAGCTGCGGATCGCTGACGATGGCCAGGCTCTCGAAGCCTCCCCAGGAGAAGCCCAGGCCGAACAGTTGCAGGGCGTCCAGAAACGCGTCCGCGGCCTGCGGCGAGCCGCCCTTCAGCACGAAGCCGAACAGGCCGCAGGCGCCGCTGTAGTCGCGGGTCCAGAGGGCGTGGTCCGCCGCGCCCGGCAACGCCGGGTGGATGACCTCGGCGACTTCCGGCTGGGCCGCCAGCCAGGCCGCTATGCGCAGGGCGGCCTCGCCCTGGGCCTTGAGCCGGGCCGGCAGCGTGCGCAGGCCGCGCAGCATCTGGTAGGCGTCGTCCGCCGAGACCGACCAGCCGAGATTGTGGACCCCGTCCTCCAGCTGGCGCACCAGCGCCGGGTCGCGGGCCGCGGCTGATCCCATGAACACGTCGGAGTGCCCGCCGACATACTTGGTCAGCGCCTGGACGCTTATGTCGACGCCGTGTTCCAGCGGCTTGAACAGGTAGCCGGCGCCCCATGTGTTGTCGGTCAGGGTCAAGACGCCCTTGGCCCTCGCCAGTTCGGCGACGGCGGCCAGGTCCATCATCTCGAAGGTCAGCGATCCAGGCGATTCCATCATGATCAGCCGGGTTCGCTCGCTCGCCAGGTCGAGCAAGGCTTGCGGCGAGAGCCGCGGGTCGAAGTAGCGAACCCCGATCCCGTAGCGCTTCAGGACGTTGTCACAGAACCGCCGGCTGGGCTTGTAGATGTTGTCGGCCGCCAGCACTTCGTCGCCCGCCTGCAGCACGGCGAGAGCCGCGCCGGTCACCGCGGCCAGGCCGGAAGGGTAAAGGCAGACGCCTTCAGCGCCCTCCATCTCGGACAGGGCTTGCCTCAGAGCGTCGTGGGCGGCGAGGCCTGCTCGGCCGTAGGTGAGGAACGAATCATCGTCGTATAGGGCCGCTGCGTTGGGCAGCAGCACGGTCGAGCCCTTCTGGATCGGCGGGCCGACGGTCTTCACAAGCTCGCCGTCGCGCGCCCCGGCGCGAATGAGGCGGGTTTCTTGGGTGACGCGGGTTGACGGGGTGGAGCGAACTTGAGCCATGATCGCATGGCACTTAGAGCCTCCATAGCTATGCAATCAAGGAGGGCGGCCAATCTCCCGGCTCAGTATTTCTACCAAGATCCCCAGTTGCATCGCCGCGATGCTGTTGCTGGCCGCCTGCGGGAAGGAACAAGCCGCGCCGCCGCCGCCCCCTACGCCGAAGGCGGAGCCGCCGGCGCCGACGGGAGAATACAAGCCTAAACCTAGTCCCACCCTGGCCGCCGTGAAGGCTCGGGGGTGGGTGTCCTGCGGGGTCAATCCAGGTCTGCCGGGGTTCGCCTACGCCGATGATCGCGGCGCCTGGCGCGGTTTCGACGTCGACATCTGCCGCGCCGTCGCGGCCGCCGTGCTGGGCGACGCCAATGCGGTGCGTTTTACGCCCGTGGACGCGGCCGAGCGCTTCGCCGCCTTGCGCGGCGGCAAGATCGACATTCTGGCCCGCAATACGTCCTGGACGCTGGCGAGGGACGCCGGCGAGGGGGTCGATTTTGCGGCGGTCACCTATTTCGACGGGCAAGGGTTCCTGGCGCCCAAGTCTCTGAACCTGACCAGCGCCGACGAACTGAATGGCGCGCGGATCTGCGTGCAGCGCGGCACGGCGAGTGAGACCAATGTCGAGGACTACTTCAAGGCGCGGGGACTCAAGTACACCCCCGTGGTGACGAAGTCCGAGGCCGAAGCCCGCGCTCTCTACCAGAGCGAAGGCTGCGACGCCTTCACGGCCGACGTCTCGGCCCTGGCCTCGGCGCGCTCGGTGATGAACAGCCCCAACGCCCATGTGATCCTGCCGACCGTGATCTCGAAGGAGCCGCTGGCGCCCGTGGTCCGCCAGGACGATCCGGTATGGACCGACATCGTCCGTTGGACGGTCTATTCGCTGATCCTCGCCGAGGAATTCGGGGTCACGTCCAAGACGGCCGAGGAACTGGCCAAGAGTTCGGTCGACCCGCGGGTCCGCCGCTTGCTCGGGGTGGAGGACGATTTCGGGCCGCTGATGGGGCTGCCTCGGGATTTCGCCCTGCAAGCGATCATGCAGGTCGGCGCCTATGACGAGGTCTTCGCCCGTAATCTGGGCGCGCAGTCAGCCTTGAAGCTGGAGCGCGGCCACAATGCGCTTTGGAGCGCCCCGAAGCCTGGCCTGCTCTATGCGCCGCCGGCGCGCTAGGCGCCGGTGACGACGGGGGCGTCGGGCAGGGCGCCCCACTCGCTCCAGGAGCCGTCATAGACCGCCGTGCGATCCCGTCCGAGCCGCGCGAGGGCCAGGGCAAGCACCGAGGCGGTGACTCCCGACCCGCAGGTCGTGACGATCGGCCTGGTGAGATCAACGCCAGCCTGTTCGAAGACGGCCTTGAGTTCGGCGGCGGGGCGCAGGGTTCCATCATCGGCGACGACCTGCTCCCAGGGCAGGTTGGCCGCCCCCGGCATGTGGCCGGACCGTAGGCCGGCGCGCGGCTCGGGCGCTTCGCCGCGAAAGCGGGCGGTCGAGCGGGCGTCGAGCATCTGGGCTGAGCCGGATTGCAGGATGGCTTTGACCTCCGCGGCGCTTCTCACGAGGTCGGGGGCGAAGCGCGGGGCGACGACGGCGGGCGAAGGAACCACGTCGCCGGCCTCAAGCGGGCGGCCTTCGGCGAGCCATTTGCGCAGGCCGCCGTCGAGCACGCGGACCTTGTTGTAGCCCATGGCCCGCAGGGTCCACCAGACGCGGGCGGCCGAGCGGATGCCGTGGACGTCGTAGACGACGATGTCGGTGTCGCGGGACAGGCCGAGCGCGCCGGCGGCCTGGGCGAAGGCTTCGGGAGTCGGGAGCATGTGCGGCAGGTCGGTGTCGTGGTCGGCGACATGATCAATGTCGAAAAACACGGCTCCAGGAACATGCCGCTGGAGATATTCGGCGCGGCCGTCGCGGGCTTCGGCGGGCATGTGCCAGCTGCCGTCGACGACGCGGACCGAACCCAGGCGGTCGGCCAGCCAGGCGGTGGAGACGACGGGATCCATGGCTAGAGCCAGCGCGGGATCGGGAAGCCGCGCTCCTTGAGGAAGGCGGGGTTGAAGATCTTGCTCTGGTAGCGGGCGCCCTGGTCGCAGAGGATGGTGACGATGGTGTGCCCGGGGCCGAGGTCCTTGGCCATGCGGATGGCGCCGGCGACATTGATGCCGGTCGAGCCGCCCATCACCAGGCCCTCATGCTCGACCATGTCGAAGATCACATCCAGCATCTCGACGTCGTCGATGCGGTAGGGGTGGTCGACGTTGAGGCCCTCGAGATTGGCGGTGATCCGGCCCTGGCCGATGCCTTCGCTGATCGAGGTTCCATCCGACTTCAGCTCGCCATCGGCGTACCAGGAATAGAGCGCCGCGCCGTGCGGGTCGGCCAGGCCGATCTTGATGGCGGGGTTGCGGGCGCGCAGGCCCTCGGCGACGCCGGCGAGCGTGCCGCCCGAGCCGACGGCGCAGATGAAGGCGTCGACCTTGCCGCCGGTCTGTTCCCAGATCTCCGGGGCCGTCGTCTCGACGTGCGCCTGGCGGTTGGCGACGTTGTCGAACTGGTTGGCCCAGATCGCGCCGGCCGGTTCCTTGGCGTTCAGCTCCTCGGCCAGGCGGCCGGAGTAGCGGACATAGTTGTCGGGATTGGAGTAGGGGACGGCGTCGACCTCGACCAGCTCGGCGCCGAGCAGGCGGATGGCGTCCTTCTTTTCCTGGCTCTGGGTCCGCGGGATGACGATAGTGGTCTTGTAGCCGCTGGCCGCCCCGACCATCGCCAGGCCGATGCCGGTGTTGCCGGCCGTGCCCTCGACGATGCGGCCGCCGGGCCGCAGCAGGCCGCGCCGTTCGGCGTCCCGCACGATGTAGAGCGCGGCACGGTCCTTGACCGACGCTCCCGGGTTCATGAACTCGGCCTTGCCGAGAATTTCGCATCCCGTCGCCTCGCTCGCGCGGCGAAGACGGATCAGGGGCGTGTTTCCGATGGCGTCGAGGACGCTGCTGGCGACGGTCATAGCCGACTACTTAAGCCGGGCCGCAGGCGCAGAACAGGGGGCAAAGCCCCAGCTTTCGTCGAACCGGCCTAAGCTGTTCTGAGGCCTAGGCGCGCGAAAGACTGAGCTGCACGACATTGGTCCGCTCGGTGCGGAAGCCCGCCTCGCAGTAGCTGAGATAGAAGCGCCAGAGCTTGCGGAACCGCTCATCGAAGCCGAGCGCGGCGATGCCGTCCCAGGCGCTCTCGAAGCGACGGCCCCATTCGGCGAGGGTGTCGGCGTAGTCCTGACCGAAGCGGGTGAGCCCGGTCCAGGCCAGACCCGCCTCGCCGGTGACGTCCTTCAGCCGAGCTTCCGACGGCAGCATCCCGCCCGGGAAGATGTACTTCTGGATGAAGTCCGCCCGCCGACGGTAGGACTCGAAAATCTCGTCGCGGATGGTGATGATCTGAAGGCCGGCGCGCCCGCCCGGTCGCAGGATCTCGCGGATCTTGCCGAAGTAGGTCGGCCAGTAGCGCTCGCCGACCGCCTCGAACATCTCGATCGAGGCGACGCGGTCGAACTGGCCCTGCACGTCGCGGTAGTCGACCATCCGGATCTCGGCCCGTTCGGCCAGGCCCTGCTCGAAGATGCGCTTGCGAGCGAAGTCGAACTGTTCCTGCGAGATGGTGATGCCGGTCACCTTGGCCCCGACCTCCTTGGCCGCGTACTCGGCGAAGCCGCCCCAGCCGCAGCCGATCTCGAGGACGCTCTGGTCGCGTTCGAGGCCCATGCCCTGGGCGAGCGAGCGGTACTTGTTGGCCTGGGCCAGCTCCAGCGGCTCGCCGTCACGCGAATAGCGGGCCGAGGAATAGGTCATCGTCGGGTCGAGCCACCGTCCATAGAAGGCGTTGCCCAGGTCGTAGTGGGCGTGGATGTTCTTGCGCGAACCCTTGCGGGTGTTGGCGTGCAGGCTGTGGCCGATGAAGTTGACGGCCCGCACGACCGGGTTCCCGATAAAAAACCGGGCCAAGCGGTCGAAGTTCATGCTGACTGCGGTAAGCACCGCCGAGAGGTCCGGGGTGTCCCATTCGCCGGCCATGTAGCCCTCGGCGAAGCCAATGTCGCCGGCCGCCAGGACGCGGCGCATGAAGCCGAAGTCGTGGACCACGATGCGTCCGTCGACGCCGGGTTCCGGGCCCTTGATCCGCAGCTCGCGCCCTGACGGCGTGATGAAGGTGAGTGAACCGGCTCTCCAGTTCAGCGCCAGCAACCGGGCCGCAAAGCGGAATGCGGCAGGCGCGCCGACCAATGCCGGCAGCTTGCCGAAGGCCCGTGGTGAGGCGGCCAAGGCCGCCAGCGATGGTTCATGCGCCAAGGTCATGGTCGCAACCCTCGATTTTCACACCTGCAACACTGCATTTGGGATTGAATTTAATCAACACCACTACGCGGGAGCGGTGGAGCTGGTTGCCAAGGTTCACGTTTTCGCGCTTGTGAACCGGGCGCACGCGCGCCACTTAGGCCCCAGCGCAAGCGCGCCGAAGATCATCCCAATTTCGAGAATGTCATGACTGCTCTGACGCTTAATCGCTGGAATCTCTCGATTGGCGACGGCCAGCCGCTGGTCGTGATCGCCGGGCTCAACGTCCTGGAGGACCTGGAGCTGGCCCGCGACGCGGCGCGGCATCTGAAGGCGGTCTGCGGGGAGCTTGGGCTGCCCTATGTCTTCAAGGCGAGCTTCGACAAGGCCAACCGCTCGTCGATCCGCAGCTATCGCGGCCCGGGCCTGGAGCAGGGGCTGGAGATCCTCAAGGCCATCAAGGCCGAGTTCGACGTTCCGATCTGCACCGACCTGCACGAAGTCGACCAAGCCGAGCCTGTCGCCGAGGTGGCCGACCTCGTCCAGATTCCGGCGTTTCTGTGCCGCCAGACCGACCTGGTGGTGGCGACGGCGCGCGCGACGCTGAAGGCCGGCGGCCTGCTGCACGTCAAGAAGGGCCAGTTCCTGGCCCCCTGGGACTGCCGCAACATCCTCGACAAGATCAAGGAAGCGGTCGAGCAGGACATGACCATCCTGTGCGAGCGCGGCGTTTCGTTCGGCTATAACAACCTGATCGTCGACATGCTCGGCATCCAGGAAATGAAAGACCTGGGCGCGCCGGTGACGATCGATGCGACCCATGCGGTGCAGCTTCCGGGCGCCAATCCGAAGTCGAACGGCGCCTCCACGGGCGGGCGGCGGCCGGGGGTTTCCATCCTGGCGAAGTCGGCCGTAGCGGCCGGCGCCGACGGCGTGTTCCTGGAGTTCCACCACGACCCCGAGAGGGCCTTGTGCGACGGGCCGAGCTGCTTGCCGCTGACCGACGCCAAGGGGTTGCTCACGACGCTGAAAGCGGTCCATGCGGCCGTGCGCCAATAGGTTTAGGCTCTGATCCATGGACCTCGCGGCCCTTCAGAAGATCCTTTCGGCCCTGTCGGGCGCCCGCATCGCCTGCGTCGGCGACCTGATGGTGGACCGGTTCGTCTATGGCGACGTGACCCGCGTCTCGCCCGAGGCGCCGATCCCGGTGCTGGCCCGCAAGCGTGAGCTGGTGATGCTGGGCGCGGCGGGGAACGTCGCGCGCAACGCTGCGGCGCTGGGCGGCGAGGTCTGCCTGGTCGGGATGATCGGCGGCGATCCGGAGGGCGTCGAGGCCCTGCGCCTGATCAAGGCCGAGGAGGGCGTCGAGGGCTTCGTCGTCACCGACGCGGCGCGTCCGACCACCCTGAAGACCCGCTTCGTGTCCGGCGGCCAGCAACTGCTGCGGGTCGACATGGAGACCAGCGGCCCGGCCACCGGCGAGGTCGAGCAACGGCTGGTCCGCACGGTCCGCGACGTGGCCAAGGACGCCGGGGTCATCCTGCTGTCGGACTACGGCAAGGGCGTGGTGACTGCGGCGGTCATTGAGGCTTGCCGAGCGTCCGGCGCGCTGATGATCGTCGACTCCAAGGCCCGCTCCTTCGCGCGCTACGGCGCCGTCGACATCGTCAAGCCCAACGCCGCCGAACTGGCGCACGCCACCGACATGCCGACCCAGACCGACGTCGAGGTCGAGGCGGCGCTAGCCCACGCTCTGACGCTCTGCGAGGCCAAGGCGATCCTGGTGACGCGGGCCGCCAAGGGCATATCGCTGGCCGTGCGCGGCGAGAGCGTGCGCCATTTCCCCGGCGTGCCGCGCGAAGTGTTCGACGCCTCCGGCGCCGGCGACACCACCCTGGCTGCGCTCGGCGTCGCGCTGGCGGCCAAGGTCGATGTGGCCGACGCCATCGAGTTCGCGATGCTGGCGTCCGGGGTCGCGGTCGGCAAGGCCGGGACGGCGGTCGTCACCCCCGAGGAGATGATCGAGGCCTCGATCACCGCGCACATGGCCCCGGCCGAGGCCAAGATCGCCACCCCGCAAAGGATGGCCGACGAAATCGCCCGCTGGCGGGCCAAGGGCCTGAAGGTCGGCTTCACCAACGGTTGCTTCGACATCCTGCACCGCGGCCACGTGGCCTATCTGGCCCAGGCGCGGGCCTGGTGCGACCGGCTGATCGTCGGGGTGAATTCCGACCGCTCGGTGCGCGAACTGAAGGGCGAGGGGCGGCCGGTCAACGACCTGGAGAGCCGCGCCATGGTGCTGGCCGGATTGGGGTCGGTCGACCTGGTGGCTCCGTTCGACGAGGACACCCCGATCGCCTTGATCGAGACCGCCCGCCCCGACGTGCTGATCAAAGGCGCCGACTACGCCGAGAGCGAGGTGGTCGGCGGCGATTTTGTGAAGTCTTATGGGGGCGAGGTCAGGCTGGCCCAGATCGTGGACGGCTATTCCACGACCGCGGCTATCGCCCGGATGCAGGAGAAGGCATGACCCGTCGTATCATCTTCGTCACTGGCGGCGCCGGCTTCATCGGGTCGAACATCGTCGCCAAACTGGCCGAGGACCCGTCGCTGGACGTGGTGGTCTGCGACCGCCTGCGCGAGGCCGAGCTCGGCAAGTGGCGCAATATCGCCAAGCACCCGATCGGCGACTTCGTGGCGCCCGAGGCGATGTTCGAGTGGCTGGAGAAGCGCTGGCGCGACGTCGAACTGGTCGTCCACATGGGCGCGGTGTCCTCGACGACCGAACCGGACGCCGACAAGATCATCCATTCGAACTTCACCCTGTCGCGCGACCTGTTCCGCTGGTGCGCCGATCACCAGCGCCGCTTCGTCTACGCCTCGTCGGCCGCGACCTATGGGGATTCCGTCGACTTCCAGGATCGCGACGACCTGGAGTGGCTGACGGGCCTGCGGCCGCTGAACACCTATGGCTGGTCCAAGGCGCTGTTCGACCTGTTCGCCGCGCGCCAGGCCGCGCGCGACTATGCCCCGCCGCAATGGGTGGGCTTGAAGTTCTTCAACGTCTACGGGCCGAACGAAGAACATAAGCACTCGATGAAGTCGGTCGCCTCGCAGATCTGGCCGAAGGTGCGCGACGGCCATTCGGTGCAACTGTTCAAGTCGTACCGCGAGGGCGTGCCGGACGGCGGCCAGACCCGCGACTTCGTCTATGTCCGCGACGTCGCCGACGTGATCGGCTGGCTGGCCAAGAACGAGCAGGTCAACGGCATCTACAACCTGGGCTCCGGGACCGCCCGGACGTTCGAGGACCTGGCGCGCGCGGTGTTCGCCGCCGCCGGCCGCGCGCCGGAAATCGAGTACACGCCGATGCCGCCGGCGATCCGGGACAAGTACCAGTACTTCACCCAGGCCAAGATGGAGCGGCTGCAGGCGGCCGGTTACAACCAGCCGATGACGACCCTGGAGGACGGCGTGAGCGATTACGTGAAGCGCTATCTCTCCCAGCCTGACCCCTACCGCTAGGCGAAGGGGCGCATGGCCGATCGTCCGAAGGGTTTTCGGCGTCTGATGGCCGCCGCGATCGTGCTGGTCGCGCTGGTGCTGGCGGCCGCCGTCTATGTCTGGCGCGACGACATCCTGCGCACGCGGCTCGATCCGAAGGAGCCGTTCCAGACCTATGATCCGCCGCCGGCCCCCGATTATGCGCAGCGGTCGGCCTGGGCCCTCATGCCGAACGCGCCCGAGGCGCCGACGGCGGGCGAGCCGCCGGCCGACGTGTTCTTCGTCGGGCCGACGACCTTCGACGGCGGCCGCCATTGGAACGCGCCGATCGACGACCCCAAGGCCGACCGGCTGTTCCGACAGGTGATGGCGCCGAACTATGCCGGCCCGTTCGTCCGGGTCGGGCGGATCTTCGCGCCGCGCTACCGCCAGGCCAGCCTCTATACGCTGATGACCCTGCGCGACGACGCCCGGGAGGCGCGCCGTTTCGCCTATGGCGACGTCGCCCAGGCGTTCCGCTACTACGTCGCCCACTACAATCAGGGCCGCCCGTTCGTGATCGTCGGGGTGGAGCAGGGCGGCACCCTGGCGAGCCGGCTGATCGCCGAGGAGGTCGCGGCCGATCCGGCGCTGCGCGCGCGGCTCGCGGCGGCCTATCTGGTGCAGACGGTCGTCCCCTCCGACAACCCGCCGTTGCCGCCGTGCCTGGCGCCCAAGCAGACCGGCTGCGTGGCGGCCTGGGCTTCGGTCTATGACGGCGAGCCCGAGCGCGCCCAGGCGCTGCTTGACCGCTCGCTGGTCTGGAATGACGCGGGCCAACTGGTCAATCTCGGCGGCCGCACCCCGATCTGCTTCAATCCGTTGTTCGGCGCGGTCGTCGACGCCGAGGCGCCGGCGCGCCTGAACCTGGGGGCGACCAACGCGACGGGCCTGGAGTGGGGCGCGCGGCCGGCGTTTCTGACCCGCCAGGTCGGGGCCAAGTGCGACAAGGGCATCCTGCGGGTGACGCGGCCGAAGTCGCCGTCGCTCAAGCCCTCGGGGTCCTGGACCGATCGGCGCCGGGCGCCGGGCTACAACGTGTTCTTCGCCGACCTGGAGGCCGACGCCGGGGCCCGGGTGGCGGCCTTGGCCGAGCCCGGAACGACGCCTGCCGATTGACCCTGCGAGGGTTCGGGGACCATCGTGGCGTCACCGCAGGGCAGGAGACGCCGGATGGACAACCGCCAGATCGTTCTTGAGCAGATTCCGCAGGGCAAGCTGACGCCGGAACACTTCCGGATGCAGACGGCGCCGGCCCCCGCACCCGCCGACGGCGAGGTGCTGGTGCGGACGCGGTACATCTCGCTCGACGCGGCGAACCGCGCCTGGATGCAGGGCGCGACCTATCGCTCGGCGCTGCAGTCCGGCGACGTCATGGCCGGCGGCGCGGTCGCCGAGGTGGTCGAGAGCAAGGCGGCGGGGCTGAAGGCCGGCGACCTGGTGTTCGCCGACACCGGCTGGCAGGACTATGCGGCGGTTCCGGCCAAGGGGCTGGCGGCGCTGCCGGACCTGAAGCCGCTGACCCACCTGATCAGCGTCTATGGCGTGGCGGGGCTGACGGCCTATTTCGGGCTGATGGAGTGCGGGCGGCCGCAGGCGGGCGAAACGGTCGTGGTGTCGGCTGCGGCCGGATCGGTCGGGTCGATCGTCGGGCAGCTGGCCAAGATCAAGGGCTGTCGGGTCGTGGGGATCGCCGGCGGGGCCGAGAAGTGCACCTGGCTGACGGACGAACTCGGGTTCGACGCGGCGGTCGACTACAAGGCCGGCGACGTGCGGCGCGCGCTGCGGACGGCCTGTCCGGACGGGATCGACGTCTATTTCGACAATGTCGGCGGCGAGGTCTTCGAGGCGGCGCTGTTCAACATGAACAATTTCGGCCGCATCGCCTGTTGCGGGGCGGTCTCGCAGTATGACGGCGCAGCGCCCGCGCACGGGCCGCGCGGAGTGCCGGGGCTGATCGTCACCAAGCGGCTGAACGTGCGCGGCTTCATCGTCTCGGACTTCTACGACCGCCGCGACATCGCGCTGGCCGAATTGCAGGCCTGGGTGGCCAGCGGCGCGCTGAAGGTCCAGGAGGACGTGATCGAGGGCCTGGAGAACACCCCTGCGGCGCTGGTCGGCCTGCTGGCCGGGGAGAACCGCGGCAAGCGGATGGTCAAGGTCAGCTAGCCGGCGTCCTTAAGCGGCGAGCTCGGCCGCCAGTCGAACAGCTCCTGCAGCACCCGCAGGGCCTGGCCGCGCGGCGAGGTGAGGGCGGGATCGCGCTCCATGATCAGGCGCGCGTCGTCGCCGGCCGCGGCGATCAGGTCGCGATGGGCGATCGGGTCGGCGAAGACGTAGGCCGGGAAGCCCGACTGGCGCAGGCCCAGCGCGTCGCCGCCGCCGCGCAGCTCCAGGTCGCGCTCGGCGATCAGGAAGCCGTCGTCGGTGCGGCGCAGGATGTCGAGCCGCTTCTGGGCGGTCTCCGACAGCGGCGGATCGTAGAGCAGGACGCAGGCGCTCTCCCGCGAGCCGCGGCCGACTCGCCCGCGCAGTTGGTGCAGCTGGGCCAGGCCGAAGCGTTCGGCCTGCTCGATGACCATGATGGTGGCGTTGGGGACGTTGACCCCGACCTCGACGACGGTCGTGGCGACCAGCAGGCTGATCCTGCCGTCGGCGAAGTCGGCCATGACCGCGTCCTTCTCCGGGCCGGTCATCTTGCCGTGCACCAGGCCGACGCCGGGGCCGATCTTGGCGCGCAGCTCGGCGGCGCGCTGCTCGGCGGCCTTGAGGTCGATCAGTTCGGATTCGGAGACCAGCGGGCAGATCCAGAACGCCTGGGCGCCGTGGGCGATGGCGTCGCGCAGGCGGGCCTCGATCTCGTCCAGGCGGCTGGTCGGCACGGCGCGGGTGGCGACCGGGGTGCGGCCGGGCGGCTTCTCGTCGATGCGCGAGACGTCGAGGTCGCCGTAGACGGTGAGCTCCAGGGTGCGCGGGATCGGGGTCGCCGACATGGCGATCAGGTGGACGGCCTGCCCCTTGGCCTGCAGCCGCTGTCGCTCGGCGACGCCGAACCGGTGCTGTTCGTCGATGACCGCCAACTGCAGGTTCTGGAAGCCGACGTCGTCCTGGAAGAGGGCGTGGGTGCCGACCGCGACCTGGGCGGCGCCCGAGGCCAGGGCGCGCAGCTTCTCGGCCCGGGCCGCGCCCTTGTCGCGGCCGGTCAGCAGGATCGCGCTGACCCCCTGCTGCGCCAGCGGGCCGGAGATGGTCTCGAAATGCTGGCGGGCGAGGATCTCGGTCGGGGCCATCAGCGCGCTCTGGCCGCCGCCGGCGGCGACGTCGGCCATGGCGAGCATGGCGACGACGGTCTTGCCCGAGCCGACGTCGCCCTGGACCAGGCGGCTCATGCGCTCGCCGGCCGCGAAGTCGCGGCGGATGTCGGCCAGGGCGCGCTCCTGCGCCCCGGTCAGGCGGTAGGGCAGGGCCTCGCGCACAGCTTGCGCCAACGCGGAGGCGGCGATGCGGGCGGCGGGTTCGGCGCGGCGCTCGGTCTTGCGCTGGGCCATGGCCAGCTGGTGGGCCAGCAGCTCGTCATAGGCCAGGCGCTGGATGTGGGGGGTCTGGGGCGCGAGGTCGGCCTCCGACTGCGGCGTGTGCAGCAGCGCCAGCGCCTCGCGCCAGCTCGGGAACCGCTCGCGGGCCAGCCAGGCGGGGTCTTGCCACTCCGGCAGCTCGGGCGCGCGGCCGAGCGCCTCGAGCGCGAACTTGCGGACGGTGCGGGCCGGCAGGCCGGCGGTGGCCGGATAGACCGCCTCGAAGGCCGGGATGTCGGCGGCGCGGTCGGGGGCGACGATGTAGTCGGGATGGGCGATCTGCAGGCCCGCGCCGAAGCGCTCGACCTTGCCGCTGACCAGGCGCTTGGCGCCGAGCGGGTGCTTGGCCTCCAGCTGGCCGCCGAAGCTGCCGAAGAACACCAGGCTGAGCACGCCGGTGCCGTCATAGGTCTCCACGCGCCAGGGCTGCTGAGGGCTGCGCGGGCGCTTGTAGGCGTCGATCTGGACTTCGAAGATCTGCACCGCGCCCTCGACCGCGCTGGCGACGGTGGCGGGCTCGCGGCGGATCACCGAGTGCGGGCGCAGGAAGGCGACGTCGCGCACGATCGGCCCCGCCAGCTTCTCCAGCAGGGGCGCAACGCGCGCGCCGACGCCCTTGATGGTCGTGATAGGCGCGTAGAGCGGAAAGAGAATCTCGGGCCGCATGGGCGGAACATAGCGCGACCATGGACAGCCTGCGGCGCCCATGATGAAGTTCGGCAAAACCCAGGGGGGAAATCGTATGCGTAAAGCGCTTCTGGCGGCCGTCGGCGTCGCCATGCTCGCGGCCTGCAGCCCTGCGGCCGAGCAGGTCGAACAGGCCAAGGCCCCGGTGGCCGAGCCCGCCGTGCCGGTCGATCCGACGTTCACCGGTCTGACCCGTCCGAAGGGCGACGCCCAGTTCGGCTACTACCTGCCCGTCAACGAGGTGAAGGTCGGCGACTACCGGCTCGACAACCTGCACATCGCCGGCCAGATGGGGTTCAACGACTGGGAGAAGGGCGAGCGGACCAAGACCTACGCCCCGGTGATGCTGGAGTTCGTCGACATCACCAGCCCGGCCCGCAAGAACGCGCTCGGCAATGTCGTCTATTCGGTGAAGCTGAAGGTGCTGCCGGCCGCCTACGCCGTCACCGACGATCGCATCCGCCTGGTCGGCAGCCATCCGAAGCTGGGCGAGGTGCGCCTGGACGCCAAGCTCGACCCCGCGGCGCTGAAGAAGACCAAGGGCACGAAGGGCAAGGACGGCCTGACCGTCGCGACCGGGGCGCTGCAGGTCGGCGACACGCCGTTCAAGGAGGTGGCCTTCACCTGGCGCGGCGGCGACTGGGGCTGAGCCTTTTCGGCGAACGCGCTCTGGCGCGCGTGGGCGTAGCGGCCTATATCGGCCGCTCTCCCATGAGCACCGACGACACACGACTGAAGCGTTTGAAGTTCCGGGCCTGGCACCGGGGCTTCCGGGAAGCGGACCTCATCCTGGGGCCGTTCGCGGACACCTACGCCCACACGCTGAGCCCTGAGCAGCTCGACGCCTTCGAGGCGCTGATGGAGGAGGCCGACCAGGACCTCTATGAGTGGATCGTCGAGCGCACCCCGACGCCGCCCGAGTTCGATGGCGAAATCATGCGCATGATCAAGACCTTCCGCTTTGAAGCTTATGAGGCGAGAGGCGGTCCTCGTGGCGGCTGACGGTTTCCGGGCGCCGACGGCGGCGGAGACCCGGCGCATCGCCCAAGACCCGGGACGGCTCGACCTGGTTGGCGCGCCCGAGGGTTTCGACGCGCTGGTCATGGCCGATATCGTCAAGGCCCGCGGCGGGCTTTCGGTGTTCGTGGCCCGCGACGCCTCGCGGCTGTCGGCCTTCGTCGAGGCGTTCTCGTTCTTCGCCTCGAACGTCGAAATCGTCCGCTTCCCGTCGTGGGATTGTCTGCCGTACGACCGGATCGGCCCGTCGGCGGGAGCCGCTGCCGAACGCATGACGGCCTTGGCCCGGCTGGCCAAGGGCTTCGACGCCAAGAAGCCGGCATTGCTGGTCACGACCGTGCCGGCGCTGATTCAGCGTGTTCCGCCGAGGTCGGCCGTCGAGGGAGGCGCCTATTCGGCGACGGTCGGCAACGTCGTCGAGATCGCCGATCTGGAGCGATACTTCGCGATCAACGGCTATCAACGCGCCTCGACGGTGTCGGAACGCGGCGAGTTCGCGATCCGCGGCGGGGTGATCGACGTGTTCCCGCCGAGCGCCGACGAGCCGGTCCGTCTGGACCTGTTCGGGGACACCCTGGAATCGATCCGCGCCTTCGACCCCGAAACCCAGCGCTCGACTCGCCAGCTCAAGGACATTTCCCTGCTGCCGGTCAGCGAGGCCCTGCTGGACAAGGACAGCGTCTCGCGCTTCCGCCGCGGCTATGTCGAGGCCTTCGGCGCCCCGGGGGGTGATCCGCTCTACGACACGGTCAGCGAGGGCGGCCGCCGGGCGGGCATGGAGCACTGGCTGCCGCTGTTCTACCCGGAGATGGCGACGCTGCTCGACTATCTGCCGACAGACGCCCTGATCGCCCTGGACCACCTGGCCGACGGCGCCCGCGACGAGCGGCTCTCGATGATCGAGGACGCCTACGACGCCCGCGCCCAGGCTGACCGCAAGGTGCACTATCGCCCGCTGGAGCCGACCCGGCTCTACATGGACGCCGACGAGTACCGCGAGCGGCTCGCGGTTCGTGCGACCCGGCGGTTCTCGGCCTTCCAGGAGGTCGAGGGCGAGAGCGTCATCGACATGGGCGCGCGCCAGGGCCGCGCCTTCACAGCCGAGCGTCAGCAGGACTCGGTCAACCTGTTCGAGGCGACCGCAGACCATGCCAAGCGGCTGGTGGGCGAGGGCAAGCGGGTGCTGTTCGCCTCGTGGTCGGACGGCTCGTCCGACCGCCTGGGCGCCATGCTCGCCGATCACGGCCTGAAGAACATCTCGCTGGCGCCCTACTGGGACGCGGCGCGCTCGGCCGATCCGAAGATCTTCCAGCGCGTGGTGCTGCCGCTGGAGTCGGGCTTCGAGACCGAGAAGCTGGCGGTCATTTCCGAGACCGACATCCTCGGCGACCGCCTGGCGCGGCCGCGCCGCCGTCGCCGCGCGTCGAACTTCCTGGCCGAGGCCTCGTCGCTGACGCCGGGCGACCTGGTCGTCCACATCGATCACGGCATTGGGCGCTACGAGGGGCTCAAGACCCTCGACGTCGCGGGCGCGCCGCACGACTGCCTGGAGCTGCAATACGGCGGCGAGGCCAAGCTCTACCTTCCGGTCGAGAATATCGACCTGCTGACCCGCTATGGCAGCGACGGCGAAGGGGTTCAGCTCGACCGCCTGGGCGGTGCTGCCTGGCAGGCGCGCAAGGCCAAGGCCAAGGAACGCCTGCGGGAAATGGCCATCGGCCTCATCCGCATCGCGGCTGAACGGGCGACGAAGGACACCGACGCGATCATCCCGCCGCACGGCGTGTTCGACGAGTTCTGCGCCCGCTTCCCCTACGAGGAGACCGAGGACCAGCTCAACGCCATCGGCGACGTGCTGGAGGACCTGGGCGCCGGCAAGCCGATGGACCGCCTGATCTGCGGCGACGTCGGCTTCGGCAAGACCGAGGTGGCGCTGCGCGCGGCCTTCGTGGTCGCCATGAGCGGCCAGCAGGTCGCCGTGGTCGCGCCGACAACGCTACTGGCCCGCCAGCACTACAAGACCTTCTCCGAACGGTTCCAGGGCTGGCCGGTCAAGGTCCGCCGCCTGTCGCGGCTGGTGCCGGCCAAGGAGGCCAGCGAGACCCGCACGGCGCTGGCCAACGGCGAGGTCGAGATCATCGTCGGCACCCATGCGGTGCTTTCGAAGCAGGTCGGCTTCAAGGACCTGGGCCTGGTGATCGTCGACGAGGAGCAGCACTTCGGGGTCAAGCACAAGGAGAAGCTCAAGGAGCTTCGCGCCGACGTGCACATGCTGACCCTGACGGCGACGCCGATCCCGCGGACGCTGCAGATGTCGCTGTCGGGCATCCGCGAGATGTCGATCATCGCCACGCCGCCGGTCGATCGCCTGGCGGTCCGCACCTACATCACGCCGTTCGATCCCGTGGTCATCCGCGAGGCGCTGCTGCGCGAGAAGTATCGCGGCGGCCAGGCCTATTACGTGGCTCCACGGATCAGCGACCTGCCGGACCTGCAGAAGTTCCTGCGCGAGCAGGTTCCCGAGGTGAAGTTCGTGGTCGGCCACGGCCAGATGGCCCCGACCCAGCTCGAGGAGGTGATGAGCGCCTTCTACGAGGGCCAGTACGACGTGCTGCTGTCGACGACCATCGTCGAGAGCGGCCTCGACATCCCGACCGCCAACACCATGGTCCTGCACCGCGCCGACATGTTCGGCCTGGCCCAGATGTACCAGCTGCGCGGCCGGGTCGGCCGGGCCAAGGCGCGGGCCTACGCCTATCTGACCACCCCGGCCGAGAAGCAGATCACGCTGTCGGCCGAGCGCCGCTTGAAGGTGCTGCAATCGCTCGACAGTCTGGGCGCCGGCTTCCAGCTGGCCAGCCACGACCTGGATCAACGCGGCGGCGGCAACCTGCTGGGCGACGAGCAGTCGGGCCACATCCGCGAGATCGGGGTCGAGCTGTACCAGCAGATGCTGGAAGACGCGGTCAACGAGCTGAAGGAACTGGCCGGCAAGGGCGAGGCCGCCGACCGCGGATGGTCGCCGCAGATCAACACCGGCGCGGCCGTGCTGATCCCGGACGAGTACGTGCCCGACCTGAACGTGCGCCTGTCGCTCTACCGCCGCCTGTCGGACGCCGAGAAGGCGGGCGACCGCGAAGCGCTGGCCGCCGAGATGATCGACCGCTTCGGCCCGCTGCCGCCGGAGGCCGGCCAGCTGCTGAAGGTCGTCGCCATCAAGGGCATGTGCCGCGAGGCGAACGTCGCCAAGATCGACGTCGGGCCGAAGGGCGCGGTCGTCACCTTCCGTGGGGACGAGTTCAAGAACCCCATGGGTCTGGTCGGCTTCGTGCAGAAGAACCAGGTCGCCTGGAAGATCCGCCCCGACCACAAGGTCGTGGTGAAGGGGGAATGGGAGACGCCCGAGCAGCGCCTGGCGGCGGCCGAGGGCATCCTCAGCGAACTGGCGAAGCTCGCGGCCTGATCGAGGCGTCAACGGCCTCGATCGGAGGCTCGCTCTCGCAATAGTGGATTGCGATTGCCTCTACAGCTTAAGCGTATAGAACCGCGCACCGTAGCTGCGATCACTGAACGGTGATCGCAGTCGGGTAAAGCTGCGTCGGCGGGTTCGCGCCTGCCGACGTCGAGGGGGTGAGATGGGGAAGATCGTCCTGTGGGATGGACGGTCGCGTATGCACGCGTCGTTGAACTTAGAGGCTCGACCGGCGCAAGCCGGCACGTCGGAGGAAATGCCGACAATCCCGATGGATCGGCTCGCCGCCGATCCAAGCGAAGGCGGTCGGGTCGTAGTCGACCTGCCAGCAGGGGTTCGCGCGGACTTGGAGGCGAGTGCGCGCAGCGCCGGCGTGAGCGCCGGTGACGTGGCCCGGGCGATCGGTTTGATTGTCTTGGCCCGGCTGACCGACGTCGATCGGCAGTACGTGGCGTTGGGCGGCGATGAACGCGGCCGGATATCGCTCAGCATCGGTGTCGATGAGGCGCGCTCGCTGGGCGAGCACGCTCAGGCGGTTGCGTTCGCGAGCCGCACGCCGGCCGGCGACGAGGCGGCGCCGCGATTGGCCCTGGACGTCAGGACTGGCGGCTCGGCGCTGACCCACCCCAAGGGCGCGTTCGATCTGGGTCTGGAGTTTGATCTCGCCGCCTCGCCGGGCACGGTGTCGGTCTTTCATGCCGCGGGCGTGTCGCCGTCGCGGGCGGCGGCGATCGGCGATCTGCTTCTCGCTCTCACGACACGCCTTTGCGCCGCGCCGTCGACGCCGACGGCCAAGATCCGATCCAGCGCGCTGGCGGCGCCGGGCGTACTTCCGGATCCGGCCGCGGCCCTGACGGCAGGCGGCCAAGAGCTCGTTCACACCGCGTTTTTGCGAACTGCGCGCGGAACGCCCCAGGCGATCGCCCTGCGTCATGGCCGGCTGGCCTACAGCTACGCCCAGGTCGAGGCGCGTTCGAGAGACGTGGCGGCGCGGCTGCAGGCGTCGGGCGTCAGGAGCGGCGACCGCGTGGCGATTATCGCCGAACGCGGCCCGGCATTGATCTGGGCGATCCTTGGCGTTCTACGGCTGGGCGGGGTGTTTGTGGTCCTCGACAGCGCCTACCCCGAACAGCGCCTTGTCGACCTGGCGGAGATCGCAGCGGTCGGCGCCGTCGTCTGCGCCGCTGACGGCGAGGATGTGAAGGCCCTTGCGGCGCGGATCGCAGCCAGCCGGGGCGCGCCCATCGTCCATCCCGGCCGAGAGATACTGACGAAGGGGGAGGAGGCGGGGCTCGACGCCGCCGACCCGGCCGATCCGGCCTATCTGCTGTTCACCTCGGGCAGCACCGGGGTTCCGAAGTGCGTGGCCGTCGGCCACAGACCGCTGGTGAACTTCGTGACCTGGCAGGCGGCGAGGTTCGAGCTCGGCGCGAGCGACCGATTCACGATGCTGTCGGGGCTGTCGCACGATCCGTTGCTGCGCGACATCTTCACGCCGCTTTCGCTCGGCGCCTGCCTGATGATCCCTGAACAGCGGGCGATCTTCGAACCGGGGGGGCTGCGGCGTTGGTTCGAGGAGGTTCGTCCGACCACCGCGCACATGACGCCGGCCATGGGACAACTGCTTTGCGCCGGGGCGAAGGCCGGGGCGTTTCCGGGGCTTCGCCATGTCTTCTGGGGCGGGGACCTGCTTCGCCCGGCGCTGCTGACCGAGATCGCCCGCGTCGCGCCCAAGGCGGTCAACGTCAACTTCTACGGGTCGACCGAGACCCCGCAGGCCGCCGGCTATTTTGTCTTTGACGGCGACTTCGATTGGAAGACGGTCCCCGTGGGACGCGGCTCGGGCGGCTTCCAGCTCCTGATCGTCGACCGTGAGCGGCGAATGAAGGGGATCGGCGAGGTCGGCGAGATCGCCGTCCGCTCGAACCTGCTCAGCCTGGGCTATGTGGTCGGCGGCGAAATCCAGGCCAGCACGAGCGGCGAGGCCTACTATACCGGCGACCGCGGCTTCTATCTGCCGAGCGGGGACGTCGTGGTGCTTGGCCGCCAGGACGACCAGATCAAGATTCGGGGCTATCGGGTCGATCTCTCCGAGATCACGGCGGCCCTGCTGGCGCATCCCGACGTCGGGTCAGCCATCGCCCTCGCTGAGGGCGGGGCCGACGCGCCGAGGATCGCCGCGTTCGTGACCTCCGACCGATCTGACGCGAACCTGCAGCAGGACATCCAGAAGTTCCTCGGCGATCGGCTGCCCAGCTACATGTCGCCGAGCAGCCTCGTACGTCTGGAGGCGATGCCGCTGCTGCCCAACGGCAAAATCGATCGTATGGCGCTGCGCGACAGGATGGCGGGCCCCGCCGATGCCGGGCCCGAGGCGGCGCGCCGTCAAGGCGGCAGCGCCAAGGAACGCGCGCTGGTCGAAAAGTGGAATTCGGTTCTGGGGCGGCGGGACGTCGCCCCCGGGTCGTCGTTCGTGAGCATCGGCGGGGACAGCCTGTCCTACGTGCAGCTCTACCTGGCGACCGAGGAGGTGCTGGGCGCTGTGCCCGACGGATGGCATCTGATGTCCTTGCAAGACATCGCGGCGACCGCCACGCCGGCCAAGCGCTTCTTCAGCGACGTCGATACGTCGATGATCATCCGCGCCGCGTCGATCGTGCTGGTCGTCGCCGGCCACTTCGACTTGTTCGAATACGGGGGCGGGGCGACGAGCGCCCTGTTCCTGGTGTCCGGGTTCATGATCGGCGGGCACCAGCTATGGGAGGTGTTCGAGAAGAAGAGCGCCAAACCCATTCTCAAGGTCCTGCTCAGCGTTACGATTCCCGTGGCGCTGTTCTCCTACGCACTGTTCTTCGCCAAGGTGCTGGCCGGGCAGGAGGCCTCGTGGTCGCTGGTGTTCTTCTACAAGAACTTCCTGGCCTACACCCCGAGCGAGAAGCAGTTCTTCCTCTGGTACATCCACTGCATGATGCAGATGCTCGCCATCCTGTATCTGTCGATCCTGCTCAGCGGGAGGCGACGGCTGGAGCCGGAGCGAAAGTGGTCGTTCCTGGTGACCTCCTTTGCTTTAGGGTGCGTCTTCCGGTTCGCGATGCCGTTCCTGATATTCCCCGACTATCCCGAGGCGACATCCGATCCGCTTCTGGTCGTGAATGTGCTGCCGACCACCCACTATCCGACCTTGATCCTGGGGGCGATGGCGGCGTGCGCGCAGACGCCTCGTCAGCGGCTGACGACGATGGCGGCGGCCTTGGCCTACGCTGCGGCGACCTATTTCACCCTCGAGGTGATGAGTTGGTTCTTCATCCTGACCTCCGCCTTCGCGTTGCTGTTCGTTCGGCGGTTGCCGATTCTGAAGCCGTTCGGGCGGGTGATCTTCCTGCTGTCGGGCGGTTCGCTGTTCATCTACCTGACCCACTACTACTTCCGGGTCGCGCTCACGGCGGTGGGCGCGCCGGACTGGCCGCTGCTGCAGGTGGCCTGCGCGCTGGTCGGCGGGATCGTGAGCTGGGTGGCTTGGAACAAGGGCCAAACACTGATCGTGCGGCTTCGCGGTTCGTTCCTGTCCGTGGCGAGGGCGACCGGCTAGCTGGCCTTCTGGTGCGCCCGGGCGGCGGCCTCTTCGAGCGCCTTGCCGACGCTCTCGGGCGAGGTGACTTCGGCGACGCCGATGTCGAAATCGACCACGAACGGCGGTTGGCCGTCGCCGGCCTCGAATGCGGTGCAGCCGATGACCGCAGCGATGCGTTCGCCGGCGGCGCGGGCGGCGGCCTTGCCGGTGGCGGGCAGGGCCAGGGCGAAGACCTCCTGGCCGAGGCGCGCGGCGGTGTCCTCGACGCGCACCAGCCGGCCGACCATCGAGCCGATCTGCGGGATCGCCCGGTCGAGCCAGCCGCCGGCGCGCGCGGCGGAGACGTCGGTCCGCTCGGCCACCTTGAGCACGCAGACCGACAGCGGACGGCCGCGCGCGCGCGAGGCCTGGGCCAGGCGCCCCGCGTGGCGGGCGAACAGGTCGCGGGTGAAGAGGCCGGTGGCCGCGTCCATGAGGCCGGACGTGCGCGCCATTTCCAGCGCCCGGCGGATCGACACCTGGCGGCGATAGCTGCGCGCCAGTTCCAGCACGCGGCGGGCGGTCTCGGTTTCCGGCGTCTCGGGCGAAGCCACGTCGGAGACGCCGCGATGGTAGGCCTCCGACATCGTCACGTAGCTCTCCTGGCGCATGTAGAGCAGGGCGGGCGTGTGATAGAGTCGGGTGTTGCGCCGCATGCCGGCGGCGATGGACAGCGCCTCCTGGCTGGTGTCGCCCGCCCACAGGACGACGGCGTCGAACGGACGCTCATGCAGGTAGTCGAAGGCGGTATAGGCGGTGAACGCGCCCACGACCTCGGCGCCTGAGCGGGTCAGGGCGTTGGCGAGGGCCAGAAACTGCGGGGCCGGCTCGCCGATCGCCAGAACCTGATAGGGCGTGGACTCGGGCTCGGGCATGTCCAGGCGCCGGCCGCGTTCGGCGAAGGTCTCCAGCCGCAGCTCGAATTCTTCCTCGGCCACGGCGGTGCGGACCAGCGTCTCCAGCCGCATCACCATCTGGGCCGGGTGGACCGGGGCGGCGAGGGTGAGGTCGAAGTCGTAGGTCTCAAGTTCCGGGCCGGGATCGCCGATGGCGATGACCGGGATCCGGCGCGGCGCGCAGGCCGATTTCAGGCGTCGCGCCATGGTCAGCGCCTCGTGCCCGCCGCTGGCGAGGTCGACGATCGCCGCCTCGACATTGAGATCGACCAGCGTAGCCGTGGCGGCGTAGGGGCCGCGGGCCGTCACTGTGCGCCAGCCGAGGCGGTCGAGGCCCTCGGCCAGGGGGCCAGCAACCGCATCGTCCTTTGCAACGATCAAGACTCGCGCCTGGACGCCCGCCGTCATTCGCTTAAACCCTGGCCACTCGGTCGCGCGCCCGCCCAGGCTGGGCGGGAATCGACGTGCTCAACGATTATACAGCCGCAAGGCGAATGACACAGCGACGCCGAGTCGCAAGTCTGTGGAGGAGAGACGGGATGGAGCAGACCCTGAAGGGCCAGGTGGCGGTGATCACCGGTGCGTCGGGCGGGCTGGGCGCGCACTTCGCGCAGGTGCTGGCGAAGGCCGGCGCGTCGGTGGCGCTGACCGCGCGCCGCCTGGACCTGGTGGAAAACCACGCCGGGGCCATCGCCGGGGCGGGCGGCCAGGCAATGGCGCTGAAGCTGGACGTCGCCGACGCCGCCGCCATCGGTCCGGCCTTCGACGAGGTCGAGGCGGCGCTGGGCCCGATCTCGATCCTGGTCAACAACGCCGGGGTCGGCGGCGAGGGCCTGGCGCTGGATCTCTCCATCGAGGACTGGGATCGCACCTTCGACGTCAATGTCCGCGGGGTGTTCTTCGCCGCCCAGCAGGCCGCCAAGCGGATGATCGCCTCCGGCGTGGCCGAACGGGGCGACGCGCGCATCGTCAACATCGCCTCGATCGCCTCGCACACCGTGCTGCCCGGGCTTTCGGCGTACTGCGCCTCGAAGGCGTCGGTCGCGATGCTGACCCGCGGCCTGGCTCGTGAGTGGGCGCGCAAGGGGATCGCGGTCAACGCCATCTGCCCCGGCTACATCGAGACCGACATCAATTCCGACTGGTTCAAGACCGAGGGCGGACAGAAGCAGATGAAGGGCTTCCCGCGCCGGCGGCTGATGGACGCGCAGGATCTCGACGCCTCGCTGCTGATGCTGAGCGGTCCATCCGCGCGGGCCATCACCGGGACGGTGATCACCATCGACGACGGCCAGTCGCTGCCGGGCGGCGGCTGAAGCCGTTGGCTGACGGCGCGTCATGGCCCCTAGGTTCTGGGCCGCTAGCTTCGGGGCAAGGAAACAGGGAGATGTCGCATGGGTAAGGGACCGCTTTCAGGGCTGAAGGTCGTCGAGTTCGCCGGAATCGGCCCCGGTCCGTTCTGCGGCATGCTGCTGTCCGATCTGGGCGCCGACGTCGTGCGGATCGACCGCAAAGGGCAGGGACGGGCCTCGCCGGCCGACATCACCAGCCGCGGCCGGCGCTCGATCGGGCTCGACCTGAAGAACCCGGCGGCGATCGAGACCTGCCTGAAGCTGATGGAGAGCGCTGATGCGGTGTTCGAGGGTTTTCGGCCAGGCGTCATGGAGCGCCTGGGCCTGGGCCCTGACATCGCGCTGAAACGCAATCCGAAGCTGGTCTATGGCCGGATGACCGGCTGGGGGCAGTTCGGGCCCTACGCCAACGCGGCGGGCCACGACATGAACTACATCGCCATCACCGGGGCGCTGCACGCGATCGGCACGAACGACAAGCCGATCCCGCCGCTGAACCTGGTCGGCGATTTCGGGGGCGGGGCGCTCTACCTCGCCTTCGGGCTGCTGGCCGGGGTGCTGAACGCCCGCCAGACCGGCCAGGGGCAGGTGATCGATTGCGCGATGAGCGACGGCGCGGCCTCGCTGATGGCCATGTTCTACGGCTTCAAGGCCAGCGGGATGTGGAAGGAGGAGCGCCGGGCCAACCTGCTCGACGGCGGCGCGCACTTCTACGACACCTATCAATGCGCCGACGGCAAGTGGATCTCGATCGGCTCGATCGAGCCGCAGTTCTACGCCCTGCTGCTGGAGAAGACCGGGATCAACGATCCGGCCTTCGCCGCCCAGATGGACCGTGGGAGCTGGAACGACCTGCGCGACAAGCTGGGCCACGTGATCGCCCAGAAGACCCAGGCCGAGTGGTGCGAGATCATGGACGCCACCGACGTCTGCTTCGCCCCGGTGCTGGATCTGGACGCCGCGCCCAAGCATCCGCACAACGTCGCGCGGCAGACCTTCGTGGAACTGGGCGGGGTCGTGCAGCCGGCGCCGGCGCCGCGCTTCTCGGCCACCCCGGGCGAGATCCAGGGCCCGCCGCCGGCCATCGGCGCGCACGACCGCGAGGCGCTGGGCGACTGGGGCTTCTCGGCCGCCGCCATCGACGAGCTGAAGGCGGCCGGCGCGCTCGCCGGATAACTTGACCGGATAACAAAAAGGCCCCGAAGCTCGCGCTTCGGGGCCGGTTCGTCGCCGTGAGCAATTTCCGATCTGATTGGATCGGGAATTGCTCAAGACTCTTTGAATTTAGAGCATTTTCTTCGCCGAACCGGCAGCCGCTTCGGCGGAAAATGCTCTTGAGCGCGGACCTTACTTCTCGGGCGCGCTGATGGTCTTCAGCTCGGTCGCCGAGGCCTTCTGGGCGGCGTGCTCTTCGGCCGCCAGCGGGATCAGGCCGCGCTGCTGCAGGTAGCCGCCCTTGCCGGTCGCCGCGTCCGAGACGAAGGCGTTGACGTACTCGCGCAGGCCCGGGATGACGCCGACATTGGCCTTCTTCACGTAGATGTAGAGCGAGCGCGACACCGGATAGCTCCCGTTCGAGATGGTCTCGAAGGTCGGGGCGACGCCGTCGACGGTGGCGGCCTTCACGGTGTCCATGTTGTTCTCGAGGAACGAGTAGCCGAACACGCCGATGGCGTTCGGGGTCTTGGTCAGGGTCTGGACGATGGCGTTGTCGTTTTCGCCGGCGTCGACCCAGGCGCCGTCGGAGCGGATGGTGTGGGCCTTGGCCTTGAAGGCGTCTTCGTCCTTCTCGCGCAGGGCTTCCAGCGCCGGGAGCTTGCGGGCGCCCTTTTCCAGGCCGAGCTCGACGAAGGCGTCGCGGGTGCCGGAGGTCGGCGGCGGGCCGTAGACCAGGATCGCCTGGGCCGGGAGGCCCGCATCGACGTCCTTCCAGGACTTGGCGGCGTTCTTGGCGAAGCCGGCGCCCTGCGGCAGTTCGGCGGCGAGGCCGCGATAGACCTGGTCGATCTTGAAGTCGTAGGTCGGGCCGCTCTTGGCGTTGGCGATCACGATGCCGTCATAGCCGATCTTGATCTCGACGATGTCGGTGACGCCGTTGGCGACGCACTGGTCGAATTCCGACTTCTTGATCGCTCGCGAGGCGTTGGCGATGTCGGGGAAGCCCGCGCCCGTGCCGCTGCAGAACAGCTTGAAGCCGCCGCCGGTGCCGAGGCTTTCCACCTTGGCCGCGCGGCCGCCCGTGGTCTTGGCGACGTTTTCGGCGACCCGGGTCGCGAACGGGAAGACGGTCGAGGAGCCGGCGGCCCACACTTGACCGCGGCCGCTGGCGCTGGGTCCCGCGGCCTTTTCGGCTCCGCCCTTGGGGGCTTGCTGACCGCAGGCGCTGAGCGCGACGGCGGCGACGGCGAGATAGGCGAAAGTCTTCATGATCTGGCTCCGCTCGGGTACGGCAGAGGCGCTAACATTCTTGTTTGACGGTTCTGTGAAGGTTGGGTGACGAACGCGCAGGAGCTGAACGGGTTCTACGAACCGCGTTCAGCCGGGGTTCAGCGGCCGGGGCCGATGCTGGAGCACGGTCGGTCGTCGTCACTCCCGTCCCTCGATACGGCGGCCGGCCCGATGGCATGACACGCCCATCGGCGGCGCGTCGGTCCCCCAGCAAGGGCCGGCGCGCCGTTCGCCACGGCAAGATCATCGCTTGCGCCGGCAGGCGAGCTTCAGCACCTTCCGCGCCATGTCGCTTAGGCAACGAATCCAGCGTGTGCGGGAGTTGGACTGGGATCCCTCCCATTGGCTGCGCTTGGCGGTCCTGATTTCGGGTCGCGCCCTGCGCCGGCTCTGGGGGCGGGACGTCATGCTCTACACGGGCGGGGTGTCGTTCTTCATCATGCTGGCGGTGTTTCCGGCGCTGGCGATCGGCATCGGCCTCTACAGCCTGCTGGCCGATCCCAACGAGGTGGCGCACCAGGCCGAGGCCCTGGCCCGGCTGATGCCGTCGGGGGCGCAGGCGATCTTCCAGGCCGAGCTGGAGCGGCTGGCGCAGACGCCGTTCCATTCGGTGTCGGCGCAGAGCGGGGTGGCGCTGGTGGTCGGCGGCTACGCCGCGCACCGTGGGTTCAAGGCGCTGCTGGCCGGGCTGTCGTTCATCCACGACGAGGCGGCGCCGCGCAGCTTCCTGCAGTTCAACCTGCTGGCCCTGGCCGTGCTGATCGCCGCCTTCGCAATGCTGGCCTTCTTCTCGGTCATCTTCTTCTACTTCCGGTTCGTCGCCGCTGCGTTCGGGGTCAAACCGCTGGCGGGCGTCTCGTGGCTCTACAGCGAGTGGACCTGGGCGAGCTTCGGCCTGACCTTCGCGATGACGCTGATCTACCGGTTTGCGATGTCCAGCCGGCCGGTGGCCTGGCTGCCGTCGATCCTCGGCGGGGTTTCGGCGGCGATCCTCTGCCTGCTGGTGTCCTGGGCGAGCGCCTTCTATGTCGAGCAGGTGGCGCACCTGGGGGCGACCTACGGCTCGGTCGCCGCGGTCGTGGTCTTCCTGATCTGGCTGTCGTGGAGCGTGAACGCGGTGTTCTTCGGCGGGGCCTTCGCCACCGAGATCGAGAACGTGCTGCGCGAACGCGAGCGGCGTCTGCTGCCGGACGGGGCTTAGGCCGGATCTGGCCGGGCGACCAGAAAGCTGAGCACGCCGTCGCGCTCGCTGGTCTCGACGACGACGAAACCGGCGCCGCTGGCGAAGTGCGGCACGTCGATGCGGGCGAGCGGATCGTCGGCCAACAACCGCACCTTCACCCCTGACCCGGCGTCTTCCAGCGCGCGGCGCAGGCGCAGGGTCGGGACCGGGCAGCGGTGGCCGCGGGCGTCCACGGTGATTTCGTCGGTAAACATCTTGTGCGGCCATACAGCCAGAAGGGCGTGAACCCAAGCGGCGCCGTCGCGTTGTCGCTCACTTACGCGAAAGACGGGGGAGGGGCGTATGACTGACAGCTTCACGACGAACGTGCCTGCGAGGCTCGATCGACTGCCCTGGAGCCGCTTCCACTGGTTGGTGGTGGCGGCCCTGGGGATCACCTGGATACTGGACGGACTGGAGGTGACCCTGGTCGGGTCGCTGTCGCCGGCGATCTCCCAGGGGCTTGGCCTCACCACCACCCAGATCGGACTGTCGGGCAGCGCCTACATCCTGGGCGCGGTGCTGGGCGCTTTGGTGTTCGGGCGATTGACCGACACCTTCGGACGTCGGCGGCTGTTCACGATTACGGTCGCAGTCTACCTGGTGGCGACGATCGCCACCGGATTCGCCTGGGACTTCTGGTCGTTCATGCTGTTCCGGTTCCTGACCGGAGCGGGGATCGGCGGCGAGTACGGGGCGGTGAACTCGGCGATCCAGGAGCTGATTCCGGCCCGCCGCCGCGGCTACACCGACCTGGCGATCAACGGCAGTTTCTGGCTCGGCGCGGCGCTGGGCGCGATGGGCTCGCTGATCGTGCTGGACCCGAACCTGGTCGACCAGGACTGGGGCTGGCGGCTGGCCTTCATCATCGGCGGGCTGCTGGCGTTGATCGTCATCTGGGTCCGCCGCTACATTCCCGAAAGCCCGCGCTGGCTGATGACCCACGGACATCCCGAGGAGGCGCTGGCCGTCGTCGAGGCCATCGAGGCGCGGGTCGAGCGCGACACCGGCCGGCCGCTTGGCCCGACGAGCGACCTGCCGACCCTGCGCCTGCGGCCGATGCGGACCTCGTGGTTCGACATCGCCCGCTCGCTGATCGTCCGCCACCCCAAGCGCACGGTGCTGGGCCTGGTGCTGATGGCGACCCAGGCCTTCTGCTACAATGCGATCTTCTTCACCTACGCCCTGATCCTGACCAAGTTCTACGAGGTCCCGGCCGCTTCGATCGGCTGGTTCATCCTGCCCTTCGCGGCGGGGAACTTCCTGGGGCCGCTGCTGCTCGGGCACTTCTTCGACAGCGTCGGGCGCAAGCCGATGATCGCGCTGACCTACGGACTGGCCGGGGCGCTGCTGTGCGCCACGGGCTGGATGTTCTCGGCCGGCCTGCTGACCGCCACGACGCAGACGGCGGCCTGGACGGTGATCTTCTTCTTCGCTTCGGCGGGGGCGAGCGCGGCCTATCTGACCGTCGGGGAGAGCTTTCCCCTGGAGACGCGGGCGGTGACCATCTCGCTGTTCTACGCCTTCGGGACGCTGCTGGGCGGGGTCGGCGGGCCGGCCCTGTTCGGCGCTCTGATCGACAGCGGCGAGCGCAGCCAGATCTTCTGGGGCTACCTGCTGGGCGGCGTGCTGATGCTGAGCGCGGCGGTCGTCGAGCTGTTCCTGGGCGTGGCCGCCGAGCGCAAGCCGCTGGAGGAGATCGCCCCGCCGCTGTCGGTGATCGACGACGTCCCCTAGAGGACTCGGTTGGCTTGCTTCAAGCCAACTGAGACAGGTTCTAGACGGGCCACTCGGCCGGCGCCGCGCCGAGCGGCGTCGTCGGGCGGGCCCAGCGGGCCGGCGTCACCGACATTTGCACCGGCGGACGCAGGTGACGCACGGGGCCGAAGCCCGACGGCGAGGTGATGCGCCAGCCGTCGAGCTCGGCCGGGGCGGCGGGCTGCACCTTGGCGAGGTCGTCGGCCGGCTTGAGGCCCAGGCCGCGCAGCCAGGTCGCGGTCTGGACCAGCGACACGCGCACCAGATAGCTGCCGCCGTAGCGGGCGCGGCGCTCCAGGGCGACCAGCGTGCCGAAGGCGGCCAGGAAGCCTGTGGTGTAGTCGGCGACGGCGCCCGGCTGCAGCTTCGGGCCGGCGGCGCCGCCATGAAGGTCGGCCATGCCGGTCACGGTCTGGGCGAGCTGCTCCCAACCGGGCCTGTTCGCCCAGGGGCCTTCATGCCCATAGGCGTTGATCGAGGTGTAGACGATCCCGGGGCGCAGCTTGGCGAGGTCGAGCGGGCCAAGGCCCAGCCGCTCCAGGGCTCCGCCGCGGTAGCCCTGGCTGAAGACGTCCGCCTGCGCGATCAGCGCCTTCAGCCGCGCCAACTGGCCGGGGTCCTTCAGATCGAGCCAAGCCGAGAGCTTGCCGTGCCCGACGTCGCTGATGAAGAACTCGGTGGCCGGCAGGTTCGGCGAGGCGACATAGAGGACGTCCGCCCCGTGCTGGGCCAGGGTCTTGCCGCAGGTGGGCCCGGCCAGCACCCGGGTCAGGTCCAGGACGCGAACGCCGGCGAGCGGGGCCTCGCCGTGGTCGGGCAGGGCCATGGGCGGGCCGTCGGCGATCTTGATGATCTCCACGGTCGGCCGGGCCGCGAGGATGCGGCCCTGTTCGGAAGCGTCCCATTCCTGCGCGGTGCGGACCATGGCCCCGCAGACGCCGGCGTCGGCGATGGCGTTCTCCAAGTCCAGGGCGGTCCATTTCAGCGCCTCGGCGGCCACCGCGGCGGTGTCGGCCGGCGAGCCCATCAGCCGGTGCAGCTTGGCGGCGCTGTCGGGAAAGCTCGGATGCAAGAAGACGTGGCGCCCATCCTTGGTCGGGAAGAACCCCATGGCCGGGGTGCCGCGTCCGCCGCCGCCGGCGTCTTCCGGCCTTTGCGGCGGCGCGCGCTCAGGGTCTTCGAAGATCTGCAGGGCGAAGCTGACCAGCGCCGCCCCGGCCTCGCGCGGCGAGACGCTCACCTGCTGGGTCTGGCCGGTCCGCAGGGTCCAGAGGTCGGCCGCGAGGGTTCCGACCGCGGCCAGCGCGGCGGCGGCGCCGGCCTCGGCCTGGAAGCGGGTCGCCATGGCGGGCGGTTCGTCGTCGATGCGGACGAAGTCGGGCCGGTTCCGACCGGCCAATCGCATCAGTTGTTCGAACGCGTCGTCGGCGGTGGCCATCGGCTGTCTCCCCTCAGGCTATGGTCAGCCGGCGAACACCGTCTCGGCGACGGCGGCCGGAAGCACCCGATACTCGCCCGCCGCCAGGTCGCCTGGCAGGACGAGGCCGCCGATGCGGTCGCGGTGCAGCGCCGTTACGTGATTGCCGACGGCGGCGAACATCCGGCGGACCTGGTGATAGCGGCCTTCCTCGATGAGCAGCCGCGCCCGGCGTTCGCCCAGCGGTTCCAGCACGGCCGGCAGCAGCGGCTTTTCCTCGCCCTCGAGCATCAGCGTCCCGGCGGCGAAGATCTCGCCCTCGTGGCCTTCCAGCGGGCGGTCGAGATCGGCGACATAGCTTTTCTGTACGTGGCGGCGCGGCGAGATCACCCGATGCAGGAAGTCGCCATTGTCGGTGATCAGCAGCAGGCCGGAGGTTTCCTTGTCCAGCCGGCCCACAGTCGACAGCGCCGGATCGCGCACTCGCCAGCGCGGCGGCAGCAGGTCATAGACCCGGTCGCCGTACTCCTTGTGCGAGCAGACCACGCCCAGCGGCTTGTGCATCATCACCACCAGCGGCGGCGGGGGATCGACGGGTTTGCCCATGATCCGCATGCGCTCGGGCAGGTCGGCGCCGATGGCGATCCGCGCGCCGGCGTCGGTCAGGGCCGCGCCGTCCAACACCACCTGGCCGGCGGCGACCAGGCCGTGCATTTCCTTGCGGCTGCCGTAGCCGAGGTTGGACAGCAGCCGGTCGAGCCGCATGGTCGGCGTCTTGCTCATTTGCGGGCCTCGTAGATCTTGTAGCCGCCGCCGTCGGCGACCGGCGTCACCGCCTTGAACGCTTCGGCCAGCACCGCTTCGTAGGGCAGGTGACGGTTGGCGGTCAGCCAGAGCCGCCCGCCGGTCCGCAGGGCGTCGGCGGCGGCGCGGATGAAGGCCTGGCCCAGCCGCCGATCTTCCTGGCCGCCGTCGTGGAACGGCGGGTTCATGACCACGAAGTCGAGGTTGGAAAGGCCCGTCGCGGCGGTCCGGACGTCGGCCCAGACAAACTGGGCGCGTGGGTCGACGACATTGTGCTCGGCGCATTCGACGGCGCGGCGGTCGAGGTCGATCAGGGTCAGGGCGGTGACGGCGGGCGAGGTGAGCGCCGCGCGCGACAGCCAGCCGACGCCGCAGCCGAAGTCCGCCCCGGTCCCGCTGAGCGCGGGAAGGTGGGCGAGGAGAAGCTCGCTGCCCGGGTCCAGCCGATCCCAGCTGAACACGCCTGGCTGCGACCAGAGCCCGCTCGGCAGGATACGGGGCGCGCCGTCTTCCAGGGCGGCGGCGAGGGCCAGCGATCCGGCTGGCCGTTCAACCTCGCAGATCCGGTGATGGCGGCGGGAGGACTCCATGACCTCGCAGCCGAGGCCGGTCAGGGTCTTCTTGAGGCGCAGGCCGCCGCGATCCTTCGGCGCGGCGGCGGTCAGCGCCCCGCCAGGGCGCAGAACCCGCAGCGCCTGGGCCAGCAGATAGCGGGCCTCGATGGCGCCGCCGGGGACCAGCAAGGCGATCTCGTCCTGGCTGGCGTCGGCCAGCTTGGCGATGTCGGCCGAGCCGGGGATCAGCGGCGACAGCTGCACGGCCTCCTTGGGCGTCTCGATGACGTCGGGCGGCGGGTTTCCGTAGACGGCTGAAGGCAAGGCGGAGGTCCAGGACGGCGGAGAATCTGTTGCGGCATCTGTAGCCCGTCGCAATCGGACACCGAAGTTGAGTTGGCGGCGACCAGCGGCGGGTCCAGGTGTCTTCGCATGGCGAGCATCCATCCGACAGCCGTTGTCGCGCCCGGCGCGCAGATCGACCCCAGTTGCGAGATCGGCCCCTATGCGGTGATCGGGCCGGGCGTGCGGCTGGGACCGGGCAATGTCGTCGGGCCCCATGCGGTGCTCGACGGCGAAACCGAGATCGGCGGCGACAATCGGTTCCTGGCCTCGTGTTCGATCGGGGCCAGTCCGCAGATCACCGGCCGGGCCGGCGACGTCGGCCGTCTTCGGATCGGCGCGGGCAACGTGTTCCGCGAGTTCGTGACGGTCCACGCCGGCGGCGAGGCGACCACCCGCATCGGCGGCGGCGGCCTCTTCATGGCGACCGCGCATGTCGCCCATGACTGCGTGATCGGCGACGAGGTGGTGATGGCCAACGGGGCGACCCTGGGCGGTCACGTCGAAATCGGCGACCGCGCCCAGCTCAGCGGCCTCTGCGCGGTCCACCAGCACGTGCGGATCGGCGAGCTGGCCTTCGTCGCCGGCGGGGCGATCGTCACCCAGGACGTGGCCCCGTACTGCCTGGTCCAGGGCGACCGCGCGCGGCTGGTGTCGCTCAACGCCGTGGGGCTGCGGCGCGCGGGGATCGGGACGGGCGAAGCTGCGGTGTTGAAGCGAGCTTTCCGGGCGATCTTCCATGGCGACGGCGCGCTGTCCGAACGCCTGGCGGCGGCGGAGGCCGGCGCCGACGACGAGCGCGTCCGCAGGCTGGTGGCGTTCATGCGCTCCAGCACCCGCGGGGTGATCGCCACGCCGCGGCGAAACCTTCCGGCTGCGGCTTAAAGCGCCGCGCTACGCCCACGCTTGCTGTTTGGGCCGCGATGGGCCAATTCGTTGGCCCGTGCCCCGGGGGTGAGTCCGGATTGCACCACATTCCTGTGGAAATGGTCCGCCTTGGTTGTGGAATCGCCGGCGGTCACGGCAGGGACGTACGAGGAGTTTTGCGAGCATGTCAGTGTCAGCCCCGAACGGAACGCGCCCGGCGGCCGCCCAATTGAAGCCCCGGATCGTCGTGTTCGGAGTCGGCGGCGCCGGCGTGAACGCGGTCAACAACATGATCGAGCAGGGGCTGGAGGGCGTCGACTTCGTCGTCGCCAACACCGACGCCCAGCAGCTGTCGTTGTCCCTGGCCAGCCAGCGCATCCAGCTCGGCGTGCGGGTCACGCAAGGGCTCGGGGCGGGGGCCAATCCTAACGCGGGCCTCAGCGCCGCCGAGGAGTCGGCCGAGGACATCATCCGCTATCTGGACGGCGCGGACATGGTGTTCATCACCGCCGGCATGGGCGGCGGCACCGGCACCGGCGCGGCGCCGTTCGTGGCGCGCTGCGCCCGCGAGCGCGGCATCCTGACTGTGGGCGTCGTCTCCAAGCCGTTCCGGTTCGAGGGCCGCCACCGCATGCGCCTGGCCGAGGCCGGCCTGCAGGAACTGCAGCAGTACGTCGACACCTCGATCATCGTCCCCAACCAGAACCTGTTCCGCGTCGCCACCGAACAGACGACCTTCGCCGATGCGTTCGGGATGGCCGACCAGGTGCTGCATTCGGGCGTGCGCTCGATCACCGACCTGATGGTGCTGCCGGGCCTGATCAACCTCGATTTCGCCGACGTACTGAGCGTCATGGGCGGCATGGGCAACGCCATGATGGGGACGGGCGAGGCGACGGGCGCGGACCGCGCGGCGGTGGCCGCTCAGAACGCCATCCAGAACCCGCTGCTTGACGAGACCTCGCTGGCCGGCGCCAAGGCGGTGCTGATCAACGTCACCGGCGGCACCGACATGACCCTGCTGGAGGTCGACGAGGCGGCGAACGTCATCTCCGACCAGGTCGATCCGGACGGCAACATCATCTTCGGCGCGGCCTTCGATCCGTCGCTGGAAGGCCGGCTGCGGGTGTCGGTCGTCGCCACCGGCATGAACTCGCTGAACGGCCAGGCGGCGCCGGCCCAGGCGCCCGCGGCCGAACAGGCGCCCGCCCAGGACGCCGGCCAGTCCTCGACGCCGCGCCGCTTCTGGTGATCGCGGCGCGGCTCAGAAGTTGAAGGTCAGGCCGACGAGCGGGCCGCTGAACGAGGCGTCGTAGATCAGCCGGTCGCCCTCCCACTCGGTCGAGTAGTAGCGGTATCCGGCCTCGGCGGTGAGCAGGTCGCTGAAGCGGTAGGTGACGTAGCCCTGCAGCTCGTAAAGGTGGTCGGAGGAGACCCCGAAACCGCCGTAGGTCGCCAGGCCCGTGAGGCCGAAGTGCTCGCTCAGGCGGGTCTTGCCGCGCACCCCGATCACCGGGTCCCAGAGGTCCTCTTCGGCGCTGTAGGACACCGAGCGCGTCAGCGTGCGGGCCGAAACGTCGGTGTCGATGCCGAGATAGTGGGCGCCGCCGAGCAGGTCGACCTGCGAGCTCTCGGTTTCGTAGGCGCGCCAGTAGCCGACGATCAGGCCCTTGGTGCCGGCGATTTTGACCTCGCCGTCGACGTCGGGCAGCGGGCCGAGCGCGATGTCCTTGTCGGCGGTGATCTCGTAATAGGTGAGATCGGCCAGCACTCCGAAGCGGCCATAGCCGACGTCCACCGAACCGGTGAAGGCGCCCGAGAGGCCGACGTCGTCGAAGTTGGCCCTGACGTCGTCGTCCGATCCGCCGCCCCCGCCGCCGCCGCCCCTGTGGGCGATGGCGGTCACGTCGCCCTGCGGGAAGGCCACCCAGACGTAGGGGGTGACGGCGACCCGCCAGTCGTCTTGCGCCTGCGCCGCGAGCGGCACGGCCGCCGTCGTCAGCACCGCCGCGAACATCCCGATACCGCGCATATCGCATCTCCCGCTCAAGCCCGCTGGAGCTTGGACGGTTACGGTGGCGATTGCTGTCCGGGCGACACCCTAGGGCGCGCGCCTGATCGACCTACTCCGTGGGCTTCCTCAGATAGACCTGCTCGTCCAGTTCGCCTTCCCAGCGCGCGACGGTGACGGCGGTCGAAAGGTCGCTGGTGGCGTTGGTGATGGTGCGGGTCATGTCCAGCAGTCGGTCGAAGGGCAGGATGAAGCCGACGACGAGGGCGGTCTGCTCGGCCCCCAGCCCGATCACCTGCAGCACCGCGGCCAGCATGAACAGCGAGGCCGACGGCACCGGGGCCGTGCCCAGGGCGACAACGCTCGTCGCCAGGGCCAGCATCACGTACTGGGAGAACTGCAGCTCGACCCCGAAGGCCTGGGCCGAGAGCACGGCCAGCAGGGCGACATAGAGCGCCGTCCCGTCCATGCTGAGGGTCACCCCCAGGGGCAGGGCGGTCGAGGTGACCGCATGGCTGACGCCGAGGTTCTTCTCGGCCACGCGCATGGCGACCGGCAGGGTCGCGGCGCTCGACGACGTCGAGAAGGCGATGGTCACCGCATCGGTGATGTCCCGGAAGAAGGGCAGCACCGGCAGCCGGGCGATCAGCCGGATCAGGCCGCCGTGGACGATCAGGGTCTGCACCGCGCAGCCGCACACCAGTGCGGCGGCCAGCTTGAGCACGTGTAGAAAGGCCCCAGGGCCGGACGTTCCCATGACCCAGGCGACCAGCGCGAAGACCCCGAACGGGGCGACCTCCATGATGAACCGCACGATCTGCAGCATGATGTCGGCGCCGATCTGGAAGATGCGGGCCACCGGTTCGCCCCGCGGGGCGATGGTCAGGATCCCGAGGCCGACCAGAATCCCGAAGAAGATCACCGACTGGATGTCGCCCTCGGCGAGCGCCGCGACCGGATTGGTTGGAATGATGCTGATCAGGTGCTCGCCCAGGCCCGGCGGGGCCTTGGCCACCGCCTGCGGCGTCGCGCCCGACAGGTCCATGCCGACGCCGGGCTGAAAGAGCGTGCCCATGGTCAGGCCGACGGTGACCGCGAAGACGGTCAGGCTCAGATAGATCACCAGCGTCTTGATCCCGATCGACCCCAGCCGCCGCGGGTCGCCCATCGCCGCGATGCCGGAGACGATCGAGAAGAACACGAGCGGCGCGACCACCATCCGGATCAGGCGGATGAAGACGTCGCCCATCCATTTCAGCTGCACCGAGGTCTCGCCGAGCGTCAGGCCGACCACGACGCCCAGGACCAGGGCCAGGAGGATGCGCTTCCACAGCGCCACGTCGAACCAGTAGCGCCGGAACGGGCCGTGGCGTCTGGCGCCGTCTTCGGGCGCGGCGTCTTGGTCGGTCGCCATGGGAGCTTCCTGGACTGCGGGGAAGATGCCCCGGCGCGAGGATAGGCGTGCATCGGCGCCGCGGGCTAGCCGGCGATGGGCGAAGGCGGGACCTATATAGCCGCCGGTTATGCGTTCCGCTCGGCGAGGGTCTGCTGCAGGACGCCGATAAAGTCGCGGGCGGGCCGCGAGGGCGGCCGGTCCTCGAGGTAGATGCAGTGGACCCCGAAGGTCACCTTGGGGGTCAGCGGCCGGAAGTCGAGCTCGGGGCTGAGGCTGGCGCGGGCGGTGAACTCATCGACCACGGCCACGCCTGCGCCGTGCCGGACCAGGGCGGCCGCCACATAGTAGGTCTGGACGACGATGCGTTCGCTGCGGCCGGGGTCGTCCTGCACCACCTCGCTGGCGAACAGGGCCCCGACCGGACCGCTGCCGGCCAGGCTGATCAGGTCGCGGTCGCGGGCCGCGTCCAGGCCGAGGCGCTCGGGCGCGTCCGGAATCTCGTCCTTGCGGTAGAGCATGACCAGTTCGCCCGAGCCGATGCGGACGTCGGCCAGGCGCGGGTGGCGGGGGGCGTCGTAGGCCACCGCCAGGTCGCTGTTACGCTCGTACAGCGCCTTCAGGATGTCGTCGTTGTGCAGGGTGTGGATATCGAACGAAACGTTCGGTCTTTGCTGGCGAAATCGGGCCACGGCGGCCGGGGCGACGCCCAGTCCGAGCGAGGGCAGCACCGCCAGCCGGATATGTCCGTCGCCGCCAGCGCGCAGGTTTCGCGTGGTCTGGCGCAGCGACTCGATGCGGCCGTAGATGTCGTCGACTTCCCGGAACAGCGCATGAGCCTCGTCCGTCGGCACCAGACGGCCCTTCACGAGGCGGAACAGCCGAAAGCCGATCCGGCTCTCAGCGTGCTTGAGGACCTTGCTGACCGACGGCTGGGAGACGTTGAGCGCGCGCGAGGCGGCGCTGACGGACCCTGACTGATAGACCGCGTGGAAGACTTCGATGTGGCGCAGGTTCATCGACGAACCTGGAGCTGAGACCATGGCCATTCCCCCTCAACGCCACCGAATTGTCGGTGCGCAACGCCGTGCGCGCCGGGCGGCGTCGAAAACACGCGTTTGCGGAATAGCCGATCATCGGTCGCCGCCCCAGGGGGCATATGCCGCCCCGGAGGATTCGGCGATCACGCCGCACCCATGAGTTTCGGTTATGGGCTGGGGCCGCGCGTCAGGTCGAAGACACCGGGGCCGGCTTCATGCGGCGGCGGCCCGCAATGAGCGTCGCCGTTCCGGAGGCGAGCAGGGCGCCCGCGCCGATCAGCCAGGGGCAGTGCGGCTGGCCGGCGGCGCCGCAGATGACGCCGAGCTCGGCCACGCCGCGGGCCGCCAGCCAGGCGAGCTCCGCGCTGATCGCCGCTCCAACGAGCATGGCCGCGCCGGCGGCGGTGATCAGGTCCGACTTCAGCGACGTCATGGCGTTCTCCTTGAGTGGCGTACTTCCATAGGAACTAGCCGGCCCGGCGGCGCCTTGACCGAAATCAATGCCCCTAGGGCAGGGGGCGGCCATTCCCACAGGTGCTGTCACCATGACTCGCTTGGGGGACCATGACTACCTTGCCGGCTCCAGAGAGCAGGGCGCCGCGCGACGCGGTCCTTCTGTTCATCACCACGGGGATCTGCGCCATCGGCGCGCTCCTCGCCACCGCCTTCACCGAAGACCCGCTGTTCCGGCTCCAGGGCTGGATCTTCCTCGGCGCCTTCCTGCTCGCGCTGTCGATCATGACGGTCGCCATCAACTCCGGCCGGTTGCGCTCGTCGCCGGACCGCTACGCCGACGGCGTGGTCAGGGCGGGGGTCATCGCCACCATGTTCTGGGCGATCGTCGGCATGAGCGCCGGCGTGTTCATCGCCGCCCAGCTGTCGTGGCCGAACCTGCTGTATTTCCCTGAGCACGGCTGGCTGAACTTCGGGCGGCTGCGCCCGGTGCACACCTCCGGCGTGATCTTCGCGTTCGGCGGCAACGCCCTGATCGCCACCTCCTTCTACGTCGTGCAGCGGACCTGCCGCGCGCGGCTGGCCGGCGGCGTCTGGCCGTGGTTCGTGTTCTGGGGCTACCAGCTGTTCATCGTGCTGGCGGCGGTCGGCTACGTGGCCGGGATCACCCAGTCCAAGGAGTACGCCGAGCCCGAGTGGCTGGTGGACCTGTGGCTGACCATCGTCTGGGTCGCCTACCTGCTGGTGTTCCTCGGCACGCTCTGGAAGCGCAAGGAGCCGCATATCTATGTGGCCAACTGGTTCTATCTGGCCTTCATCGTCACCATTGCGCTGCTGCACATCGTCAATAACCTGGCCGTGCCGGTCAATGGCCTGAACAGCCGCAGCTATTCGCTGTTCGCCGGGGTGCAGGACGCCCTGCTACAGTGGTGGTACGGCCACAACGCGGTCGGCTTCTTCCTGACCGCCGGCTTCCTGGCGATGATGTACTACTTCGTGCCCAAGCGCGCGGAGCGGCCGGTCTATTCGTACCGGCTCAGCATCGTCCACTTTTGGTCGCTGATCTTCATCTACATCTGGGCCGGCCCGCACCACCTGCACTACACCGCGCTGCCGCAGTGGGCGCAGACGCTGGGCATGACCTTCTCGATCATGCTGTGGATGCCGTCCTGGGGCGGGATGATCAACGGCCTCATGACCCTCTCGGGGGCCTGGGACAAGCTGCGCACCGACCCGGTCATCCGAATGATGGCCGTCGCGATCGCCTTCTACGGCATGGCCACCTTCGAGGGCCCGCTGATGTCGATCCGCGAGGTCAACGCGCTCAGTCACTACACCGACTGGACCATTGGCCACGTGCACTCCGGCGCGCTCGGCTGGGTCGGCTTCATCACCTTCGGCGCCGTCTACTGCCTGGTGCCGTGGCTGTGGAAGAAGGACGGCCTCTATTCCCTGAAGCTGGCCGAATGGCACTTCTGGATCGCGACCCTGGGCATCCTTCTCTACATCTGCGCGATGTGGGTTTCCGGGATCATGGAAGGCCTCATGTGGCGCGAGTACACGCCGCAGGGCTTCCTCGCGAACTCCTTCGTCGAGACCGTCGCCGCCAAGCACATCGAGAACGTCATCCGCACCCTGGGCGGGGCCATGTTCCTCGCCGGCGCGGTGATCATGTCCTACAACCTGTGGCGTACGATCCGCATGCCCAGCTCTGCGCCCAGCGCCCAGAGCCTGAGCGGTCCCGCCCCCGCGCTCGTCGCGGCGCAGTAAGGCGAGACCTCCAACATGTGGAAACATCACGGCAAGCTCGAGCGGAACTCCCTGCCGCTGGTCATCGCGATCCTGATCGTCGTCTCGATCGGCGGGATCGTCGAGATCGCGCCGCTCTTCTGGCTCGAAAGCACGGTCGAGGAGGTGGAGGGCGTGCGTCCCTACACCCCGCTCGAACTGGCTGGACGCGACATCTACATCCGCGAGGGCTGCTACACCTGTCACTCGCAGATGGTCCGTCCGCTGCGCGACGAGGTCGAACGCTACGGCCACTACAGCCTGGCGGCCGAGAGCATGTACGACCACCCGTTCCAGTGGGGCTCCAAGCGGACGGGGCCCGACCTGGCGCGGGTCGGCGGCAAGTACTCGGACGGCTGGCACAAGGATCACCTGGTCGACCCGCGCGCGGTCGTCCCGGAATCGGTAATGCCGCCCTACGCCTTCCTGGCCGAGAAGGCGCTCGATTACCGCGACATCCAGGACAAGATCCGCGCCATGACCAAGGTCGGCGTGCCCTACACCCAGGACATGATCGACAACGCCAAGGACGACCTGGAAACCCAGGCCGATCCGTTCGCGGCGGCCAGCAAGTTCCAGGCCCGCTATGGCGGCAAGGTCATCCAGCGCGACTTCGACGGCGAGCCTGACAAGCTGTCGGAAATGGACGCCCTGATCGCCTACCTGCAGATGCTCGGCACGCTCGTCGACTTCAGCACCTACGAGGCCAAGGCCCCGGAGAACCGTCGATGAGCGATCTCACCTACGAGACCGTCGCGCGGTTCGCCCAGCAAGGCGGCCTGATCTACTTCGGGCTGATCTTCGCCGGCGGCGTCGTCTACGCGCTCTGGCCGCGCAACCGCGAGGCGTTCAAGCGCCTCGCCAGCCTTCCCCTGCAAGATGATGAGGCCCCCGATGTCCAAGCGTGAACCCGACGAGGTCACGGGCGTCGAAACCACGGGACACGAGTGGGACGGCATCCGTGAACTGGACAACCCGCTGCCGCGCTGGTGGCTGTACATGTTCTGGGCCGGCGTCGTGGTGGCGGCCATCTACTGGGTGCTGATGCCGGCCTGGCCCGGCGTGCGCAGCTATACCCAGGGCGTGCTCGGCCAGTCCGACCGCGCCGACGTCGTCGTCGCCCTGAACGATCTGAACACGCTTCGCGGCGCCCAGGCGGCCAGGCTGAAGACCGCCAGCCTCGAAGAGATTGAGCGCGATCCGGAACTGCAGGCCTACGCCCAGGCGGTCGGCCAGTCGGTGTTCGGCGACAACTGTGCCACCTGCCACGGCACCGGCGGGGTCGGGGCCAAGGGCTACGCCAACCTGCGCGACGACGTGTGGCTGTGGGGCGGTTCGCTGGAAGACATCCACCACACCATCGAGGTGGGCATCCGCGCCGACCATCCGCAGACGCGCTTCTCGCAGATGCCGGCCTTCGGGCGCGACCAGATGCTGAGCGCAGCCGAGATTTCGGACCTGACCGAGTATGTCGTCGCGCTCTCGGGGCGGCCGGCCAACGCCGCCGCCGTGCGCCGCGCCGCGCCGGTCTATCAGACCCAATGCGTCGCCTGTCACGGCCCGACCGGGACCGGCGACCAGAAGCAGGGCGCGCCGAACCTGACCGACCAGGAGTGGCTGTACGGCTCGGCGCGGGCCGACATCCAGGGTCAGATCTGGAACGGGCGCAACGGCGTCATGCCCAGCTGGAAGGCGCGCTTCGACCCGGAAACCCTGAAGGCGCTGGCCGTCTATATCCACGCCAACGCCGGAGGCCAGTAGGGCCATGACCGTCGTCATAGACAGGACCCGAGCTTCCGCCCCCAAGCACGAAGCGGGTCCGGTCTCGGCCGCCGCCCGGGCCCGCAAGAGCGCGGACCCGGGCGGCGGTCTCTACAAGCCGCGCGCCCCGATCTATCCGAAGCTGGTCCACGGCCGCTGGCGCGCAATCAAGTGGGCGGTGATGATCGTCACCCTGGCGATCTACTACATCACCCCCTGGATCCGCTGGGACCGGCCGGGCGTGCTGCCCGACCAGGCGGTGCTGGTCGATTTCGCCGGCCGGCGATTCTACTTCTTCGACATCCAGCTGTGGCCGCAGGAAGTGCACTTCATCACCGGCCTGCTGGTGCTGTCGGCGCTGGCGCTGTTCCTGGTGACGGCGCTGTTCGGCCGGCTCTGGTGCGGCTACGCCTGTCCGCAGACGGTCTGGACCGACCTGTTCATCTATGTCGAGCGTCTGTTCGAGGGCGACCGCAACGCGCGCATGCGCCTCGACGCCGCGCCGTGGTCGCTGGACAAGGCCTGGCGCAAGATCGGCAAGCACGCCACGTGGCTGGGCATCGCCTTCGCCACCGGGGGGGCCTGGATCTTCTACTTCCACGACGCGCCGAGCCTGCTGCGCGACTTCTGGGCGGGGCAGGGGCCGGTCACCGGCTACGTGTTCTGCGTTCTGCTGACCTTCACGACCTACGTCTTCGCCGGGACCATGCGCGAGCAGGTCTGCATCTACATGTGCCCCTGGCCGCGGATCCAGGGCGCGATGCTGGACACCAATTCGCTGCAGGTGACCTATCGCTACGACCGCGGCGAGCCGCGCGGCGCCCACAAGAAGAACGCCGGCTGGGAGGGCCGCGGCGACTGCGTCGACTGCAATCAGTGCGTCACCGCCTGTCCGATGGGCATCGACATCCGCGACGGCGCGCAGCTGGAGTGCATCAACTGCGGCCTGTGCATCGACGCCTGCGACGAGATCATGCTCAAGGTCGACCGGCCCAAGGGCCTGATCGCCTATGACACCGACGCGGCCGTCGAGGCCCGGGCGGGCGGCACGCCGGCGGTCTATCGGCTGGTGCGCTCACGCACGGTGTTCTACGGGGTCGCGCTGGCGGTCGTCGGCGGGCTGATGGCCTGGGGGCTGATGACCCGGCCGACCATGGACGTCCACGTCCTGCACGACCGCAACCCGGTGTTCGTGCGGCTGCACGACGGGGCGGTGCGCAACGGCTACACGATCAAGATCGCCAACCGGACCTTCCAGGCCCAGACCTATAGCGTCGCCTTCGACGGACCCAAGGGCGCGATCCTGAAGACGCCGGGCGACCGCGAGAGCCGCGACGTGCTCAAGGTCGAGGTTCCGGCCAACGAGGTGCGCGCCGTGCGAGTGTTCGTGACCCTGCCGCCGGCCGCGATCACCGCGGCCAACATGTCGGCCGCCTTCGCCGTCGCCACGCCGTCGGCGCAGGACCGGACCGAGACCACCTTCCTCTCAGGAGCTGCGAACGCGCCATGACCGCCCGCGCCGTGAAAAAGCCGTTCCGGGTCACCGGCTGGCACGTCCTCGTTTCCGTGGTCGCCTTCTTCGGGGTGGTGATCGCCGTCGACTCCCTGTTCCTGGTGCTGGCCTACCGCTCGCACCCGGGGCAGGTGTCGGTGACGCCCTATGAGGACGGCCTGGCCTACAACCGCGCCGTCGCCCAGCGCCGCGCCCAAGCGGCCATGGGCTGGTCCGCGACGGCCGCGCCGGACGCCGGCGGGGTGGTGGTGGAAGTCGCCGACGCGAAGGGCCAGCCGGTTTCCGGCCTGCAACTGACCGGCCTGTTGCGCCGCCCGGCGACCGAGGCCGGCGAGCACCCGCTGAAGTTCGCAGAAGCCGCGCCCGGCCGCTATCGCGCCCCCGCCAAGCCCGCTGCGGGAGCCTGGGACGTCCACGTCCAGAGCCAAGGGCAGGTCTTTCAAGCCGAGCGTCGACTGACATGGCCGTGACCGCTGATCGCCAGGATTTCTCCGCCTTCCTTCGCCCGGTCGAGGGCGGGGGCCGTTCGTTGGAGCTGCTGGTCAAGGGCGCGCGGTGCGCGGCCTGCATGGCCAAGATCGAGGGTGAGGTCCGGTCGCTGCCGGCCGTGGAGACGGCGCGGCTGAACCTGACGACCGGCAAGCTGACGGTCGGCTTCGAAGCCGGCGCGGGCGATCCCAGCCTGGTGCTCGAGCGGCTGGACGGCCTCGGCTATCCGGCGACGCTCTACGATCCGGGCAAGGCCGCCGCCGCCCGTGACGCCGAAGGCCGCCGCCTGACCCTGGCGCTCGGCGTCGCCGCCTTCGGGGCCGGCAACGCCATGATGTTCTCGGTGCCGGTCTGGGCGGGCCTGTTCGGTCAGGAGCTCGGGCCGGCCACCAGGACCCTGATGATGTGGATGAGCGGGGTGATCGGCGCGCCGTGCGCGGTTTACGCCGGCATGCCGTTCTTCGAGTCGGCCTGGCGCTCGCTGCGTTCGGGCCGGGCCAACATGGACGTGCCGATCTCGATCGGCGTGATCCTGACCCTGGTGATTTCGTTCATCGAAACGGTGCTGCGCGGGCGGGACGCCTATTTCGACGCCGCCGTCACCCTGCTGTTCCTGTTGCTGATCGGCCGCTGGCTCGATCACCGCCTGCGCGCCAACGCCCGCAGCGCGGCCGCCGACCTGTTGGCCATGCAGGCGCCTTCCGCGGCCCTGCTCGGTGAGGACGGCGCCGAACGCCGCATCCCGCTCAGCGAGGTCGCGCCCGGCGACGTGCTGGTCGTCCGCCCCGGCGAGCGGATTCCGGTCGATGCGACGATCACCGCCGGGGTCTCCGAACTCGACAAGTCGATGCTGACCGGCGAGACCCTGCCGGTGCGGGTGGGGGCGGGCGAGGCTTGCCAGGCCGGGGCGCTGAACCTGGGCGGGGTGCTGCGGCTGCGCGCGGTGGCCCGTTCGGAAGATTCCGCCGTCGCGGCCATCGCCCGCCTGGTCGAGGCCGGGGCGCAGTCGCGCTCGAAGTACGTCCAGCTCGCCGATAAGGCCGCGGCGCTCTATGTCCCGATCATCCACACCGCGGCGGCGCTGACCTTCGTCGGCGTCTGGGCGCTGGGCATGGGGCCGCGCGAGGCGCTGCTGCGGGCGGTCGCGGTGCTGATCATCACCTGTCCCTGCGCCTTGGGCCTGGCGGTTCCGGCGGTGCAGGTCACCGCCTCGGCGCGCCTGTTCCGGCGCGGGGTGCTGGTCAAGTCGGGCGCGGCGCTGGAGCGGCTGGCCGAAGTCGACCACGTGGTGCTCGACAAGACCGGGGTGCTGACCGAAGGCCGGCCGCAACTGATCGACCCGGTTCCGGCCGCCATCGCCATGGCCGCGCCGCTGGCCAAGGCCTCGGCCCATCCGCTGTCGCGGGCGCTGGCCGCCCATGCCGGCCCGACCTTGCTGGCCGACAATGTCGTCGAGACGCCAGGGCAGGGGGTCGAGGGCTATATCGGAGGTCGCCGCGCCCGGCTGGGCCGCGCCGCGTTCGTCGGCGTCGCTGGCGCGCCGGCCAGCGAGACCGAGCTGTGGTTCGGGATCGACGGCGAAACCAAGATCCGCTTCGTGTTCGCCGACCAGCTGCGCGCCGATGCGGCCGCCACGGTGGCGGCCCTGAAGGCCCGTGGGCTGAGCGTCGAGATCCTCTCGGGCGACACCTTCGCCGCCGTGGCGAGGGCGGCCGAGCAGGCCGGGATCGAGGCCTGGCGGGCGGCGCTGACGCCGGCGGACAAGGCGGCCCTGGTCGCCGAGCGCACCGCCGAAGGGCGCAAGGTGCTGATGGTCGGCGACGGCCTGAACGATGCGGCGGCGCTGGCCGGCGCCCACGCGGCGATGGCGCCGGGAACCGCGCTCGACGCCAGCCAGAACGCCGCCGACCTGGTGTTCTCCGGCGAGCGGCTGGAGGCGGTGATCGAGGCCATCGACGTCGCCCGCTCGGCCCGTCGCCGGGCGCTGGAGAACTTCTCGTTCGCCGCGCTCTACAACATGGTGGCCGCGCCGGCCGCGATGGTCGGCCTGGTCAACCCGTTTATCGCCGCCCTTGCGATGTCGGGCTCGTCGCTGGTGGTGACCCTGAACGCCCTGCGCACCGGGGCGGGGAGACGCTGATGGATATCCTGATGTTCCTGGCCCCGGCCTCGGTGGCGCTGGCCCTGGTCGGCCTGGGCGCCTTCTGGTGGACGTTGCGCAGCGGCCAGTATGAGGACCCGGTGGGCGACGCCTCGCGGATCCTGGTGGAGCACGACCGCCCCGATTGACGGATATCACGGCGCGCCGAGGGCGATCGGGTGAGAAGTCCTGAGACACCACAGGAGCCGCCCGTGACCTTCACCGCGCTCAGAGACCCCCAGGCGCTGGCCGACCTGGTCAACCGTTTCGACGGTCGCGCGCCGCGCTACACCAGCTATCCGACCGCCGTGCAGTTCACGCCGGACGTTGGTGAGGCGGCCTACCGACGCTGGCTGGCCGAGCTGCCGGCGAGCGACCCGGTGTCGCTCTACATGCACATCCCTTTCTGCGCGCGGCTGTGCTGGTACTGCGGCTGCAACACGCGGGCCGTGAACCGGCACGAGCCGATCGCGGCCTATGTCGGCAAGCTGCTGGATGAAATCCGGCTGCTGGGCCAGGCGCTGCCGGGCAAGCTGCCGGCCAACGCCCTGCACTTCGGCGGCGGGACGCCGAACATGCTGGCGGTCGAGGAACTGGACGTGCTGTTCGCCGCGCTCGGCGAGGTCTTCGAGCTCTCATCCGACATCGAGGTGGCGACCGAGATCGACCCGCCGGCGCTGACCCGCGAGTGGGTGACGGCCTGCGCCGGCCACGGCTTGCGCCGCGCCAGCCTGGGGGTGCAGAACCTCGACCCGCAGGTGCAGGCGGCCGTGGACCGCAAGGGCACCCTCGAGGAGGCCGCCCGCTGCGTGGGCTGGCTGCGCGAAGCGGGCGTCACCTCGATCAATTTCGACCTGATGTACGGCCTGCCGCACCAGACGACCGCCAACACCCTGGCGACCATCGATGCGGTGCTGGGCCTGCGGCCTGAGCGGCTGGCCCTGTTCGGCTACGCGCACGTGCCGTGGATGAAATCGCACCAGCAGCTGATCGCAGAGGACGCCCTGCCGGGGCCGGCCGAGCGGCTCGACCAGAGCGAGACCGCGGCCGAACGGCTGATCGCCGAGGGCTATGTCCGGATTGGGCTGGACCACTTCGCCCTGCCGGGCGACGACCTCGCGGCGGCCTTGGCCGAGGGGCGGCTGCGCCGCAACTTCCAGGGCTATACGACCGACGCCGCCAAGACCCTGATCGGGATGGGCGCCTCGGCCATCGGCGCCTTCCCGCAAGGCTTCGTCCAGAACCTGACGCGGGAACTCGAGTGGCGCGCGGCGCTGGACCGCGGGGAGCTGCCGATCGCCCGCGGCGTAGCGATCACCGACGAGGACCGGTTCCGCGGCGAGATCATCGAGCGGCTGATGTGCGACTTCGCGGTCGACCTGAACGCCTTGTGCGCCCGTCATGGCCGCTCGCTGGCCGACCTGGCGCTGATCCTGGCGCGGCTGGAGCCGTTCCGGCGCGAAGGGCTGCTGAACGCCGAAGCCGGCCGGGTCGACGTGGTCGGACAAGGCCGGCTGGTGATCCGCTCGATCTGTGCGGCGGTGGACGCCTACTTCGACGCCCAGCAGGGCCGGCACGCCAAGGCGCTGTGAGGGAAGAGCTTAGAGAAGGGTCAGGCGGCGGCGAGGTCTTCCAGGGCCTCGCGGTTGCGGACCCGGAAGCGGCGGCAGCTCTCGAACTCGACCACGCCGGACGACTGCAGCTGGGTGATCATCCGCGAGACGGTCTCGATTGTGAGGCCGAGGTAGTCGGCCATGTCCTGGCGGCCCATGGCCAGTTCGACGGCGCTTTCGCCGCGACGTTGGGCCAGGCCCAGCAGGAAGCTGGCGACCCGCTCGCTGGCGCTCTTGCGGACCAGCAGGGTGAGGTGCTCGCGGGCGCTTTCGAGGTCGCGCACGGTGGCGTCCCACATCAGGTCCTTGAGTTCGCTTTCGCCGCCCGCGGCCAGCATGGCCTGGCGGCTGGCCGCCAGGATCACGCAGTCGCTGAGCGCCTCGGCCGCCATGCTGTGGCTGCCGGTCGTCTCCAGGCCGAAGACGTCGCCCGGATAGTAGAAGTCGCCGATCGGACGGCGGCCGTCGGCCATGAAGCGTGAGGTGCGGACCGTGCCGCTGATCATGCGGTAGACCAGATCGGCGCGCTCGCCCTGGCCGTAGATCTCTTCGTCCTTGGCGAAGGTCATCGGCACGCCGATCCGGCTGATCAGGTCGTGGTCGTCACGGAGGATCGTTTCGCTGCAAGTCATACCCAACTCCCGATGACCTTTGACTAGGCCGGGGCGGGCGGGCGGAAAATTTCGGATCGTCCCTTACGGGGGCGCCCTTACGTAGTCCTACGGAGGTCAGTTCACGCGGCGGGAGCGCCCGGCCCAGTACGGCTCGCGCAGTTCGCGGCGCAGGATCTTGCCGGAAGCGTTGCGGGGCAGGGCCTCGATGAAGTCGACGCTCCTGGGGGCCTTGAAGCCGGCGATGCGCTGGCGGGCGAAGGCGATGATGTCCTCCGGATCGGGGTTGGCGCCGGGCTTGAGCGCCACGATGGCCTTCACCGACTCGCCCCACTTGTCGTCGGGCACTCCGATCACCGCCACCTCGGCCACGTCGGGGTGGCCGTAGACCGCGCTCTCGACCTCGGCCGGATAGATGTTCTCGGCGCCGGAGATGATCATGTCCTTCACCCGGTCGTGGATGAAGAGATAGCCGTCCTCGTCCAGATAGCCGGCGTCGCCGGTGCGCAGCCAGCCGTCAGCGGCCACGGTCGCGGCCGTCGCCTCGGGCAGGCGCCAGTAGCCGGCCATGTTCGAAACCGAGCGGACTGCGACCTCCCCGACGGCGTTCGCCGGCAGGCTGTCGCCGGCCTCGTTGAGGATCTTGATCTCGACGCCGGGCATCGGCAGGCCGGCCGCACGCATGCGGGCGTTGCCGGCCGGATCGTGGTCCTCCGGCGGCAGGTAGACGATGGTGCCGCAGGTCTCGGTCATGCCGTACTGCTGGACGAAGCCGCAGCCGAACACCTCCATGCACTCGCGCAGCAGGTCCAGCGGGATCGGGCTGGCGCCGTAGAGGATGTACTTCAGGCGCGAATAGTCGACCTCGCGCGCCCGCGGCTGGCGCACCACGATCTGCAGCGCCGCCGGGACCATGAACATCTTCGAGACGCGGTCGCGTTCGATGTAGTCCAGCACCTTGAACGGGTCGAACTCGCGCGCGACCACGCCCTTGGCGCCGTTGACCAGGCCGACGATGCCCCAGCCGGTGCCGCCGATGTGGCCGACCGGCATGGCGACCAGGCTGATGTCGTCCGGGGCCCACTGGTTCCAGGCCATGGGATTGTCCTGCGCCCGGCGCCGGCCGCCCAGGATGTTGAGGTGGCTGAGCATCGCGCCCTTCGGCCGCCCGGTCGTGCCGGAGGTGTAGAGCTGGACCGCCACGTCGCGCTCGTCGATCGGTAGGGCGGGATCGGCCGGGCTTTGCGCGTCTCGCCAGGCCTCGTAGGTCGGCCAATCGCCGGAGCCGGCTTCCATCGCCACGACCTTGAGATCGGGCAGGTCGGCGGCGACCTGGCGGGCGGTGTCGAGCACTTCGGGGCCGACGAACAGCATCTTGGCCTGGGCGTCGCCGGCGATGTAGGCGACCTCGGGCGGGGCCAGTCGCCAGCCGATCGGGGCCATGATCACCCCGATCTTGGCGGCCCCGAACAGCAGCTCGAAATAGTGGTCGCTGTTCTTGCCGAGATAGGCGATGCGATCGCCCTTCGTCAGCCCTTCGGCCAGCAGCGCCTGGGCGGCCTGGTTGCTGGCCGCGTCGAACTGGGCGTAGGTGGTCTGCCGGCCTTCGAAGGTCAGGGCGACCGCGTCGGGCCGCTCACGGGCGTGGAGGCGCGGCGCCTCGGCGAGGGTCGGGATGGCGTTGAAGTCGACGGAGGTTTCGGCCACGAGCGGTCTCCCTAGAGCCCGAGCACCAGCCGGGCGATGATGTCCCGCTGGATCTCGTTGGAGCCGCCATAGATCGAGGCGGCGCGATCGTTGAGGTATCGGGGCATGGCGGTCAGCACCGCGTCGGGCCCGATCGGCGCAATGTTGGAGCCGGGTTCGCGGGCGGCCGGCTGGTCGGGCGCGGCGTAGAGCCCGGCGACCTCCAGCAGCAGCTCGTCGATGCGCTGCATGGCCTCGCCGCCCTGGGTCTTGAGCATCGAGGAGGCCGGGCCGGGGTTCTTGCCGGACGACAGCGCCGCCAGGATGCGCTGCTCGGAGACCTCGATGGCCTGGACGGCGATCTCGGTCTCCATCAGCCGGCGGCGGAAGTCGGCCTCGTCCAGCAGGCCGGCGTCGCGCGCGGTCCGGCGCAGCCGCTCGAGCATCACCTTCAGGCCGGGCGCCGAGCCGCCGCCGCGTTCAAACTCGAGCAGATACTTGGCGACCGTCCAGCCCTGGTTCTCCTCGCCCAGGCGGCCGGAGACCGGAACCCGGACGTTCTCGAAGAACACCTCGTTGACCTCATGCTCGCCGGCCAGGGTGATGATCGGGCGCACCCGGATTCCCGGCGTCTGCATGTCGAGCAGTAGGAAGGTGATCCCGGCCTGCGGCTTGCCCTCGGCCAACGTCCGGACCAGGCAGAACATCCGGTTGGCCCAGTGCGCGTGGGTGGTCCACAGCTTGGAGCCGTTCAGCACATAGTCGTCGCCGTCACGTTCGGCGCGCAACTGGAGAGCGGCCAGGTCCGAGCCGGCGCCGGGCTCGGAATAGCCCTGGCACCAGTAGTCCTCGCCCGACAGGATGCGCGGCAGGTAGTGGGCCTTCTGGGCCTCGGTCCCGTAGCCCATGATCACCGGCCCGACCATGCGCAGGCCCATGGGGGCCAGGCTGGGCGCGCCGGCCCGCGCGCATTCGGCCGAGAAGATGTGCCGCTGCATCTCGCTCCAGCCTGGGCCGCCGTAGGCCTTGGGCCAGCTCGGCGCGGCCCAGCCCTTGGCGTGCAGGATTTTCTGCCAGGGCAGGCTGTAGCGCTTGTCCATGAAGACGCTGGTGGCCCGGCGTCCGGCCTCGCGCAGTTCGGGCGTGAGCGCCTCCTGCAGGAAGGCGCGCACCTCGTCGCGGAAGGCCAGTTCTTCGGCGGTCAGATCCAGGTTCACCGGGCGCGCGTCCTAGAAGCGTCCACGCAGCGTAACCCCGTACGTGCGCGGCGGGGCCAGGAAAGTGGCGTAGGTGCCGGTCTGCAGCGGCTGGTCGACGACGACCTGGTTGTAGTCCTTGTCGGTCAGGTTCTGGGCCCAGAGCTCGGCCGACCAGCGCTCGTCCTGGCTGGCGAGCACCAGGCGGGCGTTGACCAGGGTCAGCGGCGGCTGGGATTTCAGCGGGTCGAGGTTGGAGCCGGTGTTGTACTCTGAGGTGTACTTGGCCGAGAGGCTGGCGCGGAACTCCAGAGTTTCGCTAACCGGGCGTTCGTAGTTCACGGTCCCGGCCGCCGACCACAGCGGCGCGTAGGAGAGGCGGGTGTTGGGGAGGCGCGGCGAGATCCCGGCCGGCGGGACGAAGTCGCCGAACTGGGTCTCGGCATAGGTGACGCCGCCGGTGAAGCTGAGGCCCTCGACCGGCGGGCGCCACATCAGGTCGACGTCGACGCCGCGCGAGATCACCTCGGGGATCGAGGCCACCAGCCAGCTGATGCCGGTGTAGGTGTTGAGCTGGAAGTCCTCGTAGGTCTGGTGGAACAGCGCGGCGTTGGCGACCAGGCCGTAGTCGGCCGTATTGGTCTTCACCCCGAACTCGTAGCTGACCACGGTTTCGGCCGGGAAGCTGGTGTCGGGGTTGATGACGCCGGCCGCCAGACGGGCGCGGTCGAGGTTGAAGCCCCCGCTCTTGAAGCCCTCGGCGTAGGAGGCGTAGGCCATCACCCCTTCATTGAAGCGATAGCTGGCCTTGAGGGTGCCGCTCCAGCGGCCTTCGCTCTGCTCCTGGTTGGTGACGACGTTGTTGAAGGCCGGGTCCGAATGCGGCGCGCAGATCGCCCCGCGGACGGCGGCCGGGAGCGGCCGGGCCAGGGCCGCGGCGCAGGCGTTGGCCGGCGCCGAATTGGTGTAGTGGCTGCGGACGGTCTTCTCGTCGTCGGAGTAGCGCAGGCCCAGGGTCAGTTCGAGCGCCTCGGTGACCTTCCAGCTGTTGTTGGTGAACAGCGCCCAACCCTTGGAATTGTGGTCGTAGCTGTCGCGCGGGCCGGCCCCGGCCGGGAAGTTGGTTCCATACGGCAGGCCGGTGAGCTGGGAGATGAAGGTCGGATTGGGGCTGCCGGACGGCGCCGACAGCAGCAGGCCGAAGTAGGGCTCGTACGCCGTGCCGAAGGTGGTGGCGGCCGCGGCCTTGAGGTCCTCGTCCGAATAGAAGGCGCCGATCAGCCAGTTCACCGTCTCGGTGGAGCCGGCCAGGCGAATTTCCTGCGAGAAGGCTTTGATCTCGTTGAAGCTCGAGCCGTCGGCGGCGCGATACCAGATGTCGGCCGACGAGAAGTCGATGTCCGAGCCGTTCTCCGCGCGCCAGTCGCGGAAGGCGGTGATCGAGGTCAGCGCCATGCCGTCGCTGATATCCCAGTCGAGTTGGGCCGAGACCCCCTGGTCGGTGATCTTCGAGCCCATATCGCGGTTGGCGTTGGCGATGCGTGCGCCGGGGTTCGGCGGGCGCTGGACACCCTCGTCGGCGGCCAGGGCGTCGATCAGCGCCGCGGTCGGGCCGGCGACGGTGACGAAGTTCACGCAGCAGTGCTCGTCACGGTCGGAATAGTCGGCCAGCAGCTTGATGCCGAGGCTGTCGGTCGGGGTGAATAGCAGCTGGCCGCGGACGGTGTAGTAGTTCTGGTCGGTGTCGTCGGTCCGGGTGCGCGGACCGGCCCCGACGTGGACGTCGGCGAAGCCGTCGCGCTCGCGCTTGGCGGCATAGAGACGGCCGGCCAGTTTGTCGGCGACGATGGGGCCGGTCACGCTGCCGGCCACGCCCAAGGCGCCATGGTCGCCGACCGTGAGCTCGCCCGTGGCTTCGAAGTCGAACGACGGGGCCTTGGTCAGCACGTTGATGACGCCCGCCGAGGTATTCTTGCCGAACAGGGTGCCCTGCGGCCCCTTCAGAATCTCGACCCGCTCCAGTTCGCCGAGGTCGCCGAAGGCCACCCCGCTGCGCGCGCGGTAGACGCCGTCGACCACGGTGCCGACCGAGGACTCCAGGCCCGGATTGTCGCCGATGGTGCCGACGCCGCGGATCCGCGCGGAGGTCTGGGCCTCACTGGTCGAGGAGGTGACGCTGAGCCCGGGGGCCAGGACCTGCAGGTCCTTGATGTCGCGGACGCCCGCATCCTGAAGTTGCCGTTGCGGAAGGGTGGTGACGACGATCGGGACGTCCTGGAGGTTCTGTTCGCGCTTCTGGGCGGTGACCACCAGTTCGGCCACCGTGCCGGCGTCCTGGGCCATGGCCGGAGCGACCGCGCAGGCCGCCGCGATGACCGCCCACGAGGCGGTCGTCAGTGCTTGTTTCATGTTCCCTCCCGCTGCCGGCGTCGCCGACCAACCGTTCTTGCACGTCGCCGTCTTGCCGCGGCGAAGGGGGAATGCTTGCAGAAACAGGCTTTGCGGGACAAGCTAGCAGATGTGATAGGCGCCGCAGGGGAGGCAGGCCGTCGTGGCGATGAGCAGTGAGTCTCACGATGAGTACGAGCTGATCGAAGCCCTGGCCGCCCAGGTGCGCGACCGCGGGCGCGAGATCGGCCTGCCCTATGTCGCGGTCAGCGCCGACATCGGCGATCCGGAACCGATGCGCGACCGCGATGGTCGGCCGTTCGCTGAGACCCTGTTTCAGTGGCTCGACCCAGGATTGCAGTACTGGAAGGATCGGGGCTTTGCTCTGCGCTCGGCCTTCGTCTTCGCCTGCCGCTACACGGCCGAGCCCTTCTATTTCCAGGACGGCCGCTTCGGCGCCTGGCGGCCCTCGCGCCGGCTGGAGTCGATCGAGGTCGTGCAGAGCGCCGACACCATCGAGATCGGCACGGCGATCATCGCCCCGGCTCACCTGCCGGGCGGAGTGATCGGCGCGATCGTCTGGGCTGCGCCGGAGGTGGTCGACGTGCGGCCGGTGTTCGAACAGCGCGCCGCCGAACTGTCGATCCTCTCGCTGCGCTTCATGGCCGCCTACAACGACCGCGGCCTGTCGCCGGACGGCCTGGTCCACCTGACCCGGCGCGAGATCCAGTGCCTGAAGTGGGCGGCCAAGGGCAAGACGGACGGAGAGATCGCCGAGATCGTGAAGATCTCCATGCCCACCGTCCGGTTCCACATGCGCAACGCCGCCGACAAGATGGGCGTGGCGGGCCGCCCGCAGGCGGTCCACCGCGCCTCGGTGCTCGGCTATGTCGGCGAGCGGCAGAGAGCCGCGCGTAGCTGAACGGCTATTTCCACCTGGCCAGCAGGCGCTCGCCGAAGAGTTCCAGCCGCTCGGCCGCCGAGCTCAGCGCCTGACTCCCGCGACCGAGGACCGCGGCGAGGTCGGCGTCGATCTGCTCGCGCCGCGACTCCCGCGGCTCGGGCAGCGGCGGCAGGATGTGGGCGAAGTAGGTGTTGTCGAGCAGCTTGTGCAGCAGCCGCTCGCCGGGGAACGGCTCGCCGTTGTTGATGGCGCGCGCGGCCTTCAGCAGGGTGCGGATGTCGTACTGTGTGGGGCTCAGATCCGGCACCTGCTTGGGCAGGCCGAGCAGGGTGTAGACCGCGATCCGCGCCGTCCTCACCGAGCTCTCCATGGTGAAGATGACGTCGTTGCTGGTCTCGACGAACTGGCCCAGCAGGCCAAGGTTCGTGCAGCCGGCCGGCACCACATGCGGACGGTCGCCCGCCGCCCGCGGCATGAACTGGGCGGTGATATAGGGCATCAGCGCCATCCGCACCTTGGTCGCCGCCGCGACCGCGTCGAGCTGGTCCTCAATGCCCAGGTGGTGGCAGAGCTCGGCCAGGATCTCGCGCCCGGTGCACGCCGGCATCGGCTTCTTCACATAGTCGCCGTCCTTGTCCATCAGCAGCGCATAGACCCAGATCACCAGCACGTCCTTGGGCTGGTCCGGAAAGTGCGGCTGGCGGTTGCAGGTGAAGCTCAGCACCCAGGCGGAATCGGTGAAGGTGATGACGCCGCCGGTGACCGTCTTGCCCGAGTAGGGATCGTTGACCGCCAACGCCTTCAGCTTGTCCACGAACGGCGAGGGTTTGCAGGTGAGGGTGGCCGACTCCCACATCGAGCGGTCGACGTCGCCGTAGAACTTCTCCGGCTTGCCGAAGATCGGCGAGGCCTTCGCGAGGTTGCGCCACAGCGCCCAGTCGCTGGCCTCGCCCGGGTCGCGGCGATCGCGCTGGAGCACCGGCGCATGGTCGAGGTCGCCGTACGCGGTCCCTTCCGTCATCGAGCCGGTGATCGCGAACACCAGGTCGGCGGGGCCAACCGTGATGGTGCTGTCCTTGCCGCCGACCTTGCAGCGGATGGCGGTCACGGTGCGCGCCTCCCCGTCGACCGCCATGTCGAGGTCGTAGGCGCGGGTGTCGAACTGGACCTTCACGCCCTTGTCGCGCAGCAGGCGGGTCAGCGGCACGACGAAGCCGTCATATTGATTGTATTTGGGGAAGACGAGGGCCGACATGTCCCCCAGTCCGTCGATCGCGTCGAGGAACCGGTGCATGTAGAGCTTCATTTCAAGAAGGCTCTGCCAGTTCTCGAAGGCGAACATCGAACGCCAGAGGTACCAGAAGTTGGTCTCCAGGAAGCTCTCGCTGAAATAGTCCTCGATGGTCACGTCATCGAGGTCTTCCTTGCGCTTGAGCAGTAGGCGGATCAGCTCCCACTGGTGCGCCTTGGTCAGGCCCAGGGTCGAGAAGTCGCGGATCTGACCGCGCTTGTGCATCAACCTGGACTTGGAGAAGTTCGGGTCGTTGTCGTTGACCAGCCGGTACTCGTCCAGGACGCTGAACCCCTCGGGCAGTTCCAGCGCTGGGACGTCCTGGAACAGGTCCCAGAAGTTGTCGTAGTTCCAGTTCATCTCCCGCCCGCCGCGGACGATGTAGCCGGCCTCGGCGTCGCCGGCGCCGTCCAGCGACCCGCCCGTGACGTTCAGCGCGTCGAGGATGGTGATGTCCTCGCCCTTCATGCCGCCGTCGCGGATCATGTAGAACGCCGCCGCCAACCCGCCGACGCCGCTGCCGATGATGTAGGCCTTGCGACCCTTGACGGACTTCGGGGCGACCGGTCGGTTGCGTTGATAGGGCCCGACCATGTCGGGCGGGGGAAGGGTGTCGTGCGGACCCTTGCGCCAGTAGGCGGCGGTCGCGTCAGCCTCGACCTTGAACTTGGAACCCTTGTCGCCGGCGCTCATGGCGTCCCTTTCCGCAAAGCGGGACGCCCGTCGCCGCCCCATGCCGCCTTGAACGCGCGAAGCGCTGAATCGGGCTCTAGGGGGTATTCCGGAGGTGTTTGGCGGAAGGGGTGGGATTCGAACCCACGGTAGGCTCTCACCTACGGCGGTTTTCAAGACCGCTGCCTTAAACCACTCGGCCACCCTTCCGGAAGGAGGGGCCTATAGCAGGGGTCGGGCGGTGTCTCCACCCATCGTGGATGCTTAATGAAATTCGCCGCCGCATTAACCATGGCGCAAGGCTCGCGCGGCGAACATGGCGCCCAGCGCTGGGGAGCGTAGTTTTGAAAGAGGGCGCGGCCATGGCTAGCATCCGTCCGTATGCGCCGGTTCGTGGCGTCGTTGTCGTGCTCATGGGAGCTGCGGCGCTGGCCGCCTGCGCCACGCCTCAGCCGCGCTACTCCCCTAAGCATCCGACCGCCGGTCCGACCCCGGGGCAGCTGCCGAACGGGGCGGGCGGGCGCTACAAGGTCGGCTCGCCCTATGAGGTCGGCGGCGTCTGGTACGTGCCGAAGGAAGAGCCCGGCTACGACCAGGAAGGCACGGCCACCTGGTATGGCCAGTCGCACCACCTGAAGACCACGGCCAACGGCGAGGTCTTTGACCGCTACGCGCTGTCGGGGGCCCATACGACCCTGCCGCTGCCGTCGATCGTCGAGGTCACCAATCTCGAGAACAATCGAACCCTGCAGATCCGCGTCAACGACCGCGGGCCGTTCAAGAACGGGGCGGTGATCGACGTCTCGCAGGAGGCCGCGCGCCAGCTCGGTTTCGAACAGCAGGGCACGGCGCGGGTCCGCGTCCGCTATGTCGGCCCGGCGCCGCTCGGCGCGCCGGACGCCGGCCTGCGTCATTCGGCCTACACCCCGACGCCGACCCCGGCCGCGCAGCCGCCCGCCGCGCCGACCGCCTATACTGGACTGAACCCCGGGCCGGTCGAGACGCCGGTGGCGGCCCAGCCGCTGGCTCCGCTCGCTCCGCAGGCGCCGGCCGCGGCCCCGGCCGCGCCTGCCGGGCTGATCTATCGTGTCCAGGCCGGGGCGTTCTCCGATCCGGCCAACGCCCAGCGCGTGGTCAGCCAGCTGGGCTCGGCGGTCGTCGCCAAGATCGAGCCGTTCCAGCGCGCCGACGGGATGACGCTCTATCGCGTGATGGTCGACGGCACGGCCGACGAGGCCGAAGCCTTCGACCTGCGTGATCGGGTGGCGGCCTACGGCTTCACCGAGGCGCGGGTGGTGCGGCCGGGCGCCTGACCCCCGGCTGGGACAAGTCCGCCCGGCGGCGGGTGAACGCTGGACAAACCGGCCGAACCGGCCATTTTGGCCGGCGTGACGCGTGGGCGGTTCATCACTTTCGAAGGCGGCGAGGGCGCGGGCAAGTCGACGCAGGTCCGGCGCCTGGTCGCGCGCCTGCAGGCCGCCGGCCATGACGTGGTGGCGACGCGCGAGCCGGGCGGCTCGCCCGGAGCCGAGGCGATCCGCAACCTGGTCCTGAAGGGCGAGGCCGACCGCTGGAGCCCGGCCACCGAGACCTTGTTGATGTACGGGGCGCGGCGCGATCACATCGAGCGGACCATCCTGCCGGCGCTGGAGCGCGGCGCCTGGGTGGTCTGCGACCGCTTCGCCGATTCGACCCGCGCCTATCAGGGCGGCGCCGGCGGGGTCGATCCGGCCTTCATCACCGCCCTGGAGACCTTCGTCCTGGCGGACGTCCGACCGGACCTGACGCTGGTCTTCGACCTGCCGGTCGAGGTCGGCCTGGCCCGCGCCGAAGCGTTCGCCAAGGCCGACGGCCACGCCGAAACACGTTTCGAATCCAAGGGGGTGGCGTTCCATGAACGCCTGCGCGCGGCGTTCCGCGCCATCGCCGCGGCCGAGCCCGACCGCTGCACGCTGATCGACGCCGCCCAGGGCATGGACGAGGTCGAGGGTCAGGTCTGGCGGGCGGTTGAGGGCCGGCTGGTCCATGGCTGACGCCGCGCCCCATCCGCGCCAGGTCTTCGACCTGAAGGGCCACGAGGCGGCCGAGACGGCGTTCGAAGAGGCGCGCGGCCGCGGCCGGCTGCACCATGCCTGGCTGCTGACCGGGACCGAGGGGGTAGGCAAGGCGACCTTCGCCTTCCGCGCGGCCCGCCGGCTGCTGGGCGCGCCCCACAACCCAGCCTACGGGGTGCTCGGCGCCTCGCCCGACCATCCGGTCAGCCGCCAGATCATCGCCCGTTCGCACCCCGACCTGATGGTGCTGGAGCGGGTCGGCGAGGACGGCAAGCCGCGCAAGGTGATCCCAGTCGACGAAGCCCGCAAGCTGACCGACTTCTTCGCCAAGTCGCCGGCTTCGGCCCCGCACCGCGTGGCGATCATCGACGCGGCCGACGATCTCAACGTCAACGCCGCCAACGCCGTCCTGAAGACGCTGGAGGAGCCGCCGCCGCGTGGGGTGATCCTGCTGGTCTCGCACGCGCCGGGCGGGCTGCTGCCGACGATCAAGTCGCGCTGCCGGCGGCTGGGGTTCCAGGCGCTGCCGGAGGCCGAGGTCACCGCCTTCGTCGAAGCGAGGACGACCGCCAATCCCGAGGACGCCATCCGCCTGGCCCGGATGTCGAAGGGCGCGCCCGGCAAGGCGCTGGCGCTCGCGCTGGCCGGCGCGGTTGGCGTCGACGATGCGGCCAAGGAGATCCTGCAGTCGCTGCCCACGGTCGACGAGGGCCTAGCGCTGTCGCTGGCCGACCGATTCCGCGGCGCGGAGGGGGCGGCGCAGTTCAATTTGCTGCTAGAGCGGCTCGCCGAGCGGGTCCACGGCCACGCCATGCGATTGGCGGCCGAGGGCTATGGCGGGCTTGATCGCTGGGCCGCAGCATGGGAGACGCTGCAGCGCCTCCCGCGGGAGGTCGAGGCCGTCAATCTCGACCGTGCGGACGCGTTCTTCACGGCCCTCACCGAACTGCGCGCCGCCGCGCGCGCCTGAAATTCTCCGAATGCTGATCGACAGCCACGTAAACCTGCACGCACACCAGTTCGACGAAGACCGCGACGAGGTGATCGCCCGCGCCCGCGCCGCCGGCATCGAGCTGATGGTCAATATCAGCGACAAGGTCTCGGGCTTCGCCGCCGTGCGCGCCCTGGCCGACCATCCCGACATCTGGTGCACGGTCGGCACCCACCCGCATGAGGCCAAGGAGAACCCGGACCTCTCGGCCGCGGACCTGGTGGCCATCGCCGCCGACCCCCGCGTGGTCGGGATCGGCGAGACCGGGCTCGACTTCCACTACGATCTCAGCCCGCGCGACATCCAGGCCAAGGTCTTCCGCCAGCACGTCGCGGCCGCCCGCGAGACCGGCCTGCCGCTGGTGGTCCACACCCGTGAGGCCGACGAGCTGATGGGCGACATCCTCGAGGAGGAGTACGCCGCCGGCCCGTTCAAGATGCTGATGCACTGCTATACGTCCGGCGCGGAGCTGGCAGCGCGGGCAGCGGCGCTGGGCGCCTGGTTCTCGGTCTCGGGCATCGCCACCTTCAAGACCGCCGAGGATGTCCGCGCCATCGTCCGCGACATGCCGGCCGACCGTATCATCGTCGAGACCGACTGCCCCTATCTCGCGCCGGTGCCGCATCGCGGGCGCCGCAACGAGCCGGCCTTCCTGCCCGACGTCCTGGCCGGGCTGGCGAAGATCCGCGGCTGGTCGCGGCATGACGCCGAGAAACGCGCAGAGGACGCGTTCTTCGCCCTGTTCGACAGGATCCCGCGGCCATGAGCGGGCGGCTGGAGTTCACGATCCTCGGCTGCGGCTCCTCGGGCGGCGTGCCGCGTGCGGACGGCGACTGGGGGGCGTGTGATCCGGCCGAGCCGAAGAACCGCCGCCGCCGCTGCTCGCTGCTGGTCCGCCGGCTGGGGCAGGGCGCGGAGAACGACACCACCCTGATCGTCGACACCTCGCCCGATCTCGTCTGGCAGACCTCGCAGGCCGGGGCCAAGCGGCTGGATGGCGTGCTGCTGACCCATGATCATGCCGACCAGACCCACGGCATCGACGACATCCGCGCCTTCTTCATCCGCCAGCGCGCGCGGATCGCCTGCCACATGGACGCGCCGACCGCGCTCAGCATGCAGCGGCGGTTCGGCTATGTGTTCGAGGGCGAGAACGGCTATCCGGCGATCGGCGACATCACCCCGCTGGCGCCGCACGGCCAGGCCTGGGCGGTCGACGGTCCATCCGGCGCGATCCCCGTCACGACCTTCGATCAGGACCATGGCGGTGTGAGGTCTGTCGGCTATCGATTTGGAAACGTGGCCTATTCCAGCGATGTGGTCGGGCTGGACGATACGGCTTTCGAGGCGCTTGACGGCCTCGATGTCTGGATCCTGGACGCGCTGCGCTGGCGGCCGCATCCGACCCACGCGCACGTCGAGCTGGCGCTGGAATGGATCGCGCGGGCGCGTCCACGCCGGGCGATCCTGACCAACATGCATGTCGACCTGGACTATGCCGAACTGGCGGCGCAGCTGCCGGCAGGGGTCGAACCGGCCTATGACGGCTTGCGTTTCGAACATGAACTGAGCGGCGATTTCTCATGATTTCATCGCCGCTTAAGCTTGGTTTTCTCGCGTCGAAGAACGGCACCAGCATGCGCGCCATCGTCGAGGCGACCCGCGCCGGCGTCCTGGCGGCCGAACCGCGCCTGGTGGTCAGCAACAACCGCAAGGCCTCGGCCCTGGAGTTCGCGGTCGAGCGCGGCGTGCCGAGCCTGGTCATCCCGACCCAGGCCGATCCGGACGCAGCGGATCAGGCGCTCTGCGCTGCGCTGGAAACGGCCGGCGTCGAGCTGGTGATTCTGTCGGGTTACCTGCGGCGGCTAGGTCCGCTCATCCTCGGCCGGTACCGGAACCGGATCCTGAACATCCATCCGGGCCTGTTGCCGGCATTCGGCGGCGAGGGGATGTACGGCCGCCGGGTGCATGAGGCGGTCATTGCCGCGGGGGCCAGCGAGAGCGGGGCCACCATCCATGCGGTCGACGAGATCTACGACCACGGACCGGTGATCGAACGCCGCACGGTGCCGGTGCAGCCGCACGACACCGCCGAACAACTCGAAGCCCGCGTCGCGGCGATGGAGCCCGGCTTCTTCATCGAGACCCTGGCTCGCATCGCCAGCGGCGACATCGCGCTGCCTGACTAAGCGTCATCCTTGGCCATCGCCCGCGCCAGCGCGGGCCGCTGGTTGGCGCGAGCCAACCAGTCGTCGAACTCAGGGAAAGGCGGCATCAGTTCGCGGCCAAACTGCAGCAGGCTTATGAACAGGATGTCGGCGGCGGAAAAGTTGTCGCCCAACAACCAAGGCGTTTGGGCGAGCGTCGCCCGCAGATGTTCCGCCATCGCCTCATATGTCGCCTTGTCGCCCTGGTCGCTGGCCGTCCGTCCCTTCCAGTGATTGTTGACCGCAGGCTCCAGAACCCCGGCGTAGTAGGCCAACCAACTGAGATAGGTCCCGCGCTTGACGTCGCTGATTGTAGGACCAAGGTTCGCCTTGGGGAATTTGTCCGTCAGGTAGAGCGCGATCGCCGCCGATTCGGTCACCAGCCCGCCATCGTCCAGCAAGGCTGGAACCTGACCGTGGGGATGGGGGTTGCGCGGGTCGCGCGCGCCGGTTCCTGCCAATGGGCCTCCCGCGCGTTTGATGTCGACGACAGTCACCTCGTACGGCGCCCCAAGCTCCTCCAGGAGCCACAGGAAACGCGTCGAACGCGAGCGCGGTGCATGAAACAGCGTCAGCATGAGTACTCCTTGGTGGTAGGAACATACCAAGAACATGTAGGCAGGCAAGAGGCCGACTAGGAGCGGGCGTTTAGCGATTTCACGATCTTCACGCGGGTGAAGTCCTCGGCCGCGCGCCGCTCGAATCCGAAGGACTTGGCCGTGGTCAGCATGCCGGTGTTCTCCCGCGCCACATCGCCCCAGACCTCGGCCAGACCCTTGGCCGCGGCGTAGTCCAGGATTTCGCCGAGCAGCAGCCGGCCGAGGCCCTTGTGCTGCTGGTCGGTGCGGACCATCAGCGCGAACTCGGCGGTCTGGCCCTGCGGGTCGCCGGCCAAGCGCGAGACGCCGATGATCTTTTCACCGTCGTCGACCACCAGCGCCATCTCGCGGTCGTAGTCGATCTGCGACAGGCGCTCGGGCCAGCCCGGGGGCAGGGTGCGGAAGCCCGAGCGGAAGCGCAGCCGCACGTCCTCGGCGCTGCTGGCCTCGACCATTTCGGCGATCGCCGGGCCGTCCTGTGGGCGAATGGCGCGCAGGGTCACCGGCTGGCCGCCGACCTCGATCTGTCGTTGCAGGCCGTCGGGATAGGGCAAGATGGCCAGGCGCGGCCGGGCCTCGTCGGGCGCGCGCAGGCGAATCCGGGCCGCCAGCGCCAGGGCGCCGGAGGCGTCGGCCAGCAGCGGATTGATGTCGAGCTCGGCGATGTCCGGCTCGCCGGCGGCGATCTGCGAGACCCGGACGATGACGTCGGCGATAGCGTCGAGATCGGCGGCGGTGTGGTCGCGGAACCCCTGCAGCAGGCGCGAGACCCGCGTGCGGCCGATCATGTCGCGGGCCAGGACGTCGTCCAGCGGCGGCAGGCCGATCACATGATCGGCGGTGACCTCGACGCTGATCCCGCCGGCCCCGAACATCACGATGGGGCCGAACAGGCTGTCCTGCGTAATGCCGACCAGCAGCTCGCGCGCCTCCGGACGATGGACCAGCGGCTCGATCACCAAGCCCTCGATGCGCGCATGGGGCCGGGCCTTGGCGATCCGCGCCAACATGGCCTGCGCTTCGATCTGGGTCTCCAGCGCGCCCTCAAGGCCGAGCACGACGCCGCCGAGCTCCGATTTGTGGCTGACGTCCGGCGACACGACCTTCAGCGCGACGGGGCCGCCGATCTCCTCGGCGATCCGACCGGCCTCTTCCGGCGTCGCCACGTCGCGGCCCTCCAGCGCCGGAACGCCATAGGCCTTGAGCACCTCGCGGGCTTCCGGATCTGTGAGGGTGAGGCGTCCGTCGGCGCGAGCCTTGGCGATCACCGCGCGGGCCGCCGCGCCGTTGGGGGCGGCCATGGCGCCAGGGGTGCGGATCAGGGCTTCCTGGTTCTTGCGGTGATCGACCAGGTGCATGAAGGCGCGGACCGCCTCGTCGGGCGTTTCGTGGGCCGGCACGCCGGCCGCCGCCAGCCGCCGCCGGCCCTCAGCGACCGCGGTCTGTCCCATCCAGGCGCTGAGCACCGGGCGATGGTAGCGCTTGGCCTTCAGCACCTCGACCACGGCGTCGGCGGCCGCGGTGCTGTCCTCGACCGCCGTGGGGCAGTTCATCACCAGCACGGCGTCGGCGTTGCGGTCTTCGAGCATGATCTCCAGCGCCCGGGCGTAGACCGGGGCGTGGGTGTCGCCGAGGATGTCGACCGGATTGGCGCCGGACCAGTACTTCGGGGCGGTGGCGGCCAGTTTCTCCATGGTTTCGGGCGACAGCTCGGCCAGGCGGCCGTCGCGGGCCTCCAGGGCGTCGGCGGCCATCACGCCCGCGCCGCCGCCGTTGGTGAGGATCGCCAGCCGGTCGCCATAGACCCGCATGCCGGCGCCAAGCGTCGAGACCGCGTCGAACAGCTCGCGCAGGCCGCCCACGCGCAGCATGCCCGCCCGGCGGAGAGCCGCCTCATAGACCAGGTCAGCGCCGGCCAGGGCCCCAGTGTGCGAGAACGCGGCCTGGGCGCCGGCCTTGCTGCGGCCGGCCTTGACCACGACGACCGGCTTGGCGCGCGAGGCGATCCGGCCGGCGGTCATGAACTTTCGGGCGTCGGTGATGCTCTCGACATAGAGCAGGACGCCGTGCGTGTCGTAGTCGAGGGCCAGGTAGTCGAGCAGGTCGCCGAAATCGACGTCGGCGGCGTCGCCGATGGTCAGGACATGCGAGAACCCGACGCCGCGGGCATGGGCCCAGTCAATGGCCGCGGCCGCCACGGCGCCCGACTGCGAGACCAGCGCCAGGCCGCCGGGCGCCGGCGACAGATGCGCGAAGCTGGCGTTGATCCCCTGGCGCGGCGACATGAAGCCCAGGCAGTTGGGGCCGAGAATCCGCATAAGAGTCGGCTTGGCGGCGTCCAGCATCTGCTGGCGCAGGGTGGCGTCGAGGCCGGCGCTGATCACGATGGCCGCCCGGCAGCCGGCCTGGGCCAGTTCGGCGACGATCCCCGGCACCGACGGCGCCGGCGTGGCGATCACCGCCAGGTCGGGTACCAGCGGCAATTCGGCGACGCTGCGATAGGCGATCGACGAGCGGATCGCCCGCGCGCTCAGCGACACCGGCAGGACGGGCCCGGCAAAGCCGCTTTCTAGCAGGTTGCGCGACAGCACCTGGCCGACCGAACCGGGCGCGTTGCTGGCGCCGATCACCGCGATCGCATTGGGGTGGAACAGCGCATCGAGGTTTCGCGTGGTCATGGCGGGCCTCTGCTTGCGCTCACCGCCAGGAGAATCTGGCCGCGGCCAGCACACCCCGCGTCGGCCTGACGATCAAGTCGGCATGCGTCGGCGTCCTGCGAACGGAGGAGGTCGCCGGGTGCGCGGGCCGTTAGGGGCCGCTCGACCTGCGGCCCCTGTCGCCGCGCCATTTCGTGAGACCAGCATGTCCAAGTCCGTCGCGGCGCTCGCCTTCGTCCTGGCGCTGCCTGCGCTCCCCGCCGCCGCCCAGCTGTCCCCCGGAGAGTATCAGGAGCACCCGGTCGTGAAGTTGTACCCAGGCGCGGCGGTCGACCTCTACGACGACAAGCCGTTCGACGCCGCGCAGATCGTCACTGACGTCAAGGGCGCCGCGCTGGCGCGCGGCGCGGTCGAGGGACGGGTGACCCGCTACACCTTTCTGCACGGCCCGGGGGTTTCGGCGTTGCAGGTGCTGCGCAATTTCGAGGCCGCGCTCGGCAAGGAGGGGTTCCGCACCCTGACCGTCGCCCAGGTCAGCACGCTGCCGCAGCTGCAGGACCAGCATCTGTCGCGCGCCTATTTCGGCGCCTTCCGGCTGGATCGCGGCGGGGCGCCGGCGCTTTACGTGAACATCGCCGTCGACCCCAACGGCGATGAGCCGCGGTCCGACCTGGTGATCGTGCAGCCGGCGGCGATGCAGCAGGACTATGCGGTCGATGCGAGCTCGCTGCGCAAGGGGCTGGAGGCCAGCGGCCGGGTCGCGGTCTACGGCGTCAATTTCGACACCGGAAAGTCCACCCTTCGCCCGGAGTCGAGCGCGGTCCTGACCCAGGTCCGCGACTTGCTCGCCGCCGATCCGGCGCTGAAACTGAAGATCGAGGGGCACACCGACAATGTCGGCAAGCCGCCGGCCAACAAGGCCCTGTCGGAGGGGCGCGCCGGCGCGGTGAAGGCGTGGCTGGAGGCCAATGGCGTCGCCGCCGGCCGCCTCACGATCGAAGGGCTGGGCGACAGCCGCCCGGTGGCGTCGAACGACAGCGACGACGGCCGGGCCAAGAACCGCCGGGTCGAACTGGTCAAGGCGTCCTAGGGAGCAGTTGCGATGAACTACATAGTCCGCCTCGCCGTGGCCGGGGCCCTGACTCTCACCGCGGTTCCGGCCGCAGCGCAGGTCGAGGGCCTGCGGTTCCTCAATCCGAAACCGACGCCGATGCCGGCCGCGCCCAAGGACGATGAGCTGCCGAGCGATCTGCGCGCCTATCTTCCCCAGGCGCCGAAGGCCTGGAAGCGGGACGGGGCGTTCGACGAGCTCGGCATGTTCGACCCCAGGAAGTCGGCGACCCAGGGCTACAGCCGCGTCGACGGCAAGGACGGCGGGCTCACCCTGGAGATCAAGCTGCCGAGCGGGCTCAACGCCTCGCGGCTGCTGGGAACCGGCGGCGGCAAGCGCAAGCTGGGACCAGACGACGAGGTTCCGACCAAGATCGTCTCCGAGGTCGAGGTCAATGGCCTGAAGGGATACCTGACCTTCGACTCCGCCGAGGGCGTCGGCGAGCTCGAACTCGGCGTCGGCCGCTGTGACGTGAAGATCGACGGCTATGGCGCGACCGGCGCCGATCTGGTGGCGCTCGCCCGCAAGATCGACACCGCCCGCCTGGCCAAGCTCTAAGGGAGGGGGCCAATGAACCGCTCCCACCTTTGGCTGACCGGCCTGCTGGCGGGCTCGGCCCTGGCCGGTCCGGTCTTGGCCCAGGACATCGACGACACCTGCGCGGCCCGCGCGGTCGGCCCGCCGAGCGCCGAGCAGGAGGCGATCATCGAGGGCTACCGGATCGACCATCCGGACATCGACATTCCAGTCCGCTCCAGCGTGACCATCGCGGCGATCAACGACCATCCCGACGGCCGCATCTGCGCCGTCCGCGCCTGGACCGTGAACGGGATCAAGGACGGCGACGCCCGGGTCGGGACGATCACCAGCGACGGGGCCATCGCCACCTATCACGCCCCCGCCAGGCCGCCGCCGGGCCACAAGGTCCGCATCCTCGCCGACATCACCACGCCGAGCACCGTGGGCGTGCGCCAGGTCCAGGTCCCCGCCGTGGTCACGGTTCTCGATCCGATGGCCTCGGTCTGCCACCCGCCCAAGGGCGGCAAGCAGGGCGGCGCCAAGGGATGCGACTACGTCGCCGTCTCAATCCCTCGCGTGGTGCCCTCCGCCGTTCCCAGGGACGACTTCATGTGGGTCCGGAAGGCGAGCCTCGAGATCGACGAGAACGAGTACGGCGAGCCGGTTCGATGGATCATGACCGTCTGGACGTCCTATGGCAGCGCGCCGTCGGAGCTCAGCGACACGACATTCGGCGGCACGCTCAGCCGCCAGGCCAGCGGCGTCTTTCAGATGGGCTATTTTGCGTCCAGCACGGACAAGTTCACCCTGGAACTGACCTCCGAGACCGCGAAGGTCGGGAACCTGGCCGTCCTCGGCTATGACGGGCAGGACAGCGCTCGACCGATGCCGCTCGACTTCCGGCGCGATCCCGACAACTTCATCACGGCCGAGGAAGCCGACGCCATGCGCGCGACGATCGCGGCGGCGACCAAGGAGCACCTGGCGCCGCCAGATCTCGCCGACCTGGAACTCGCGCCGCTGGAAGTCGACCCGGAGGAACAGGCCGAGCAGGCGCCGAGCGTCACGCCGCCGCCGACCCCGCCCCTGACGCCGCAACCGCCGCGCAAGGGGGCCAGGCGATGAGGCTTCCGTCAGGGCCTGGCCAGCAGGTCCGCCAGGGCCTGGCGGTCCAGCGTCCGCGGAATCGGCTCGCGGACCGACCACGAGGCGGCGCTCTCGATGCTGTGGGCGTCGGGATAGTGGAAGCTGACCACCTGGACGTCGGAGGGACGGGATGTGTCGAAGGTGTCCGCATTGAACTCGTAGGCCCGGCGGTCCAAGGCGCACGCATTGTTCGGCGAAGCGAACAACAGGTCGGATTCCAGACAGGCGTCGCTCGCCCTTTCGGCCGCGCTCCAGCCCTGCAAGCGACGTGTCCATTCCTGCGCCAGCGGTCCGCCGTCATGTCGCCCGCCATCGGTCAGTTGGCGAAGCTGTTCGCGGGCGTAGCGTTCGGCTGAAACCGGCGAGACCAGCTCTGCGCGGCTTTCGTGGAGGTAGATCCGGTCCGGGAGCTCCAGATAGCCCGGCCGCATGTTCACGACCGGCAGCATCTCCCAGCGTCCGTCGTCGCTCCCGCCTGCCGGCCTGGGACCTGGCAGGCCGAGGGGCTGGTTCAGATGAATTGCGCTGCTCATCTCGGTCTGCACCCCGCAGGAGCCGTCGGGCTGGACCTCGGGCGTCGTCACCTCGATCGAGGCGGCGACGACCCGTCCGAAGATCGAGGGCCCTTCACGTCCATAGATCAGCGCGCACGCCGGCGGCGGCGGGTTGGCGACGCTGGGCACGGCCCGAAGCAACTCGACCGCCTTGGCCGCATAGCCGCGCATGACCGCAGTCTGGGCCGTCGAAAATCCGCTCGCGGCGCCGGAGCCCTGGATGCTGGTCAGGAAGCGCCCACCGGCGCCGGCGACGGTGCGGCCGGGATCGTCGGCGGTCGCCGCGCCCGCGGCCAGGGCGCCGGCGGCGACCGCCGTCAGAAACAGGGCCCGCACTAGTCGGCCTCGGTCACGGCCATGCCGGCGGGGCAGGGGCCGAGCCGGCGGCTCTCCAGGCGCATCTCCATCGCCTGGTCGGCGCCGTCCATGGTCGAGCGCGTCGTCAGGACCACAGCGTCCTTGCCGACCTTCGCAGAGCCCTTCGTACGCGAGGTGACCCCGTCCTGAACGCAGGCGGCCTCGAAGGTGTAGCCGTCGGCGGCCGGGTTGCGCGCGACCTGACCGCAGCCGGCGTCTTCCGAGAAGCGAGCGAGCGGGTCGAACACCCCTCCCTTGACGCAAACGCGGGGCGTATCCGGCATCTGCTCGCCGCCGATGTAGATGCGGGTCTCCCACAGGCCGCCGTCGTGGCGCGGTCCGGCGGCGGTGTCGGCGGTCTTCGCAGGCTGTTCAGCGCCCGAGCATCCGGCCAGGGCCACAGCCAGGGCGCATATCGCGATCAGGTTTTTCGTCATAGCGGGTTCCGGTCAGCGGACGGGGAGGGACGCCGGAGCGGCGGCAGGCGCGGCGATGGGGGAGGGCGGCGCCGCGGCCGGGGAGGGAATAGGCGCGGGCGCCGTCACGGCGGGAGCCGGGACGGGCTTGGCGGGTTTTTCCTTGCCTTTGCGGCCTTCGCCGGAGAGCGCGGCCTCGACCTTGCGGGCGGCGGTGTCGGCGATCGCGTCCTCCACCCGCCAGCGAAGGCTGTCGAATGGATTGGCGCAGGCTGGACCCGCGAGCGCGGCGAGCGCGAGAACCGCGCAGAGCAGGCGTGTGGCGGACATGGGGCGACCTCCTCCAGGGATCAGCGGAGTACGCCGCAGGCGAGGCGGGCGCCGCCGCCGCCCAGCGGATCGGGGGTGTCGGAGTAGGTGTCGGCGCCGACGTGGACGATGACCGCGTGGCCCTTCAGCGCGGCGACGTCGGTGATCCGGGGCGCGATGAGCGTGGCGGCGGCGCGGCCGTCGGCGCCCGCCTCGATCCGCGGCAGGTCGGCCAGGTGGCCGTCTCCGTGCGGACCGCGGTGCGCCGCCGTGCGGGCGGGATCCCAGTGCGGGCCGGCCGCACCGGCCGGGGTCATGACGCCGGCGGCGTTCGGCGCGTCGGCGCAGGAGCCGGCCTCGTGGACGTGGAAGCCGTGCTGGCCCGGCGGCAGGTCGCGCAGGTCGACGCTGAACTGGGCGCCCTCGGGCGAGGGCGCGACCTTCACGGCGCCGGCCGGCCCCGGGGTCTGTACGGCGCTGGTATAGGCCATGTCCGCGGTGAGCATGGGTTCCGCCGCCTGGGCGGAACCGGCGATGGCGAGCAGGACGATGGTCCTCAGCATGTAACGTTCCTCAAGATCCAAGTGTGCGGGCCTTCTGCCTGTCGGGGGCGCGGCGCGCCTCCTCCGTACGGTGGAGGCCGGCTTCGCCGTGCGGGGCTACCGGGGCGCGGCAATCTCAGAAGGTCGTTCCTATGCCCCGCATCTCCGCCCTGGCCCTGGCGCCGGTGATCCTGTCGGCCTGTTCCGAGCCCGCAGCGGTGGCGGCGCGATCGACGCGGCGCAGGGAGGCTGACATGCGGCTGCAGGCGATTTTCATCCTGGTCGGCCTGGCGCTGGGGGCTGCTGCGCCTTCGGCGGCGGCGCAGGGCTCGCTGCTCGAGCAGGCGATGCGCGCCAACGGCATGGCGCCGCCGGCGGCGAGGCCGGCCGTCAAGAGCGCCAACGAGGCGCAGGTCGAACCGGTCGCGCGCCGGGCGCTCGCCGCGCAGCAGGCCTTCGACGCCGGGCTGGACGCGCTGAATCAGGCCTGGGTCCAACGGATCAAGGCCTATCCCTATTGCGGTTTCGGATGGGGCCGGGAGGGGGTGCTCACGCTCCAGTTCCTGCTGATCGAGAACCAGGCCGGCGCTGTTCAGCTGCCGGCTTTGCGGGCCATGCAGGAACAGAGCTATGTCGGCGAGATCCTGGCCCAGGTCCCGCAGGCGCCGGCGCGGTTCGACTTCTCCCAGGTCCCCCAGCGCGCCGATCCGCAGCCAGTCCTGGCCAAGCTGGACGGCATGTTCGGCGAGGCCGAGGCGATCTGCCGGCGGCGCGGGGCGCCGGACGGACGGACGCCCGAGCATGACGCCGCCGACGCCCAAGCGGTGCTCGACCTCGGCGGGCGTCTGCGGGCCGAGGCCGAGGCCTATCGCCAGGCGATCAAGCGGCCGGTGCTGGAGGCCATCGCCGCGGCCCGGCCGATAGGGGGATGAGCATGCCCCGGATGGTTCGCACAGCCGCGGTCGCCTGCGCGCTCAGCCTGGCCTGGACGGCGGCCGGCGCCCAGACCGCCGCCAGCCAGACCGCCGCCAGCCAGACCGCCGCCAGCCAGGCCGCCGCGCGCCTGGCGCCGGCTCGCACCGCGCTCGATCAGGCCGGCGTCGATCTGCAGGCGACGATCCGCGGCGGCGACCCGCACGCGCAGGCGCCGGCGAAGATCGACCAATGGGTCCGGGCCGTCGGGGCCTATGGCGCCGTGGCCCGGCAGGCCGAGACCGCCTTGGCGCGCGCGAGCGGCGCGGCGGCCGACGCCGCGATCGCCGACATGTGGCGGGCGGGCCTGGATACGCAGAAGATCGTCGTGCAGACCGGGATCGCGGTCGGCGACTGGGTGAAGAGCGAGGCGAGCCCGGCCGAGGCCGTGGTGATCAATTCGCCGCGCGATGTCGCGTACATTCGTCTCGAGGAGGACTTCTCGACGCTGGAGGAAATCGAGCGGCTGTGGGGCGAGGAGGCCGACGCCGGCAACCGGGCCTATCTGGAAAGCCTGGCTCCCGAGTGGCGCCAGCGGGTCGCCGAGGCCGTCGAGCAATTGGCGAACGCCCAGGGCGACCCCAATGTGATCGTCAACGACGCGCTCGACGTCGCCCACGCGCAGCTCGAGGACCGGTTCCGTGGCCGGGCCGAGATGGCCGCGAGCCTCGACCTGGAGATGGACGTCGGACAGCGCCAGTGGGTGGTCGACTATCTCGCCTGGATGGACGAGCTGATCTGGCGCCATGTCGCCGACATGGCCCGGCTGGCCGGCCAGATCCAGGTCGGGCGTCCGCCGCCGCGCCAACCCGAGAAGCCGGTCGAGGCGGCGGATGAGCGCGATCCCGAGGAGTTGCTCGGCGACTGTCCGCAACAGATGATACAGGCCGTTCGCGCCATCGACGTCGCGCTGGCGGAACTCGCCGACTGCCGGGCCGCGAGCCCGGACAACAACTGCCCAAGGCTCGAGCCGCCGCTCGCCAAGGCCGAGGCGACCTACGAGGCGGTCGACCGGCGCTGCACGGCGCTGGGAGAGCCGATCTATCGGGTCAGCCGCCCGAAGGCCGACGCCGCCGTCGCTGAAGGCCGTGCGGCCGCTGAGGCGGCGCGGGCCCTGAAGGCCGATCCGGAACGCGCCGGCGCGGCCCAGGCCGAGATCGCACGGGAAGCCACGCGGGTCCGGCAGACCGCCAAGGCCGCCGAAGCGGCCAAGGCGGCCGGGACTGCGGACCGCGTGATCGCCAAGCCGGAGCCAGCCGCCGCCGACGACGATTTTCTGGTTCCGCTGGTGCGGGCCCCGGCCAGCCGACGGCCCTAGAGCCCTTCCCATTCACAACGGGTCATCGCGAGTGGGAAGGAGGGTCGGGACAGGGTCTAGGTCAGAGGCTTTCCTTGTAGAAGGGGACCAGCTTGGCCAGCGCCATGCCGACCGGCTCGGGTTTGTCGTAGAGGTCGTAGTGCGACCATCCCTCGATCACGACCAACTCCTTCTTTTCGGAACGGGCGCGACCGATGATCTCGCAGCCGTCCCGATAGGCCCCGAACGCGCCGACCTGATCGCCGACCACGACGCACAGCGGTTGGGTCAGCAGCACTTCCGCCAGATGGAAGGCGTCCCAGCCGACGGCCGCGGCCTGGTGTGAGGGCAGGGACCGGTTCAGGCCGTTCGGCGCCTGGCCGCGGGGGGTGCGGTAATATTCCGTGGCCTCCAGTGGATCGCGGTCGGTCACGCCGTGGCGCCTGGCCTCTTCCGGCGACGCGGCCAGCAGGTCGTCGACCTTGTAGTCGGCGCCGCGCGCTTCGGCGGTGCGCTGGCTGGCCACGGCTTCCAGCGCGGCGATGGGATTGTAGCCGGTGAAGCCCTCGCGCATCAGGCGGCCATAGTTGGCGGCAGTGACCGTGCCGACCGCCTTGATCCGGCGCTCGGTCATGGCCGCGTTGATCGCGTAGCCGCCGCCCCCGCAGATGCCGAGGACCCCGATCCGGTTCTCGTCAACATAGGGCAGGGTCACCAGATAGTCGGCGACATGCCGGAAGTCTTCGACGGAAAGGGTCGGGTCCTCGATCGAACGCGGTTCGCCGCCGCTGCCTCCCTGGAAGCTGCGATCAAAGGCGATCACCACGAAACCTTCCTTGGCCAGGGCCGCGCCGTAGACCGCGCCCGAGGTCTGCTCCTTGCAACTGCCGATCGGGTGGGCGCTGATGATCGCCGGATGCTTCCTGGTCCGGTCGAAATCGGGCGGAAAATGGATATCGGCGGCGATATCCCAGTACATGTCGCGGTTGCGGATTTTCACGCTTTCCATGGGGCTTTCTCTCAGAATGTCCGGCGGCGCAGGCCACGAGAACGACCCTAATTTCGGCGTACGCGCAGAAAAATCGGGTGGATCTTCAAACAGTTTGAAGTTTACCTTCATAATGAGAGCATGGATCGCACCCTGCTTCCGGCGCTCGCCGCCTTCGCCGAGGTCGCCCGGGAGGGCGGATTCACCGCTGCCGCTCGGCGCCTGAACGTCTCGCCTTCGGCCCTTTCCCAGACCGTGCGGATCCTGGAGGAGCGGCTGCAGGTCCGTCTGTTGAACCGCTCGACCCGATCGGTTTCCGTCACGGAGGAGGGGCGGCGCCTGCTGACCCGCATCGAGCCGGCGCTGGACGTCATCGACCGTGCGGTCGCCCGGCTGGACGACGACCGGGACCAGCCGACGGGCGAGATCCGGATTTCCACGTCACGGTTGGCCGCGGCCCAGTTCATCGAGCCGCACCTGGGCGAATTCTACCGGCGATATCCGAGAATTCGCCTGGAACTGGTCATCGACGACGGTCTGGGCGACATCATCCGCGAGGGCTGCGACGCAGGCGTGCGACTGCGCGAGGCGGTCGCCGACAGCATGATCGCCGTGCCGATCAGCCCGCCGATGCGGCTGGTGGTGGTCGGCTCGCCGGCCTATCTGGCCTTGCGGCCGGCGCCGCAGACGCCCCACGACCTGGCCGTACACGACTGCGTCGCGTTCCGTCCCGGGGTTCAGGGCGCGATCTTGAACTGGGAGTTCACGGATCCGGCCACGGGGGAAGATTTCAGTGTCGAGCCGCATGGACCATTCATCACCAACGCCGACGAGACCATGGTCAGCGCCGGGCTGCAGGGCCTGGGCCTGGTCATGCAAATGGACTGCATGGTGCGCGAGCATGTGGCCGCCGGCGCCTTGATCCGGGTTCTCGAGCCATGGTGCCCAGCGTTCGACGGTTTCGACCTGTACCTGCCGTCGCGCGATCAGATGGCGCCGAAGCTCAGGGCGCTGGTGGACTTCCTGGTCGAGAAGCGGCGAACGCTGGAGTAGCACGGCGTACCTGTGGGCGGCCGCACCACGATCATAATTGCTGATAATATTCCTTAGGCGATGCACGTGTATGGCACAGCGCGCCTGTTGGCCACCTCCGCTGCGAAGCCTGCGAGACACACAGCGTCGGTAGCGCCGCTGAGAACGCTCCCAGCCCCGTGACTACAGTTGGGTGCGGCCGGCGCGTCGCCCTGCGAGGCCTCTCGCCCCGCGGCGGTCGTGCCTTAGATCTCAGTTCTCCGTGTGGCCACAAATGGGGAATCTCAATCTCCAAATCGCCTCGAATTGGAGCTATAGAAGAACCGACTCCATGGCCTGTGCAGCTAGATTGATCCCCACACGGAGGTGGTATGATCAATCGGCTTTTCAAGGAACACCCGGCGTCGGTGGGCGAGTCCTACTTCGAGCACATGGGCTCGGCTGCGTCCTTCGCAGGCGCGATGATGATTGGCGCGCTGGCGTGCCTGGTGCACGCCGTCGTACCGGCGCTCTGCGTTCGGACCGGTAGCGGCATCGTCACTGATCTTCACCGACGGATGATCACTCATCGGACGAAGGACGCCCGCGCGGAGGCCGCTTCCAATGCTTGATCGGCTGCCGCTGGCGCGCACGGATTCGCTGATGGAGCTTGGCCGGCTGATGCAGGCCGACGTGCGAGCCGACAAGATCGATCTCGGGGTCGGCACCTACCGCGACGAACATGGCGCGATCCCGATCATGCGGGTCGTGAAGGCGGCCGAGGAGCTCGTGCTGCGGAGCCAGGACTCGAAGGGCTATCTGGGGCCGTCGGGGGATGGCGAGTTCGCCCTCCTCCTGCAGCAGGCGAGCCTGCCGGCGCTCGCCGCCGACGCTGACGGCCGGATCGCACGCATCCAGACGCCGGGCGGCACGGGCGCGCTGCGCCTGGCCCTGCAGATCATCGCCGAGGCCAATCCCGACGCCCGCGTGTGGATCGCGACCCCGACCTGGCCGGCGCACCTGCCGCTGGTCGGGGCCTGCGGCCTTCGCGTCGAAACCTACGATCATCTCGACGCGGCGGGCGGCTTCAACGCCGCGGCGTTGGACGACGTGCTCCGCCGCGCTGCGCCGGGCGACGTGCTGCTGCTGCATGGTTGTTGCCACAACCCGACCGGCGTCGACCTCCCCCTCGATGCGTGGCGCCAGGTCGCCGCGCGCGCCGCCGAAGCCGGCCTGCTCCCGCTGGTGGATCTCGCCTACCCGGGCCTGGGCGACGGGATCGAGGCGGATGTGCAAGGCGTGCGGTTGTTGCTGGCCGCGTGTCCCAACGCGCTGGTGGCGCTTTCCTGTTCAAAGAGCTTCGGCCTCTATCGGGATCGCGCGGGCATGCTCCTGGGTCTCGCTGCGACCCGTCAGGCGGCGGCCAATTTCGCAGGGGTCGCGGCCAGCCTGGCGCGCCTGCTCTGGTCGAATCCGCCCGATCACGGCGCAGCCGTAGTGCGCACAGTGCTCGCCTCGTCGGAGCTTGCCCTCGCCTGGCGGCTCGAGCTCGATGAGATGCGCCAGCGGGTGCACGGGCTGCGCGCCGCCCTCGCCGGCCTGCCGCTGCGCCGGATCGACCTCACGGGCCTTCAGCGCCAGCGGGGCATGTTCGCCCTATTGCCGCTGACGCCTGACGACGTCCGCGCGCTCCGTGAAGAGCACGCCGTCTACATGGACGTTTCAGGGCGCATCAATGTCGCCGGGCTGAACCCCCGCAATGTCGAGCGTTTCGCCGAAGCCTTATCGGGGCTCGATCGGGGCTAATTGCTCTCGGCGATCTTGGCCAACAGCCAGCGCCGGAAGCTCGTATAGGCCGGTTGCCCCTTCTGCTCGCGCTTCACGGCGAGCCAGTAGGAGGCGCCGGTGGGGATCGCCTCCCCTAGCGCGCGGACGCGGCCGCTCGCAACCAGCCGGTCGGCGATCCAGGACGGCGCCAGCGCCACGCCGACGCCGCTCTCGGCGGCGGCGCTGGCCGCCTCGGCGGAATCGAAGGCGACCATCCGCGCCTCGGGATGGAGCTCCAGCCCGATCCGGGTGGCGGCGTCCTTCCACGGAAGCACGGCGTTCATGTAGCCGAGCAATGGGCCAAACAGCTTCCCGTCCCGAAAGGCCGCGTCATAGGCCCCGGTCGCGATGATCGGGCGCAGGCGCAGCGGCAGGATTTCCTCGCTGATCCAGTCCGCCTCGGGGCGCGGCCCATAGCCGACGATCAGGTCGTAGCGCCGCTCGCGGACGACGTTGACCGAGCTGGTCAGCTCCAGGTCGAAGGTCGGAAACCGGCGCTTGAACTCGTCGATCCGCGACAGAATGAAATTGCCGGCGAAGGCCGCCATGCAGACGACCTTCACGACATCGCCTTGCGCCTCGGTGCTGACCTCGCGCCAGACCTTGCCGATCTCGAGCCGCGCGGCGCCCACGACCTCGGCGATGCGGCGGGCGTGCGAGGTCGGCTCCACCCCCTGCCCGACCCGGTCGAACAGCAGTTTGCCCATCGCCTCCTCGACCGCCTTGACGCGGTGGCTCACGGCCGACGGCGTGATGAGCAGTTCGTCGGCCGCGCGTTTGAAACTGCCGAGCCGGACGACGGCTTCGACGGTTTCCAACAACGGCAGTGGCGGGGTGGTCTTCATGCGCGGGGTCTCAGCGCCCGGGCTTACGCCGCCTCCGACGAGCCTGCAATCGGGAAGCGCTGCGGGGCGACGGCCCGGCGCCTGCCCCTGATCGGCGTTCACCCGTGGGCGCTGACGATCATGCCGACAGCCTCGGAACGCAGCGTCGCGGCAAGGGTCTCCTGCTCGGCCGCGGCGATGTTGCGCTTGATCTGAGCAAGCACCTCCGGCCGGCCGCCGGCGATTTGGCGGGCGGCGGCCAGTGTCGCGTCCGTTAGTTCGGCGTCCGGATAGACCCGGTGCACGAGCCCTTGGGCGAGCGCGGCCGTGGCGCTCACGCGCTCGGACAGCAGATAGAGCTCCCGAGCGCGGCCCGACCCGACGATCTTGGTCCAGAAGTAGCTGCCGCCGAAATCGCCCGAGACGCCGGCCCTGACGAAGGCGCTGGTGAGGAAGGCTGACTCTGCCGCAAAGCGCAGGTCGCAAGCGCCGGCCAGGGAGAAACCGGCGCCGGCGCAGGGGCCGTTGATCATGGCGATCGTCGGCTTGGGCATGTCGTGCAGGATCGCGGCCGCCTGGCCCAGGCGCTCAAGTCGCGCCGCCCTCCCCGCCAGGGTCGGCGGAGGCGGCGCCTCGCCTTCGACGGCCGACAGATCGCCGCCGGCGCAGAAGCCCCGGCCCGCCCCGGTCAGCACGACGCAGCGCGCCGCCTCGTCGTCCCGCATTTGCGTCACGGCGGCCAGCAGCGCCTCCAGCATGGCGCCTGGCATGGCGTTGAGCTTTTCAGGCCGGTTGAGCGTGATCAGTCCGACCCCGTCGCTCACCGACGTCAGCACTGTCCCTGACATCGTCGCACCTACGCCTGTTTCGCCGCGCCGCGCTGGACGAGCGCCTGCGCCTGATCGGTTGGGACGCCGACGTGCGCCAGCGCCGAGACCGTGCTCTCGCCGAGGTGCGGCGGATCGACGATCGGCGCCAAGCCGGCGCCCGAGAAGGTCCAGGGGCCGTTCATATACCGGATCCGGCCGACGCCGGGACCGAGGTCGCGCTCGACGAAGACCTCGTTGTGCACGACCTGCTCGAACTCGAGCATCTCGCTGACGCTGAGGACAGGGGCCACCGGCAACTGATGGCGGCGCGTGACCTCGATCAGCTCGGCCGTCGTCCAGGTCCCAATGGTGGCCTGCATCTCGCTCTTCCAGGCTTCGAAGTTCGCGCGGATGGTGTCGCGGCCGGCGAAGCGCGGATCGGCGGTGAGATCCTCTCGTCCGCAGGCCCGGAAGAAGCCGTGGTACTCCTCGATCTGGATGAACAGGAACGAGATCCAGCCGTCCTTGGTCTTGAACTTCACGTGGGCGTTGACCCCGCGCGCGTCGCCTTCCCAGTCTAGGAAGGTGTGCTCGCGCATGCAGTCCTGCAGCATGAAGGTGATGTAGGCGCTGAGCATCGAGACCGAGATCTTCTGGCCGCCCTTGCCACGTTCGCGGGCGAACAGCGCAGCAAGGATGGCTTCGAACGTCGCCCGGCCGGTCAGCTTGTCGGCGATGGCGCATTGCACCAGCTGCGGCTCCTCGCCGGCGCCTTGCAGGTGCATGAAGCCGCTCAGCGCCTGGATCATCGAGTCGTAGGCGCGCATGTCACGCCAGGGGCCGCTTTCGCCGAAACCGCTGATCGAGGCGTAGATCAATTCGGGATGGCTCTCGCGCAACGCCTCGTAGCCGAAGCCGAGCTTGTCCATCACCCCGGGGCGGAAGTTCTCGACGACGACGTCGGCGCTCTTGATCAGCGCCAGACACGCGGCCTTCGCCTCCGGATCCCGCAGGTCGAGAGCCACGGACTGCTTGTTGCGGTTGGCGTGGACGAAATGCGGCGAGTAGTCGCCGATCGACGGCGGGCCGATCATGCGCAAGACGTCGCCGGCCAGGGGCTCGACCTTGATGACCTCGGCGCCCATCTGGGCCAGGGCCTGGGTGCACGCCGGTCCCGAAAGGACCGAAGTGAAGTCGATGACGCGGACGCCTTCGAGCAGGGTGCTCAAGCTGGGGCTCCAATCGGTTCGGGTGTCAGGGGAGCCCCGGCCCGCCGCGAACGGCGGACCAGGGCGGGGAAACACCGCTAGAAGCGGCGGGTTGCCCGCAGCTCGACGGTGCGGGGTTCGATGATCGAGGCGGCCTTGGAACCCGAGAAGATCGGCACGCTCGCCACATAGGTCATGGCGCGCTCGTCGAAGATGTTCTTGGCCACCAGCGAGACGTCCCAGGCCTCGTCCGGGGCGAGCAGCTGCACGTTCGCATCCCAGGTGGTGTAGCCGGCCTGCTTGGAAATCGGATCCAGGTCGGTCGCCACATACTGCTGGGCCCGGTAGTTGAAGCCGAGATTGGCGTCGAGCGACCAGCCACTGTCGAGGGGCGTGTGGAAGTTCAGGTTCATGCTGGCCGACCACGGCGGGGCGTCGGTGAGCGGGCGGCCGCTGAGGTCCTGCACGCACGAGCCGGGCTTGCCGGCGGCCTGCCAGGCGAGGCTCTGGGCGTAGGTGCAGGCCGCGCCGACATACTCGTCGTACTGCGCGTCGAGGTAGGAGACCGAACCTGACAGCAGGAACGCCGGGGTGATCTTCCAACGCCCGTCGAGCTCGGCGCCCCGCGAGGTCGCTTCGCCGGCGTTGGTGGTCAGGAAGGAGATGCCGTTGAAGGACTGCACCTGCAGGTCCTTGTAGGTGGCGTTGAACACTGAGGCGTTCACCTCGATGGCGCCGCCGAACCGCGCCTTGACGCCGGCCTCGTAGGCCGTGACCTGCTCGTCTTCGTACTGGGGCGCCGTGCCGCGGGTGTCGGAGGCGTCGAAGCCGCCGCTCTTGTAGGCGCGGGTGGCCTTGGCGTAGGCCATGACGTCATCGTTGAAGTCGTACTGCACCGTGAGCGCCGGCGAGAGCTGCTGTTCGCTGCGCGACTCCTTCAGGTCGAAGTTCACCGCGCCGAACAGGTTGCGGCTGAAGGCCAGCACCGCAGCGCTGTCCTCCGGGGCGTCCGAGGCCCACTTCAGCACCACATTGCTGCGGTGAACGTCCTTCTGTTCGTCGTTGTAGCGCGCCCCGGCGATGACCTTCAGCTGGTCGGTCACCTTGAAGACGCCTTCGGCGAAGACGCTGTAGCTCTCCGAGCTCTGGTCGAAATTACGCCGGTTGCGGGTGTTCATGTAGCCGATATTGGTCCCCTGCAGAGAGAACATCGGTTTGGTGAGGTACTCGCCGTACTGATAGTAGACGCCGGCCGTATAGGAGAAGCGCTCGCCGAGCGAGGACGCGTAGCGGACCTCCTGGCTGAACTGCGAGAAGTCTTCGGTGGAATCGAAGTTCAGCAGCGGGACCGGCGTGAAGTCGGAGTCTTCGTTGCTGGTCATCGACTTGTAGGCCGAATAGCCGGTCTGGGAGACCAGCTTGGCTTGGCCGAAGTCGTAGTCGACGCGCAGCGCGGCGTTGTGCGAGCGGATCTTGTTGTCGTTGTCGCGCTGGTCGCCGTTGCTGGTCAGCTGGTTGAGCCGGTCTTCGACCTGCGGATCATAGCGGCGGTAGAGCGCGCCGTTCGAGCCCATCGAGATCAGCTGGAAGAGCGTCCCGGTGGTCTTGCTTTCGGCGTACTCGTATTTGCCCGAGACCTTCAGGTCCTGCATCGGGTCCCAGACGAACGAGGCGCGGGCCAGGCCCTCCTCCAGTGAGCGCTCGCGCTTGCCGTTCATGGTGTTGCGCAGGAAGCCCTCGTCGGCCTTGGCGAAGCGGACGGCCAGTCGCGCGGCGAAGGTGTCGCTCAGCGGGCCGCTGACCACGCCCGACGCCTCGGCCTTGCCGAACTGGGTTTCATAGGCGCCGGCGACCCAGGCCTGCGGACTGTGGGTGGGCTTGGCGGTGACGATGCTGACCGCCCCGGCGACCGTGTTCTTGCCGAACAGAACCCCCTGCGGGCCCTTCAGCACCTCGACGCGCTCCACGTCGAAGAACGGCACGGTGAACTGCCGGTTGCGGCCGCCATAGATCCCGTCGTTGAACAGGCCCACCGACTGCTCGAACCCGCGGTTGGTGCCCGAGCTGATGCCGCGCATGGTGATGCGGTTGCCGCTGCCGGTCTCGGCGACGGTGAAGTTGGGGACGTAGCGGGAGAGCTGCTCCATGTTGGCCAGGCCAAGGCGCTCGATATTGGCCCCCTGGACGACACCGACGGAGACCGGAACGTCCTGCAGACGTTCTTCCTTCTTCTGGGCCACGACGACGATCTCGTCGAGCAGCGGCTCGTTGGTCTGGGCGGACGCCGCCGAGGTCAGCATCGACCCGGCGAAAGCAGCACTCGCAAGCAACAGGAACTTTGTCACAAACACCCCCTATGTCGGCGTGGTTGGCGGAAGCGCTCCGCCGATGACCCGCCCGTCTTGTTGAATTGAAGGTCCGGCGCCGCTAGCGCGGCCGACCACGGTCCCGGCGGCTCTACTGCCCGCCCGGCGAGCCGCCCTCAAACGAATGCGGCGCGCCATTGATGAAGCCGGCTCACCTATCCCGTCGCGGTTGCGAGCTTGTCGGCCGCGGCGCCGTGCGGGGCGATCTGCATGCGCCAGACCGCGGCGGCGGCGATCAGAAATCCGAGCGCCGGCGCAGCGACCGCGGTGATCAGCAGAGCCTGCGACGCAGGCCCGGCGACCTGATCGAGCTCCGGCCGAAAGCCCAGCGTGGACACCAGCAACAGGGCCACCGAGCCCAAGCCGCTGCCGGCCTTGTCGAAGAAGTTGGCGCCGGCATAAGCCGCGCCGCGCACCTTGACGCCGGCCTGGGCTTCGAAGCGGTTGGCGAGCACCCCAGTCAGCGAGCGCAGCAGATAAGGGCCGGCGCCGAACCCGATCCCCAATAGGCCGGTGAACAGGAAGTAGCCTCCGGGCGCGCCCCGCAGCAGCGGCAGGGCGGCGAACACCGCGGCGAGATAGAAGCAGGCGGCGATCAGGGTCCGCTGGTCGCCGATCTTGCGGGCCAGCCGCATCCAGACGGCCATCCCGAGGGGCGCGATCACGAAGCTCAGGGTGAGCCCGAGTGCGAAGCGGTCGCCTGCCCCGAACAGGTGCTTGGCGACGAAGTAGCCGAGCACCGAATAGGCCACCCATGAGAAGTTGTAGGCCAGGGTCGCCAGGCAGATCTTGAGGAAATCGCCGCCAAGCAGAAACGGGCGCATGGCGGCCAAGTCGCCGCGGCTGCGCACGTCCATGGCCGGCGGATCGGGGGTGAAGACGTAGGTCGCCAAGGAGCATAGGACGACGGACGCCAGGACGAAGCCGCCGGCCGCGGCGGCCTTGGCGCCGACCCCTGCCCCGTCCCAGCTCTCGGCGAGCGCCGCCAGGCCGAAGACGCCGAGGATGCCGACGATCACCGCCACCTCGCGATAGCCGAACAGCCGCGAAAGGCTGGGCGGATCGCGCGCCAGCGACGCGCCCCAGGCCTGGTGAGCCACCACTCCCAGGGTGAAGGCCACATAGGCGGCGCCGCCCACGGCCACCAGGTAGGCCTGTCCGACCCAGCCGGGCGGCGGGAAGAACAGCAGGCCCACCGAGGCCAGATAGATCGGCAGGGCGATCAGCAGCCAGGGGCGATGCTGCTGGCGGAACGGGGCGGCGTCGACCGCCCAACCGATGAGCGGGTCCATCACCGCGTCGATGATGCGGATCATCAGCAGCCCCGCCCCCACCGTGGCCAGCGGCAGGCCGAAGACCTCACTGTAGTAGGGCGGGATGAAGTTGGTGATCGCCGCCGTCGTCGCCGTCAGCGGGATCGCATAGAGGCAATAGGACAGCATGGTCCCACGGCCGAGCTTTGCGGCCTGAGGCGCGCCGGCGGCGATCGACATGGGATCAGATGTTCTCGGCGCGGCGCTGGATGCTGGAGCGCATGTCGCGGAAGGTGCTGTAGCCGGAGAGGTACGAAAGCCCCACGGCGTCCTGCATGGAGAGGGTCGCGCCGGCATTGATTCCAAACCGCGTGGACTGCACCGCGCTGGGCGAACGCTCGGCGATCTTGGCGGCCAGCGCCATGGTCGTTTCCAGCAGCTTTTCCTTCGGGACCACGTGATTGACGAGGCCGGTGCGCAGCGCCTCCTCGGCGTAGACCCGGTCGCCGGTCAGCATCCACTCCATCGCCTTGGCCTGGCCGACGATGCGCGGCAGCAGCCACATGCCGCCGTCGACCGGGACGAGGCCGTTGAGGATGTACGCCCACTGGAAGAACGCCTCGTCCGACATGATCCGCATGTCGCAGGCCCCGGCGAGGTCCGCGCCCATGCCGACCGCCAGGCCGTTGACCATGGCGATCGTCGGCTTGACCAGATGCTTGAACCAGATGTGCATCATCGCGGTGTGCTCGTCGAAGAGCAGCCCTTCCTTCACGAAGGGCGACACCTCGGTCTTGGCGTGCGCCTCCATGCCCGCCCAGTCCTTGATGTCGGCGCCCGAGGAGAAGGCGCGACCGGCCCCGGTGACCACCACGACGCGGACCTTCGGGTCGTGCTTCAGCTCCTGGGTCACGCAGCGCATGTAGCGGTCGTACATCGACCAGCCGCGCGGACGGGGCTGGTCGGCCGGGTAACCCATCGAAAAGGCGTTCAGCTTGTCCGGACGATCCAGGGTCAGGATCGCGATGCCCGGCTCCTCGAACTCCATCTTGAACTTGGTCATCCCGGCCGGCGCCTCAGCGACCACCATGTCCACGTTCTCGTAGCGAAGCTCGGTCGGCATGCGACCCTCCCGTTCGTTGTTTGCTGAGGGAGGGATGGCGCGCCGAACCGCGGCCCACAAACGAGATCGAAGGCCGATTGCTGAGCCCTGCTCACCAATTCACCCCTTATCAACGCCCTACCCTTCCGGATCGCCGAACCCGTAGTACCGGCGGACTGCAGGCTCGCGCTCCGGACCCGGCTCGAACACCTCAAGCAGCACCCCGTCCGGCGCCTCGAGCATGAAATAGCCGCTGCCGCCGCTGCGCCGGATCGGATTGCGGATGACCACGCCGGCGGCCGTCATCCGTTCGAACAGGTCATCGAGCCCCACGACCTGCATGCCCAGGTGATGCACGGCGTTGCGGCCATGATCGCGGGGCGGCTGATCGTAGAGATGCATCGCCCCGATGCCGATCTTCATGAACACGTTGCGCGCGCCGGCATAGTCGCCGTCCCACGCGACCTCCGCATCGAACCACGTGCTGTAGAAGGCGATGGTCCGCTCGATGTCCGAGGCGAAGATGTGGATGTGCTGCAGGTGGTAGCGCTGCTCCGAGCCGTAGGGAAAGCTCCAGCCATCCGTCGTCATCGGACGCCCCTCCCCTCGATCTCGGCTCGAACCTCCGCGGCCCGCTCGGGCGTGAAAACGCCGCTGCCCAGCAGATCCAGGATCGACAACACGCCGCCGCGCGAGCCCCACGAGCCCTCGTCGATGACCCGGAACGTCACCCACCAGGTCGGCGACGGGGCGGTCAGGCCGCAGGCCTCCGCCATCGCCGACAGAAGGTTCGCGATCACACGAGTCCGAACCGGCTGGGGCCAGGCGGCGTCCATGACGGCGACATCGATGGACATGGGGTCCGCGGGCTGGTCAGCGAGCAACTTGCCGCCGATCGCCATGGCGTCCGGCTCCAGTTCGATGAAACGGACCTGGAACCCTGCGCGTGCGGCCGGCGCGGGTTGGCCGACCTCCGGCACAAGCACGGCGTCGGTGAGGCTTTCGGCCAGGCGCCGGCGCCGCGCGAGATCGAGGCGCCCGCGCGGCGCGGTCACGGTGATGATGGTCATCGGCCTAGTTCCCGGTGAAGACCGCTGCGCGGCGCTCGACGAAGGACATGATCCCTTCCCGGGCGTCGGCGCTGCCCATCACCCGCTCGCGGATCTGAGGCACATAGGCCGCGGCCGCCACCTCGCCGGCCTCGATGAACTTCAGCGCCGCTTCCTTGGTGACCTGGATGCCGAGCGGCGCGTTCTCACAGATGCGACGTGCGATCGCCATCGCCCGGTCGATCTGCTCGCCGGCCGGAACGACCTCCTGCACCAGCCCGATCTTCTCCGCGCGCGCGGCGTCGAACTCGTCGCAGAGGAACAGGTGATACATGGCGTCGCCCCAACCCATCCGGGTCAGGTAGCGGAAATGCGCCCCGCCGAGCGGCGCGATGCCGCGCTTTGACTCGAGCTGAGCGAAGCGGCTGGTGTCGGCCGCAATCACAATGTCGCCGGCCAGCATGACCTCGATGCCGACCGTGTAGACGAAGCCCTGGACGGCCGTGACGATCGGCTTACGGCAGCGGTTCTTGAGGCCGAAGGGATCGATGTTTTCGTCGGGGATCGGCTTGGCCGTCGCTCCCGGCCCGAAGAATTTCGGCATATCGAGGCCGGCGGTGAAGTGATCACCCGCCGCACAGATGACCCCGGCCCAGAGCGTCTCGTCGCGGTCGAGCTCGGTCAGCCCCTGCGACAGCTGCTGCATCATCTCCGGCGAGAAGGCGTTCTTCTTCGCCGCATTGTCGATCGTGATCTTCAGGACCCGATCAAGCCGCTCCCAGCGGACCTCGCCTTGCACATCCATCCCAATGCTCCAATCTGAATGATGATCGTCATATTGTTGTGCATGATGATCGTAATCCTGCTCGTCTGACAAGCCCAACTTTCCGGGTTGGCCAGGGCCTGCTAGGAAAGGATGATGTCCGTCATGCTGGCGGGCTGGACCGCGAGGCGACATGGGACATTCTCAGGCCGACAAGGCGCAGAACCGCGAACGGATCATCGTCGCCGCCGCCAAGCAGATTCGCGAAGGCGGCCTCGACAGCCTGTCGATCGGCGAGCTGATGAAATCGGTGAACCTCACTCACGGCGGGTTCTACGGACACTTCGCCTCTCGCTCGGCGCTGATCGCCGCCGCGCTCGACCGCGCGCTGGAGGACGGGGAAGCCGCAAGCCTGGCGGTGACCGGCGCCAAGGGACCGCGCACGCTGAAGACCGTCGCCAACAGCTATCTGAGCCCCTTCCACCGCGATCATATCGCCGAGGGCTGCGCCGTCTCGGCCCTGGCCAACGACGTGGCGCGCGCCGACGACGAGGTGCGCGACATCATGCAGGCGCGGTTGGAGCGGTTCTTCTCAGGCGCGGCCGAACTGCTGGGCGACGACGAGGCGGCGCGCGCCGAAGCGATCCGCGCCTGGTGCCTGATGGTCGGAGGCGTCGCCCTCGCCCGGGTCTTCAAGGGCGACCCGACGTCCGATCAAATTCTTCAAGAGACCCGCAAGGCCGTCCTCGAAATCGAGGCCGATCGCGCTCGCGAGCGATGATCGCATTGCCAGCGCGCCGACGGTCTCTCGAGCGTCGGCGACTCAATATCGGTCGGGAAACGCAGGTCGCCACGCGGTTGGCTAGGTCACAACCTCAATGCGCGGGGGCCGCGCCAGTTCGAGATGGATCAGGCCCCGCTCCGGGCGAGTGATCCGTACTGGCGCCGCCTTCTCGTCGAGGCGCCGGCGGAGCAGGATGAGCCGCGCCTCCAGATTGTCCTTCAGTTCCGGCAGGCGAAGGGCGGCGTCCAGGCGAAGTTCGCGGTTGCTGAAGTCGGTTCGCCCGGACTCCGTATGGAGCTTCAGGAGATGGAACAGCAGCCGACCGGGCACGCCCTTGATCAGGTAGACGTCGTCGATGAACAGGCTGTCGTCGAAGCTGTGGTAGCGGACGTGGAACGGCCGGCCGGCCGGCGCGTGCGACTGCCCGTCCCGCAGCGCGCCGGGCGTATCGGCCTCCGACAGGCGCAGGCCGCCGGCCAGCTGCAACGCCACCATGGCCAGGGCGTCTTCGTCCGCATGTGTGAAGCGAAAACGGCGGGCGTCTTCGGCGAACAGCACGCCCTGGACCCGACCGTTGCTGATCATCGGGGCGGCGAGTTGGCTCTGCGGCTCGGTCAGGCCAGGAAGCGGAATCACGCGCTCGCCTGCCTCGCCGCCCACCGCAGCGGCGTATCGTCGACCCCGGCTCATGTCGTTGATGCGGACGGGATGCGCGCTCGCGGCCGCGACGCCAATCGCCCCTTCCCCAATGCGCGCCTCTGATCCGACGCCGCCGAGGCTGTATCCGCGGCTGCCGATGGTCGTCAGCCGACCGCGCTCCTCATCGGCCAGCAGCACGATGATGTTCGTGTAGCCCAGCTCTGACTGAAGGCCGTCGAGCATGCCGTCGATCATCGCATCGGGATCACTTATCTTGGCCAGGCGCATCGCCAAGCGAGCCGCCGCCGAGAGCAGCGCGCCGCCATCTTGCCCGAGCAACTCGGCGGCCGGCGGTTCAGGCTGGGCCGGGACAAGTTGGCAACCGCGCACCCGATAGATGTCCGCGCTGCGCAGCAGCCAAGGCACGCCGGGGCCTTCCCGGGCGCCGGTCGCGCGGATCTGCGCGTCAATTCGCGAGAAGGTGTCGCCGGACTGGACGGCGCGGTCGAACAGCAGGTCGAGCTCGTACTGCTGGCCGGTGCGGCCGTCGACCACGAGGACGCTCGCCTGCCCCGTCAGCTCCACGTTGCGTGCGGTCTTGGAGAAGACCTGGTTGGACAGCGCGACGTGCTCATCGTCGACATAGTGGACCTGCGACAGGTACGAGACATTCGGAACGCCCTCGTCGTCCAAGGTGGCGATGATCGAGGGAATAACTCCCTCGAAACAGTCGCGAAGCAGGCGGAGGGGCATGTTCACGCGGCCGTCCCCGCGCTGGCGTGGGCCGTTCCGGCCCCGGGGCCCGGCGTCTGGCGAAAGACCGCCATGGGGATCAGGCGCAGCCTGACGAGGTCCCGGGGAATGAGCCAGCAGGCCAGCTGCTGCGCCGTTACGCCAAGCTCCAGCAAGGTCTGCGTCATGCGGCGAACATAGCTGTCAGCCAAGTGCACATCGTCGGCGTCCGCATCGCCGAATTCGGCCAGCCGCGCCTTGATCTGGTAGGTCTGGTAATCGGTCGGGTCGCTGAGCGTCACCGCGAACGCCGCGCCGACGCGCAGGTCGCTGATCATCGCCGGCCACTGCGCCCGGGAGACCAGCAGGTCGAGGATCGACCGGTCCTCGCCCAGCCGGAGGCCGACCCCGCGGCCGATGGCCGGGCGTGAGTCGGGGCCGCCGGTGGCCGTCGTGATCATCACCGAACGCAGCATGAATGCCGCCAGATCAGCGTCTATGGCCGGTTTCACATGTCCCCCGCTTCCGCCGATGGCCAGCGGATAGGATTCTTTTAGGCGACCGAACGCCGTCATAGGAAGCCTTTAGGAAGTCCCCGAAGGCATGCGGACGTAGACGCAGCGCCACGCCGCATCCCGCGGCACGGGGCGAATTCGCGATGACGGCCGACGGCCACGACCAGACACCCGACGTCCGTTGGAGATCGGTGACGCGCGGGCCGCTGCTCGGTCTCGCCTAACCCCAACGCCTTCCGACCAGATCCGCGTGCAGTTCACCCGACCCGCCAAGGCCGGGCGCGCCGAACTGCGCGCCGCAATTGGAGCCTATCCATGCAGTGCAAGACCTTGATCGCGGCCGCCGCCCTGGCGCTCGGCCTCCCAGCGGCTGCGGCCATCGCGCAGACGAGCCTTCTTCCCGGCTATTATGAGATCGTCACCCGCATCGCCGGCGACCCCGAGCCTGACGTCCAGCATGAGTGCCTGACCGCAGCCGAGGCCAAGACCCAAACCCTCGAGCAGGTGCTGGCCGAATGGACCGAAGGCCGGTGCGACTACGCTCAGCGGCAGATCAGCGGCGGCAGGTTCGTGCTGGCCGGCGCGTGTACGCTCGACGGCTCCAAGACGACGTTCCACCACACCGGGACCTACACGCCGACCTCCTTCAGCGCGAACCTGAGCTCGCGGACGATCGTCGCCGGTAGGCCGATGGACGTGAAGATCGTCACGACCAGCCGGCGCATCGCCGCCGCCTGCCCGGCCCGCCGCTGATTTTCCAACGGAGATCACCCATGCTTCCAACCCGTCTTGCGGCGGCGAGCCTCGCCGCGTTCCTGATCACCAGCCCCGCGCTCGCCCAGGCGCAGGTCGCTTGCGGCGCTCCCCCGCCCCCGCAGGCTCAGCCGCGCAAGCCCAGCGCTCTCGGGGGTCTGCTGGCGGCCGCGCGCGACGCCGGCCTTGGGGAGGCCATCGCCGGCGGCATGGGAGGATCGGGACGCAACTCCACCGCCGCGGCGGTGGTCGGGGCGGCGCTGTCGGGCGACCCGTCCAGCGTCGCCGCCGCCCTGCCGTACGACAGCCGGAATGCAGCGAGTGCCCGTGTGGCGGGGGCGCTCGCCGGCGCGGCGCTGAACCTGGCCCGGTCGGCCGGTTCGACGAACGCCGCCTGCGAAGCCCAGGCCGGTCCGCAGCCGTCGAACGACGGAGACGTCTGGAAATGAGGCGCGTCCTGCTCTGCGGCGTCGCCGCCCTGACGACCCTGGTCGCGGTTTCGCCGGCCCACGCCTGGAAGCCGAAGACCCACATCTATCTCGCCGAGGAAGCGCTGCGCGACGCGATCGACGACGACAAGGTCACCCTCTACGAGACCGACTACCGGACGGGCAAAATCGTCGGCGAACTCGGTCAGTTCAAGGTCGATCCGGACGTCCTGGCCGCGTTGAAGGCCGCGCCCCAGCAGTATCGCGCAGGGGTGCTGGGACCGGACGCCTATCCGGACATCCTCACCGGCCAGCAGGTGATCCATCCTGACGCAGCGCACGCCGTCGGCCAGGGCGCGGGGGGCTCGAACGCCTGGCTGGCCCACCTGTGGCGGCGCGGCTTCCTGGATAACGCCAGCCCGCAGGTGCGCGCCTTTACGGTCGGCTACCTGACCCACGCGGCGGGCGACGTGTTCGCCCATACCTTCGTCAATCACTTCGCCGGCGGCGAGTTCATGCTCACGCCCGATCCCACCAATGCGGCCAAGCACCTGGTGCTGGAGGGCTATATCGGCAAGCGAACGCCGCAAACGACCAGCGCCATCTCCTCCAGCGTCACTACCGGCGGCCCGCTGAGCCCGCGCAAGCGCGAGGACCTCGGCATGGACGAGGAGACGGTGACGCGGAGGACCAGCACCTACTACGGGACGATCACCCAGAACCAGGTGAGCATCTCCGGGGTGGAGAGTTTCATCTACCGCGAGCTGACCTACGCCGCCCCGGGCGGCCTGCTCGAGCAGAAGCTGCTGAAGGGGAGCGGCGTCACCCGCTCGATCCCCTACATCTTTTCGAGCCTGCGCAACGGCCTGCAGCGACAGGTCGAGGAATATGACCGCACCCGCATGTCCAAGAGCGGTCCCGCGCGGCTGGCCTACGCCGCGACGAACGGTCCTGCAGCCGAGTACAAGCGGGCCTGGATCAAGGACATCGACGACGGCCTGGCCGCCTTCCCGGCCGTCAGCCACGAGATCGCCAAGGCGATCGTCTACAATGAAGGCGGGTCGGACATGGTCCGGGCCAAGGCGGTCATGGACCAGTACGTGGTCGACCACCTGGCCTCGATGGCCGGGACGCCCGACGCGGCCGTCGCAACCGTCGCGTTCATATCGAGCGTGATCGACGGCATCCTGCCCCCGCCGGTGCGCGAAGCGTTCCGGGCCCTGATGCAGGCGCCCATGGACCTGCTGATCAAGGGAGTAAGCGGCCGCACCGCCGACGAATGGGCGGACTACATGAAGAACCCCGAGAACCACTTCGACGAGGTCATGAACCGTCGCGGCGGGGCCCATGGGGGCGAGGTCGACCATCCGATCGACCTGGCGACGTTCAACCGCGACTATCTGAAGATCGACGACGCCGGCTACTCGAACGCCTCGGCGAAGTGGCGGATCAACGATCTGCCGCCGGCCTTCAACACATTGCAGCTCACCAAGCTCATGTTGCTGGGCGATCAGGGCCTGAACGAGCTCAACGCCGCCATGAGCGCCAAGGGCGCGGCCCTTGGCGGGCCGCCCAGTGAATTCCGCAACCTGATGCTGGGCTGGGTTCGCTCATTGGACGCCGGCAACCAGTGGCAAGGCTTGGGCGGCGCGGCCCAGCCGGCCTTCGCGGGCAATGGGGGAGCGGCCTACCGGCGGCTGTTTCTCAATCAGGTCGGCGAGAAGCCCTGGATCGCCGAGGAGGCGCCGCAACAGCCGGCCGAAACCCCGGGGCCGGCCGTCCCCGCGCAGGATCTGACGCCCTTCGCGGGGGACTGGGATACGACCTATGGCCGCGTGACCCTAGCGCTCGGCGAGGACGGCGTCCTGCGCGGTCGGATGGTGGCGCGCGCCGGCGACGGCCGTGAAGTCGACGGCGGCCGCATCGAATTGCGCGACGGCGCCAGCGAGGGGGTGCTGCGGGGCCAATCGCTCTACGCCGCGCACGTCGCCGACGTGGTTCTGACCTTCGACGCCGCCCGGAACAGCTTTAGCGGTACGGCGCAGCAGGCCGGCTCCTCCAGCCCTTCGACCTGGAGCGGAAAGCGCGTCGCCGCCACTGAACAATCGCCGTCCGCGCCGCCGACTCAAACCGAGTCGCCGACGCCCCCGCCGCCTGCCCAGCCGCCGACACCGCCGGTCGCGACCGGGCCTGTGGCGCAAGCCGGGATCCCCCATCGTCTGGAAGACTTCGACGTCCGCTTCGAACGCGCCGTCGCCGCCCGCAACGGAACCGTCCACGTGTTCCTGACGGCCAAGAATACGACGAACCGCGACATCTCCATCGGCGCCGGAGTCTTCAAGGCGGTGGCCTATGACGCGGACGGCGTCGGAACCAGCGAGAGCCAGATCTGGCGCACCGGCGCCGAAACGCCGGAGTCGTTTCAGTCCACCCCGGTCGTTCCGCCCGGCGGAGAATTGCGTTTCCGCTTCGTCATGAGCCCGCCCTCGACCACGCCGCTCAGCGTGGTGAGCATTCGCGAGAGCGACGAGAAGTCCCTGGCCTTCGCCCTGTCCGGCGTCCAACCGGGCGCGATGCTGGCGCCGCTGCAGGCGTTCGGCGCGGGTCCGTTCAAAGAGCTGAGCCAGTTCGACCTGCGGATCGACGGCGTCGCCAGGGGGCGCGACGGCCGGACCGAGCTGTTCGTCACCCTGCGCAACCCCGGCCGCAAGGTGCTGACCACCTCCAAAGGCTGGATCAAGTTCAGCGCCGTCGACGCCGACGGGGCGAAGGCGACCACGCGAAGCGCGCTCTATCCGGTGCGCGGCCCGCGCAGCGGCGAGCTGCCGCTGCTGGTCTACGTCGCCCCGGGCGGCGAGACCCGCCTGCGGTACCTCTTCGAAGGGCCGGTGTCCGGGCCGATCACCGTCAACGACGGGACCGCCGCGCAGACTTTCTCTCCCGGCAGATGAACCACCTCACGCGATAACAAGAAAGGAGACGACATGGATCTCAAGGAGATCGATTGGCAGACGCTGTATCTGTCGGGGCGCGGTCGCATCGGCAGGGCTCAATTCTGGATCGGCGCGGCGGGATTGATCTGTGTCGGCGTCGTCGCCGGCCTGATCCCGGTGGTCGGCGCCCTGGCCTCGCTGGCGTTGATCTATCCGTGGGCCTGCCTGGCGGCCAAGCGGCTGCACGACTTCGGTCGTTCGGGCCTGCTGGTGCTGGTCGCGGCGGTTCCGGCAGTGGTCGCCGGCGCCTTCAGCCTGTTCACCGCCCTGGCGGCGAGCAACCTTGGGACGATCGGCATGGCCTTGGCCGGCGCCAGCCTGTCGCTCGCGGTCTCCACCATGGCGCTGCTCGTCTGGCTCGGCTTCGTGCTCTGGGTGGGCCTCGAGCCCGGGCAGGAGGCCGCAAACAGCTATGGAGCCCGCGTGTAACCAGGCCCATGGGCGCTCTCGGCGCTGCGGGCAGGCAGCCTGCTGCTGTTCTATTGACTCTCAGAGGCCAAGCTGTGGGCGAGGCCACGCCGGGTTGACGTGAGGGCATGCGCGGGTCCAAGCCGCGTTCAAAGCGACGGATCCGGAGCAGCCCCGTGGACTTCTCGAAACTGCAGGCGACCAGCAAGATCACCGACCAGTGGTCCTATCCCCAGGCGCAGCCCAACCGCTCGGGGCTGCTGGCGGTGTCGCCCGGCCACAAGCTCTATTGGGAAGAATACGGAAACCCCGACGGCGAGCCGGTGATGTTCCTGCATGGCGGGCCCGGCGGCGCCTGCGCGCCGGTCATGTCGCGCTTCTTCGATCCGAAGCGCTACCGCGTGATCCTGTTCGACCAGCGCGGCTGCGGGAAGAGCGAGCCGACCGTCGCCTCGGCTGGAGCGAAGGTCGCCCTCGCCGACAACACGACCGATCATCTGGTCGCCGACATCAACGCCCTGCGCGATGCGCTTTCGATTTCCGGCAAGATGCATGTCTTCGGCGGCAGCTGGGGCAGCACCCTGGCCATGGTCTATGCGATCCGCCACCCGCAGAACGTCGCCTCGCTGATCCTGCGCGGGATCTTCCTCGGGACCAAGGAAGACCTGCTCTACATGTACCAGGGCAACGCCGCGGTGTTCGCGCAGACGCCGTTCGAACTCAGCGAGCCCGGCTCCTACGTCACCTATCCGGACGAGTGGAAGGCTTTCGTGGAGGTGATCGCGGCCTCCGACCGCGACGACATGATGGGGGCCTACAAGGCGATCTTCGACATGACGCCGGCGACCGAGGCCGAGCGCGAGCGCCAGCTGCAGGCGGCGCTGGCCTGGTCGGTCTGGGAAGGCACGATCTCGAACATGATCCCCGACACCGCCGACGCCGGGAAATTCGGCGAGGCGGACTTCGCCCTCTGCTTTGCGCAGATCGAAGCCCACTTCTTCGCCAACCAGCTGTTCCTGGAGCCGGACTACATCGTCCGCAACGCCGACAAGCTGGTCGGCGTGCCGACCCACATCGTCCACGGCCGGTTCGACCAGGTCTGTCCCCTGCCCCAGGCCTCGCGCCTGGCGGCGGCCTTGACCGACCTGGGCGCGCCGCCGGCGACCTTCGTCATGACCAACGCCGGCCACAGCGCCATGGAGCGCGAGACCGCCATGGCGCTGACGGCGATCATGGACGGCCTGCCACGGATCTAGGCGGGCCTCAGCCCTGGCGCTTGTGGCCCCAGATGCTGGTCTTGTCGTGCCGGACCACGCGCCAGGCCTCGTCGATGTCCCGCGCGCCCCAGCCGAACTCGACCTCGAACCCTGACGGGGTCTGGGCGTAGAACGAAACCATGTGGTCGTTGGTATGCTTGCCCAGGGTGTTCATCAGCGGGATCTTGGCGGCCGCGACCCGGTCGAGCGCAAAGCCGACGTCATCGAGGCTCTCGACCTGCAGCATGAAGTGGTTCAGCCGACGCGGCACCGGCAGCGGCAGCAGCGCCAGCGTGTGGTGGCGCGGGTTGCAGTGGTAGAATTCCAGATCCATCCCGAACTCCTCGGTGATCTGCATCCGGATGATGTCCGAGAGCTTGAAGCCGAGCAGGTCGCGATAGAAGGCCCGCGCAGCGCCGATGTCCGCGGCCGACAGCACGACGTGGCCCAGGCCCTGGTCGCCGGTCACAAAGCCGCTGACCCCGGCCGGGGAGACGAACGGAACCTCGCGCCGTTCGGTCGGCCCATAGTAGATCTCGACCAGCAGCCCCTGGGGATCGTGACAGGCGATCATACCGCTGACGCCGCGCAGTTTCAGGTGCTCGGGCGCAGGCTCGCTCACCTCGACGCCGTCGGCGAGCAGCCGCTCGCGCAGCGCCGCCAGCTCGGACGGGCCGGCGACTTCGAAGCCGACGAAGCCGATGTCGTTCTCCGGGCCCGGCTCGACGCAGACCCGCCAGGCCTGGGCGTCGATGCGGAACCGCAGCGTCCCCTCCGGCGCGGCGACCGGCATCATGCCGAGGGTTTCAGTCCCGAAACGGGCCCAGGCGTTGAGGTCATCGGCCTTGAAGCCTACGTAACCCAGCGATCCGATGGTCATTTACTTTCCCCCGATCAGCCGCCAAAGCCGCCTTTGGCGGCCGAGGCGGGTTTGCGGTCGACGAAACCCCGCACCAGGCCGTTGAACTCGTCGGCGTGTTCGACCTGGGCCCAGTGCCCACAGCGGTTGAGGATCACCGCGCGGCTGTTGGGGATCAGGCTGGCGGTCTTCAGCGTGACCTCCATCGGCACGGTCTTGTCGTCACGGCCGTGGATCATCAGGGTCGGAACCTGGCTGACCGCCAGCTTGCTCATCAGCTCCTCGATTCCGGCGAACATCCCGCCCTGTCCGAGCGGGCCACCCTTGAGCCAGTTGGTCAGGTGCTCGCGTTGAGCCAGCGCGCCGGCCGAGCGCTGCTGGGTCAGCTCGTCGGTCACGAATGAGGCGTCGTAGACCATGATCTCCACCAGCCGGCGGAAGTTTTCCGGCGTTGGGTTCATGTAGGTCTCGAAAATCACCCGGATGCCCTGCGAGGGGCCGCCCGGCGTGAACATGTTCGGCACGCCGAACAGCCCTGAGCCCATGGTGATCGCGTGGCTGATACGGTCGGGATAGCGGGCCATGAACTCCAGCGTCGCGGCCCCGCCCATGGAGTTGCCGACCAGCGCGGCCTTCTCCAGGCCCAATTCGTCCATCAGCAGCTTCACCGCCTCGGCGTTGGCGACGTTGCGCGGCTCGCCGCTGCAGTCGAACACCTCCGAGCCGCCCCAGCCGGGGAAGTCCAGCGCGATGACGCGATGGTTGGCCGAGAGCACGGCCATGTTCTGGTGGAAGTTGCTCCAGCCGGTCGCGCCTGGCCCGGTGCCGTGCAACAGGATGATCGGCGAGCCCGCGCCAGCCTCGTTGTAGTGCAGCTTCCAGCGCTTGGTCTGGACGGTGCGGCTGGTGGATTGCTCTGTGAACGGCGCAAGCGCCTCGGCGACGGACATGTTTCCTCCGGATTTTGATATTGGCGGGCCGGCCGCTTCAGGCGGCGGGCTGGCGGTGCTTCAGGTCGAGCGCGACGTCGACGATCATGTCTTCCTGGCCGCCGACCATGCGGCGGCGGCCGAGCTCGAGCAGGATGCTGCGCACGTCGAGGCCGTAGGTCTCGGCGGCCTTTTCGGCATGGCGCAGGAAGCTGGAATAGACGCCGGCATAGCCGAGGCTGAGCGTCTCGCGGTCGACGCGCACGGGCCGGTCTTGAAGCGGGCGGACCAGGTCCTCGGCGGCGTCCATCAGCGCAAACAGGTCGGTCCCATGTTCCCAGCCATAGACGTCGGCGGCGGCGATGAAGACCTCCAGCGGGGCGTTGCCGGCCCCCGCCCCCATGCCGGCCAGCGAGGCGTCCACGCGGATCGCGCCGTTCTGGACCGCGGCGATGGAGTTGGCGACGCCGAGCGAGAGGTTGTGGTGGGCGTGGACGCCGCGCTCGGTTTGCGGCTTCAGCACCCGGTCATAGGCCTGCAGCCGGGCGGCGACGTCGTCCATGGTCATCGCTCCGCCGCTGTCGGTGACGTAGACGCAGTGGGCGCCGTAGCTCTCCATCAGCAGGGCCTGCTGGGCCAGGGCCTCGGGCGGACTCATGTGGCTCATCATCAGGAAGCCGGAGACGTCCATGCCAAGCTCGCGAGCGGCCTCGATATGCTGCCTGGAGATGTCGGCCTCGGTGCAATGGGTCGCGACCCGCACCGACCGGACGCCCAGGTCGTAGGCGTGCTTCAGGTCGTGGATCGTGCCGATCCCGGGCAGCAGCAAGGTGGTCAGTCTGGCGTGGGTGATCACCTCGGCGACCGCGGCGATCCAGTCCCAGTCGGTATGGGCGCCGAAGCCGTAGTTGAACGACGAGCCCGACAGCCCGTCGCCGTGCGCCACCTCGATGGCGTCGACCTTGGCCGCGTCGAGAGCCCGGGCGATCGTCCGCACATCGTCGAGCGAGTACCTGTGGCGGATGGCGTGCATGCCGTCGCGCAGGGTGACGTCCTGGATGTAGAGCTTGCTCATGCGGCGACGCCTTGGCGCTGGGCGATGCGCTCGGCTGTCTTCAGCGCCGCCGAGGTCATGATGTCGAGGTTGCCGGCATAGGCCGGCAGGTAGTGGGCCGCGCCCTCGACCTCGAGAAACACCGAGACCTTCAGGCCGGCGAACGCCTCGCCCATCTCCGGGATCAGCAGCCGTTCGTTGTCGCTGATCGTCTCGAACTGCACCGCCTGCTTGAGGCGGTAGCCGGGGACGTAGGTCTGAACCTCGGCGACCATCGCCTCGATCGAGGCGCGGATGGCGTCCTGGTCGCCGCCCTCGCACAGGCAGTAGACGGTGTCGCGCATGATCAGCGGCGGCTCGGCCGGATTGAGCACGATCACCGCCTTGCCGCGCCGCGCCCCGCCGACGACCTCGATGGCCCGGGAGGTGGTCTCGGTGAACTCGTCGATGTTGGCGCGGGTGCCGGGGCCGGCGGACTTCGAGGCGATCGAGGCGACGATCTCGCCATAGATGACCGGGCTGACCCGGTTCACCGCGGCCACGATCGGGATCGTCGCCTGGCCGCCGCAGGTCACCATGTTGACGTTCGGCTCGTCGAGGTTGGCCGCGCCGTTGACCGGCGGGATCGTGTAGGGGCCGACGGCCGCCGGGGTCAGGTCGATGACCTTCTTGCCGTGGGCGCGCAGGATCTGGTCGTGGCGCGCATGGGCGCCGGCCGAGGTCGCGTCGAACACGATCTCGATGTCCGAGAACCCCGGCAGGGCCACCAGGCCGTCGATGCCGCCGGCCGTGATCGGCACGCCCATCCGCTCGGCGCGCTTGAGGCCGTCGGAGTTCGGATCGACGCCGACCAGGGCGCCCATCTCCAGCACCTTCGACAGGCGCATGATCTTGATCATCAGGTCGGTCCCGATGTTGCCGGAACCGATGATCGCCACCTTGGTCGTCATGCCACGGCCCTCAGGAGCAGCGGGTCGAAGCCGTCGATCTCGACGCGGTAGTCGCCGGCGGTCAGGGCCGCCATTGGGCCGAGGGCCCCGGACAGCACGACCTCTCCGGCGCGCAGCGGGTCCCCGACCGCGATCGACGCCTCGGCCAGCCAGGCCAGCGCGTTCAAGGGATCGCCCAGGGTCGCCGCGCCGAGGCCTTGCGAGATCGTCTCGCCGCCGCGCAGCAGCCGCATCGCGCGCGCCGGCAGGCCCAGCTCGGGGCTGAAGGCCCGCCACGCACCCACCGCGAAGCCGCAGCTTGAGGCGTTGTCGGCGATGGTGTCGACGATATCGATGTCCCAGTTCGTGGCGCTGTCGACGATCTCCACCGAAACCGCCACCGCCTCGACGAACGGCGCCAGCGCCGCGCCCGCCAAGCCGGCCTGCGTGATGTCGCGCGCCAGCCGGAGCGCGAATTCCGCCTCCACCCGCGGGGCGATCAGCCCTTTCAGAGGAATGTCGCCGACGCTGAAGTCCATGTCGTCGAGCAGCACCCCGAAGTCGGGCGAGTCGACGCCCAGCTGTCGCTGGACGGCTTCCGAGGTCAGGCCGATCTTGCGGCCGACGCGCCGCCGCCCGCCCGCCACCAGCCGGTCGATATTGAGCTTCTGCACGGCATATGCGGCCGTCAGATCCTTGGCCGGCAGCCGGCCGCGCACGGCGGCGATGGCCGCGCCCTTGCGCCGGGCCGCCAGCAGATCATCGGCGACCGCGTGGATGGTCGCATCAAGTGTAGCGGACATCTGGTCCTCCTTGGCGGCGAACGTTCCGCGCCGGCGCCCATTCGCAAAATCGATAGTCGCAATGCCACCCATCAGCCGGCGTGATCCCTCTCGCCCGCCATGCGCCGCGCCGCCGCCACCGCCTGGAACATCGCGGCGGCCGGAGACCCGACGCTGGCGGCCTCCACCGCCTGCGGCTGAAGGATGCTCATCGCCGCGGCCTGCCGCAGGTCGCCCTGGGCCACGATGACGTCGGGAAGATCCTGCTCGATGGCGTCGATCACCGCCTGGCCGATCTGGTCGAGCGGGGCCGAACCCATGCCCTCCGCAGGCACGCCGAACTCCTGTTTCAGGGCTTCGAACATGCCGGCGCCGTCGATGAACCCGGGGCAGACCGCGGAAGCGCTGACCGGCCAGCCGCTGGCCTGCGCCGTCATCCGCAGCGCCCGAGTGAAGCCGACCAGGCCGAACTTCGTGGCGCTGTAGGGCTCGTTGAACGGCACGGCGACGAGGCCGGCCGCCGAGGCGATGTTGACGATGTGGCCGCGTCCCCGGGCCAACATGCCGGGCAGCACGGCGCGGCTGAGCAGCATCGGCCCGGTCAGGTTCACCGCGATGGTCTGCGCGATCTCGGCCGCGCTGCGCTCGTCATAGGCCTGCGCCCCCTCGACGCCGGCGTTGTTGACCAGGATGTCTATGGGCCCGGCGGCCTGCGCCAACGCGTCGAGCGCGCCGAGATCGGCGAGATCGGTCGCCACAGTCCGCACCCGCCGGCCGCTGGCGGCGCGGAGGTCGGCTGCGACGGCCTCAAGAGCCGCCGCCGAGCGCGCCGCCAGCACCAGGTCCAGCCCGCGCTCCGCCAGCTGGCGCGCGATCTCCACGCCAAGACCGCGCGAGGCGCCAGTCACCAGGGCGACCTGGCCCTTTTCAAGTTTCATGGACACCCTCCCCTTGCCCGGCGCGCCGTCGCCAGCGAGCCGGGGTGTCGCCATGCACGCGCCGGAAGGCGCGGACGAATGCGGCCGCCGAGCTGTAGCCGGCGGCCTCAGCGGCGGCCTCGACGCTCAGGCTCTCGTTGGTTAGCCGGTGGGCGATCGAGCCCAGCTTCAGCCGGGTCAGCATCAGGGCCGGCGTCTCGCCGGTCACCGCCTTGAAGGTCTGGGCGAAGCGGGTGCGCGACATGCCCGCGGTCCTGGCCAGGCTGGGCAGGTCCCAATGGCGGTCGGGCGCGTCCAGGAAGGCGTCCAGGGCCTTGACGATCTGGCGCTCGACCCCGGCGGCCAGGGCCGGACCATCCTGCTCGTTGCGATCGCGCACGGCCTGGCGGGTGAAGTTGATCATCATCAGCTCAGCCAGCCGCCGCACGACGAGGGCGTGATCTGGCGACGGGCCGGCCAGGTACTCGTCCTCCAGCATCTCCGCCGCCCGCCACACCTGCCGCGACCGGCCCGGGTCTTCGTCCGGCCGGATCAGGATCGGGCCGAGCATCAGGGATCCCAGCGCCAGCGGTTCGCTCGGCACCACCCCGATGATCAGCTCGCTGGCGCCGACGGGCGCCTCGTCCATCGGGCCGCGCGCGAACGGCGCGGTCGCGGCCTGGGCGCCTGGCGGGACGAAAGCATGGGCGGCCAGGCCGCTCACCGCCACCACGTCGCCCGGATTGAGCGTCAGGGTGGCGACCTTGGGATACTCGATCTCCAAATCGAGCCGTCCCTTGCGCAGCATGACGCAATAGGAATTACGGCCGGCGGGCAGGATCCGGCGAACGCCGCCGTCCGCGGTCGTGCGGTAAAATTCGACCCCGTCCATCCGGACGTCCCGACGTGGGGATCGCCGCGCCATGTCCTCAGGGCCGCTCATTCCGCTGCGGTCCCTGCGCTGTATTTGTCCGCGAGGTAGCTCCCCATCGCGGGGCGGCCGATGCCGCGGACGGCGATACCGGCGTCGAGGCTGACCACGCCTCCGGTCGCCGCGCGGTTGTCGCGGCGCGAGGCCAGCATGACATAGGCGCCTGCGTACTCGTCGGCGGACGGGACCATCGCCAGGGGCATGTTCGGCCCGGCCAGCGCCTCGATGCCGATGCTGCCGATCGACTGTTCGGCAAGCCCCAGCGCGCCGGCGCCCCGCAGATCGGTCGAGATCGGGCCCGGCGCGACCCCGTTGACCCGGACGACCGGCGCGAACTCGAAGGCGAGTTGGCGGATCAAGCCGACCACGGCGTGCTTGGTGGCGGTGTAGAGCGGCCCGCCGCCGGCCGGATCGAAGCCGGCGTTGGACACGGTGTAGATGATCGAACCGCCGCTGGCGGCCAGGCTGGGCAAGGCCGCCTTGGCCAACAGCAGATAGCCCTTCACGTTGATGTGGAACATCTCGTCGAAGGCGGCGTCGATCCGATCCTCCGGGATAGCGTCGAGCGACACGGAATAGTCCCAGATCCCGGCGTTTCCGATTGCGCAGTCGAGCTTTCCAAAGCGCTCGAGGCAGCCTGCGACCGCGCGCTGGTGGTCGGCGAGCACGCGAACATCCCCTTCGACGCCGAGCACGTGCCCGCCGTGGGTCGCTTCGAGCGCCGCCAGCCGGTCGGCCGACCGGTCGAGCACCGTCACCTTGGCGCCCTCCTCCACGAACCGGTCGACGACGGCGCGGCCCAGCCCCGAGGCGCCGCCGGTGATCAGAACGACTTCTCCCTTCAGCCGCGTCATCGTCATCGCCTCAGAACAGGGTGCTCATGTTGGTGGAGCGGATCAGCGTCTGGTCCAGGAACAGGTGACGACGGGTCAGCAGGAACCGATCGCCGACGCGGCGCAGCCCATCGATCCGGCGGCCGGTCCAGGTGTCGACCTCGGTGTTGAGCCGGGTCCGATAGAGACAGAAACAGCTCTCGGCCGTGATCTCGTCGCCGGCGGTTTCGGTGACCCGCACATTGGTGATGAAATGGCGCGAGCGCGATGGCGGGTCCTCTGACCATGCCGAACCGGCCTCAAGTTTCTTGACCCGCATCTCCAGCATCTCGCGGTCGTCATCGAAGAAGGCCATGTCGCCGACCTTGGTGAACTCCATCGCCACCTCGGCTTGGGTCACGGTCCGCCGGATCGGCATCCAGTAGTGCATGTCCTGGGCGATCAGGGCGAGCCAATCGCGATACCGGCGCGCATCGAGCAGGGCCGCCTCCTCGTAGAGGAACTGCTCGACCCGGTGCTGCAGCAGGACCGGGTCGAGCCCCGGCGCCGCCGCCGGCCGTGTGATGTCGAGCGCGCTCATCAGACCTTCCCCTTCGGCGGGGCCGAGTGATTGGCTTTGAGGTCGGCCCAGTCCTTGGCCGCCAGCCATTCGGTCCAGGAGCGGTAGAGCCAACGCTGGCCGTGTTCGCTGATGCAGGTGTCGATCGCCGCGCCGCCGCCGGGCTCGGCGACCGCCTCGTCGCGACCAAGGCCCATCTGGAGGGTGTGGTCCAGGCCACGGCTGAAGACCCCGCGGGAAGCGCGCGTGCTCTGGCTCCAGTTCTCGCCGTCGTCCTGCTCGAGCAGGCCCGCCGGTCCGAACAGGTGGGTCGCCGTACGAACGACGGCGCGTCGCTGCTCGGGGCTGAATTCCTTGGGCGTGACCGTAAACCACCAGAGCTCGGTGGCGCCTGGACCGCGCGGCAGGCGCAGGCAGAGCTGCGTGCCGTTGAGCGTGATCCAGAGGTTCGGGAAGATGTTCGGGTGCCCCATGCTGCGCACCCCGGTCGCTCCCATCAGGTCCTTGGCGCTCGCCGGACGCAGCCGGAACGGCATGGTCTTGGAGACCTCCTCGCGCTGGGCGTCGCTCAATTGGTCGAGCTGGTCCTGCATCGGCTTGGGAATGCCCGGACCGCCGATGCCGTGGCCATACTCGCCCAGCATCACCAGCTGGCTGTCGGGGTGCAGGATCTGGGAGAGGTCCAGGAAGCCCGAGCTGTTGGCCGAGGCGTGGCTGTACATCACGTGGTACCAGTCGAAGAGGTTATCGACCGCGATCTTCCAGTTGCAGTCGATGACGTTCTTCTGGATGCCGTCGAGGACGATCACGTCCCCGTAGGCGGCGGCCATGCCCAGTCCCGCGCGGCCGACGTCACCGAGGAAGTCGTGCAACGGCGGCGCCTGCGGATCGAGCGTGGCGAAGTAGAAGCCGAGATAGCTGTCGACCTGGGCGGCCTTGGCCAGCCCGTGCTGGCTCTTGTCGAAGTCGCCGCGATAGTAGTTCTTCAGGCCCGGAACGCCGATCAGGTCGCCGTTCAGCGCATAGTTCCAGCCGTGGTAGCTGCAGACGAACGACTTGGCGTTGCCCTGCTCGGCCCGGCACAGCGCGTTGCCGCGATGGCGGCAGGTGTTCAGCAGGACGTTGACCTGCCCTTCGCCGTCGCGGACGACGATGACCTGATCCTCGCCGATGTAGTTGATGAAGTAGTCGCCGGCGTTGGGGATCTGGGACTCGTGGCACATGAAGTTCCAGCCACGGGCGAAGATCCGCTCGAGCTCCAACCGGTAGATCGCCTCGTCGTCATAGATCCGCCGGTCGAGCCGACCCGACGACGGGTCGAAGAGCGACAGGATCTCTTCACGCTCCCACGCAGCGTGGACCTGATTGCCGTCCGCCATGTTTCCTCCGTCTGCATCGCCTTGTCGGGCCCGGCCCGCAGCCTTTCCGGCCGGCGATTTCAGTCAGGCTAGGCCCTCGCCGGCCTCCCGTTGATCCCCGCGCGTTCGCCAAAATTGACAATTCGTCCAGCGAGAACCGTCTGACCCTTCAGCCTGATCGATAGCTCGCTGCGGCATATCGATTTGGCGTGATGCCTCGTCGATCTCACAGTCGCTGCCATCCGCGCTGGTGCGGGCTGTGGGATGAGAACATGCAGCCGAAGTACAGAACCTCCATCGCTGTCGCCGGCGCTGGCCCGGTCGGCATGAGCCTGGCCATCGACGCCGCCCTGCGCGGGGTCGAGGTGGTGCTCATCGAGGCCCGCGCCGCCGGCGAGCCCCCCAGCGCCAAGTGCAACACGGTGGCGGCCCGCACGATGGAGATCTTTCGTCGGCTGGGCGTGTCGGAGGCGGTGCGGGCCGCCGGCCTGCCCGACGACTATCCCACCGACACCATCTACTGCACCGCGGTCGCGGGGCACGAGCTGACCCGCATCCGCATGCCGTCCAGGGCCGAGCGTCCGCAGCCCGGATTCCACGACAGCCACTGGCCGACCCCGGAATCGATGGTCCGGGTCAGCCAACTCTATCTGGAGCCGATCCTCTACGAGCGGGTGAGATCGCTGCCTGCGATCACCGTGCTCAACCGCACCTCGGTCCTTGGCTACGACCAAGACGCCGACGGGGTGACGGTCCATTGCCGGGCCGACGACGGGGAGGTCTTCGATGTACGGGCCGACTATCTGGCCGGCTGCGACGGCGGTCGCAGCACGATCCGCAAGGCGATGGGCGTCAGCCTGGTCGGCGACGCCGAGATCTCGCGCACCCGCAGCAGCCTGATCCGCGCCCCAGGCCTCAAGGCCCTGTTCGGCGAGCGGCGGCCGGCCTGGATGAGCTGGGTCCAGAACCCCAAGCGCAGCGGCACGGTCGTGGCCATCGACGGCGAGGAGGTCTGGCTCGTCCACCGCGGCGTCGGGGCCCAAGAGAGTTTCGAGGATGTGCCGTTCGACCAGTCGATCCGCGACGTCCTGGGCGTCGACGAGAGCTTCGGCTGGGAAGTGCTGAACCACGAGGACTGGATCGGTCGGCGCATGGTCGCCGAGCGCTTCGGCGATGGCCGCGTGTTCATCGCCGGCGACGCCGCCCACCTCTGGGTGCCGTTCGCGGGCTACGGCATGAACGCCGGGGTCGCCGACGCCGTCCACCTGTCCTGGCTGCTCTGCGGCGTGATCAAGGGCTGGGCCGATTCGGCCATCCTCGACGCCTATCAGGCCGAGCGCCAGCCGATCACGCAGCAGGTCTCCCACTTCGCGATGCGCAAGGTGATGGAGAACGTCGAGGCGATGCGCGCAGGCGGCGCCATCCCTCCGGCCCTGGTCGCCGACACGCCCGAGGGCGAAGCCATCCGCCAGTTTCTCGGCCAGCGCCTGTTCGAGATCAACGTCCCGCAGATGTCGCCCGAAGGGCTGAACTTCGGATACTTCTACGAGGGCTCGCCGATCATCGCCTATGACGGCGAGGCCCCGCCGGACTACGACATGGGCGCCTTCACGCCCTCGACAGCGCCGGGATGCCGCCTGCCCCACTTCCGGCTTGCGGACGGAAGCTCGATCCTCGACCATCTCGGCCCCGACTACACGTTGCTCAGCTCGGGCGGCGACGGCGGACCGCTGGTGCAGGCGGCCAAGGCCGGAGGCCTGCCGCTGACGGTCGTCACCGCGCCACGGCCGGACGCCACGGCCGACTGGCGCGCCCTGATGATCGTGCGCGCAGACTCCCATATCGTCTGGCGTGGAGACCATCCGCCGGCCGACGCCGATGCGTTGGTCTTGCGCCTCAAGGGGGCGGATCGACAATCAGCGCGCGCCTGCGCAAGCTGACCATCCATTTCGGAACCCACGATTGCTGCTGCGCCGTCATAACCTGAACCTGCTGCCGATCCTGCGCGAGCTGCTGCGCACGCGCAGCGTCAGCCGCACGGCCGAGATCGTCGGGCTCAGCCAGTCCGCGGTCAGCGCCGCGCTGGCGCGGCTGCGCGAGACCTACAACGACGACCTGCTGGTGATGGTGGGGCGACGGCTCGAGCTCACCGAAAAGGGCGCGCAGCTCATCGAGCCGACCGAGCGCGCCTGCCTTGAGGTCGAGGGCTTGCTGCGCCCGTCGCAGTTCGATCCCTCGACCGAGTCCCGTCGTTTCGTCGTCGCGACCGCCGACTACGTCACCTTCCTGCTCGGGCCGGCCCTGACCCAGATGTTCGCCGAACGGGCCCCGAACGCATCGGTCTATTTCGTGGACGTGCCCAGCGACCTGCAGGCCCAGATCCTGCGCGGCGCGATCGACGTGGTCGCCGTCCCGGCCGACACCGCTGAGGGGCTGGGCAAGGACATCGCCTCGGCCTTGCTGTTCGAGGACGACATGGTGGTCATCGCCTCGCGTCGGCGCCGCGCCTTCCAGGGGCCGCTGACGCGCGAGGTCTACGACGGCGCCCGCCACGCGCGCTTCCGCATGTCGCCAAAGAACACCGCCACCCATCAGGACGTGAACTTCCGCCAGATCGGCGTGAACCAGCATGACCTAGTGATGGTCCAGCAGTTTCTGAGCCTGCCGGGCATCATCGAGGCCTCCTCGGCCCTGGCCCTGATCCAGCGTCGGCTGGCCGAGCGCTTCCAGCGCAGCCACGACATCGAGATCTTCGAGACGCCCTTCCCGCTCAATCGGCTCGACCTGACCGCCTATTGGTCGCGCGCGGTGGAGCGCGATCCGGCCCATGCCTGGTTCCGCGGCCTGCTGGTCGAGGCGGGCCGCCAGTTGCCGAGGCCGACCAGTCGTCCCGGATGATCATGGCCGCCCGCGCGCCGGGTTCCCCGACGTGAATCTAGGCGCCGCCGCCGCTCCGGCGCTAGCCTCCCGGGCAACCAAGGTCATGTATGGGAGAACGCCGTGGCTCAGCCGCCAAAGGCCTGCATCATCGGCGCGGGCTGTTCGGGCTTCACGACCGCCAAGCGGCTGAAGGATCACGGGATCCCGTACGACTGCTTCGAGCTGTCCGACGACATCGGCGGCAACTGGTACTACCGCAACCCGAACGGGCTCTCGGCCTGCTACGAGAGCCTGCACATCGACACCTCGAAGTGGCGGCTGGCGTTCGAGGATTATCCGGTTCCCGCGGACTGGCCGGACTTCCCGCACCACGCCCAGCTCTTCCAGTACTTCAAGGACTATGTCGACCACTTCGGCCTGCGCCCGACCATCACCTTCAACACCGCGGTCGAGAAGGCGCGCCGCACGGCCGAGGGCCTGTGGGAGGTCAAGCTCTCAACCGGTGAGACCCGGGTCTATGACGTGCTGTTCGTCTGCAACGGCCACCACTGGAGCCCGCGCATCCCCGACTATGAGGGCGAGTTCAACGGCGCGGCGTTCCACAGCCACGCCTATCGCGACCCGTTCGATCCAGTCGACATGCGCGGCAAGAACATCGTGGTGGTCGGCATGGGCAATTCGGCGATGGATATCGCCTCGGAGCTGGCCCAGCGGCCGATCGCCAAGAACCTCTGGGTCTCGGCCCGCCGCGGCGTCTGGGTGCTGCCCAAGTACATGAACGGCCGCCCGGCCGACAAATCGGCCATGCCGAGCTGGATGCCGCGCAAGCTCGGCCTGTCGCTGGCCCGCGCCGCGATCAAGAAGTCGATCGGGCGGATGGAGGACTATGGCCTGCCCAAGCCCGACCACGAGCCGCTGGAGGCCCACCCCTCGGTGTCGGGCGAGTTCCTGACCCGCGCCGGCTGCGGCGACGTGAAGTTCAAGCCGGCGATCGAACGGCTGGAAGGCGACCAGGTGCGCTTCGCCGACGGCAGCGTCGAGGACGTCGACGCCATCATCTTCGCCACCGGCTACGACATGCGCTTCCCGTTCTTCGACGATCCGGCGCTGGTCCCCGACGCCGACCATCGCCTGCCGCTGTTCAAGCGGATGATGAACCCGGCCGTGCCCAACCTGTTCTACATGGGCCTGGCCCAGCCGCTGCCGACCCTGGTGAATTTCGCCGAGCAGCAGGCCAAGCTGGCCGCCGCCTATCTGACTGGCCGCTACCTGCCGCCCTCGCCCGCGGAGATGACCGAAACCACCACGCGCGACGAGATCGCCCACCTGGGCCAGTACTACCGCTCCAAGCGCCACACCATTCAGGTCGACTTCGGGGTCTATGTCGCCGACCTGCTGAAGGAGATCGTCCGTGGCGAGGCCCGCGCCAAGGCCGCCGGCTACGCAGCCCCGATCGCCGGACGGGCCGCCGCCTCGGTCTAGTTCGCCGCCATCCAGCTGCGACAGGCGTCGAGAATTTCGGCCAGGACCTCGGGGTCCTTGCGGCCGCTCTTGGCCGGCGCGTGGAAGGAATGATCGGCGAACTGCGCCAAGGTGAGGCTCGCCCTGGGGCCGAGCCCGGCGAGGGTCTCGTTCAGCAGGTCGAACCGGGCGAACTCGTCGTTGGTCCCTTGCAGGAACAGCATCGGGACCTTCACATCGGCCAAATGCGCCGCCCGCTCGACCCCGGGTTTGCCGGGCGGATGCAGGGGAAACGCGAAGAAGACCAACCCCCGCACGCCGGGCAACGCCTGCTCGGCCTGGGCCTGGGAGGTCATCCGCCCGCCGAACGAGCGGCCGCCGGCGAACAGCGGCAGGTCCGCGGCCAGCTCAGCGGCCTTGCCGACCGCCGCCCGCACCGCCGCGTGCGCCAGCCCCGGCGCGTCCGGCCGCTTGGAGCCGCGCTCCATGTAGGGAAAATTGTAGCGCAGGGTGGCGATCCCGCGCTGCGCCAGCCCCTCTGCGGTGGCGGCCATCGCCTTGTGTGTCATGCCCGCGCCTGCGCCGTGCGCCAGGACCAACGCCGCGCGCGCCGCCTGTGGCCGCATCCAGAGCCCCGAGACGCTCCGTTCGGCGTCCAGCGGAATGACGACGGGTTCCATGGCTACAACCACTTCGAACGCTTGAACTGGGTGTAGAGCCCCAGGCAGATCACCAAGATGACGACGATCACCATCAGATAGCCGTAGCGCCAGGTCAGTTCCGGCATGAACTCGAAGTTCATGCCGTAGATCCCGGCGATAGCGGTCGGCACCGCCAGGATCGCGGCCCAGGCCGCCAGCCGCCGGGTGATCACGCCCTGGCGCTGCTGCTCCATCAGGCTGCTGGCCTCGAACACCGAGGAGAGCACCTCGCGGAGCGCCTCGACCAGCGCGGCCACGCGCCGGACATGATCGCAGACGTCCCGGAAATAGGGCCGCACGTCCGGGTCGATGCAGGGCATCTCATAGTGCTCAAGCCGGCTGGCCACCTCCTCCATCGGAGCAAGCACCCGCTTGAAGCGCATCAGTTCGCGACGGAGGGCGAAGATCCGCAGGACCTCGGTCCGGCTCAGGAAGGCGTCGAGCGCGTAGCGCTCCATCTCCAGCACCTTCTCCTCGATCGCATCGACGATCGGAAAGTAGCCGTCGACGATGAAGTCGAGCACGGCGTGCAGGATGTAGTCGGGGCCGTGCCGCAGCTGGCCAGGAGCGGCCTCCAGATGCTGGCGTAGCTCCAGGTGGGCGCGCGCCGAGCCATGCCGGACCGTGATGATGTGGCTGGGGCCGACGAAGATATCGGTCTCTCCATAACCGATCTTCTCGCCGTCCAGGTGGGCCGTCCGCGCCACCACGAACAGCTGGTCGCCATAGACGTCGACCTTCGGCAGTTGGTCGGACTTGAACGCGTCCTCGACCGCCAGCGGGTGCAGGTCGAAACGCCGCCTCAGGACCTCCAGCTCGGCCTCGTTCGGTTCGAGCAGTCCGATCCACACGAATTGGCCGGGCGCGAGGTCGAGGCTGAACGGATCGCCGAGGTCGACCTCGCGAACCCGCTGGCCCTCGCCATAGACATAGGCGGCAATCACGCTCATCGGCTTCACCACGACCAACCGGAATCGGCGCCAGTGTGCGCCGGGTCCGCGTCCGCGGCCAAGCGGGCTAGCTCGCGAGCTCCGTCAACGCCGGAAGCGGCGTCTGGATCGCCTGGGCCGCGACTTCGCCGACGACGATCAGCACCGGTCCGTCCAGGTCGCCCGGCACGGTTTCGGCCAGGCCGCCCAGCACCCCGGTGAACAGCCGGGCTTCCGCCCGGCCGGCGTTCTCGACCGCCAAGACCGGCGTCGCCGCAGAGCGTCCGCCAGCCAGCAGCCGGTCCCGGATCGCGCCCGCCGAGGCGCCGCCCATATAGATCGCCAAGGTCGCTTCCGGATCGGCCGCCGCGCGCCAATCTTCGGCCAGGCCGCCCTGGTCCAGCCGGGCCGTGGTCAGCACCACCCGCCGCGCCTGACCCCGATGGGTCAGCGGAAAGCCGAACTGCGCCGCCGCCGCCGCCGCCGCCGTCACGCCGGGGATCACCTGCGCCTCGATCCCGGCCGCCTGCAGCGCGGCCATCTCCTCGCCGACCCGGCCGAACACCGACGGGTCGCCGCCCTTCAGCCGCACGACGTCCAGGCCGCGACGGGCCAATCGCACCATCAGCCGATTGATCGTCGCCTGGGCCATGCTGGTGCGCCCGGCCCGCTTGCCGGTCTGAATCTTCAGGCAGTTGGCCGGCGCCAGGTCGAGGATCTCCTGCGGGACCAGGGCGTCGTAGAGCAGCGCCTGGGCGGCGCCGACCGCGCGCGCGGCGCGAACCGTCAGCAGATCGGCGGCGCCGGGGCCAGCCCCGACCAGCAGGACGCGTCCAATTCGAGGGTCATGCGGCATGGCGCACCTCCTTCTGGCTCTCGGTGAGAATGCGCGCGATCTCCGGGCGGCAGGACCCGCAGGACGAGCCCGCGCCGGTCGCCTCGCTGACCGCGTCGACGCTGCCGGCCCCGGCCGCGATCGCCGCGCCGATCTTGTCGGCCCGCACCCCGCGACAGGCGCAGACCAGCGGCGCGCTCTCGACCACGCGGCCCGGCGCCCGGCCGATTAGCAGCGCGGCGCGGTCGAGCGCGCTCAGCGCGTCCTTGACGAACAGTTCGGCCAGCCAGTCGCGCGGCGGCAGCGCCCCGTTCGTGGCCGTGAACAGCACCCGCTCCAGTCCCTCCCCGGCCAGATAGGCCTCGCGCAGACTGCCAGCGGCGGCGTCCTCGAACCGTAGCGGCTCGCCCGCCGCGCCCTTGCAGAGCGCCCGGCGCAGGGCCTCGCGCTCGGCCTCGTCGCCCCGCCCGGCGAACTCGTGCAGCTGGCAGCCAGGCTGCGGGATGCGCCGCCAGACCAGGTCCAGTCCACTGGGCGCCGACCAGGTCTCGCGGGCGATGAAAAACCCACGCCACGTCTCACGATAGGGGCGTACCCGGGCAGGCGTATGCTTGAACTCCGGCTGTCCCGACTGCGGGTCCACGGCTGCGGCGACCAGGGCGTTGGCCCGCCCGCTCGGCGCGAACGCCTGGGTCCAGTGCATCGGCATGAAGATCGCGCCGGGCCGCTGGCGGTCGGTGACCTTGGCCAGGGCGACCGTCTCGCCCTGCGCGGTCTGCACCCGCGCCAATGCGCCCTCGACCACGCCCAGCGGCCCGGCGTCGGCCGGATGGATTTCCACATACGGCTCGGGCGTATGACGGCAGAGGTCGGGCGCCAGGCCGGTGCGCGTCAGGGTGTGCCAGTGGTCGCGCACCCGGCCGGTGTTGAGCGCCAGCGGAAACGACGGATCCAGCGCCTGGGCTGGTCCCTTGGCCTGGGTCACCACCATCCGCGCCCTGCCGTCGGGCGTTTGAAACGCGCCGTCCTCGAACAGCCGGGCCGTGCCGCCGGCAGGGGTCACCGGCCATTGCACCGGCTCCAGGGTCTCGTAGGCCTCGGGGGTCAGCGCCGCCAGCGGTCCCAGCGCCAGCATCCGGCCGTGGTTCTCATAGTTGGTCAGCCGGGCCCATTCGCGGAACACCTGGGCGGGCGAACGCCAATCGAAGGTGTCGCGATGGCCCATGGCCACGGCCACGTCGGCGATGATCCGCCAGTCGGCCCGCGCCTCGCCGGGCGGATCGAACAGCCGCCGCTGGCGCGAGATCCGCCGTTCGGAGTTGGTGACGGTGCCGTCCTTCTCGCCCCAGGCCAGGGCCGGCAGCTTCACATGCGCGAAGTCGGCGGTGTCGGTCTGCGCCATGCAGTCGGAGACCACCACGAACGGGCACGCCGCCAGCGCCGCGCGGACCTTGTCGGCGTTCGGCAGGCTGACCGCCGGATTGGTCGCCATCACCCACAGCGCCTTGATCCTGCCCTCGGCGATGGCGTCGAACATCTCGATCGCCTTCAGGCCCGGCCGCGGGGCCACGCCCTGCGCGCCCCAGAACCGGGCGACACGGGCGCGTGAGGCGTTGTCGAAGTCCATATGTCCGGCCAGGGTCGTGGCCATGCCGCCGGTCTCGCGCCCGCCCATGGCGTTCGGCTGGCCGGTGATCGAGAACGGGCAGGCGCCGGGCTTGCCGATCCGGCCCGTGGCCAGGTGGGTGTTGATGATCGCCAGGCCCTTGGCCACGCCCTGCGTCGACTGGTTGGCTCCCATCGAGAACAGGCTGACCGTCCGCGGCGTTTGGACGAACCAATCGTAGAAGGTCTGCAGGTTGGCCAGCGGCACCCCACAGTCGGCCGCCACCGCCCCTGGAGACTGGTCGTCGGTCGCCAGCGCGGCCATGACCTCGGCGAAGCCCGCGACGTGCGCGGCGACATAGGCCTTATCGACCGCCCCGCGCCGATCGAGCTCGGCCAGCAGGCCGTTCCACAGCCGCACGTCGCTCTGCGGGGCCAGCGCCAGGTGCAGGTCGGCGACCTCGGCGGTGTCGGTGCGGCGCGGATCGATGACCACGTGCCGCTGCCCCCTAGCCCGGGCCTGCTCCATGCGCCGGAACAGCACCGGATGGGTCCAGGCCGCGTTGTGCCCGCTGAACACCACCAGGTCCGCGAGCTCGAGGTCCTCGTAGCAGCCGGGCACCAGATCTGCGCCGAACGCCTGCTTGTGGGCCACGACCGCCGAGGCCATGCAGAGCCGCGAGTTGGTGTCGATGTTGCTCGAGCCGATGAAGCCCTTCATCAGCTTGTTGGCGGCGTAATAGTCCTCGGTCAGCAGCTGGCCCGAGACGTAGAAGGCGACCGAGTCCGGCCCGTGCCGGGCGATCGCCTCCTTGAAGCGACGCGCGACCAGGGCGGTGGCCTCGTCCCAGCTCGCCGCCCGCCGGCCGATCATCGGCGTCAGCAGCCGGCCCTCCAGCCCGACCGTCGCGCCGAGCGCCGAGCCCTTCGAGCACAGTCGCCCGAAGTTCGATGGGTGAGCCAGATCTCCGGCCACCTCCAGCCCCCGCCCCTCGGCCCGCCCCGCGACGCCGCAGCCGACGCCGCAATAGGGGCAAGCTGTGCGAACCGCGCCCCCGGTCATGGCCTCAGCTCCTCCCCAGCAGCAGGCGCCCGTCGCGGACCTCCAGCGGGATGACCGGCGCACAGCCCTTGCCGCGGTCGGCGCCCATCGGCTCGCCGCTGGCCAGGTCGATCGACCAGTTGTGCAGCGGACAGGCCACCGCATGGCCGTGGACGATGCCCTGGCTCAGCGGTCCGCCCTTGTGCGGGCAGGCGTCCTTCAGAGCGAACACCCTGCCGTCGCCGGTCCGGAAGATGGCGATATCGCCGTCCGGGGTCGGCACCCGCCGCGCGCCGCGCAGCGGGATGTCGGTCACGGCGCCTACGTCGGTCCAGGCGATCGGGTCTTTCACCAGCGCGTTCATGACGGCGCGAACTCCATACGGCGGCTAAGCGGGTTGAACTCTTCGGCGTGACGCCCGGCGACGCGCTCGGCCCACGGGTCGATGCGCGAGAACCGCTGCGAGTAGGAGAAGCGGTCGTAGAGCGCCTTGCGGGCATCGGGATCCTCGACCTGGGCCTTGATGCTCTCCAGGCCGACCCGGGCCATCCACTTGTAGATCCGCTCCAGGTACCAGCCGTTCTCGCGATAGAGCTGGGTGACGGCGCAGATGGTCCAGACCGCCTCGTCCTCGGTCGCTACCTTGGTCAGCAACTCGGTGCCCTGGATGTGCAGGCCCGCCGCGCCGCCGACGTGGATCTCGTAGCCGCTGTCGACGCAGATCACGCCGATGTCCTTGCAGGTCGCCTCGGCGCAGTTGCGCGGGCAGCCCGAGACCGCCAGCTTGACCTTGGCTGGGGCCCAGGAGCCCCACATGAACTTCTCCAGCCGCACGCCCAGGCCCGTGGAGTCCTGGGTTCCGAACCGGCACCAGTCCGAGCCGACGCAGGTCTTCACGGTCCGTAGGCCCTTGGCGTAGGCGTGGCCGCTGACCATCCCCGCCGCGTTGAGATCGGCCCAGACCGCCGGCAGGTCGTCCTTCTTGACGCCCAGCAGGTCGATGCGTTGGCCGCCGGTGACCTTGACCGCCGGCACGTCGAACTTCTCGACCACGTCGGCGATGGCGCGCAGCTCGGCGGCGCTGGTCATGCCGCCCCACATCCGCGGTACGACCGAATAGGTGCCGTCCTTCTGGATGTTCGCGTGGGCGCGTTCGTTGATGAACCGCGACTGCTTGTCGTCGCGATATTCGCCCGGCCAGGCGCACAGCAGGTAGTAGTTCAGCGCCGGCCGGCACGAGGCGCAGCCGTCGGGCGTCGTCCATTCCAGCCCCTGCATAGCGGCCGGGATCGACTTCAAGCCCTCGGCGACGATCCGGCGGCGCGCCTCGTCGTGGCCCATGGACGTGCATCCGCAGACCGGCTTCGGCCCGACCTGTACCTGGAACCCGTCGCCCAGGGTCAGTTTCAGCAGCTTTTCGACCAGCGGCGTGCAGGAACCGCACGATGCCGACGCCTTGGTGACCGCGCGCACCGAGTCCAGGGTCGAGAGACCCTGCCCGGCGATCGCGCCGGTGATCTCGCCCTTGCAGACGCCGTTGCAGCCGCAGACCTCGGCCTCGTCGGCCATGGCGGCAACGGCGGCGCTAGGGTCCAGGCCCCGAAGGCCCTCCGTCACGCTCTGGCCGAAGATCAGGGTTTCGCGGATGTCGGCGACCTGGGCGCCCGACTTCATCAGGTCGAAGTACCAGGGCCCGTCGGCGGCATCGCCGAACAGCACCGCGCCGGCGACCTTGCCGTCCTCCAGCACCACGCGCTTGTAGACCCCGCGTCCGGCGTCGCGGAACACGATGTCCTCGCACCCCGCCCCGCCGCCGAACTTGCCGGCCGAGAAGACGTCGACGCCCGAGACCTTCAGCCGCGTCGAGAGCACCGATCCCTCATAGGCCCCCTCGCCCTGGGTCAGGGTCTGGCCCAGCGCCTTGCACATCTCCCAGATCGGCGCGACCAGGCCGTAGCACTGGCCCCGGTGCTCGGCGCATTCGCCGACCGCCAGGATGGCCGGATCGGAGGTGCGCATGGCGTCGTCGACGACGACGCCGCGCCCGATCTCCAGCCCGCAGTCGCGCGCCAGCGCCGTGTTCGGGCGGATGCCGACCGCCATCACCAGGATGTCGCACGGCAGCACCCGGCCGTCCTTGAGCTTCAGACCTGCGACCGTGCCGTCCTGACCGACGATCTCCTCGGACTGAGCGCCGAGCACCGTCTTGACCCCGCGCTGGGCCATGGCTTCGACCAGCAGGAAGCCGGCGGAGGCGTCGAGCTGGCGCTCCATCAGCACGTCCATCAGGTGGATGACTGTCGCCGCCATGCCGCGGCGGACCAGGCCGTAGGCCGCCTCGATGCCCAACAACCCGCCGCCGATCACCACGGCCTTCGCGCCCGGCCTGGCCGCCGCGGCGACCATGGCCTCGACGTCGTCCAGGTCGCGGAAGGTGACCACGCCTTCGAGGTCGGCCCCCGGCAGCGGCAGCCGCACCGGGTCCGAACCCATGGCCAGCAGCAGCCGGTCATAAGGCTCGGCCAGGCCGGAGGCTGCGCGCACGACCTTGGCCTCGCGGTCGATCTGCGTCACCGCGTGGCCGGCATGCAGGGCGATGCCGTTGTCGCGGTACCAGGCCTCGTCGTTGAGGACGATGTCCTCGAAGGCCTTCTCCCCGGCCAGGACCGGCGAGAGCATGATCCGGTCGTAGTTCACCCGCGGCTCGGCGCCGAAGATGGTGATCTCGTAGCGGTCGGGGTCGCGCTTGAGCACTTCCTGCACCGCCCGGCAGCCGGCCATGCCGTTGCCGATGACGACGAGCTTTTCCTTGGACATCACGCGCTCCCGATCAGAGACGAAGTTGGGCGCCGGCGGTCTGGCCGCCCCAGGTCTGGCGCCAGCGCGCCTTGACCCCGGTCAGGCAGGCCAGGGCCAGCAGGGCGAGGCCCGCGAAGGCCAGCAGGCCGGGCTGGTAGCTGCCGGTCGCCTGCTTGGCCCAGCCGAGGCTGGCGGCCAGGTAGAAGCCGCCGATACCGCCGGTCATGCCGACCAGGCCGGTGACGACGCCGATCTCCTTGCCGAACCGCTGCGGCGCGAGTTGGAACACCGCCCCGTTGCCGGCCCCCAGCGCCATCATGCTGAACATCAGCACGGCGAGGGCGATGTAGGGGTTGGCGGCCTCGAAGCTGGCCAGGGTCAGGCCGACGGCGGCCAGCATGTAGACCACAGTCAGGGTGCGGACCCCGCCGAAACGGTCGGCCAGCGCCCCGCCCACCGGCCGGATGAACGATCCGGCGAAGACGCAGGCGGCGGTGAAGAACCCGGCGGTGACCGCCGGCAGCCCGTATTCGGAGTTGAAGTAGATGGTCAGCGAGGAGGAGAGCCCGACGAAGCCGCCGAAGGTCACGCCGTAGAGCAGCATCAGCCACCAGGCGTCCGCCGTCCGCAGCACGCTCAGATACTCCGACAGCGGCTTGGCCGGCGGCTGGTTCGGGGCGTCCTTGGCGAAGATCAGGTAGACGACGAAGGCGACGGCGAGCGGCAGCACGGCCAGGCCGATGACGTTGCTCCAGCCGAAGGTCTGGGCCAGGCCCGGCGCGAACAGGGCCGCCAGGGCGGTGCCCGAGTTCCCGGCGCCGGCGATGCCCAGAGCCAGCCCCTGGTGCTCCGGCGGATACCAGCGCGAGGCCAGCGGCAGGGCGACGGCGAAGGATGCGCCCGCGACCCCCAGCACCACCCCCAGCATCAGGACCTGGTCATAGCTCTTGATGCCCATGAACCAGGCTCCGCCCAGTCCCGCCATCACGATGAGCTGGCCGATCAGGCCGGTGCGCTTGGGGCCGATGTGGTCGACCATCACTCCGGCCACAAGGCGCAGGAGGGCCCCGGACAGCACCGGGATGGCGACCATCAGACCTTTCTGACCGGGGTCGAGGTGCAGGGTCTTGGAGATCGCGACGCCCAGCGGTCCCAGGATCACCCAGACCATGAAGCTGAGGTCGAAATAGAGGAACGCCGAAAACAGGGTCGGCGTGTGGCCCGACTTGAGGAATGAACGGCTCAGCATGGCTGAATGGCCCCGTGCAGGAATGGACGGAAGCGGCGGCGTCGCCGGTGGCGGATCGGCCCGTCATCGGGCGGTTTCCAGAGGCCGCGAACGCCGTTGTCCTGAGGCCGAGACCAGGAGACGCCCGGCCGGCCGAGGCGTCATCTGCAAATCAAGGCTTGGTCCCGAGGTCTTTGCTGCAGCGCAAAATCTCGGCGCCGCGCAGGCGCCGTGATCGGATTTTAGGCGATCTGGCCGGCGCGGGCCGCCTCGTAGAGGTCAAGCCGGTAGACCTGACCAGCCACGGCCGAGGCCTCGGCGTCGGCCGCCACCTGTCCCCAACGCGCCATCTGGCCCAGCAGCCAGGCCGCCTGGGCCGGGCGCGGCGCGTTGGCCCCGTCGCGATGGAAGATCACATCATCCAGGCTGGCGGCGATCGCCGCGCGCGGCGCATCGACATAGGCCGCTCCGGCCAGCAGGCTCGACAGCTCGCTACGCCGCTCGGGCGCGTCGCACCAGGCCGCCGCCGCGATCAGCGCCCGCAGCAGCCGGGTGAGGATCTCGCCGTTCTCCTTCGCCCACTCCTGCGTCACGCCCAGCACCTTGTCGGGCGCCCGTCCCCAGAGCTGCGAGGCGCGCACCGCCACACGCCCGGCGCCGGACGCGACCGCCACGCTGCTCCACGGCTCGCCCGCGCTGAACCCTTCGATCACCCCGTCGGCGAGCAGCTCGGCCATACGCGAGGGCGCGGCGACGGTCAGTCGGATGTCGTTGTCCGGATCGACCCCCGCCGCCGCCAGCCAGTCGCGCAGCAGATAGTTGTGTACCGAGTAGGGATAGACGACGGCGAAGGTCAGCGGACTGGCCCCCTCCTTGCGCCGCCGCGCGATGAGCTTGGCCAGGGCCACGGCCTCGCCGTTCTCCCCCGGAGCCGCGATCAGCCGCGTCGAGAGGGTCACCGCTGCGCCGTTCAGGTTCAGAGCCATCGGGGCGATCATCGGGGTCGGCTCGCTGCCGGCACCGACGGTGGCGGCGAGCGCCAGCGGCGCCAGCATGTGCGCGCCGTGCAGCGCCCCAACGGCGACCTTGTCGCGGATCGTCGCCCACGACACCTCGCGGCTCAGCTCGACCTTCAGGCCTTCGGCCTCAAAGAACCCACGCTCGCGCGCCACAATCAGGGGCGCACTATCGGTCAGGGGCACGAAGCCCAGTCGCAGGACCTCGCTCCGGCTCATCCGCCGTCTCCCTTCAGCACGCCCGCGAAGGCCAGCAGGTCGGCCGCCACCGCCCCCAGCGGCCGGCCGGTGTCCATGGAAAGCTTGCGCAGCAGCTTATAGGCCGCGTCCTCCTCCAGCCCCCGCTCCTTCATCAACAAGGCCTTGGCGCGCTCGACGCTCTTGCGTGAAGCCAGATCAGCCTTGGCGCGCTCCAGATCCTGGCGCAGCTGGCTCATCAACTGGAAGCGGGTCATCGCCACTTCCAGGATCGCCCTGACGCGGCCGACCGCGAGGCCGTCGACGATGTAGGCCGCCACCCCGGCCCGCACTGCCTCCTCCGCCAAGCCCGGCTCGGAGCGGTCGACGAACATCACCACGGGGCGCGGGTTGGCGAGGCTTGTCTCGCGCAGGCTCTCCAGGGTGTCGCGATCAGGGCTGTCGGCGGCGACCACGACCACGTCGGGTCCAAAGCGCGCGACCTCGGCCTCGTCGAACACCGCCGCGTGCCGCACCTCCAACGGCTCCACGCCGGCCAGGCCCTCGGCGACGAGGGCGGCCCGGGCGGGATCGGGATCGATGACGAGCACGCGCATGCCGCTCGACTAAGATCCCCGCGGGGGACTTGAGCAGGGGGCGAGCGACGCCCTCGCCCCCTACGACGCGAAAACGCCCAATGAGCGGTCAGCCGGCGCCCGAATTCTCAGCGGAATCGTCCGGCGGCATGCACGCCAGCAGGGCGTCACGCTCGTCTAACGTGTTCGCTCCGCGGATTCGCGCCGCGACCTGCGGCGGACAGGTCAGCCGGCCCAAACCGGCGCGCTCGACCAGCCGGGCCAGCGGCCACCCGGCCTCGGCGTCCGCCGGCAGCGCCGAGAGGCTCGCCACCAGGGGCAGGTGCAGGCCCTCATAGGCCGCCCCTGGCTCGGCCGCCGCGATCAACGGAGCGAGGTCCTCGGCCTGCAGGGTCGGCGCGTCGACGGCCAGGACCAGGATCTGACGACAGCCGGCCTCGCGCAGCGCGGCTGCGCCGGCCAGCACCCCGCCGACCGGCCCGCCCAGCGGCGGCTCGTCGCGCACATGCGGCAGGCCGTGCGGGGCGCCGCCGACCGTGATCACCGGCCTGGCTCCGACCGCCGCCGCCAGGGCGGCGACGCGCTCGACCGCGGGGACCCCGGCCCAAAGCTGCGCAGCCTTGTCGGCGCCCATGCGCGTAGAGGCGCCGCCGGTCAGGATCATCGCTCCGAGCGCCAAGCTCATCGCGCGCGCGGCGCTAGCCGCATTTGACCTCTTTCACGACCCCGGTAGCCGCGTCGTAGAGGAAGTTCAGGCGGCGCGGATTGAAGTCCATGGTCATCGGGCAGGTCGTGCAGGCCACGCGCTGCAGATTCGGCAGCACCGGCACCGGAATCTCGGTGCGCGGACGCCCGACGTACTTCTGCGCGTCGGCCGCCCCGCATTGGTCCGGCTCCTTCGGCGGCTGCGGCGCAGGAGCCGGCGCGGGTTTCGGCGGGGCCGGCGGTGGCACCGGCGGGCTGTCGGCGCAGGCCGACAGGGCGATCAGCGACGCGCCAAGGATGATCAACTTCTTCATGCCTGTTTCTCCCATCCCCGTTCCTGTTGCTTCCAGTAGACCGCCGGATGCCCCTTGGCCTTCACCGCCTTCCACTGGCTGCGGGCGAGCGCCAGCTGAGCCTCGTCGCGCCCGTCGAAGACGATCATGCATCGGGCGTATCCGGCAAGGTCCCCCGGCTCGGCCCCGTCGACGACGAACAGCACGTCCGCTGCGTTGGGGTTGTCCATGGCCAGGGTCAGCAGGATCGGCTGGCGCGCCTTCTGCGGCTCGTCGGCGGTCCCGTGCGGCAGGAAGCTGTCGTCGCGATAGGACCACAGCCAGCCGTCCAGGTGCTCGATCCGGTCGGGCTCGCGCGTGCGCACGATCGCCTTCCAGCCGCGCCCCAGCGTACGCTCGAGCAGGTCGGGCAGCACCTGGTCCAGCCCGGATCGCTCCAGGTGGTAGAACCAGACCTCGCAGGGCGCTTCGCTCACGCGCCCGCCTTCAGTCCCAGGAGCCGGGTCAGGGCCAGCATGGCGTTGGCGACCTCCGTCGGATGCGCGGCCATCGACAGGTGATGCAGGTCGCGCCGCAGAGTCGGCCAGCCCAGCCGCCGCGCCTCGCCCGCCTCGCGTTCGTAGGCCTTCGAGAGTCGCAGGAAGCCCCAGCCGACGTCGCTCGGCAAGTCGATCTGCGGGGCGGGTTCCTCGAACCAGGCCAGCGGAGTGGCGGCCAACTCGCCGACGAAGCGTTCACGCAGCGGCCCTTCCGGCAGCAGGCTCTCCAGCGCGCCGGGCGGGAACCACTGGTCCCAGGCCGGGATCATCCCGTCCTGCGCCTTGGCCTTCAGGCTAGCCACCAGCCCGTCGCCGGCGGTGTCGAACCAGCTGCGGCCCGGGTGGGGCGGAATCGCATCGACATAGAGCACCCCGCGCACCTGCCCCTTGGTCGCGGCCACGATCGAGGGCGCCAGGCCGCCGGCGGCCGAATGCACGGCCAGCACGAACGGCCCGCCCTGGCTCAGCACCTGGGCGGCCACGGCCTGCGCCGCGCTTTCATAGTAGGGTGCGGCCAGCACCAGCATCGGCGGGATCACCGGCCGCGTCGTCTCGATCCCGCGCGAGGCCAGTTCGGCCGCGACCGGGCCCCAGGCCGCCGCCCCCGTCAGCGGGCTGTGAAGCAGGATGAATCGCATGGGGTGCTTGTAGCGCATATGCGCCTCAATGCTCCCCCTCTGGGGGAGCTGTCAGCCGAATGGCTGACTGAGGGGGACTGCAGAGTCAGCAAGCCCCCTCCGTCTCGATGCTACGCATCGATCCACCTCCCCCAGAAGGGGAAGATCTGATCGAGTCTCAGCCCTCGTACTTGTCCTGAACCATGCGGTTCAGCAGCCGCACGCCGAAGCCGGTCGCGCCGTCCGGGATGGTCGGGACGGTCGAAGGTTTCTTCCAGGCGGTGCCGGCGATGTCCAGGTGCGCCCACGGCACGTTGTTGACGAAGCGCTGGATGAACAGCGCCGCGGTGATCGAACCACCCGGCCGGCCGCCGGTGTTCTTCATGTCGGCGATCATCGAGTCGATGTTCTTGTCGTACTGGACCGGCAGCGGCAGGCGCCACAGCGGCTCGCCCTCGGCGCCCGAGGCCGCCAGCAGGTTGGCCGACAGCTCGTCGTTGTTCGAGAACAGGCCCGCGTAGTCGTTGCCGAGGCTGATGATGATCGCGCCGGTCAGCGTCGCCAGATCGACCATGAACTTCGGCTTGAAGCGGTCCTGGCAGTACCAGATGGCGTCGGCCAGCACGAGGCGGCCCTCGGCGTCGGTGTTGATGATCTCGATGGTCTGGCCCGACATCGAGGTGACCACGTCGCCCGGACGCTGGGCGTTGCCGTCGGGCATGTTCTCGACGAGGCCAAGGATGCCGATGGCGTTGACCTTGGCCTTGCGGCCGGCCAGCACGTGCATGAGACCGGCGACGGCGCCGGCGCCGCCCATGTCCCACTTCATGTCTTCCATGCCGTCGGCCGGCTTGATCGAGATGCCGCCGGTGTCGAAGCAGACGCCCTTGCCGACGAAGGCGATCGGCTGGGCCGACTTGTCGGCCGCGCCGTACCACTTGATGACCGCCAGCTGGCTCTCGCGGGTGCTGCCCTGCCCCACGCCCAGCAGGCTGCCCATGCCGAGCTTCTCCATCTCGGCCTCGCCGAGGATCTCGACTTCGAGGCCCAGGCTCTCCAGCGCCTTCACGCGGCGCGCGAATTCGGCGGGGTAGAGCACGTTCGGCGGCTCGGAGACCAGATCGCGCGAGAAGGCCACCGCATCGGCCAGCGCGGCCAGCGGCGCGAAGGCGGCCAGCGCCTTGTCGGCGTCGGCTGCCACAACCTGGGTCTTGGCGATCGAGGGCTTCTTGTCCGCCGGCTCCTTGGTCCGGTAGCGGTCGAAGCGATAGGCGGCGAGCCGCACGCCCAGCGCCGCATGCGCCGCCGAACCGCCGGCCGGCAGCTCCACGCGCAGGGACGTCAGCCCCGAAGTCTTGACCGCATTGTAGGCGCTGGCCGCCGCGTGCTCGGCGCCGACGTCGTCGAAGCCGTCCTTCTTGCCCGCGCCGACCAGCAGGATGCGGCCCGCCGCGCCGGCCGCGCCTAGCACGTCCAGGACCTGGCCCTTCGCGCCGGTGAACCGCTGCGCCGACGCCGCGCGCGCCAGGGCCCCGCCGGCCTGGGCGTCGGCCTGGCCGGCCGCGCCGTCCAGCACCGCGCCTTCGAACACCACCAAGGCCAGGGCGCTTTTTTCGGGAAGCGCCGCGCCAGCCGCGATGAACTCGATCTCCATCACTCTCGAACTCCGAATAGAAATTGGGGCCACGCCCATCTCGCCAGCAAGCTTGGCCGTTCTTGCGGCGGTTGTGTGACGCGGCGACGCATGATTTAGAGCAGGTTCACGTCCAGGGCGCGCAAAATCCCCGGCGAACCCCCACTTTTCTGCCCATGCTGCTGATCGACCGTTATCTGCTCCGCCAGCTCCTCGGACCGACCGTGCTCGCCACGGGCGCGCTGGCGGCTGTCGCCCTGCTCTCGCAGAGCCTCTCGGCGCTGGACCTCATCGTCGGCCAGCGGCAGAGCGCCGTCGTGTTCGCCAAGGTGACGCTGCTGGCCATGCCGCAGTTGATCAACATGGTGCTGCCGATCGCCGTGTTCGTCGCCGCGCTGGTGTCGCTCAACCGCCTGCACACCGAGCAGGAGATCGTGGTCTGCTTCGCCGGCGGGATGAGCCGCTGGCGGGTGATCTCGCCCGGCCTGCGGCTGGCCGCGATGATCGCCTTGCTGGCCCTGGTCATGAACCTCTGGATCCAGCCGCTGGCGGCGCGAGAGATGCGCGAGACCCTGTTCGAGGTCCGCACGGACCTGGCCTCGACACTGATCCGCGAAGGCGAGTTCACCAATCCGGCCCCCGGCCTCACCGTCTACGCCCAGTCGGTCGACGCCACCGGCCTGATCCACAACCTGTTCATCCACCAGGAGAAGGACGGCGGCGGCGCCACGACCTACACCGCCGACGAAGGCCGGATTGAGAAGCGCAACGGCAAGCCGGTCCTGGCCATGCATCGCGGCTCCATGCAGGAGTTCGACAAGGCCGACGTCCTCAACTACCTGACCTTCGACGACTATCCGTATGAACTCGCACCGTTCATGCGCAGCGACGAGCTGATCCATTTCAAGCCGTCGGACCGCTATCTGCACGAACTGCTGTTCCCCGACCTCACGCAGGAGTGGGAAAAGCGCAACCAGCTCAAGCTGCTGGCCGAAGGTCATAACCGCATCGCCAGCCCGCTCTACAACATCGCCCTGATGGCCCTGGCCTTCGCCGCGATCATCGGCGGCGGCTTCAGCCGCATGGGCTATGGCCGGCGCATCGCGATCATGAGCGCGGTCGCGGTCGGCTTCCGGATCCTCGGCTTCGTCGTCCAGGCCGCGTCCGAGGAAGCCGCCTGGCTGAACGTCCTGCAGTACGCTGTGCCGGTCGCGGCGATCTATGTCGGCCTGCGCGGCGTCTTCCGGGAAAAAGTCTCGCGCTTCATCGACATGCGCCTGAAACCTCACAGGATCAGCCGTCATGCGGAGGCCGCCGCATGATCGGCGCCGGCAAGCTCGAACGCTATGTGATGGGGCGCACCCTGGCCGGGGTCGGCGCGGCGCTGGCCGTCATCTCGGCGGTCATCATCCTGGTCTCGTTCGTCAACCTGTCCCGGGAAGTGGCGGTGCGCGCCGACGTCGGCGTCGCCCAGCTGTTCGGCCTGACCCTGCTGCAGGCCCCGTCTGTGGTGCTGATGCTGCTGCCGTTCGTGTTCCTGTTCGGCGGCATCGCGGCCTATGTCGGCCTGAACCGGCGCTCGGAGCTGGTCGCCATGCGCGCAGCGGGCGTCTCGGCGTGGCGCTTCATCCTGCCGTCGGCGGCCGTGGCCTTCCTGATCGGCGTGGCCGTGGTGCTGGTGTTCAACCCGCTGGCGGCCGCCTTCAGCGCCCGATACGAGTCCGACCGCGCCAACCTGATGGAAAACTATCTGACCGACGCGCCCAAGGAGGTCTGGCTGCGCCAGGGCGACGAGCGGACCCAGATGGTCATCCACGCCAAGCAGCGCGACACTGAACAGGGCCGCGTGCGGCTGCGCTCGGTCTCGGTCTTCGTCTACCAGAAGGACCGCGGCGGCCGCCCCGAGTTCAAGCGCCGGCTGGAAGCGGCCGAGGCCCAGCTCTATCCGGGCTACTGGAAGCTCACGGACGTGCGCGAGGCCAGCGCCGGTGAAAGCTCGGTGCGTTCCGACTCGCTGTCGATCCGCTCCACGCTCGACGCGGAATCGGCCATGGAGCGGTACGCCGCCCCGGAATCGGTGGCCTTCTGGCGCCTGCCCGACGCCATCCGCCTGACCGAGCAGGCCGGCTTCTCCGGCAACGGCTACCGGCTGCGGTTCCAGCAGCTGCTGGCGACGCCGGTGCTGTTCGCTGCGATGTCGATTCTGGCCGCAGCCTTCTCGCTGCGGCTGGCGCGGCTGGGCGGCCTGGCGGGCCTCGCCGGCGCCGGCGTCGGCCTCGGCTTCATTGTTTTCTTCTTCAACGAGTTTTCCGGCGCGCTGGCCGGCGCCGACATCATTCCGCTGTTCGCGGCCGCCTGGGCGCCGCCTTTGGTGGCGCTGCTGTCAGGCCTTGCGCTGCTCTGCTACACCGAAGACGGTTGAATCGCCGGACTGACCGGTTATGCATCACGCTCTGGAGCATCCTTCGCCGAAACCGGCACCGGTTCGGCGCAGGAAAATGCTTCAATTCAAAGGAGTCTTGAGCGAAGCCCGATTCATCGGATCGGGCTTCGCTCTAGGGTCCGCGCGAGGGGAGTTCATGAGTCTCGGCAGGCGTTCAGCCTCAGCCAAGCGCGGCCTGCTTGCGGGCGCGGCGCTGATGGTGTTCTGCGGCGCGGCCCAGGCGCAGGAGACGGCGCGCGTCGCCCCGCCCTCGCCCGACGGCCTGGCCCCCGGCCAGCTCTATATGGAAGCCGACCTCGTCATCCGTGACGACAAGAACAAGATCACCACGGCCAAGGGCGAGGTCGAGGTCCGCTATCAGGGCCGCACCCTGCACGCCCAGGAACTGATCTACGACGAAGCCAAGGGCCTGATCCGGGCCCGCGGCGACACCTCGATCATCAACGCCGACGGCTCTGTGCAGTACGCCGACGAGATCGTGCTCGACGACGAGATGAAGGCCGGTGTCGCGACCGGCTTCTCATCGCGCCTGCAGCAGAACGTCAAGATGGCCGCCGCCAGCGCCGTCCATCGCTCCGACACCGTCAATGAGCTGAACCGCGCGATCTACACCCCGTGCGACATCTGCGCGCCTGACACCAAGGCCGCCAAGTCGCCGACCTGGTCGATCAAGGCCGACAAGGTGGTGCAGGATAAGCAGCGCCAACTCGTCTACTATCGGAACGCCGTCATCCAGGTGAAGGGCGTGCCGCTGATCTACCTGCCGATCTTCTGGCACCCGGACCCGCAGGCCGAGCGCAAGTCCGGCCTGATGCCCCCCGAAATTTCGTTCTCGGATCGTCGGGGGGTGTCGTACGAGCAGCCGTATCTGTTCGTGCTGTCGCCCTCTGCAGATTTGACGCTAAGCCCTCAAATCAACACGAAAGTTAACCCGCTTCTCAACGGAAAACTGCGCAAGCGGTTCTACTCCGGCGGGATCGAGGCGCGGTTCGGCTACACCTACGACGACGACATCGGCGCGCCCCAGGGCCAGAGCGGCGACGAGACGTCCCGCAGCTACATCCTGGCGTCCGGCGCCTTCGCCATCAACGACAAGTGGCGCTGGGGCTTCACCGCCGAGCGGACCTCGGACGACCTGCTGTTCGACAAGTACGACATCGGCGGCGTCTACGAGACGCGCGGCCCCTATGTCGCCGACGACCGCCGCCTGATCAGTCAGGTCTATACGATCCGCGAGGACCAGCGATCCTACTTCTCGGCCGCGGCCTTCACCATCCAGGGCCTGCGTCCGGACGACAACGACCGGACATTCCCCATCGTCGCGCCGCTGATCGAATCCCGTTGGGAGGCCGAACCGGCGGTGTTGGGCGGCCGACTGCGCGTCCGCGCCAGCGCCGTGGCCCTGACCCGCGACCAGTCCCCGCTGAACGCGCCGCCGCAGCGCCTCGACGGCCTCGACAGCGCCCGCGCCACCGGCGAGGTCGATTGGCGGACGACCTTCATCACCAAGGCCGGGATCGTGGTGTCGCCCTACGTCCAGGCCCGGGTCGACGCCTACTCGATCGACGACAACCTGCAGGGCGTGCTGTCGAACGGCTCGCGCTCGGACAGCCTGATGCGCGGCCTGGGTGTCGCCGGGGCTGATGTCAGCTATCCCTTCTTCAAGCGTTACAAGAGCTTCACGGCCGTTCTTGAACCTATTGTTCAGATCGCGTTGTCGCCGGACGTGAAGCAGGTCGTCCTGGGCCGCGACGCCACCGGCGCGCCGATCTATCTCAACGAAGACAGCCTCGCCTTCGAGTTCGACGAGACCAATCTCTTCCGTCCGAACAAGTTCCCCGGCTACGACCTCTATGAGGACGGGCTGCGGGCCAATGTCGGCGGACGCGCCTCGATCCTGTGGGACGACGGGCGCCGCGCCAGCCTGCTGATCGGACGCTCGCTGCGCACCGAGGACAACGACGTCTTTTCCGCGGCCAGCGGCCTGCGCACCAAGTCGTCCGACTGGATCGTCGCGGCCTCGGCCGAACCGGTCCGCGGCCTGTCGCTGTTCACCCGCGCTCGGCTCGATTCCGAGGACTTCGACATCGCCCGCGCCGAGGCCGGGGCCAACGTCAATTCCAAGTGGGGTTTCGGCTATGTCCGCTATCTGCGCGACCGCTCCAGCCCGATCGCCACCGACCCCAACGGCCGCGTCGAGAACTTCGATCTCGGCGGCGAGGTATACCTGACCAAGAACTGGTCGCTGACCGCCTACGGCAACCGCGATCTGCAGGCCGACGCCTGGGTCGTTCGCGACATCGGGGTGGCCTATCGCGACGAATGCCTGCGCTTGGACGTCTATTATCGACGCGAAGACGCCATCGGTAATCGCCTGGGCGCGACGGAGTCCGTCGGGTTCCGCCTAACCCTCGCCACATTGGGCGAACCGATATATGGCAACTGAAAACCGCGGCCGCCCAGAGGCGCCGCCCGCTACGGCTACGCTAAGGAAGACCTCATCCATGATCCGCGCGCGTAAAGTCACGGGCCTTGCGGCGCGCGGCGTCGCCTTGGCCGCCGCCTTCGCCGCTGCTGCGGCTCCGCAGTACGCGTTCGCTCAGGACCCCGCCGCGGCCCCGGCCGCCGCTGCGCCGGCGCCCGCCGCGCCGCGCGGCCTGTCGGAATCGGTCGCCGCGGTCGTCAACGACGACATTATCTCGACCTACGACCTGGCTCAGCGGATGCGGCTGCTGATCGCCACCTCCGGCATTCAGCCGACGCAACAGAACATCGCCCAATTCCAGCGCGAGGCCCTGGTCTCGCTGGTCGATGAGCGCCTGCAGATCCAGGAGCTGCGTCGCCAGGAGAAGGAACAGAAGATCTCGCTCCTCGCCGACTCCAGCGAGGTCGACGAAGAGCTGACCGACATGGCCCGCAACAACAACATGTCGCTAGAACAGTTCACCAACTCGCTCGCCGGCCAGGGCATCGGCGTCGCCACCCTGCGCGATCAGGTCCGCGCCCAGATCAGCTGGCAGCGCTGGATCCGCGGCCGCTACGGCTCGCGCCTGCGGGTCGGCGAGGACCAGGTCAAGGCCGTGCAGCAGCGGATGGCCGCCGCCGCTTCCAAGCCCCAGTACCAGATCAGCGAAGTGTTCATCGACGCCAACCGCGTCGGCGGCATGGACACCGCCGTCAACGGCGCCACCCAACTGATCGCCCAGATGCAGCAGGGCGCGCCCTTCCCGGCCGTCGCCCGCCAGTTCTCGGCTTCGGCGACCGCGGCCAACGGCGGCGACGCCGGCTGGGTGACCGCCGGCGAGATGGCGCCGGAAATCGACGCCGCGCTCGACCAGATGCGGCCGGGTCAGCTGTCGCAGCCGATCGCCGTGCGCGACGGGGTCTACATCATCTTCCTGCGCGACAAGCGCTCGGGCGCCAGCGCCTCGGTCGTCCACCTGAAGCAGGCCGCCGTCGCCCTGCCGCAAAGTGCGACCGACGCCCAGATCGCGGCCGCCACCGCCACGCTCGAAACCGTCCGCGGCCAGGTCACCGGCTGCGGCGACATCGAGGCCAAGGCCGGCCGGGTCAACGGCGTCGTCGCCGGCGACCTCGGCGAGACCGAGATCAAGGACCTGGCGCCGGCCTTCCGCCAGGCGATCGAGAGCCTGGAGGCCGGCCAGATCTCCGGTCCGATCCGCACCAACGCCGGCCTCCACATCCTGGCGGTCTGCAGCAAGCGGGCCGGCGGCGCCGAGAGCCTGACGACCGAGCAGATCGAGAGCCGGCTCTACGGCCAACAGCTCAGCATGATCGCCCGCCGCTACATGCGTGACCTGCGGACGTCGGCGACGATCGAGACCCGGTGACGCCGCCCGACCAGCCGCCGCTCGCCCTGACCCTGGGCGACCCCGCCGGGGTCGGTCCGGAGATCGTCGTCAAGGCCTGGAACCAGCTGCGGCGCGAAGGCCCGGCCTTCATGGTGGTCGGCGATGCGCAATCGGTGGCTTCGGCCTCGGGGGCCAGCATGCGCACGGTCCGCCGGGTGACCACGCCCAAAGAGGCCGTCGCGGTGTTCGGCGAGGCGCTGCCGGTGCTGGACATTCCGCTGCGCAGCCCGGTCATCGCCGGTCAGCCGTCCCCGACCGCTGCGCCGGCCATCATCCGTTGGATCGAGACCGCCGTCGGCTTGGCTCTGTCGGGCGCGGTCAGCGGCGTCGTGACCGCGCCGATCGCCAAGGCGCCGCTCTACGCGGCCGGCTTCGGCTTTCCGGGGCACACTGAGTTCCTTGGTGAGCTGACCGCCGGCGCGGCCTATGAGGGCGCGCGCGGCCCGATCATGATGCTCGCGGTCCCGGGCCTGCGCACTACCCTGGTCACTGTCCACGAACCGATCTCCAAGGTCGGCGCCCTGCTCAGCGTCGAGGCGATCGTCAACGCCGGTCTCGTCACCGCCCAGGCCCTGCGCCGCGACTTCGGCGTCGCCGAGCCGCGGCTGGCGGTGGCCGGCCTCAATCCCCACGCCGGCGAGGACGGGACCATCGGCCGCGAGGACGTCGAGATCATCGCCCCCGCGGTGGCCGCCCTGCGCGCCCAAGGCGTCGCTGCCAGCGGCCCGACCCCCGCCGACAGCCTGTTCCACGAAGCCGCCCGGGCCCGTTTCGACGCCGCCGTCTGCATGTACCACGACCAGGCGCTGATCCCGGTGAAGATGCTGGACTTCTGGGGCGGGGTGAACGTCACTCTCGGCCTGCCGATCGTCCGCACCTCGCCTGACCACGGCACAGCGTTCGACATCGCCGGGCGCGGCCTAGCCCGCCCCGACAGCCTGGTCGCCGCCATCCGGATGGCCGCCGAGATCGCCGCCCACCGCGCCGCCTGACTTGCCGACTCCCTCGGCGCGTGGCCTCTTGCCCCGTTGTCCGGGGAGTTCCGATCCATGCTCAATCGCCGCCACCTGCTCGCCGCCTCTGCCGGCGCCGCGAGCCTCGGGGCCCTGCCCGCCCGGGCCAAGACCGCCGACGCCCAGGGCCAGGCGCTCGCCCTCTACGACCAGATCTTCGAAGGCATGCTGGCGGCCGACCCGCTCAACGCCTCGGGTCTCGGCCTCGACAAAGAGAACCGCGCGCCGCTGAAGTCCCGGGTCGGCGACCGCTCGCAGGCCGGCCGCATGGGCTCGTTCCAGCCGCTGATCGACGCCCGCCCGGCGCTGAAGGCGATCGACCGCGCGCAGCTCTCGGGCCGCGCCGTCACTGAGTACGACACCATCACCTGGTACGCCGACCGCTGCGCCGAAGGCGCGCGCTTCGCCTTCGTCGGCGTCGATTCTTACGACTACCCTGTGCCCTACGTGCTCAGCCAGTTGACCGGCTGCTACCAGAAGGTCCCTGACGCCCTCGACACCAAGCATGTGATCGAGACGAAGGCCGACGCCGACGCCTACCTCGCGCGGCTCACCGACTTCGCCAAGGCGATGAACGACGAGACCGCTCGGGCCAAAGAGAACGCCGCCCAGGGCCTCGTGCCGCCGGACTTCATCCTCGACAAGGCCCTGGCCCAGATGAACGCCCTGGCGTCGCAGAAGGGCGAGAGCTCGGGCCTGGCGGCCTCGCTCGGTCGCCGCGCCGCCGAGAAGGGCTTGGGGAGCGATTGGGCCGCCAAGGCCGCCGCCATCGTCGACGGCCCCGTCGCCCAGGCCCTTGGCCAGCAGATCGAGCTGCTGACCGCGCAACGCCGCACCGCGGTGCATGACGCCACCGTCTCACGCCAACAGATCACGGCGGCCTATTACGAGTACGCGCTGCGCTTCCACACCACGACCGACCTGACGCCGGACGCCGCCCACAAGATCGGCCTGGAGCAGGTCGCCGACCTGACCGCGCGGCTTGACCCGCTGCTGAAGGCCCAAGGCCTGACCCAGGGCACGGTCGCCGCCCGCCTGGACGCGTTCGGCAAAGACCCGTCCCAGTTCTATCCGAACACCGACGCCGGCCGGCAGGCGCTGCTCGCCGAGCTGAACCGCCAGATGGCCGCCGTGAAGGCCGCCGCGCCGAAGGTGTTCAACACCATCCCCAAGGGCGGCATGGAGATCCGCCGCGTGCCGCCGGCCATCGAGATCGGAGCCCCGCGCGGCTACGCCGAAAGCGGCTCGCTCGACGGCTCGCGGCCGGGCACCTACTACATCAACCTGCGCGACACGACCGAGTGGGCCAAGTGGGCGCTGCCCACCCTCACCTATCACGAGGCGGTCCCCGGCCACCTGTTCCATGGCGCGCTGGTCCAGGAGGCCGGCGCCTCGCCGATGCTGTTCAAGAACATCGGCTTCACCGCCTTTGGCGAGGGCTGGGGCCTCTACGCAGAGCAGCTCGGCGACGAGCTCGGCATGTACGACGCCTATCCGGCCGGCCGCGTCGGCTGGCTGCAGTCGTTCCTCTACCGCGCCGCCCGGATCGTCCTGGACACCGGCATCCACGGCAAGGGCTGGAGCCGCGAGCAGGCCATCGCCTACATGCGCGACACCGTCGGCCTGCCCAAGGGCGCGGCCGAGAACGAGATCGACCGCTACGTGGTCTGGCCGGGCCAGGCCTGCGGCTACAAGATCGGCCATACCGAAATCGACCGCCTGCGCACCCGGGCCAAGGCCGCCCTCGGCCCGAAATTCGACATCAAGGGCTTCCACGACGCGGTGCTGCTCGGCGGCTCCCTGCCGCTGGCGGTGCTGGAACGCGTCGTCGACCAGTGGACGGTGTCCCAACGCTGATGAGCGATCCGGCCGACCTCGCCCGCGAGCTGACCATCGACTTCGTCGGCGGCGCGGTCGGCCATCGCCACCGGTTCGGCGGCGGCCGCGGACAGGACCTGCCGCGCGCCGCCGGCTTCGTGAAGGGGGTCACGCCCAGCATCGTCGACGCCACCGCGGGCCTCGGCCGCGACGCCTTCCTGCTGGCCTCGCTCGGCGCCCAGGTGACCCTGATCGAGCGCTCGCCGCAGGTCCACGCCCGCCTGGCCGCCGGGCTGGAGGCCGCCGCCGCTGATCCGCGCACGGCCGAGGTCGTCGCCCGCATGACCCTGCTGCACGGCGACGCACGCCTGATCCTGCCGACCCTCGCGGCCGACGTGGTCGTCGTCGACCCGATGCACCCCGAGCGCACCTCCAGCGCCCTGGTGAAGAAGGACATGCGGCTGCTGCGCGAGCTTGTGGGGACAGATCCTGACCAGCTCGAACTGATGCAGGCCGCCCTGGCCTGCGCGCGCAAGCGCGTGGTGCTGAAGTGGCCTCGAAAGGGCCCGTCGATGCCGGGCCTGCGCGCGCCGTCGCATCAGATCATCGGCAAGACCCTGCGTTACGACGTTTTCATGACGTCCGCCGCCTGAGATACTGAGGCCATGAGCGTCGCCTTCACCAAGGAGGAGGACAGCGAGTCCGCGGCTGCGGACCTGCCGGACCGTCCGATCTCCCCGCACCCGAACCTGGTCACCGCCAAGGGCCTTGGCCAACTCGACGACGAGCTCGCCAAGGCGCGCGCGGCCTACAACGCCGCCCAGGCCAGCGGCGACGTCAACGCCGACCGCACCGCGATGGCCAGGGCCACCCGCGACCTGCGCTACTACGGCGCCCGCCGCGCCAGCGCCCAGCTGGTCGAGCCGAACCTCTCGCTTGATACGGTTCAGTTCGGGCGCAGCGTCACCTTCGAGCGTGAGGACGGCCGCCGCCAGACCTACGCCATCGTCGGCGAGGACGAGGCCGATCCCGCCGGCGGCTCGGTGTCCTACATCTCGCCCCTGGCCCGCGCCCTGCTCGGCAAGACCGTCGGCGACCTGGCCGACGTCAACGGCGCCGAGGTGGAGGTGGTCGCCGTCGCCTAGCCCTCGGCCAACAGGCCCAGCAGCGCCTCGACGCAGGCGGCGGAATTCGCCGCCGCGGCCTCGACCATCTCGTCATAAGTCAGGTGGCTGTCCTCGCCGGCCAGGTCCGACAGCGTGCGGATCACATAGAGCGGGGTGTTCCAGGCCCGCGCCACGACGGCGACCGCGCCCGATTCCATGTCGATGGCGTCGGCCCCCAGCCGCGCATGCAGCTCGTCCCGCGTCGTCGGGCAGTTGAGGAAGTAGTCGGCGGTCACCACGCCGCCCAGCCGTGCGTCGAGCCGCCCGGCCATTGTTTTGGCCAGCCGCGCCAGCACCGCGCGCACCGCCGCATCGACCGGCTCGGGCGCAGACAGCACCGGCGCGCCGACCGGGATCACGCCATAGGCGGTCGGCGTAAAGGCGCCGGCCGTGACGATACCGTAGTCGTGCACCGCCAGCCGCTCGGCCAGCAGCACCGAGCCGACCCCCAGCGCCGGATTCAGACCCCCGGCCACTCCGGAGAAGATCAGGCTGCGCGCCCCATACCCCGACAGCAGCAGGGTGGCGGCGGCGGCCGCATTGACCTTGCCGATCCCGGCCTGGGCCAGCACGACCGGCTCGTCGCCATAGCGGGCGCGCCAGACCCTGGTCGGCCCGTGGACTTCCGGCTGCAGATCGGCGTGCAGGACCCCGCGCAGGGCGTCCATCTCTTCGGGTGTGGCGCAGAGGATCGCGTGCATGCGCCCGCTTAGCACGCCCTCAGCGGGCCTGCCCCTCTTCGGCCGCGCGCAGCACGAAGGCCAGGATCTCGGCGACTGCCACATAGAGCCGCTCGGGGATTTCGGTCTCCAGCTCGATGGTCGACAGCGCTTGCGCCAGCACCGCGTTCTGCTCGATCGGCACGCCATGCGCCTGGGCGGTCTCGATGATCTTCTGGCCGATCACGCCGCGGCCGCTGGCCACCACCCGCGGCGCGCGCGGGGCGTCGTAGGTCAGCGCCACCGCCAGGGTCTTGCGCGGGTCCTGGCTCATGACGTCTGGTCCACCAGCGTCCCGGCCTGCGGCTCGGCGACCCGCGGCGCGCCCGCATGGACGGCGATCTCGGCACGGAAGTCGGCCCGGGCCAGCGCCGCGCCCAACAGGTCGCGCCCAGCCTCCAGCTGCGCCAGCCCGCTCTCGCGCTCGGCCCACAGCCCGACGATCGCCTGGCCGCCGGCCAGCGAGACCCGCGCGTGGATCGGCCCCAGCGGCTCGATGTCCAGCGAGAACGCCGCCCGCCAGGTCGGCTGGGCCTCGCCGCCCTTGCCGCGACCGTCGCGGCTGATCTCGAACTGCGCGACCGCCGCGCCTTGCGGGGTGGTGAACGGCATCTCGAACATCCAGCGGGTCACCTGCGCCTCGACCGGGTGATCGTCGCCGGCCGGCAGCGAGGCGATCTGCAGCAACTCCTGGCGGGCCACCGCGCTCTCGGTCTCGGCCAATAGCCGCTGGCCGATCTGGCTGGGCGCGGCATCGGCCGGCAGGCTGGGCGCAGCGGCCGGCTGAGCCCGCGGCCCGCCGGCGCGATAGGGCGGCGGCGGGGTGCGCGCCGGGGCTCTGGCGTCCGGCGCCCGCGGAGCGCCCGCCAGCCAGGCCCCCAGCGCCTGACGCAGCACCAGCAGCCCGGCCTTCATGTCCTGGCCCATCGGCGAAACCTGCGGCGCCGCGGCCAGCCTGGCCTCCAGGAACAGCCCGGACTGCGACAGCGCCTTGGCGACGTCCGCGCCGCCGATCCTTGCGTCGAACGGGACAGCCTGGGCGAGCACCTGCGCTGCGGCCGACCGGACCGGGCTCGGCAGCGCCGGATTGCTCGCAGCCTGGGTCAGGTCGGCCATCAGCGGGGCCAGCCCGCCCTGGCGCGCGGCCGCCCGCTGCGCGGTCTGGGCCAGCATCTGCGACTGCACCTGGCCAGGATCGATGTCGATGGAGGGCGCAGCCGGCGGCGTCACCGGAATCACCGGCCGCACCGGCGTCACCGGTATCGCCACCTGGGGCGTCAGCGGACCTTGGATCGGCGTGATCGACACGGGTCATTCACCTGCCAATAGTTGCCGACATATTACCGACCGGGAGTGAAGCTCGGCTTAAGATCGCCCGACCTATGGCCAGTCGATCGATGAACCAGGAGATCCTCATGGCGGATGCGGACATCGCCGGCGCCGACATCGTCCGCTGGCTCGACAGCCCAGAGGCCGCGGTCGATCTGCTGGTCGGCTGCGGCTTTGACGACGGCGACTGCGAGGACCTGCTCGCGATCATGGTGGTCGATCTGCCGCGCCGCCGGATCACCTATGCGTCGGCCAGCGGGCCGCGCGCGATCCCGTTCGCCAGGCTCGCCGACGGCGTCATAGTTCCCAGCGCGCTGCTGCGGACGGCGGTCGAGGCCGCGACGCCGCCCAGCCAGCGCGAGGAGAACGCCGCCTTCGACGAGATCCGCGACCTGGTCCCGCAGCGCCCGGCCTCGCGCGAGGATCTCTTCGTGATTCTAGAAGCGGTCCGCGCGCACCGCACCGGCGAAACGCCGGACCGGGACGTCCGCCATGTCCGCGCCAAGGCGCTGAAACGCTGCAGCGCCTGGAGCGCCGGGGTCGCCATCGCCGGCGGCTGGCGTGACGCCGCCGTCGCGGCCGGCGCCTGGCCGCAGGGCGACATCGCCGTCCACCTCGCCCGGTTCCAGCGCGAGGCCAAGGACCCGCGCAGTTCGCTGGCCACCCTGGCCGACCTACGCTTCGCCCGCCAACCCTTGGACGAGCGCCGGCGGGCGATCGTCGCGCTCATGGAAGGCGCCGCGCACGCAGATCTCTTCGAAGCCCAGCGCCGCAACGCCGAGCACCTGGAACGCGCCTTCGCCTGCGCCGCCCAGGCCTGGGCCATCGCCCCGAAGGACGAAGCGGCGAACGCCCTCTATCAGCGGCTTCACGCCTTGACGCCGAAACGCCCCTAACCGGCCAGCCGCAGCGCCCGCGTCACCGCCTTGACGTAGGTCGGCCCGACATCGACCAGCACGCCGTCCTCCAGATGCAGCTGCATCGGGCCGCGCCCGGCCCGGGTCACCCGCCGCACGGCGTCCAGCCGCACGAAGGCCGAGCGCCGCACCCGCATCAGCTGGGCCGGATCCAGCCGCGCCTCGAGCTCGCTCATGGTGATGCGCAGGATGTGCCGCCGCCCGGCGGCGTGGATGATCGCATAATCCTTGGCCGCCTCGATCCGCTGGATCTGGCTGATCGCCACCCGCACGTGGCCGGTCCGGTCGGCGACCCACAGCCCCGTCTCGTAGCCGCATGCCTGGCAGACGCACGCACCCGCGGCCACGGGCCAAGGCCCGCGCCCGTTCGGCGAGATCTCCCTCGCCCCCGTCTCGCCCCCCACGAACGCCAGTCCCATCGCCGCGTGTCCCCGCTCCAACTGCTTGCACGCACGCTAGCGATTCCGCGGCGGGCGCCGCTTCCCCCGTTCGAACGAGGCCGCCCCTCTGCCCTTCGCGCCCCGCGCCTGCTATTGCGGCTGCGATGACCCTCGACCAGCTCCCGCCCCTGCGTGAAACCCTCGCCGAGCATGACCTTCTGGCCAAGAAGAGCTTCGGGCAGCACTTCCTGCTCGACCTCAACATCACGCGGAAGATCGCCCGCCTGGCCGAGGTCGGGGTCGGGGACCATGTCATCGAGGTCGGTCCGGGCCCCGGCGGCCTGACCCGCGCCCTGCTGGAGACGGGCGCCAGGGTCACCGCCGTCGAGGCCGACCCCCGCTTCGCGCCGCTGCTCGAAGAACTTTCCGTCGCCTCTGGAGGCGCGCTCACCGTGCGGCTGGAGGACGCCCTGAAGACCGACGAAGCCGCCGTGGCCGCCGGCGCGCCCGCCCACATGGTCTCCAACCTGCCCTACAACGTCGGCACGCCGCTGCTGATCAAGTGGCTGACCGGCGCCTTCACGCCCGCCTCCATGACCTTGATGTTCCAAAAGGAAGTCGCCGACCGGGTCGCCGCCGAGCCCGGCTCGGAGGCCTATGGCCGGCTCTCGGTCATCGCCCAGGCGACCAGCCATACCGCAGTGGTCATGGACGTGCCGGCCCGCGCCTTCACCCCGCCGCCCAAGGTCGCCTCGGCGGTCGCCCGTCTGACGCCGCGCGCCGACCGCCCCGCGAGCGAGCGCCTCGACGCGCTTCAGCGGGTCACCGCCGCGGCCTTCGGCCAGCGCCGCAAGATGCTGCGCTCCAGCCTCAAGGTGCTGGGCGGGGCGGACCTCTGCGAGGCGGCGGGCATCGCGCCGGAAGCCCGCGCCGAAACCATCGACATTCCGGGCTTCCTGGCGCTGGCCGACGCGCTGATCGCAGCCTAGCCGCCGAACATCTTGGCCCGCAGCCGCCGCATGCCGCCGATCCAGCGGTCGTAGTCGGCGCTCTTGCGCTGCATGTAGGTCAGCACGACCGGATGCGGCAGGATCAGGAAGCTCTCGGCCGCCAGCCCCTGCACCACGCTCTCGGCGACGTCGTCCGGGGTCAGCACCCCGTCGAGGTTCTGCGGCTGCGAGGCCGAATCCCCCTGGCGCAGCATCGCGGTGTCGACGCCCTGCGGGCACAGGATCGAGACCTTGATGCCCTGGTCGCCGTGGGTGATCGCCAGCGATTCCGCAAAACCGACCGCCGCGTGCTTGGTGGTCGAGTAGACCGCCCCGCCGATCTGCGACAGCAGCCCTGCCGCCGAGATCGTGTTGAGCAGGTAGCCGCCGCCCCGCGCCTGCATGCCCGGGATCACCGCCCGCGCCGCATGGACGTGCGCCATGACGTTGACGTTCCAGGCCCGGTTCCACACCGCGTCGGGCGAGGAGGCCGCGCTCTGCTTGTCCGGATCGCCGTCGCCGACCCCGGCGTTGGAGCAGAAGAGATCGATGCCGCCATGCCGCGCCTCGATGTCGGCGACCATCGCCGCCACCGCCGCGCCGTCGCTGACGTCCAGCGTCACCGCCTCGCCGCCGATCTCCTTGGCCACCGCCGCCGCGCCCTCGCCGTTGCGGTCGGCGACGATCACCGCCTTGGCGCCCTCTCGCGCAAACCGCCGCGCCAGCCCCGCACCGATCCCTTCAGCGCCGCCGGTGACGACGACGACCTTGTCCTTGAGTTCCATCGATGAGCGTCCTTTTGGTCAGGCTTGGGCGGCGTCGGCGTAGCCGGCGTACGAATGCTTGAGGCTGGCGTGGTTCAGCAGCATCTGCGCGACCTGCTTCTCGCCCTTGGCGTCGAACACCCGCGTGCGCACCCAGTAGGATTCGGTGCGCTTGCTTTCGGCCAGCGCCACGATCTCGCGCCGCAGGACGTATTCCTCACCGACGAACAGCGGCCCGTCGATCAGCTTGATCTCCTGGTCGGCGAACAGCCCGACCGCCGGCCCCTTGACCGGGAACGCCGCCTCGCGGCTCGAATACTCGAACAGCACGCTCAGCATCTCGAACGGGATGATCGCCCGGCCCCAGGGCGAGGCCGCGCCGTCGGAATACCAGGGCGAAGTCTCGGTGATCTTGGCCAGCTTCTGGTTCAGGCTGAACGGATAGAGCGCGCCCATGTTCTGGTCGGCGTCCATCTTCACCCGCTCGTCCTTGGCCCCGGTCATGCCGACCTTGAGGTCCTCCAGGATCAGCAGCTTGCCGGGCGGCCGCAGCGCCGCCATCCGCGCTTCCAGCAGGCTGGGCTCGGTCTGCGGACCGACGCTGGCGCTGGCCTCCAGCACCGGGGTCCCGTCCGCCTTCTCGGCCCAGACGCGGGTCCGGGTCGCGCCCGCCGCGGGGATCTCGGCGAAGGCGCGGACCTCCTCGCCCTCGACGACCATGTTCAGGAAGTGGGAGGAGATGCAGCCGCTCTCGTACCAGCGCTGGCCCCAGATCTTGGCCAGCAGCGGCTGGAACTGGCTGAAGTGCGTCGGCCCCTCGATCGGCCCGGCCCGGAAGCCGAGCTTCTCCGCCATGGCGTCGTCGTGGATCGACGAGTGCCCGCCATACTCCTGGTCGGCCAGCATCTGCAGCGGCTTGCGCAGCGGACCGGCAAGGCTGAGGGGCGTATCGAAGCTCATGGGGGCGTCCTCCTTGTGGCGGCGGCGCCCTGCGGCGCTCAGCCTCCTATAGAGCCACGCGCCCTCGCCTCAAACAACCGTTTGAATCGCGTCAGCGTCCCAGGCCGTAGCCATAATCGAACGCGCCGTAGGGCCGCCCAGCGCCCCAGAAGGAGCGATAGCCGTTCTTCTCCTGGCCGATGGTCAGCGACAGGGTTCCGGTCTCGCCGATCGGCATGACGCTGGTGATATAGCCGCTGCGATAGCCGCCGGTGCCGACCGCGACGCCGACCTCGCCGTGGATCTGGCGATCTCGCGGGAGCCGCACGCCCTCGCCGTACGCCTCTTCCGGCGTCGCCGCAGCCGGCGAGTCCGCCAGCCAGCGTTTGATCTGCTCGGCGGTGTCGAGCGTCTCGGCCGGCGGCGCGGCGACGGCGGGAGCCGCCGGCTCGGCCGCGGCCAGGTTGATTTCCGAGGGGGCGATTCCCGTGGCGCCGGCGGTGCTCATCGCCTCCTGGGCCTGGGCGACGCCGGCGGTCAGGGCGAGTGCGGCGCAAGCCGTCAAAAGGGTACGCGTACGCATGCTAAAGGCGCCTCCAAGCGCACTGCAGCTTAAGCAGCCGATATGGGCGCTCGTGAGGCGCTAGCCAAGGAGAGAGGCTGCGCCGTCCCAGGCCAGCTTGCCCCCGACCGCGATCAACAGGACGTAGATGATCCGGTAGAAATTCCCGGCCGGAACCCGCCGCACCAGCCAGACGCCGGCGGCGGTCGAGGCAATGGCCAGCGGCAGCAGCACCAGGGCCGTCATCAGCGCCTCATGCGTGAATTGGCCCAGCGCCCAATAGGCGGGGACCTTCATCCAGTTCACGACCGCGAAGAAGATCGCGCTGGTGCCGATGAACACGTCGCGCGGCAGGTTCTTGGGCATGACATAGATCTGGAACGGCGGCCCGCCGGCGTGGGCGATCTGGCTGGTGAAACCCGCGACGACGCCGGCCAGCACCCCGCGCCAGGGCAGCTTCTCGGGCTTCGCAAGTTTGGCCGGCGCCGATGCGCGCTCGGCCCACAGCCGCATCAGCGCAAAGACGATCGAGACACCGCCCACGGCCAGTTCCACCGCTCCGGGCTTCACGAACGCCGCCAGCGAGTAGCCGAGCGCGATGCCGCCCGCCGCGCTCGGCAGCATCACCGCCAGCACGCCCTTGTCCCAGGTTCTGCGGAACGACCAGACGCTGACCACGTCCTGCACGATCAGGATCGGCAGAGTGATCGACGCGGCCAGCACCGGCGAGATCGCCAGCGCCATCATCGGCACGGCGATGACCCCGATGCCGGAGAACCCGCCCTTGGCCAGGCCCAGCAGGATCACCGCCGGGATCGCCACGGCGTAGAAGAAGGGATCGGTCAGCAGCGGGGGCTACTTCCGCTTGCCGAGTTCGGCGGCGATGTCCTTGACGTTGTGGCCGACCTTGCGGTGCGCGGCGATGACCTGCTCGGGTTTGACGCCCCAGCGCTTGGCCCAGAACGCCACCTCATGACGTTCGCGGATATCCAGCCGCACGTTGTCGCGGAAGTCCCGCTTGCCCTTGGGTTCAGCCATGATCGCCTCCGTGATCGGTCCTGGCCTATCAAGTCCGCGGCGCGGCGCCTACCCGCCCGGCCGCGATCCGCTCGGCCGGCTGACCACGAAGGCCGCGCACAGTCCCAGCGCCCCAGCCACCGCCAGCGCGAGCCAAAGTGCGGGATGCGCCGACAGCATGAAGATGGCGAATCCACCCGCCATGCCGGTGCAGGCCAGAACCTTGGCCTTGCGCGGGATCGCCCCGTGCGCCCGCCAGTCACGCACCAGCGGCCCGAACTGCTTGTGGTTCAAAATCCAGGCCTCCAGCCGCGGCGAGGACTTGGCGAAGCAGCCCGCCGCCAGGATCAAGAACACTGTGGTCGGCAACAGCGGCAGAAACGCCCCGGCGATGCCCAGACCCGTGAACCCCAACCCCAGAACCAGATAAAGCGCGCGCGTCATGCCAATTGAGAATTTCTCTCAAAAACAGCCGTCGCGATAGGGGGTCAGTCGGCCAAATCTGCAAGCCGCTCGGCCAGGGCGAGGTTCACCGCCTCGTAGGCCGGGACGAAGTCCCGCGCGATCTTCGCCTTGCTCCAGGTGGCCGGCAACAGCCCGCCCAGCAACTCGGTGTGCAGCACATGCGTGCCGTCCGCGTGCGGGGTCAGCAGGAAGCCGTGGCGACCGGCGAACAGCAGCGGCACATGCCCAGACCAGGCCAGTTCCCGCCCCGGCTCGGCCGCGACGATGCGCACGGTCTGGCGGACGACGCCCTGCCCGGCCAGGTTACGGAACACCATCCGCGCTCTGCTCCCGACCCTGGCCTCGCCGTCGACCTCCAGGTTCAGCGGGTTCCACTCGCCATAGCGGGCGAAGTCGGCCAGCACCGTCCACACCCGCTCGGGGCTGGCCGGAACAATCGACTCGGCGCGGATCTGATGCATGGCGCGACTATATTCGCAAACCGCGCCCGGACTGCCATTGTCGCGCCATGGCGCTCACCGACCTCGCGACGCGGACCTACAATCACGGCTGGCGGCTCGACCCGATCATCCGCAGCTTGTTGGACACCGACTTCTACAAGCTGCTGATGCTGCAGCTGATCTGGAGCCTGCACCCGGACGTCCAGGCGACCTTTTCGCTGATCAACCGCAGCCGCCATGTACGCTTGGCCGACATCATCGACGAGGGCGAGCTGCGTGCCCAGCTCGACCACGCCCGAACCCTGTCGCTCTCGAAGAAGGAGCTGATCTGGCTGGCCGGCAACACCTTCTACGGCGAGACCCAGATGTTCAAGCCGGGCTTCATCGCCTGGCTCGCCGACTTCCGCCTGCCGCCCTACGAGCTCACCAAGCGCGACGGCCAGTACGAGCTCAGCTTCCACGGCCCCTGGACCAACACCACCATGTGGGAGATCCCGGCCCTGGCGATCATCAATGAACTGCGCACCCGAGCGGTGCTGCGCGGCGAGGGCCGCTTTGCGCTCGACATCACCTACGCCCGCGCCAAAGCCAAGCTCTGGGAGAAGGTCGAGCGCCTGCGCAAGCTGGACGGCCTGCTGATCTCCGACTTCGGCACGCGCCGCCGGCACTCCTTCCTCTGGCAACGCTGGTGCGTCGAGGCCCTCAAGGAGGGGCTCGGCGAGGCCGTGCTCGGCACCTCCAACGTGCTGCTGGCCATGGACGGCGATCTCGAGGCGATCGGCACCAACGCGCACGAGCTGCCGATGGTCGCCGCCGCCCTGGCCGACACCGACGAGGCGCTGCGCGTCGCGCCCTATCGGGTGCTCGACGAGTGGCGCCGCACCTATGGCGGCAACCTGCTGGTCGCCCTGCCTGACGCCTACGGCACCCGCGCCTTCCTGGCCGACGCCCCCGATTGGGTCGCCGACTGGACCGGCTTTCGCCCGGACAGCGCCCCGCCGATCACGGGCGGCGAGGAGATCATCGCCTGGTGGAAGGCCAAGGGCCGCGACCCGCGCGACAAGCTGCTGGTGTTCTCCGACGGCATGGACATCGACTCCATCGAGGCGGCCCACCGCCACTTCGCCGGCCGCGTGCGGATGAGCTTCGGCTGGGGCACCAACCTGACCAACGACTTCAAGGGCTGCCTGCCCGGCGGCGGCGAGGCCCTCGACCCCGTCTCCCTGGTCTGCAAGGTCACCGAGGCCAACGGGCGCCCCGCCGTGAAGCTGTCGGACAACCCCGAAAAGGCCACCGGCGACCCAGCCGAGATCGCCCGCTACCTCCGCATCTTCGGCGAGGCCGGCCGCCAAGCGCACCCGGTGAGCGTCTAACCCTGCGCCAATGCGCCACACCCCGCTCCGCAACCAAACCGGGACGGAGGCGCTTCCTTCAACTGTCTCCGGGGCTGTTCCAAGCGCAGACGCATGGAGGCGCGAAAATCAGGTCAGCCGCCGATCCAACCGACTCCCTCCTGGAGCGCGGACCATAGTCGTACTCGATACTACAATTTCAGCATAAACATACGATATCATAAGGCCTTGCAGGCATACCCATGCCACGATATTGCCTTATCGCGGTCCTTTGGCCGCCGAATTGCGCCCTCAGCTTGAGAACGCCTCGGGGGAGGCCTCACAGATGTACGGGAGACCTCATGCGTTCCATCCTCACCTACGGGGCTGCGGCCCTCGCCCTCGCCCTCGCCGCTCCGGCCTTTGCTCAAGATGCGGCTTCTGAGCCGGGCGCCCCGCCGGCGAAGGACGCCAGCGCCACCGCCGCCACCCTGGCCGTCGGCGCGACCGTCAAGGACAAGACCGGCGCCAGCATCGGCACCGTCACCGAAGTGAAGCCCGACTCGGCCGGCCAGCAGGTCGCCACGATCAAGATGGGCGCCGACACCTTCGCGGTGGAAACCAGCAAGCTGGCGATCGCGGACGGCTCGGCGACGATCAACGCCACGGCCGCCGAACTGCAGGCGATGCTGAAGAAATAGATCGCTGCGAGCGCGCTCCGGCTCTTAGCCGGGGCGCGCTCGTCTTTCCCCGCCTAGCGGAAGACGTAGACGTCGCCGCCCGCGCGCTCCGGCAACGGTCCGGACGCCACTGTCAGTTGCGCCCGCCGCCCCCCGCAGACACAGCGCATCCGGTCAGTGAACGCCCGCAGCGGCAATCCGCCCAGGCCCTGCGCCATCCAGTGGCTCGGATCGCACGGCGCGGCCCGCTCGCACCCCGGCGAGGCGCAACGCGCCACCAGGTGCCGGTCCGATCCCACGCATGCCAATAGCGGCTCGCGCTGCACATCGCTCCAGCTCTCGTCCATCATGTTCGCCTCCAGCGGAGGAACAAAAGCAGAACACGCGGACATGCGCGACTCCGTCTGGGTTGATTCCGGCGGCGCCCTCCCAACTCCCAGGAGAGCGACGAACGGCCAGCATCGAAAGAGTCGGCGGTTCCAAGAACAGAAGAGGCGTCCACAGGCGGCGAATTCCTGTGAACGCCTTCAGCACGGTGCGCTAAGCTCAAGCGTTGGCTAATGAGAGCAAGACGATGCGCATGCTTGAAGGGCCGGGAAGCGCGGAGCGGCTGGATCGAATCCAACGTCGCTTTCGCGCGCTGCAACCCGGCTCGGCACACCGATGGCTCACCTGGGATCGCTTCTGGTTCGCGGTCGCCTGCGGCCTGCTGTTCGCCGCCAGCTACACGTTCGCCTCAACTAGCCTGGATTTCGGATCGCCGGTTCTCGCGGCCCGGCACTACGCGGCCGTCGGCAACTGTCAGACTGCAGCATATGTCGGCCTTACGCCCGCCCATCGCGGCCAACCCGGCTATTGGGCGACCAACGATCGTGACAAGGACGGCATCGCCTGCGAGTTGGGCTGACGCCTATTCCGCCAGCAGGCCCTCGACGAACTCTGGCAGCCAGGGGTTCCGGCCCGGCTTCATCCGCTCCGAGCGGTAGATGTGGCCGAGATCGGCATAGGCGCGGTCGAAGTTCTTGTTGACGATGACGTAGTCGTAGAGCCGCCAGTGCTCGATCTCGTCCTTGCCCTTCACCAGGCGCTTCTGGATGACCTCTTCGCTGTCCTGGGCCCGGGCATGCAGCCGGCGCGACAGGTCCTCCCAGGACGGCGGCAGGATGAACACCCGAACGCTGTCGGCGGGCGCGGCGTCGGCCACCTGCTTGGCGCCTTGCCAGTCGATGTCGAACAGCACGTCCTTGCCAGCCTCCAGGGCCGCCATCACCGGCGCCTTGGGCGTGCCGTAGCGGTTGTCGTGCACGTCGGCCCATTCCAGGAACTCGCCGCGCTCAATCATCGCGTCGAAGGTCGGGCGGTCGACGAAGTAGTACTCCCGCCCCTCCTCCTCGCCCGGCCGCGGCGCCCGCGTGGTGCAGGAGATCGACAGCATCAGGTCGCTGTGGTCGGCCACCAGCCGCCGCGACAACGAGGTCTTGCCCGCCCCGGACGGCGAGGACACCAGCAGCAGCATCCCCCGACGGGTGGTTTCCCAGGGGCGAGGGTGGTCGTGTCCGTCAGTCATTCGCTTCAGTAACCATTCGTCTGCGCGCCACGAGCCCAATTGGACGAAAGGCAGATGCTCCCCCTCTGGGGGAGCTGTCGGCCGTGGCCGACTGAGGGGGACTTCGGCTCGGCATCGAAGAGCAGTCCCCCTCCGTCGTCCCTCCGGGACGCCACCTCCCCCAAGGGGGGAGGATCCAACTTTTTCGCGGCCTTCTTATTCCACGTTCTGAACCTGCTCGCGGAACTGTTCGATGGTCGCCTTAAGCTCAAGACCGACCGTGGTCAAAGCCCCCAGCGCCGATTTCGAGCACAGGGTGTTGGCTTCCCGCATGAACTCCTGCGTCAGGAAGTCCAGCCGCCGCCCCTGCGGCCCTTCGGCGACGATATGGACCCGGGCCGCTTCGACATGCGCGCCCAGCCGGTCCAGTTCCTCCCGAACGTCGGCCTTCACCGCCATGGCCGCCGCCTCGGTGACGATCTTGTCTTCGCCGGCCGCCTCGCCGATCAGCTCGGCCATGCGCCGGGCGAACCGCTCCCTGATCGCCGCCGGCTGCCCGTCGGCCAGGCCCTGAGCCTCGCCCACCAGAGCCTCGATCTTGTCGACCAGACCGATGAGGACAGCGGTCAGCGCCAGCCCCTCCTCCCGACGCGAGGCGGCCAGCGCCTCCAGCGCCGCGCCGATCGACAGCGCGATGGCCGCCTGCAGCGCAGCCTGGGCCTCCGGGTCGTCGTCGCCCTCGGCCGCCTCGATCACCCCACGCAGCGCCAGCAGCCCGTCCAGGCTCGGCGGCCCGGCCCGGCCCGCGGCGACCAACGGCTCGCCCATGGCCAGATAGCGGGCCAGCACGTCCTCGTTGATCCGCACCTCGACGCCGCTGTCGGTGCGCTTGGCCTGAACGCCGACGTTCACCTGGCCACGTGCGAACCGCGCCTGGGCCCCGTCGCGCGCGGCCCGATCCAACTGGTCGAATCCCGGCGGACCGCGGAAGCGGACCTCAAGGTTGCGGCCGTTGACCGACCGCGCTTCAACCGCCCAGGTCCAGTCCCCCGCCGCGCCCTCGGCCCGGCCGAACCCCGTCATTCCAGATAGCGGCATGGAAGCCCTCGAAGCTGCACAATCGCTCGAAGTCTACACGGCGCCCGAACCGTCAGGCCAACCCAAACGGACATCTATCGTCGACTCATCGGCCGCTTCAGCGTCAAGTTGCAGGCCGGACAAGACGGAGACCGCCATGGGCGCCTTCAGACACGTCGCCGGCGCCGCCGCGATCTACTTCTGCGCGCTGTTCACTTCGCTCGGCGTCGCGCGGCTGGTTCGGGATCTGCTGGACCTGGTCGGCGTCGAGCCGGTGTTCGGCCACATCGCCGGGGCGCTGATCGTCGCCTTCGCCCTGTTGCCCTGGGCGGGGTTCGCGGTCCGGGCCTTCGCAGTCCCGCCTGTGATCCCCCAGCGGCTGGCGGTCGGCGTGGGGGCGGTGCTGATGCTGTTCGTCCTGGCGGTGGTCGAGTTGACGTTCTTCCGCCGGTTCTTCGCCGCCGATCTGGCCAGGCCCAATGAACGTACGGCGGCTTGGATCACGCTCGCCCTGCTGGGGTACGCCGTGATCCTGCCGGTGTTCCGGGCGCGCCGCAGCCCGCGCCGCTAAGCGCGGGCTGCAAACGCAATCGGCCTCAGCGACGGACGATCTCGACGCGTCGCGCCTCGAGGTCGGGCGTCGCCGCCGGTCCGTTCTCGACGGCGGTCGGGGCCACCATCTCGATGCTGGCGGCCGGCACCCCGGCGGCGACCAGCCGGTCACGAACCGCTTCGGCCCGTTGCTGGGCGAGACGCTCGTTCAGCGGCAGGTTGCCGGTGCGGTCTGTGTAGCCGGTGATGCCGACCCGCAGGTTGTCCTGCTTGATCGCCCCGGCGGCTTCCTCGATGAGGCGGCCGTCGTCGGGGCTGATCGCCGCCGAGCCCAAGGCGAAATGGACATTGGCGGGCAGACCGACGATGGCGGCCGGCGCGACCGGCGTGGGCGCGACCGGAACCGGCGCGATGGTCTCGGCCGGCGCGACCGCCACCGGCGGAGCCACGGCCGGGGCCGCAGGCCTCACCTCGGCGACCGGGGCGGTTGGCGCTGTCGCCTGCCGGCCGAGAAAGAACCAGGCCAGCAAGGCCAGCGCGGCCAGGCCGAGCAGCCAGGGCAGCCAGGCCCCCATGCCAGAGCGGCGCGCCGGCGTCGCGGTCGCGCCGCGCGCATAGACCGGCGCGGCCGGCGGCGGGCGGTCTTCGACGCGGTGGATGCGCTCCCCGAAATCGGCGACGGTCGCCGAGGCGTCGGTCGCCGCGCTGGCCACCGACGCCGCGGCGCCGGCCCCGAGGGCTCCGGCCGCCATCGCCGCCTTGCCGATGCCGCCGGCGACGTCCGTGCCGCCGAACACCGACAGCTTCCGCAAATGCTCGGCCAGCAGGTAGTAGACCGTCACCCGGTTCTTGGTCCGGTCCGCGCCCATCCGGTCGCCGACCAAGGCGATGGCCTCGTCCAGCTCAGCGTCGCTGTGCGTCATGCCAAGCTTCTTCTTCAGGTAGTTCTCGCGAACCCGCCGCAGTTCCTCGGGTTCGGTGTAGGAAACCAGCGATGAATCCCGGTTGTGCAGCGCGATTCCGCAGTACCTGACGATCGCGTCGATCACCTTGGAATCGGCGTTCGGTACGTATTTCCTGACGTCGATGGCCCAATCTTCCGCCATGTCCTGTCCTCCGATCCGTTTGACGGGCGCCGAACGGGAGCGCGAAGGGTCGCGTCCAGGATCGACCCCACACCGATAGGACCATGGCGAGAAGCGGGCGCTAGGGCCGTTTGCGGAGTGGGTGGAGGGATTTACCTTAGGAATCTGCGGCGCCGCTTGCCGCCCCTCGTTGTGCAGCTTCCCGCGGCCAGCCCGGGAGCTTTTCCCAGCCGACTAGCGGCCGCCCTGCTGCTGAAGCGCCGCGTCGGCCCGCTGCTTTTCCACCACGCGCCATTTGGCGACGTTCTTCAGGTGCTCGTCATAGGTGGCGGCGAAGACGTGCCCGCCGCTGCCGTCGGCGACGAAGAACAGGTGGTCGCTCGCCGGCGGGTCGAGCACGGCCGCCAGCGCCGCGCGGCCTGGATTGGCGATCGGCGTCGGCGGCAGGCCGTCGATCTGATAGGTGTTGTAGGGGTTCGGCTGGGCCATCTCCGAGGCGCGCAGCCCGCGGCCCAGCGGCTTGCCGCCGTTCAGCCCGTAGATAATCGTCGGATCGCTCTCCAGCCGCATGCCCTTGCGCAGACGGTTGACGAACACCGAGGCGACCTGCGGCCGCTCGCTGGCGATGCCGGTTTCCTTCTCGACGATCGAGGCCAGGATCACCGCCTCGTCCGGGGTCTTGATCGGCAGGCCCGGCTGGCGCTTTTCCCACAACAGGGCCAGCAACTCGTCGCGCGCGTCCATCATCCGCTTCAGCACCGCCGAGCGGTCTTCGCCGCGCTCGTACTGATAGGTCTCAGGCAGGATCGAACCTTCCGGCGGGGCGGCGACCACGCCGCTCAGGTCCGGCCGCCCCATCAGGGTCGCAACCGCGGCCTCCGAGGTCATGCCCTCGGGGATCGTCACCTGGTGGATCACGATTTTGCCGTCGCGGATGTCGCGCAGGATCGAGGCCAGCGAGGCGCGGCTCTTGAACTCGTACTCGCCGGCTTTCAGCGCCTTGGCCGCGCCGGTGAACTGGGCGGCGGCGGCGAACAGCGCCTTGGAGCGGATCGCCCCGGACCGCTCCAGGGTCGAAGCGATCTCGGTCAGGCCCGCGCCCTTGCGCAGCATGACCACGCGGGTCTCGCCGCCGTCGGTCGCCGGGCCCGGCCCCTGGTAGGACCACAGGGCCCAGGCCAGGACCAGCGCGGCGACGACGCCCAGCGTCGCGGCCGCGCTGCCCAGGATGATCCTGAACCTGCGCGCAGGCGGCAGGGCGCCCGACGGCTTGCGCCGCCTACGGGCGGCCGACTTGCGCGGCTTGCGGCTCACGAGACCTTCTTGAACACCACGGAGGCGTTGGTGCCGCCGAAGCCGAAGCTGTTGGACAGCGCCACGTCGATCTTCATCGGCTTGGCCTTGTTCGGGACCAGGTCGATCTCGGTCTCCACCGACGGGTTGTCGAGGTTGATGGTCGGCGGCGCGATCTGGTCGCGGATCGCCAGCACCGTAAACGCCGATTCGATCGCCCCGGCCGCGCCGAGCAGGTGACCGGTCGCCGACTTGGTCGACGACATGGTCAGGTCCTTGGCCGAATTGCCGAGCAGGCGGGTGACGGCGCCCAGCTCAATCTCGTCGCCCAGCGGCGTCGAGGTGCCATGCGCGTTGATGTAGTCGATCTCGGACACGTCGATGCCGGCGTCCTTGATCGCCGCGCGCATGGCGCGGAAGCCGCCGTCGCCGTCCTCGGCCGGGGCGGTGATATGATAGGCGTCGCCCGCCAGGCCGTAGCCGGCCACTTCGGCGTAGATCTTCGCGCCGCGCGCCTTGGCGTGTTCGTATTCTTCCAGCACCAGCACGCCGGCGCCCTCGCCCATGACGAAGCCGTCACGGTCCTTGTCGTACGGGCGGCTGGCCTTTTCCGGGGCGTCGTTGAAGCCGGTCGACATGGCCCGGCAGGCGATGAAGCCCGCGACGCCCACCGGGCAGATCGAGGCCTCGGCCCCGCCGGCGACCATCACGTCGGCGTCGCCGTACTTGATCAGGCGGGCCGCATCGCCGATCGCGTGCGCGCCGGTGGCGCAGGCGGTGACGACCGAATGGTTCGGGCCCTTGAAGCCGTGGCGGATCGAGACCTGGCCCGAAGCCAGGTTGATCAGGGCTGAGGGAATGAAGAACGGGCTGACCCGGCGTGGGCCCTTCTCGTGCAGTTCGACGCTGGTCTTCTCGATGGTCGCCAGGCCGCCGATGCCCGAGCCGATGATGACCCCAGTGCGTTCCTTGTCCTCTTCCGATTCCGGGGCCCAGCCCGAATCCTTCACGGCCTCGTCGGCCGCCGCGATCGCGTAGAGGATGAAGTCGTCGACTCGCCGCTGGTCCTTGGGCGCCAGGGTGTCGTCCGGATTGAACGATCCGGCCACGCCCTCGCCGCCGCCGCCGCGCCCGTCGACCCGCGGGACTTCGCAGGCGATCTGGCACGCGTAGTCAGTGGGATCGAAGGTGGTGATACGGCCCGCCCCGGACTTGCCCTCCAGGATGGCTTTCCAGGTGATGTCGGCGCCTTGACCGAGGGGGGTCAGCAAACCGATGCCGGTGACGACGACACGACGCATGAGCGGGCCTCCAAACGCAGACCGCCGCGAACTCCGGAGAGCTTCGCGGCGGTCAAAAATTCAATGAATTCCGTGGGTTCGCCTTAGGCGCCCAGGCGCTCACCGATGAACTTCACCGCATCGCCGACGGTCTGGATGTGCTCGGCGGCGTCATCCGGGATCTCGATGTCGAACTCTTCTTCGAAGGCCATGACCAGCTCGACATTGTCGAGGCTGTCGGCGCCCAGGTCGTCGATGAAGCTCGCCTTTTCGGTGACCTTCTCGGGGTCGGCGTCCAGATGTTCGATGACGATCTTACGCACGCGCTCGAGGATGTCGGACATTCGCTTAAGTCCCTTGTGTTTCGCTAAATCCATCCGCGACGGCCGACGGGATGTCAACCGTTGCGGATATACGGGTAGAGACCTTCGCCTCGCCGGTTCGCGCGGCGACGTAGCATGTTCGCTACGGCCACGCCAGCGGGCTCAGATCATGGCCATGCCGCCGTTCACATGCAGGGTTTGCCCCGTCATGTAGGCGGCTTCGTCGCTGGCCAGATAGACGCAGGCGGCGGCCACTTCGGCCCCCGCGCCCAGCCTTCCGGCCGGGATCGTACCCATGATCTGGGCCTTCTGCTGCTCGTTCAGGGCGTCGGTCATCGGGCTCTCGATGAAGCCTGGCGCCACGCAATTCACCGTGATCCCGCGCGACGCGACCTCCTGGGCCAGGGCCTTGGAGAAGCCGATCATGCCGGCCTTGGAGGCGGCGTAGTTCGACTGCCCAGGATTGCCCATCACGCCGACGACCGAGGTGATGCCGATGATTCGGCCATGGCGCCGTTTCATCATGCCGCGCATCGCCGATCGGCTGAGCCGGAAATAGCTTTCCAGATTGACCTTCACGACCGCTTCCCAGTCCTCGTCCTTCATCCGCATCAGCAGGCCGTCGCGGGTGATTCCGGCGTTGGCGACCAGGATGTCGATTCCGGCGCCGGCGGCCTCTTCGGCGCGCGCCAGCAGGCTGTCGACCGATTCCGCATCGGCGAGGTTGGCCGGCACGGCGAAGGTGCGGCCGCCGAGTTGCTGGGCCAGGTCCTGCAGCACCGCCTCACGCGTGCCCGACAGCACCACGGTCGCGCCGGCGGCGTGCAGCGCCTTGGCGATCTCGCCGCCGATGCCGCCGGTCGCGCCGGTGACCAGCGCGGTCTTTCCCGTCAGGTCGAACATCTCAGAGTCCCTTCGCAAACGCTTCAAGGTCGGCAGGCGTGTTGAGCGGAGTCGCCTCGGCGTCCGGGGCGATGCGCTTGGCCATGCCCGACAGCACCTTGCCGGCGCCGGCCTCGGCGAAGCGGGTCGCCCCGCCCTCTCCGGCCAGCCAGATCATGCTTTCGCGCCAACGCACGCGGCCGGTGACCTGCTCGACCAGCAGCCGGCGGATCTCCTCGGGGTCCAGGGTCGGGCGGGCGGTGACATTGGCCACGACCGGCGCGCGCGGGGCGATGATCGTGGCGCTGGCCAGGGCCTGGGCCATCTCGTCGGCGGCCGGCTGCATCAGCGGGCAATGGAAGGGGGCCGAGACGTTCAGCGGGATGGCCCGCGCGCCCAGTTCCTTGGCCTTCTCGATGGCCACGTCGACCGCGGCCTTGTCGCCGGAGATCACCACGTTGCCGTTGTTGTTGTCGTTGGCGACGACGCAGACGCCGACCTTGGAGCCGGCCTCGGCGGCGGCTTCGGCCAGGGCCACGTCGGTCTTGGGCCCAATCAGCGAGGCCATCGCGCCGGCGCCCACCGGCACGGCCCGCTGCATGGCCTGGCCGCGCAGTTTCAGCAGTCGCGCGGTGTCGGCCAGGCTGATCGCGCCGGCGGCGGCCAGGGCCGAATATTCGCCCAGCGAGTGGCCGGCCACGAAGGCGGCCTTCTCGATGCCGACGCCGAATTCCTTCTCCAGGGTCCGGGTCACAGCCAGCGACACGGCCATCAGGGCCGGCTGCGCGTTCTCGGTCAGGGTCAGGTCGCCTTCCGGACCCTCGCGCATCAGCGCGAACAGCTTCTGGCCCAGGGCGTCGTCGACTTCCTGGAAGACCTCACGGGCCGGGGCGAACGCCTCGGCGAGGTCCGCGCCCATCCCGACAGCTTGGCTGCCCTGGCCAGGGAAAATGAAGGCGAGGCTCATTGCGCGTCTCCCACGCACTTACGATTCCGAGCCGGGAGGGTTAGGGGATAAGCCAAGCCCCGGCAAGGCGGCGATCGAGAACGGGAGGATGTCATGCGCGCGGTGATCCGGCGGAACAAGCAACTGATCTGCGACGAGATCGCCGATCTGAAACCCGACCAGGGACAGGTCCTGGTTCGCACCCTGGCCTGCGGGATCTGCGGCTCGGACCTGCACGCGCTGCACCACATGGAGCACATGATCGACCTCACCCGCCGCGCCGGCGGCATGGGCGACGGCTTCGACCCGACCGCCGACACCGTGTTCGGTCACGAGTTCTGCGCCGAGATCCTCGAGCATGGCCCCGGCACGACCGGCGCGCTGAAGGCCGGCACGCGGGTGGTCTCGATCCCGGCTACCCTGACCCCGGTCGGCGGCGTCGAGTTGCTCGGCTTCTCGAACAACCTGCCCGGCGGCTTCGCCGAGCAGATGATCCTGTCCGAAGCTCTGCTGTTGCCGGTCCCCAACGGCCTGCCCACCGACAAGGCCGCGCTCACCGAACCCTTCGCCGTCGGCGCGCACGCGGTGGCCAAGGCCCGCCTCGATTCCAACAGCGTCGCCCTGGTGGTCGGCTGCGGCCCGGTCGGCCTGGCTGTCATCGCCGGCCTGAAGGCCAAGGGACACGGCCCGGTCATCGCCGCCGACTTCTCGCCCCGCCGCCGCGCGGCCGCCGAGATGCTGGGCGCCGACGTCGTCATCGATCCCGCGGTCGAAAGCCCGCACGCCCGCTGGGAAGGCTTCGGCGTCCCCACCGCCCGCGCCGCCCAGAACATGGTCCGCATGATGGGCGGCAGCTTCGGCCGCCCCGTGGTGTTCGAGTGCGTCGGTTCCCCCGGCGTGCTGCAGAGCCTGATCGAGGCCTCGCCCGCCGGCTCGCAAATCGTCGTCGCCGGGGTCTGTATGGAGAGCGACCGTATCGAGCCGGCCATCGCCATCACCAAGGAGATCGAGCTGACCTTCGTGTTCGGCTATTCGCCCGAGGAGTTCGCCGCGACCCTGCACGACATCGCCGAAGGCAAGATCGACGTCAGCAACGTCGTCACCGGCACGGTCGGCCTCGACGGCGTCGCCCAGGCCTTCAAGGACCTCGGCGACCCCGAGGCCCACGTGAAGATCCTGGTTCAGCCCTAAAGCTTCATGGGGCTGACATAGCCGGTCAGCTCCAGATAGCCGCGCCCGCCTTCGCTTCGCACGGCCCCTTCCCAATAGACGGGGCCGCCTGAGGCGCGGCTGTCCAACTCCTGGTCGTCGAACAGCGGCTTCAGCGTCCAGCGCCTCGGTCCGCCCGGCGTTTGCAAGGTCACGGTCCGCTCGATCGGGTAAACCGCGCCCGTGCGCGGCGATCGCCAGTTCCGCTGCGTCGTGAACCGCACCTGCGAGGGCGCGAACCGCACCGTGCGGCCATCGGCGCCCCGCAGCGATCCGCCGGCCCATAGCGCCTTGCCTGCCGCGTCGCGGACCTGAAAGGCCATCAGCGCGCCGCCGTCGTCGAGGTTCAGGCCGACCCAGTCCCAGCCGACGGCCGAAGGATCCAGCAAGGTCGACGACCACTCGCGGTCCAGCCAGGCCGTGCCTGTGACCTTCACCGCCTTGCCGCCACGTCGCACCGTCCCGGCCGCCTTCAGTTGCGGCAGGCTGTAGTAGTAGCTCGCCTGGCTCGCCAGCGGCCCCTTGCGGCTGAACCCGCCCTCGCCCTGCAGCAGCACCGGCTGGGTCGGCATGAACGTCAGGTCGAGCGAGAAGCCCTCGCCCGCCGCCTTGGTCGCAAAGCGCCCGTCCGCGCCGCGCCGCAGCCGCCAGTCGTCGATCACCAGGTCCGTGTCGCCCACCTGCGCCTGCGCCAGCCCGAACCCGGCCCTGGCGATGCGCTGGCCGTGCATCAGCTTGCCGACCGCCGGGTCGGAGATCGCCGCATGGGCGAACAGGATCTGCCGCGGGGCGAAGGCGCTGGGATTGTCGCTCGCGCCCGGCGGCCGAGAGCGGAAGAAGGTCACCTGAAACCCGAGGTCCTCACCGCTCTCCGTCTTGAGCCAGCCGGTGACGTACCACCACTCGGTCCGAAATCCTGGATGCGCGCCATGATCGCCGGGGAACGTCAGGACGACGCCTGGCCGCACGACCGAGTAGCCCGGCGCCTGGGCGAGCGCCGGCGCGGCCCAGGCGGCCAGCAGCGCCAGCCAGGCGAGAAGCCGGCGGCCCATCACCAGTCCTCCCGCACGGCGCGCACCGCGTCCGCCGACACCGCCCGTCGACCCGCCAGCAGCGCCGTGCCGGCCGCCGAGGCGACAAGAGCGGCCGCCACGCCGGCCAGCAGCCCCCATGGCAGCCGCGTCTCCATGGTCCAGTGGAACGACTGCGGGTTCACCACGTGGATCAGCACCTGGCTCATGATCAGCCCCAGCCCGATCCCCGCCAGGCCCCCGACCGCACCCAGCAGCGCGCCCTCGGTCGCCAGCATGGCGATGATCTGGCGACGGGTGACGCCCAGGTGCCGCAACATCCCGAACTCCTTGGTCCGCGCCAGGGTCTGGGCCGAGACCGTCGCCGCCACGCCCGCCAGGCCGACCACGATCGCGATGGCCTCCAGCGCGTAGGTGACCGCGAAGCTGCGATCGAACAGCCGCAGCGCCATGTCCCGCAGGCCCCGGGGCTCAGCCACGGTGACGCGACCGGCCAGGCGCTGCGGGACATTGGTCTCCAACCTCGCGGCCACCGCCTTGCGATCGGCGCCGGGCGCAAGCGTGACCGAGGCCTCGCTGCGCGAGCGATCGCCAGTCAGCGCCGTGTAGTCATGGCTCTCCAGGGTCACGGCCCCGTGCTGCCGGGCGTAGTCCCGCCAGACGCCGGTCACGAAAAACCCCTGCGGCGGCGCGCCAGCGATCGGCAGCCCGATGCGCTGGCCGACTTTCCAGCCATGGAGCCAGGCCGCCGGCTCCGAGACATAGACGGGGATCGTCCCGGGCGGCGCGGTGGCCGTCCGGCCGATCATCGGCGGCGCGCCGGCGTCCAGGCCGCCCTCCGGCCGCGCGATCAGCGCCAGCGGCGGCGCGTCCGCGCTCATCCGTAAGGTCGTGGTGCGCATGAACGCGATCCGGGCGACTCCGGGGGTGGCCGCCAGCCTCGCCTGTTCCTCGGGATCAAACCCGCCCCCTGTCCCGGCCGCCTCGATCCGCAGGTAGAGGTCGGCCGGCAGCACTTGCGCCAGCCAGTCCTCGACCGAGCCCCGAAAGCTGGAGACCATCACCGCCATCGCCACCATCAGGCTGGTGCTGGCCACCACGCCGCAGAGCGCCACCGCGGCCTGCGAGGGCGCACCCCAGAGCCGCTTGACCGCGAGCTCCGGCGCGATGCTCCCGAACGATCGGCCTTTCAGACCCGACAGCAGCACCCGCGCCAGCCGCGGCATCGCCGCCACGCCGCCCGCCAGCAGCAGCGCCATCGCGGCATAGCCGAGCAGCGGCATGCCGCCGATCGCCGGCCCGAAGGCGGCGCCGGCCCCCGCCGACAGCAGCAGCAGCGACGGCCAGATCGCCGGCGTCGCCCGCGGATCGACGGCGTCGCCGGCGTTCTTGAGCGCCACCGCCGGCTGGGCGCGGGCCGCTTCGCGCGCCGGCGCCAGGCTGCCGACGATCGCCGTCGCCAGGCCGAGCGCCAGGAACAGCAGGGCCGGCCCGGGCGAGAACGCCAGTTGCGGCGTGGACTCCCCGAAGTAGCCGCCGCCGAGATCCCCGCCGAGCAGGGCCAGCGCGCCGTACGCGAGCGCGACGCCGAGCCCGATGCCGACCAGACCTCCAACCAGGCCGACGACGACGCCCTCGGCCATCACCTGGGCGAGCAGGGCCCGGCGGCGTACGCCCAGCACCCGCAGCAGGGCGAACTGCGGGCGCCGCCGGGCGACCGAGAGCGACTGCGCCGAGTAGACGAGAAAGCCGCCGGTCAGCAGCGCCATCAGCGCCAGCATGTCCAGATTGACGCGATACGCCCGGCTGAGGCTGTCGCTGCGCCGCGCCTCGCTGGGCTGGGTGACCAGTTGGGCGTCGTTGGGCAGCGCCGCGCGCAGGCGCTCGGCGACGCGGGCCACGTCCGCACCGCGGGCGAGCTTCAGATCCAGCCGCTGCAGCCGGCCGAGGGCGCCCAGCTTCCATTGCGCGGCGGCGATATCGAGCACCGCCACGCGCCGCTCGTCGCCGACACCCGGGAGCACGCCCGCGACCTTGAACACCGTGCGCCGGCCGCCGGCGCTGAGCTCGATCTCCTGGCCGATCGCCCGGCCCTGCAGCGCCGCCGGCGAGAGGAAGACCGCGCGTTCGTCGAAGGCCGCCTCCAGGGTCGGGCCGCGCGCCTCGCTCGCCTCGGCCGCCAGCGGCCGGCCGATCAGGCTCGGGGTGACATAGGCGGCGCGCAGAACATCCAGGCCGAGGACCGTGAGCGTCTCGCCCGGCCGGTCGGTCCCCGCCTCCAACTCGACGACCGGGCTGACCGCCGCGACGCCCTCCATCCTCGCCAGTTCGGGGTAAAGCCCTTCGGCGAAGCCGCGGGTCGTCGTCGAGCGCACCTGCAGTTCGGCCTCGCCGTTGACCGCGCTGACCGCCTTGGAGAATTCGCTGAGCGCCGAGGCGTTGACCAGGTGCACCGCCAGGCCCAACGCGACGCCGACGGCGATGGCGACCGCGGCGGTGATCACCCGCATCGGGTGGGCCCGCCACTCGCCCAGGATCATCCAGCGGGCGGCCAGCCCCCGCTGCTCAGGCGCGCGGGCGTTTGACAAGGCCGTCCCGTCCCAGGATGAGCGTGCGGTCGGCCGCCGCGGCCGCGACCTCGGAGTGGGTGACCAGCACCACGGCGGCGCCGGACCGCCGGACCTCCTCGGCGAATACCTGCAACACCCGGTTGGCGGTCTCCGGATCGAGATTACCGGTCGGCTCGTCGGCCAGCAGCAGCTTCGGCTGATGGATCAAGGCGCGGGCGATCGCCACGCGCTGCATTTCACCGCCCGACAGCTGCCGCGGATAGTCGCCGCTGCGACCGGCCAGCCCTACCGCCGCCAGCATCCGATCGGCATGCCCCAGGGCACGATCGCCGCCCTGCCCCTGCAGCGCCAGCGGCAGGGCCACGTTCTGGCCGAGGGTCAGGTGCGGCAGGATATGGAACGCCTGGAAGACAAAGCCGACGCTGTCCCGCCGCAGCAGGGTGCGCGCGTCGTCGTCCAGACCGGCAAGGTCCACGCCGTCGATGGCGATGGCGCCCGCATCGGCCTGGTCGAGGCCGGCGATCAGGTTCAGCAGGGTCGACTTGCCGACCCCGGACTCGCCCATGATCGCCACGAACTCGCCGGCCGCCAGGCGCAGGTTCAGCCCCTCGAACAGCACGCGGCCGCCGGGCACCGACTTGGCAAGGTTCGAGATCTGCAGAACGGGCGCGGTCATCGGCGTCATCCTAGCCTGAACCGCGCCCTCTGCAGCTAGGACGGTTTGGGCGGCGGCGGCGCCAGCCGGCGCTGGGCCAGGGCCGTGCAGGAGGCGACGCCGATCGGGCCGCTCTCGTCGTAGACGCGGGCGTCGCCCACGGCCACGCCGTCGTCGGCGCCGTGATAGACGCTCTCGAAGCCCACCCACTGGGTGTCCGGCAGCTTGTGCAGATAGAGCGTCACGTCCGAGTTGATGTAGCCCAGCCCCCGGTCGCCGACGTGGGTCAGCGGGCTGACGAAGTCGCAGGCCACCGCCACGCGCTGGAACGGGGTCAGCGGCTCGCCCTCGACGATGTCGCGCACTTCGCTCATCCAGGTGCGACGCTGCTCGGCCGTAGCGAAGCCGCCGCTGATCGGCCGCGAGGCCCACATGCCGCCCATCCCGCCGCGGTTCTCGGGCTCGGGGATGTCCAGCGGCGACGGCACAGTCCACGTGCCCGGCTTCCAGACGTTGCCTTCCGAGTTCTCGGTCCGCTTCAGGAACTGGCAGGTGGCGCGCGCCATGCTGACGCCGCCGGAGATGAACTCTGCGTCGATCACGCGAATGCGGCCGCTCTCGCGGACCGTCTTGGTGGTGACCTCGATCGGATCGAAGCCCGGCAGCTTGTACATGTCGACGGTCAGGCGGGCGGGGATGAATTCCGCATCGCCATGCTTCTGCTCGAGCACGAAGCCGAGAAGACCAATGATGACCCGTCCGTGGAGAGAGTTGGGATTCCAGGGACCGCGGCCGGCGGGGGTTGGGACGAAATATTGACCGTCCCGTTTGAAAAAGGGTTCGTTCGTCATGGCGCGGGACCATGACGGATTCCCGTTGGGCGGCCTAGCTTGAGGACAAGATTGGAACGCCTTGCCCGCCCGCGCGCGCTCCAGCGAAATTCCTTCCAGCGCCGCGCATTTGCGCGCCGCAAACGGACTGCCTTAAGCTCGACCTTGGCACGATCACTTCGAGAGGCGGTTCCTAGATGCGTATCCAATTCCTTGGAAAACTGGCGGCGGGCGCCATCTTGGGCGGCATGACCGCGTTTCCCGCCGCCGCCCTGCCCGATCCAAGCGATCCGTACGTCTACATGGAGGAGATCGAGGGCGACCGCGCCATGGCCTTCGCCAAGGCCGAGAACGAGCGCTCGCTGCCGCAACTTCAGAACGATCCGCGCTACGCCAAGCTCTACGATGACGCGCTGGCCATCGCGACGGCCAAGGACCGGATCACTCCCGTCGGCTTCGCCGGCGACGAGACGCTCCGCAACTTCTGGCAGGACGCCGAACACGTCCGCGGCGTCCTGCGTTCGACGAGCCTGGACAGCTACCGGACCGGCCAGCCGGAGTGGCGCACCATCCTGGACATCGACGCCCTGGCCAAGGCCGAGGGCAAGAACTGGGTCTACAAGGGCGCCGACTGCCTGGCGCCCGATGACCGCCTTTGCCTGATCTCCCTGTCCGACGGCGGCAAGGACGCGGTCGAAGTCCGCGAGTTCGACGTCCAGACTGGTGCGTTCGTGAAGGGCGGTTTCCTGCTGCCTGAGGGCAAGCACCGCGTGAGCTGGGTCGACGCCGACACCCTGGCCGTCGCCACCGAATGGACCAAGGGCGAGGTCACGACCTCCGGCTATCCCTATGTGATCAAGCTGCTGAAGCGCGGCCAGGCGCTGGCCGACGCCCGCGAGGTGTTCCGCGGCAAGCCCGACGACGGCGGCTACGGCGTCAGCCCGATCGCGCTGCGCGACGCCGATGGCAAGCTCCAGGCCCTGATCGCGCACCGTCCGCTCGACACCTTCAACGCCGAGCACCACCTGATCGGCGAGCGCGGCGCCGTCCGTCTGCCGCTGCCGCTGCGCTCATCGATCCAGGGCTTGCTGGACGGCCAGATGCTGCTGACGCTGGAAGAGGCCTGGCCGGCGCAATCGGGCCAGTCGGGCGACCTCATGGCTCTGGACCTCGCGGCCCTCAAGGCCGACGCCGCAAACGCCAAGGCGACCTTGGTCCTACGCCCGACCAACAGCCAGTCGGTCGAGCAGGTGGCCACGACCCGCAACCGTCTGGTCGTCGCGCTCTACGACAACGTCAAGGGCGGCGTGCTCAGCTTCCGCCACGACGCCAAGGGCTGGACCTCCAGCAAGCTCGACCTCCCCGCCGACGTCTCGGTCGGCATCGCCTCGGCGTCCGACCGGGACGACCGGCTGATCCTTCAGGTCGCGGGCTTCCTGACCCCGTCCACCCAACTGCTCGCCGACGCCGCGAGCGGATCGCGCGAAACCCTCCGCACGCTGCCCGCCCGCTTCGACGCCTCCAAACAGGTGGTCGAGCAGCACTGGGCCGCCTCGAAGGACGGGACCAAGATCCCCTACTTCCTGGTGCGGGCGAAGGACATGAAGCTCGATGGCCGCACGCCGACCCTGCTCTACGCCTATGGCGGCTTCCAGGTCTCGCAGACGCCCAGCTACGCGGCCACCGTCGGCAAACTCTGGCTGGAGCGCGGCGGCGCCTATGCGATCGCCAATATCCGCGGCGGCGGCGAGTTCGGCCCGCGCTGGCACGAGGCCGGCCTCAAGCTCAACCGCCAGCGGGTCTATGACGACTTCTTCGCCGTCTCCGAGGACCTGATCGCCCGCAAGGTCACCAGCCCGGCCAAGCTCGGCATCATGGGCGGCTCGAACGGCGGGCTGCTGATGGGCGTGGCCCTGACCCAGCGGCCGGAGCTCTACAAGGCGGTGGTCATCCAGGTGCCGCTGTTCGACATGATCGGCTACACCCACATCGGCGCCGGCGCCTCATGGGTCGGCGAGTACGGCGACCCGGCCAATCCGGAAGAGCGCAAGGTGATCGACACCTACTCGCCCTATCAGAAGCTGGCCAAGGGCCAGCCCTATCCGCGCGTCTTCCTCGAGACCTCGACCAAGGACGACCGCGTGCATCCGGCCCACGCGCGCAAGGCCGCAGCCCGGCTCAATGAGCTCGGCTACGACTACCTCTATTACGAGAACATCGACGGCGGTCACGCCGCCGCCGCCAACCTCAACGAGACCGCCAAGCGCCAGGCGCTCGAATACACCTATCTCAGCCAGCAGCTGATGGACTGAAGGCGGGGCCCGGGCGGGCTTCCACCGCCCGGGCTTCCACCGGCTCACTGCACTCCGAGCAGGTCATCACCGGCTGGAAGTCGCAGCCGCAGGCCTTGTGTCGCCGCAGGATCGGCGGACCGCGTCCGTCGTCATAGTGGCGGTCCCCCCAGCTGACGATCGCCAGGATCAACGGGTAAAGCTCGAACCCCTTCTGCGTCAGCCGGTACTCGTGGCGGACCGGACGGTCCTGGTAGGCGACCTTCTCCAGCACCCCCTCGTCGGTCAGCACTTTCAACCGCTCAGCGATGATCGTGCGTGAAATGCCCAGACGCTCCTGGAACGCCTCGAACCGCCGCACTCCGAGAAAGCAGTCGCGCAGGATCAGCAGCGTCCAGCGGTCGCCGATCACCGCCACCGACCGCGCCAGCGAGCACGGCTCCCGGCTCAGCTCGTCCCATTTCATCGCCGGCTCCATCCGCCATTGACCACGTTCAGAATCGATACCATGGTCCGTCCGGAAAATAAACGGATAGGAGACGAGCCATGGCGGCCTGTCTGGTGGTCGGCGCCGGCGACGGCGTCGGCGGAGCGATAGCCCGCGCCTTCGCGGCCGAGGGCATGGAGGTCTGCATCACGCGGCGGGCCCGCAATCTGCAGCAGTTGGAGGAGCTGGCCCAATCCATCCGCGACGGCGGCGGCAAGGCCCGCGCCTATGGCGTCGACGCCCGCTCCGAAGAGGAAATGATCGCCCTCGTGGACAAGATCGAGGACGAGGTCGGCCCGCTGGAGGTCGTCGTCTTCAACATCGGCGCGAACGTCCGCTTCAGCCTCACCGACACGACGTCGCGCGTGTTCCACAAGGTCTGGGAGATGGCCTGCTTCGCCGGCTTCCTGACCGGACGCGAGGCGGCCCGGGTCATGATCCCGCGCGGCCGCGGGACCATCCTCTTCACCGGGGCCTCGGCCTCATTGCGCGGACGTCAGGGCTTCTCGGCCTTCGCCGCCGCCAAGCACGGGCTGCGGGCCCTGGCCCAGTCGGCCGCCCGCGAGCTCGGCCCTCAGGGAATCCACGTCGCCCACGTGGTGGTCGACGGCTCCATCGACGGGGTCTTCTCCCGCGCCAATATCCCCGACCTGGAAGCCCGGCTGGAGGGCGACAGCATTCTCAAGCCCGACGAGATCGCCGCCAACTATGTCTGGCTGCACAAGCAACAACGCTCGGCCTGGACGCACGAACTGGATCTGCGCCCCTGGACCGAGGCCTGGTGAGGAACGCCCCATGACCAAGACCGTCGAGTTCATCTTCGACTTCGGCAGCCCCAACGCCTACCTGGCCTACACCGTGCTGCAGGACATCGCCCGCCGGACCGGGGCGCAGGTGGTGCTGACGCCCTGTCTCCTGGGCGGTCTCTTCAAGATCACCGGCAACCAGGCGCCGATGACCGCCTTCGGCGGGATCCAGGGCAAGCTGGCCTACGAGGCGCTTGAGACCAAGCGCTTCGTGGCCAGGCACAAGCTCGATCGCTACCAGTTCAACCCGCACTTTCCGGTCAACACGCTGCTGATCATGCGCGGCTTGGTGGCGGCGCGTCGGCTGGGCGTCGAACAGGCCTATCTCGACACGGTCATGGCCGCGATGTGGGAACGCGGCCTGAAGATGGACGACCCGCAGGTCGTGGCCGCGGCGCTGGCCGAGGCTGGCCTCGACGCCAAAGCGATCCTTGAGGCGACCCAGGATCCCGAAGTGAAGGCCGAACTGATGGCCAACACCGAGCGGGCGGCGGCCCGCGGCGCCTTCGGAATTCCCACCTTCTTTGTCGGCGACGAGATGTTCTTCGGCAAGGAGCGGCTCGGCCAGGTCGAGGAGGAGTTGGCGGCCTAGCGCCGCCGGCTCGAACCGGTCTAACACTCTCGTTTGGGGGAGCTGGAGCCGGCGATGGACGCGGATTCGACGGGCGGGGCGGCGACAGGCGCGATCATCGCCAACGCCGTCGAGAAACCGACCGGCAAGGCCGGCGAGCACAGCCATCATTGCGACGACTGCGGCGCCGAAGTCAGCGGTCGCTTTTGTTCGAACTGCGGCCAGCCGGCCCACACCCACCGAACCCTGCTGCACCTGGGCGAAGAGATCCTGCACGGGGTGATGCACTTCGACAGCCGGATCTGGCGCACCCTGCCGCTGCTCGTCGCCAACCCCGGCCGGCTGACCCGCGAATGGGTGCTCGGCAAGCGGACGCGCTACGTCTCGCCGCTGGCCATGTACCTGTTCACCGTCTTCGTGATGTTCATGATCCTGAGCTTCATGCCGGTGAACACCCAGATCGAGGCGGCCGAGACCGCCGTGCGAGACGCCGCCAGCGGCCCGGCCTCCACCGGCACGACCTACATGATGGCCACCAACGCCGTGGTTCAGGCCGAGGTCGCGCTTGAGAACGCCCCCCAGGGCGACGATCCCGCCTCAGCCGCCAGGCGCGCCGAGCTCCAGGCGCGGCTGGCCAAGGCCCAGGAAGCTGAAAAGGCCGCCGATGCGGCGATGGAGAAGGCGCCTACAGCGCCCAATGTCGCGGTCATGGGCGCCAGCCTCGCCGACACCCTGCGGGAAGCCGTCGCCAAGGGCGACCTCAAGGTCAACACCGGCGACAAGCACCTCGACAAGAAGCTGACGAAGAAGCTGCAGAACCCGGAGCTCACGCTCTACAAGCTGCAGCAGACCTTCTACAAATTCTCGTTCCTGCTGATCCCGATCTCGATCCCCTTCGTGGCCCTGCTCTTCCTCTGGAAGCGCGGCTTCACGCTCTACGACCACGGGGTCTTCGTACTCTACTCAATCACCTTTATGGCCATGCTGATCATGCTCACAGCCGGGCTCATGCGCTTCGGCGGCGTGCTGGCTGCGCTCGCCCTGCTCGCCGCCACGTTGATCGCGCCCGTGCACATGTTCGCCCAGGTCAAGGGCGCCTACGGCCTGACGACGCTCTCGGCGCTCTGGCGCACGGGCATGCTGCTGCTGTTCTGCAGCCTGGCGCTGGCCTTGTTCCTCGCCGCCGTCGTGATGCTCGGCGTGGCCGGCTAGCGGCCCTTAGAAGAACTGCGCCAGGTTGCGGCGCACGCGGTCCAGCACCGGCTCGTCGCTCTCGTCGATCACGAAGGTCTGGCCGGTAATGGTCTCGAACGCCTGGATGTAGACGGCCGCCGTATCGACCAGCATCTGGGCCGGGATTTCCGGGATCGGGTCCTTGTAGGGATCGCAGCGCTCGGCGACCCAGGCGCGGACGAAGTCCTTATCGAAGCTGTCAGGGCGCTGGCCCTCGGCGAAGCGCTGCGGGTAGCTCTCGGCGAACCAGTAGCGGCTGGAATCGGGCGTATGGATCTCGTCTGCCAGGATGATCTGGCCCTCGGCGTCGACCCCGAACTCGTACTTGGTGTCGACCAGGATCAGGCCGCGCTCGGCGGCGATCTGTTGGCCGCGCGCGAACAGGGCCAGGGCGTACTTCGAGAGCGTCGCCCACTGGTCGGCGGTCAGCAGCCCCTGCTCGACGATCTGCTCGGGCGTCAGCGGCTCGTCGTGGCCGCCGTCGAACGCCTTCGAGGTCGGGGTGATGATCGGGTGCGGCAGCTTCTGATTGTCGGCCATACCGTCCGGCAGGCGGTGGCCGTACATCTCCCGCTCGCCCTTCTTGTAGAGCGTCAGGATCGAGGTCCCAGTGGTTCCGGCCAGATAGTCCCGCACCACGATTTCGACCGGCAGGATGTCCAGCCGGCGGCCGATCACCACGTTCGGGTCGGGATAGGCCAGCACGTGGTTCGGGCAGATGTCCGCGGTCTTCTCGAACCAGAAGCGCGCCGTCTGGGTCAAAACCTGTCCCTTGAACGGGATCGCCGCCAGGATGCGGTCGAAGGCGCTGATCCGGTCGCTGGCGATGATGATCCGCCGGCCGTCGGGCAGGTCGTAGTTGTCCCGCACCTTGCCGTAATAGGGGCTGGGCAGCTCGGGAATGATCGCGTCGCGCAGAACGCGATGGGCGTTGCGAGCCAGGGCCGTCTTGTCCATGGGGGTATCCGCGCCGGAAACTTGAAGCGGCTCTCTAGCCTATTGCACGCCCGGAACGCTACTGGCCGGGGCCCAACGTCTGAATGATCCGCGCGATCGCCGGCAGCATCAGCACCCCGATCAGGCACGGGAAGATGAACAGGATCAGCGGCACGGTCAGCTTGACCGGCAGCGCCAGCGCCTTTTCCTCGGCCCGCAGCATCCGCTTGGCCCGCATGTCGAGCGAGAACACCGACAGGGTCTCGCCCAGGCTGGTGCCCATTTCCTCGGCCTGACGCAGCATGGTCGCCAGGGCGCGGGCGTCGTCGATCCCCAGCCGGTCGGCGAACGAGGACCAGGCGTCTTTCCGCGCCTTGCCGGCCCGCAGTTCCAGGGTCAGCATCCGCAGGTGGATGGTCAGGCGCGGATAGCGGCGCACCAGTTCGTCGGCCACGCGCGCGACGGCCGCGTCCAGGCTGAGACCGGCCTCCACCGAGGCCACCAGCAGGTCCAGCAGGTCCGGAAAGCCGTCCGAGTATTCCAGCTCACGGTCCTTCTGCCGCGCCTTCAGCACCTGGTCGGGGCCCAGCAGCGCCACCCCGGCGAACAGGCAGGCCACCGCTACGGCTCCGACGCCTCCGCCCTTCAGGGCGAACGGCAGCACCGTGACGACAGCCAGGGTCGCGACGGCGAGGGCCGCGGCGCGAGCGCCCAGATAGTAGATCGCCGCGTCCCGGTTGAAGAAGCCGGCCCGCGTGAGCCGCATGCGAAGCTCGGAGATCTGCGAGGGGTCGCGGATCGCCGCCTGTTGCCCAAGCCGCTTCACCCCGCTGCTCAGCCGGCCGACCAATTGCCCCTGCCCGAGCGCGTGCGAACCGGCCGAGGTCGCTGCGCCAGGCGACTGGAAGCGCGCGCGGCGCTGGGCGCGCAGGCGCATCTCCCCCGCCATCACCGCCGCTCCGCCGAGCGCGGCGACGGCCAGCAGCGCGAAGGCCGCCAGAGTCATCAGGTTCTGGATCTGGGCGAGGTCCATGGTCAGATCCGCATGTCGATCATCTTGCGCATGACCAGGTTGCCAATCAGCATCCAGCCGCCGATCACCATCAGGCCGATACGCACCATCGGCAGGTGGATCACCTCGCCGTAGAATTCCGGCGACAGCAGCATGATCGCGCCCGCCGCCAGGAAGGGCGCGGCGGTCAGGATCAGCGCCGAGGCCCGTCCTTCGGCCGTCGCCGCCTTGACCTTCAGGCGCATGCGCAACCGGTCGCGCACGGTCGCGGCGTTGAGCTTGAGCAGGCCCGTCAGGTTTCCGCCGGCCTTCTCCTGCAAGCGGACCGTCGCGGCGAACAGATCGACGTCGGCATGCTGGCAACGCGCCGCCATCCGGTTGATCGCCTGTTCCAAGGTCGCGCCATAAGCGATCTCGTCGGCCGCCATGCCGAACTCCGAACCGATCGGATCGGGCATCTCGCGCCCGACCAGGGACACGGCGGTCGGCACGGGGTGCCCGGCCTCCAGGCTGCGGACGATGATCTCCAGCGCCTGAGGCAGTTGCTGGCCCAACGCCACCGCCCGACGGTCGGCCTTGAACTTCAGAAACCCGAGCGAGCCCGCCACGCCGAGCAGCGCCGCGCCCACCGGAATCATCAGCAGCTGCCGCGTCCCGGCGAAGCCGAGGATCGCGCCGGCCAGCGTCAGGCCCGCCACGACCGCCAACCAACGCCGGCCGTCATAGGGGACGCCCGAACGGACGATCAGTTCGCTCAACCAGGCCCAGCCGCCCCGTGCGTCGCCGGCGGCGTTGAGCCCGCGCTGCTTGCGCAGCTCGACCACCAGCTCGGCGATGCCGCCGCCGGTCCGCTCGGCGACCAGCAGCCGGCGGTTGACCTGTTGCTTGACCTTCGCGGTCCGCAGCAGGCCGACCGCGGCCTGCGCCGCCGCAAACACCGCCGCGAACACCAGCACCAGGTAGACCGAGGTCGCGTCGAACGCCATCAGCCGAGCACCCGGCTCGGATCGAAATAGGCGGTGTCGTAGGCGATGCCCCGTCGCATCATCTCGTCCAGGCAGCGCGGACGCAGGCC
>JAGOQB010000020.1 GCA_017991675.1 Phenylobacterium sp. | reverse complement strand
TCATGTTCGGCCGGCTCAAGGACTGGCGTCGCGTCGCCACCCGCTACGATCGATGCCCGACCGTCTTCCTGTCCGCCATCGCCCTCGCCGCTACCGTGCTCTTCTGGCTATGAGTCCTGAGCCTAAATCGTACATCTCGAGCCTGGACTTCCTTGTCGCGGGCCGGATGCATGCCTGTATCGGAGCCTTTTCCACGGGCACGCCGGTGGTGCCCGTGGCCTACAGCCGAAAGTTCAGCGGGCTATTCGGTTTGTTGGAGTACAACTGGATGATCCCCACCTCGGGCGTCGAATTGGAGGCGGCGCTTGGATACCTGGAGGACTGCCTGGATCAGCGGCAGGAAATGGCGGCGGATATCAAGGCCGGAATGCGTGAGGTGGATAATCTGCTTGGCGTTTACAGGGCGGAGTTGCGTCGGATTTTCGAGGCGGCCACGGCCTGATTGAGGCGCGAGCCGGGGCGCTGGGTGAACCCCGGCGTGAGTGCAGATGGGACGTCAGTCGCAGTGGCGGTTGGCTTGATCGAAGGTTGAGGGCGCAGTCATTCGCCAAGGCACCAGAGCATATGTCGCCGCGTCGGTCCTCGCGCAGGTGTGCTCGTTGGCGCGCTACACCATCATGGTGCGGCTGCTCGGCCCCGAACAACTCGGCCTCGCGGCGCTGTTGATTTTGACGTCGTCGTTCTTTGAGTCGATCAGCGACAACGGCAGTGATCGGTTTCTGATTCAAGATCGCGACGGCGACAAGCCGACCGTGCAGAAACTCGTGCAGCTGGTCTTCGTCGGCCGCGGCATATTCATCTCGCTGGGGCTGCTCATAGCCGCCTATCCGACGGCGCTGATCTATGATGAGCCGGCGCTTGCCTCCGGCCTGATGATCTTGGCGATCGCCCCGTTGATCGGCGGCTGGATGCACCTGGACTTTCGGCGAGCGCAAAGGGCGCATGATTTCCGGCCCGAGGCGCTTGGCATCGCGCTCGCTGAGCTGGCCAGCACTGCGGCGATCATCGTCGCGGCTTACTACACGCGCGATTTCACGGCGATCCTGTACGGACTCATCACGCGTCCCGTGGTGCAGGTGATCGTCTCGCATCTCACGGCCAAGCGGCCCTACGCCATCGGCTACTCGAAGGAATATGCGAGGCGGCTGGTGACGTTCGCCGGTCCGCTGGTCGTCAACGGCTTGCTTCTGTTCATCGGATCGCAAGGCGACCGCGTGTTGATCGGCCACCAACTGGGGGTCACCGCGCTTGGCCATTATACGGCGGTTCTGCTGCTCGTCAGTTCGCCCGCAGCGATGGTCATTCGCATTCTTGGGGCCACCAATCTGCCTGTGATCTCGGCCGCTCGGGGCGACCCGATCTTGCTCAAGCAGGCGGCGGACCGGCTAGCGGGCCGGGCGGTGCTATTGGGGCTCGGCATCGCGGCTGGCTTCGCACTTGTGGCGCCCACCGCGGTCGACTTGCTCTATGGTCAGGCCTTCCACCTTCCGGCGACCGTGATCGCCTTGATCGGCATGCTGCAGGCCGCGCGGTTCATCCGACTGTGGCCGACCAATGTGGCGCTCGGTGTCGGGGCAAGCCGCATCGTCATGATCAACAACATCGCACGTCTTGTGGCGATGCCCGCGGCGATCATCGGCTTCATGACGCTAGGCGGTCTGCCTGGCGTGCTGGCCGGCTTCATCTTGGGCGAGTTCACCGCCATGATCGTCGCCTTGGCGCTGCTCAACCGTCAGGTCGGCTTCCCGGCCTGGGACGGCTGGGATCGCGTGGCGGCCTTCGCCGTGGCCTTTGCGGCGATCTATGCTGCTGCGTCGGCGGTCGACGCCGGCCACTACCCGGCCGCCGCCATACTCGCCGCCTTGCTGGGCGGCCTCGCCATCCTGGTGGTGCTGCGCGAACGGGAAACGATCGGCGAAGTGGTCGGCCTGCTGCGGACCCTAAAGCCCGCTAGCCGCTAGCCGCTAGCCGCTGACCGGCTGGCTCCGGCGCCAGGCCTCGAGGGCCCGCGACGCTCGGATGGTTGACCATGTCGCCGCGGCTCTGCACGAGCCGCCGTAGCTCGGGCGTGTCGAGCTCCCACCAGCGGCTCTCCTCGATGGCCGCCGCCAGTTCGGGTTCGAACCGGTCGCGAATCTTGCGCGTAGGATTGCCCAACATCACGGCGTAGCGGTCGACATTCTTGGTCAGGATGGCGCCGGCCCCGATCACCGCGCCGCGGCCGTTGAACTTACAGCTCGGCAGGATCACCACGTTGTGGGCCACCCAGACGTGGTCCTCGACGATCAGCGGCTCGTCCCAGGTGATGTCGGTGTCCACGACGCCGAACTTTTTCTCGTAGAGCGCCGGGTGCGTGGTCAGGGCCTCCAGCGGGTGGTTGATCGGCGCGGAGCGCACGGTGTTGGCGAACGAGCAGTAGCGCCCGATGCGGATCGGGCCTGGCATGCGCCACTGGTCGAAGCAGCCGTAGGAGTACATCCCGATGTCGATGTCGTAGCGCTCGCGGAACCGCTTGCGCAGGGCCAGATTGTCGAACTGGCGCCGCTTCATCAGGTAGAGCCTGAGCTGGAAGACGGTGGCGTTTAACAGTCCGAGCATATCAAGCCCTCTATGGTGTCAGACGGCGTCCACGAGGACGTCCAATCTAGTCTAGCTCCCTCGCCCTGAGGAATGGATTCCGGCCTCGCGGAGGCACGCGCGCGGGCTCCCGCAATTTCGCCTCAAGCTGCCCATATCCGGCATCGGCGCAATCGCGATGACGCGTAGGCCCCGACGCGCTATCGAGGGGCCGCAAGGACAAGGTTGGAAGTATTGAAAGTCGATTCGCCGCCGCGACGGGACGAGAGCGTGGATCCTCGGGACGAAGCCCCCTTCGAGAGCCTGGACGCCGCAGGCGCCTGGTATGACCGCTGGGTGCGGGAGGCCGCATTGCCGCTGTGGTGGCGGAGCGGCGCCGACCGCGAGCGCGGCGGCTACTACGAGGCGCTGAGCATCGACGGCGAGCCGCGCCCGGGCCCGCGCCGCGCGCGCGTGCAAGGCCGCCAGACCTATGTGTTCGCCACCGCCGGCGCGATGGGCTGGGACGGTCCCTGGCGCGAGGCGGCCTGGTACGGGATGGACTTCTTCCTGGAGCGTTATCTGCGGCCGGACGGCCTGTTCCGCACGTTGGTCGGCCTGGACGGAGCGCCGCTCGACGACACGCCTATGCTCTACGACCAGGCCTTCGCCCTGCTGGGCACGGCGACCCTGCACCGGGTCGATCCCGATCGGCTGGACCTGCGCCAGATCGCGCTGGGGGTGCTGAACGGCCTGGACGCGATGCGCAACCCCGCCGGCGGCTTCACCGAGAACATCGCCTACCCCTATCAGGCCAACGCCCACATGCACCTGCTGGAGGGCGCGCTGGCCTGGGCGGAGAACGAGGGCGGCGTCTGGGACGCCATGGCCGACGAGATCGTCGAGATGGCGCTGCGGGTGTTCATCGACCCCAAGGGCGGCTTCCTGCGCGAGTTCTTCGACGCCGACTGGCGGCTGGTCGATGGCGACGATGGGCGGTTGGTCGAGCCGGGCCACCAGTTCGAGTGGGCCTGGCTGCTGGAGAAGTGGGGCCGCCTGCGGGGGCGCGAGGACGCCCTGGCCGCGGCCCGCGGCCTCTATGACGCTGGCCGGCGGGGGATCGACTCGGGCCGCCAGGTGGTCATGAATGAGCTGTGGGACGACTTCTCGGTGCGCGAGGCGACGGCGCGGCTCTGGCCGCAGACCGAGCACCTGAAGGCCGAGCTGCTGTTCGGCGACGCGGCCGGAAAGATCGAGGCGGCCGAGGTGCTGCGGCGCTACCTTCGGACGCCGGCCGCAGGGGCCTGGCGCGACAAGCTGCGGCCTGACGGAACCTTTGTCGACGAGCCGGCGCCCGCCACGTCGTTCTACCATATCCTCTGCGCCTGCACGGAGCTGTTCCGGGCGACCGGACGCTAGGAGACCTATCGGCGATGCTGCAGAATCCCTTCACCCGCACGCCGGCCGCGATCGGCGTGATCGGCCTTGGCTATGTCGGGCTGCCGCTGGCCGTGGCGCTGGCCGAGAAGTACCCGGTGGTCGGGTTCGATATCGACGTCGAGCGGATCGCCGAGCTCAAGGCCGGCCACGACCGCACGCTGGAGACCTCGGCCGAGGAACTGGCCGCGGCTGGCGGCCTGACCTTTGCGGCCGACGAGGCGGCGCTGAAGGCCTGCAACGTCTTCATCGTCACGGTGCCGACGCCGATCGATCGCTACAAGCGGCCGGACCTGACGGCGCTGCTGTCGGCTAGTCGCACGGTGGGCCGGGCGATCGGCCAGGGCGCGGTGGTGATCTTCGAATCCACGGTCTATCCCGGCGCGACTGAAGAAGACTGCGTGCCGGTGATCGAACAGGTCTCGGGCCTGAAGTTCAATACGGACTTCTTCGGCGGCTACAGCCCCGAGCGGGCCAATCCGGGCGACCGCCAGCACCGGCTGTCGACGATCATCAAGGTGACCGCCGGCTCGACGCGGCAGGCCGCGGAGTTTGTCGACGCCCTGTACGCCGCGGTGGTTCCGGCCGGCACGCATCTGGCCAGCTCGATCCGCGTGGCCGAGGCCGCCAAGGTGATCGAGAACACTCAGCGGGACCTGAACATCGCGCTGATCAACGAGTTCGCGCTGATCTTCAACCGATTGGGCATCGACACCCAGGAGGTGCTGGCCGCGGCCGGCACCAAGTGGAATTTCCTGAGGTTCACCCCAGGCCTGGTCGGGGGCCACTGCATTGGGGTCGACCCCTACTACCTGACCTCCAAGGCCGAGGACGCCGGCTATCACCCGCAGGTCATCCTGGCCGGGCGGCGGATCAACGACGGCATGGGCGGCTACATCGCCCAAGAGTTGGTCAAGACCATGATCCGGCGCGAGATCCAGGTGCGCGGGGCGCGGGTGCTGGTGATGGGGCTGACGTTCAAGGAGAACTGCCCGGACCTGCGCAACACCCGGGTCATCGACATCGTCCGCGAGCTTGGCGAGTACGAGATCGCGGTCGACGTGCATGAGCCCTGGGCCGACCCGGCGGAGGCGCAGGCCGAGTACGGCGTCGCTCCGGTCGCGAGCCTGGAGCAGGGCGCCTACGACGCCATCGTGGTCGCCGTGGCCCACAACGAGTTCAAGGCGATGGGCGTCGAGGCGATCCGCGCCTTGGGCAAGCCGGGCGCGGTGCTCTACGACGTCAAGGCGATGTTCCCGCAGGGCGCGGCGGATTTGCGGCTCTAGCGGGCCGCTTGCCAGGGCGCGGAACCCTGTTATCGACTAGACCGTCGACGCTACGGTGAAGGACCCTTCCGGATGGAACGACTTGGCCAGTTTTCCCTGCCGTTCCTGGCGGCCTGCATCATCGGCCTGATCGTCTGGTCGATTCTCGACGAGCGCCGTACCGCGCGTGAGGCCGCGCGACGCGCAAAGGACGATGCGGCGGCCGCCCGCGACCGCCGCCGCTGAGCCTCAGTTCGACCCGACGCGATAGTAGTCGAGATACCAGTCGACGAAGTTCGACACCCCGACCTCGATCGGCGTGGACGGCGCGTAGTCGAGCGCGGCCTTGGTGTCGGTGACGTCGGCTTCGGTGCGCGTCACGTCGCCGGGCTGCATCGGCAGCAGGTTCAGCTTGGCCTTGCGGCCCAGCTTCTCTTCCAGCACCTCAATGTAGCGCATCAGCTCGACCCGCTGGCTGTTGCCGAGGTTGAGGATGCGGTACGGCGCGACGCCGCTGGTGGCCGGATCGGGCGCCATCGCATCCCAGTTCGGATCGATCTGCGCGGGGCGGTCGAGCGCGGCGACCACGCCCGAGACGATGTCGTCCACATAGGTGAAGTCGCGCTGCATCTTGCCCTGGCCGAAGACATCGATGGGCTGGTCGTCCAGGATCGCCTTGGTGAACTTGAACAGGGCCATGTCCGGCCGGCCCCACGGACCGTAGACGGTGAAGAACCGGAAGCCGGTCGACGGGATCCCGAACAGATGGGCGTAGGAGTGGGCCATGGCCTCGTTGGCCAGCTTGGTCGCCGCATAGAGGGTGATCGGGTGGACGGCGCTGTCGTGCACTGAGAACGGCAGCTTGCCGTTGGCGCCGTAGACCGAGCTGGTCGAGGCGAACACCAGGTGCTGGGCCTGCACCGCGCGACAGCCTTCCAGGATGTTCCCGAAGCCGACGAGGTTGGCGTCCACATAGGCCGCTGGCTGTTCGAGGCTGTAGCGAACCCCCGCCTGGGCGGCCAGGTGGATCACCCGGTCGGGCTTGGCCTCGGCGAACAGTCGCGCCATGGCCTCGCGGTCGGCGAGGTCGATGGCGGCATGACGATAGCCCTCGCGGGCCTCGAGCCGCGCCAGCCGCGCCTGTTTCAGCGTCGGGTCGTAATAGGCGTTGAGGTTGTCGAGACCCACCACGCTGTCGCCGCGGTCCAGCAGACGATGCGCGACATGGGAGCCGATGAAGCCGGCCGAGCCGGTGACCAGAATTATCGCCATATGGCCCGATTATACTCTCGGCGCGGCCGCGTCACGCCCGCACCGCGCAGCGGGGCGTCTCAGGCGCTCGACACCACCCGCAGCGCCGGGGTCGACGGCTTCTCGCCGCGCACCTGGGCCACGATGTCGAACAGCTTGCTGCGCACCTGGTCGACGTCGCCGCCCTGGGCCATGGCTTCCAGCTCGATCAGGTGATTGGCGGTGATCCGCAGGGCGGAAGAGGAGACGACCTCCATGACCTTGGGGGCGCAGGGCAGGGAGCGTTCGGTCTCGTCAAGCAGCAGCTCGGTGAGCTTCTCGCCGGGACGCAGGCCGGTGACCTCGATCTCGATGTCCTTGCCCGGCACGTGCCCGGACAGCGCGATCATCTGGCGGGCCAGATCCATGATTCGGACCGGTTCGCCCATTTCCAGCAGGAACAGACGGGCGTGCTGGGTCTCTTCGCCCTCGGCCGAGTGCGCGGTGGCGTGCAGCACAAGCTGGGCGGCCTCCGGAATGGTCATGAAGAAGCGTTCGATGTTCTCGTGCGTGACCCGCACCGGCCCGCCGCGCTCGATCTGCGAGCGGAAGATCGGCACCACCGAGCCGGCCGAGCCGAGCACGTTGCCGAACCGCACCGCCGAGAAGCGGGTGCCTTGCCCAGACTGTTGGGCTTGGATGACCGCCTCGGCCAGGCGCTTGGTGGCCCCCATGACGTTCGACGGATCGACGGCCTTGTCGGTCGAGATCAGGATCATCTGGGCCGCGCCGCAGGCGCGCGCCGCTTCGGTCACGTTCCAGGTGCCGACAACGTTGGTCAGCACGCCCTCGCATGGGTGCTGCTCGACCATCGAGACGTGCTTCAGCGCCGCGGCGTGAAACACCAGGTCCGGCTTTTCGCGTTGGAACGCCTGGTGCAGGCGGTGAGCGTTGCGCACGTCGCAGAGCACGGCGGTGCGCGACAGCTGCGGCCAGGTCTCGGCCATCTCGCGGTCGATCTCGAACAGCGAGGTCTCGGAGAAGTCCATCACCGTGACGTGGGCGGCCCGGAACTGGGAAACCTGACGCACGAGCTCGGCGCCGATCGAGCCCCCGGCGCCGGTGATCAGTACGCGGCGGCCCTGGATCAGGGCGCCGACCGCGGCGCGATCGAGCTCGATCGGGTCGCGGGCCAGCAATTCTTCGACGCTGATCTCGCGCATCGGCAGCAGCGGCATGCCTTCGTGGTGCGCCAGTTCGACGATCGAGGGGCGGCGCAGCAGCCGGATGCCGTCGTTCTTGAGCTGGCCCAACTGGTCGGCGGTCAGGCCCTTCAGGCGGCCCGGTTCGTCGAGGAACAGGATGGCGCGCGGATAGCGGTTCCACCGGCGCAGGTCGGCCAGGGCCTCGTCCAGGTTGGCGAGGCTCTCGATGACGCAGACGCCGCGGACTTGTTGGCCGAGGTCGCGAGCGTCGGGGCTGACGATGCCGACCGGGGTCCAGGCCTGGTCATGGCGGCGTGCGGCGTCGCGCAGATAGGAGTCGGCCAGGGCCGGCGAGCCGATCAGCAGCAGCGACGGCGCGTTCGGCGTGCGGTCCTTGATGGCCTTGAGCGGGGAGAAGCTGTCGAGCGCGTGCTCGTGCATGGCGCGGCGCATCAGCCGCGCGCCCATCGAGCCGCCCATCTGGAAGATCACGGCCATGGCCAGGGCCGAGCGCGGCAGGCCTTCGGCGCGGTTGAGCACGAACACTAGCAGCAGGAAGACGCCGGCGGTGAGGAAGGCGGTGCGGGCCAGGACCAGGACGTCGGGGATCGAGACGTAGCGCCAGGGCGACAGCTCGCGGCGGAACAGCGTCGAAAACAGCGCAGCCAGACCGGTATAGATGCCGGTCAGTTGAAGTAGCTTCAATGCAGGAAGAGCAGGGTCGACAGTATCCAGGAACTGGCCAGAGGCCAGCAGGTAAGCCAGGAAGAAACCGCCAGCTGCAATCAGGGCGTCAGCGACGATGGTCTGAGCCCGATTGGCAATCTGCTCCATGAATCGCGCTCCGCGTCGTGTCCGAAGGTTGGCAACATAGACGCGTCAACGCGACCGTCCAATGAAACTCCAAGGCGAGGTTTTCGCTCCGCAGGAGAACGATGTTTTTTCGACCTGTGGCCGAATTCCCGCAGTAGTCGCCGGGAATAAAGCAAGAGAGCCGCCCCGTCGCCGAGGCGGCTCTCCACTTCCTCAAATCTCGCGGCCTTTAGAAGGCGGCCTTGAGACCAAGAACGACGCGGCTCTCATAGAGGTCGCCGAAATCGTGCTCATTGGTGTCGTGGTAGCGCAGGTCCACGCCCAGGAAGTCGGTGAGGGCGTAGCCGACGCCGAGGTTCCAGGTGGTGTAGTCGCCGTCATAGTCGACGTCCTGATGGCCGACGGCGCCCGAGACGCTGAACTTCTCGCCGATCGGGCTCGAGCCGTTCAGCTCGACATAGGTCGCGTTGCCGGTGCCGCCGTAGAAGTCGTCCGACCAGAACACGGCCGCGCCGACGGTGGCCGGGCCGACCGGAACCGAGCCGGCGGCCTTGAACTCGATGAAGTCCTGGTCCGAACCGGTCGGGGCGTTGATGTAACCGTAGTATTGAATGCCCAGGTCGAGGGTCACCGGGCCGAGCTGCGGGCGGACGCCGGCGTACAGGTCGAGTTCGAAATCGGTGTCGTTGCCGCTGCCGAAGTCGACGTTCGACAGCCAGGTGCCGGCGTAGACGATGCCCACGGTGGCGTCGACGCCGCCGTAGATCTGCGGGCTTTCATCGGTTTGGCTGACGCCGCGCCAGACGTAGTCGGTGGCCGCGCCGACGTTGAACGAGAGGTCCAGCGGGCTTTCGTCCTGGGCGAAGGCGGCGCCGCTCATGGCGGCGGTGGCCGCGGCGGCCAGAAGCGCGGTGGTGAGAGTCTTCATTAGCGTTGTATCCCCATTATTCGATCAGGCTCGAGCTGACCGTCGACCCGAGATCGCCATGCGGCTGACCGGCAGATCAATGTGAGCGGAGCTGATCACCCGCGCTGGGTATTCGCTGTTTGATTTTTGAGCGTTAACAAACCCGGGCGCCGCGCTTTTGGGCGAATGACTGTGCCTTCGGCGCCACGGCCGCCTTGCGAGTCAGGGTTTCACCCCAGATTGCGTCGCCCGCTGCTCAGCGCATGGCCATCGGCGCGTAGCCGAGGTGCGTGCCCGCATCGACCAGCAAAGTCTCGCCGGTGACATGGCGCGATCCGGGCGAGGCCAGGAACACTGCGGCGGCGGCGACGTCCTCGGCGGTCGAGGCGGCCTTCAGCGGGGTGCTGGCGGCCGCGCCCTCGCGCATCTTCTGTGCGCGTTCGGCGCCGACGCCCTTGTCGAACCAGGGCGTGTCGATGAAGCCGGGGCAGATTGCGTTGACGCGGATCCTCGGCGCCAGGGCGCGGGCCAGCGACAGGGTCATGGTGTTCATGGCGCCCTTCGAGGCGGCGTAGGGCACCGAGGAGCCGATGCCGGCGACGCCGGCGATCGACGAGGTGTTGACCACGGCGCCCGGGCGTTCGCCGGCCTCGAGCAGGGCGCGTGCGGCGCGGGTCATCTGGAAGGCCCCCACGACGTTGACGCCGTAGAGGTTCAGGAAGTCCTCGGCCGAAACTGCGTCGAGGTCGGCGTGGTTGGGGGCGAACTTGGTGACGCCGGCATTGTTGAACAGCGCGTCGATGCGGCCGAACGGCTCGGCGGCCGCGGCTATCCTGCGGCAGTCGGCGTCATTGGCGACGTCGCCCTGCACCAACACCGCCTGAGCGCCGTGCGCCTCGACCTGACGGGCGGTTTCCTTGGCCTCGTCGGCGCTGCGCGCGTAGTTGATGACCACGGCCCGGGCGCCGCGGCTGGCCGTCTCCACCGCGATGGCGCGACCAAGTCCCGTCGACGCGCCGGTGACCACCACTACGAAGCCTTCGAAATCGCCGCCGGACATGGCGCTCTCCCCTTATGTCTGTTTGCTTGTTTGATAGCCGCTCGCTCGGTTGCCGCAAACCTTTCGGGGGGATAAATCCCGGCGATGGAAGAACTGCATCTCACCCAATTGGGACGGGACGTCCGGGGCTTTGACAGCCCGGAGGCTGCGATCCTCGAGCGCGTCCCCAACCCGCAGAGCGACACGCTCTATCTGGCCCGGTTCACGGCGCCTGAGTTCACGTCGCTCTGTCCGGTGACCGGCCAGCCCGATTTCGCCCACCTGGTCATCGACTACGCACCCGGCGACTGGCTGATCGAATCGAAGTCCCTGAAGCTCTATCTGGGCTCGTTTCGCAACCATGGCGCGTTTCACGAGGACTGCACCGTCGCGATCGGGCGCAAGATCGTCGAGGTCGCCGCGCCCCGTTGGTTGCGCATCGGCGGCTATTGGTTTCCGCGCGGAGGGATTCCGATCGACGTTTTCTGGCAAAGCGGCCCGGCGCCCGAGGGGCTTTGGGTTCCCGATCAGGGTGTCGCTACGTATCGCGGCCGCGGCTGACCAGCATCCTCCGATGCTTCGGGCCAGGTGGTCCTGGTCTGGACGGTTTAAGAATATGGATCGTTCCGCCGTCGGACAGTATTCGTATAACCGAATACATCGCGATGGTTGTAGTCCGCGCAGGGCTTGAACCTGCGGCCGCCTCCGGCCGCATGGCGGACAGGCGTGATTGACTAGCCGGTCGCTCCGCGTCGTGATACAAGGACCATGCCCATCTCTCCTCGGGCGTGTCACATCAGGCCGGGCAGCGGGCCATCGCTGTCCGGCCGTCGTGATTCTTGGGCCTTGAGACTAGACCTCTGTGCCGCCCGGTTACGGTTCCCAGAACGAGGTCAGCGCGGTGCTGTCGGGCCGCTCGCGTTCCATCGGCGGCTCTTTCGCCGTCCCGATGAAGATGAAGCCGGCGACGTTCTCACCAGCACTGAGCCCCAGGACAGCCTTGGCCTCGGCGTCATAAGCGTACCAATCGGTGATCCAATTGGCCCCGTAGCCCAGCGCCTGGGCGGCGTAGAGCAGTCCGGTGCAGACCGCGCCCGCCGACAGCACCTGTTCCCACTCCGGAATCTCGTGGGCGCGCGGCGCCGACACCACCGCGATCCCCAGCGGCGGCGTCTTCAGCTTGGCCAGCTTGGCGGCGGCCCGCGCGTCGCCGCGCCCCTGGGCCAACGCCTCCAGGCGGGCGGCGAAGGCGGTCTTGTTCTCGCCGCGCAGCACGATGAAGCGCCACGGCGCCAGCTTGCCGTGGTCAGGCGCGCGGGCCGCCAGTCGAATCAGCGCGGCGACGTCGTCGTCGTTCGGCGCGGGCTCGGCCAGGGTGACCGCAGAGGCCGATCGGCGGGTGGCCAGGAAGCTCAGCAGTTCGGGGTGGGGATGCTGGTCGACGGGGGCGCCGAACGACGGAGCGTCGGGAAGTGCGATGGACAAGACGGGCTTCTCGCTGGGATGAGTGATCGTCAGGGGCCTTTATTGGGGGCCGGGGGTGTGAACTGCAAGGTTAGTTGAGAATATGTCGCAAAAACCGGCGTGGCTGACCGAGCATGGAAAGCCCTGGCTTCGTGGCGAATCCAAGGTCGCCTACGAGAACCCATGGATCAGGATCACCGAGCACGACGCCACGGCGCCGACCGGCGCGGCGGCGTTCTACGGCGTGGTCGGGTTCAAGAACTACGCCCTGGCGGTGTTGCCGATCGACGGCGACGGCTCGGTGGTGCTGGTCGGGCAGCACCGGTTCCCATTCGCCGACTACAGCTGGGAGATTCCGGAAGGCGGCGGCCCGAAGGACGAGGATCCGCTGGCGGGCGCGCAGCGCGAGCTGGCCGAGGAGGCGGACCTGGCGGCGGGGGATTGGCGCGAGATCCTGCGCGTACAGCTGTCGAACTCGGTCACCGACGAACTGGCGATCGGCTACCTGGCGACCGACCTGCGCCCAGCCTCCGGAGCGGTCCATGCCGACGACACCGAGGACATCGCCATGGTCCGGGTTCCGTTTCGCGAGGCGTTGCAGGCGGCGATCGACGGCCACATCCGTGACGCCTTGACGGTTGCCATGCTGCTTCGAGCATACCACATGGCCCAGGAAGGGCTTTTGTCGGCGCCGCTCGCGCGCGCCATGCTAGGATAGGGGACCGCCTTTGGGACGGGAGGAGCCTTTGAGCCAGCGCCTGGAAGTGATCGACCCCTCGGCCGCGCCGCCGGTATGGGCCGCTTTGCGCATGGAATCCGAACGGGCCGCCAAGGCCGAGCCGGCGCTCGCCTCGCTGCTGAACGCCGTGGTGCTCAGCCACGATGATCTCGGCGGGGCGCTGTCGTATCAACTGGCGCGCAAGCTGGGCGACCAGGAACTGCGGGCCATGAGCCTGCGCGAACTGGCCGATGCGGCCTACCGCGCCGACCCGCGGCTGGTCGAGATCGCCGAACTGGATCTCAAGGCCGTGTTCGAGCGCGACCCGGCCTGCAAGGGCTATGTCCAGCCGTTCCTGTTTTTCAAGGGTTTCCAGGCCCTGCAGACCCAGCGCGTGGCCCACTGGCTGTGGCATCAGGGCCGCGAGACCATCGCCCACTATCTGCAGAGCCGGATGTCCGAGATCTTCCAGGTCGACATCCACCCGGCGACCAAGATCGGCTCGGGCGTGTTCATCGACCACGGCACCGGCATCGTCATCGGCGAGACGGCGGTGATCGGCGACGACGTCTCGCTGCTGCAGGGCGTGACCCTCGGCGGCACCGGCGCCGAACGCGGCGACCGCCATCCGAAGATCGGCAACGGCGTGCTGCTGGGCGCCGGCGCCAAGGTGCTCGGCAACATCACCATCGGCGACTACGCCAAGGTCGCCTCCGGCTCGGTGGTGCTCAAGCCCGTGCCGCCGCATTGCACGGCGGCCGGCGTGCCGGCCCGGCTGGTCAACTGCCCGACCTGCGAGGAGCCGGCCCGCAGCATGGACCACACGCTGGCCGAGGCGGTCTACGACTACGTCATCTGAGGCGCGGGCTGCTCGGCGCCGTAGGCCCGGCGCAGCAGGACGAACGCCGCGAGCGTGCCCAACAGCGAAACGGCGATCGCCGCCGACAGCGGCGCGCCGGCCCAGATGAGGCCGGCCGCCAGCAGGCAGGCGCTCGCTCCACCGGCGTCCCAGCCCCCCTCGGCGGCGATGTGGAAGCGCAGCACGCACGGCGAGCGCTTCGAGAGGTTGTAGACCGCGGTCATCATGGTCGGCGTATAGAGCCCGACGACGATCGCCCCGGCGGCGTTGGCCAGGATCGCGGTGGCCGGGTGCAGATAGGCCCCGGTCCGCGCCAGGATCGTCGCGGCCATCACCCCGCAGGCCAGCCAGACGGCGCGCCGGCCGTGTCCGGCGTCGATGAAGCGCCCGAGCACCAGGCCGCTGATCACCCCGACGATCGCGGCGAAGGCCATGGCTCCGCCGAAGGCCGTGAAGCTCTCCTTCAGCGCGCCGAACAGCGCGATCTGCCAGACGAAGACGTAGCCCATGGCCGTCCAGCCGTCGGCGACGAACAGCAGCACCCCGGGAATGGCTGCACGCAGGGCGTTCGGGGCCTCGTCGGCGATCGCGACATTGGGAGTCCACAGCAGCGGCGCCGCTGAGAGGATCAGGACTAGGCAGGTGGCCCCGAATGCGAAGCGCGGCCCCAACGTCACCAGGGCCCAGCCGGTTAGCAGCGGTGCGGCGATGCCGACCAGCGCCGAGGCGGCCTCGCGGGCGCTGATCTGGTGGCCGCGATGCTCGGCGTCGCCCAGCGAGGCGAAGTAGGCGTGGTAGGCGGTCCAGTAGAAGGTGTCGCCGACCGAGGAGAACGCGCAGAGCGCCAACAGCGGCCAGCCCACGCCGTGCACCTCGGCCAGCAACGGGTACTGCATCGCGGTGATGATCGTTCCGGCGATCACCAGCGGCTTCAGACCAAAGCGGCGGCCCAGCGGCAGGATCGCCGGTCGGATCAGGAACCGGCCGATCAGGATGGCGGCCATCGCCGTCAGCACCCCATGGGCGGGGACGCCGGCCTTCAGCAGGAAGGCGGCGAAGAACGCGCCGCCGCCGCTGAGCGCCAGGGCGTGGATCCCGTAGTGCAGATTGAGCAGGTTGACGGTGGTGTTGCGGAAGAAGGCCATGGGTCTGTCCGAAGGCGCGCGTCGGGCGGCGCAGGCCAGGACCTGCGCGGGCGGATGGCGGTTCAGGACGGAATCAGACGGCCACTGGGCGGTTCTCTCGGCTCTCCCGCGAACGCGGTTATCCAGTCTAGGCCCGCGGCGGGGCAGGGCTCAAGTCGCTTCGATCTCGGCCAGGCTGATGCGATAGGCGCCGTCCAGCCAGGCGACGATCTCGCGCGCGGCCGGGTGGTCGAAGCCGGCGTAGCGCGTCCGCATGCGGCTCATGTTTTCTTCCGTCAGCCGGTCGAGGCCGAAGCCCTGGAACTGGGTGATGTTGCGCTCCACCGCCGCGGCCAGGTCGGCGCCCAGCGCCTGGCGGGCGGCGTCCTGGAAGGCGCGGACATATTCGTAGGCCTCGCCCTGCGCATAGCTCCGCGCCAGGGTGATCGCCGGGATCAGCGACAGCGTCGGCTGCAGGGCGGGGTTGACGGCGTGGCCGGAGATCTGGGCTCCGATGCTGGCCGGCCGCCCGGTGAAGCCGCGCAGATGCAGGAACGGCGACATCAGCGGCCCGTCGTTGACCGGATAGTTGTCCCACAGCAGCGGCTTGCGGCGCAGCTGGCGGCCGACCCGTTCCAGGTGCCCGGGGCTGAACTCGCGCGCGCAGACCTCCTCGCCGGTCCAGAACACCTCGATGGCGGGATCCAGCCCCGCGCCGAGGTCCTCGAGATAGTTCTCCGGCCGCTGGCCGAACACGCGGTCGAGGATGGAATCGTCGGTGTAGTAGGACGGGCAGACGATCACCCGGCGCGCCGTGGTCCGTTCGGCGATCCAATGGACGATCTCGACCTGGCTGGCGGCCAGGTCCGGCAGGTCGCCGCGCATATCGTCGAACAGGATGGCCAGGTCGTCGAGGCCCAGCGCGTCGAGCTGCGCCAGCTTGGCGGCCAGCGCCTCCTTCGCGGCCGGGCCGAAGTCGCGATAGATCTCGTAGGGACTGAGACCGACGCCGAACCGCACCCCGGCGCGACGGCAGAAGGCGGAGAAGGCCTGCAGTTCGGCGGCGGCGTCCTGCGAATGCGGTTCCTGCCAGCGGCGGCGCAGAAAGGCGTCGGCCTTCGGCGCATAGAGGAAGAAGCGGTAGCCGTGCGGGACCAGCGCCTCGACCACGCAGCGCCGCTCGGCCCACGACCACGGCTTGCCGTAATAGCCCTCGACCAGTCCCAGCTCGACGTTCGCCACGCGGTCCTCCCCCTCGTTCGGGGGCCAGACTAGCGGGCGCCGACGCCGCGTCCCCAGCTTTTTCGGACGCAGGCGCTTTGCGGCTCGGCCCAAAACCCTTAGGTTCCCGGCGAAATCTACGAAGGAGCCCAGCGTGCTGGACGAAAAAACTATCCGCCGAGTCGAAGGCCACCTGCGCGGCACCTTCGCCAATGCGCGGATCACGCTGGTCCCGCGTCCGAAGCAGAAGGACTCGGCCGAGGTCTATATCGGCGAGGAGTTCATCGGCGTCGTCTTCGAGGACGAGGACGGCGACGGCTCGTTCATGTTCGAAATGGCGATTCTCGCCGAAGACCTGCCTTAAGCGCAGGTCGAGCGCCGGCCCCGGGCTCCGGGGCCGGGCTCTATGACGGCGTCAGAGCACGCCCAGCATCTCGGCCACCAGCGGGTGGCGCACGATGTCGACGTCCTTCAGCCGCACGACCGCGATGTTCGAGATCTCCTCGAACTTGTCGGCGACCGGGCCCAGGCCCGAGAGCTCCGGCAGCAGGTCCGACTGGGCCGGGTCGCCGGTCACCACCATGGTCGAATGCCAGCCCAGCCGGGTCAGCAGCATCTTCAGCTGCCCGTAGGTGCAGTTCTGCGCCTCGTCGATGACCACGAAGGCGTTGTTCAGCGTGCGGCCGCGCATGAACCCGACCGGGGCGATCTCGATGGCGCCTTCGGCCATCAGCGCCCGCACCCGCTTCATCGACAGCCGGTCCGACAGCGCGTCGTAGAGCGGCCGCAGATAGGGGGCGAGCTTGTCCTCGGCGTCGCCGGGCAGGAAGCCGATCGATTCGCCGGCCTCGACCGCAGGCCGCGACAGCACGATGCGTCCGACCCGCCCGGCCTCCAGCGCCTCCACCGCCTTGGCGATGGCCAGATAGGTCTTGCCGGTGCCGGCCGGGCCGAGCGCCATGACCAGGTTCTTGGCGTCGATCGCGTCCATCAGCGCCTGCTGGCCCGGTGACTTGGCTTTTATCGTCTTGAGATAGGCCTGGTCGCGGTCGTCGTTGTGATGAGCCAAGGGGGACCACGCGCGGTCCACCGGCAGGCGGCGGACTTTCGCGTCATCCTCGAACTGGGCGGCGTCGAACGCGCCTTCGCGCAGTTGTCGCTTCAGAGCTCGCTTGGTCATCTAGGCCTCCATAGGGGCAAGAAAAAAGGGCGACGCCGAAACGGCTCGCCCTCGATGATCGATGAAGTTTGCAATGGGGCGGCGGGGCCGCGCGCAACGGCCCGGAGGTCCGTCTTCGGTTCGTGATCCAGGCGGGAAGCCCCGCCGTAGCAAACGCGACACCTGAGTACCCCGCCCCATAACGCAGGCCGCGAACCGGACGCCGACTCGCGGCGTGATGCGGAAGGGCTCTCGCCCCTCTCGAATCGCATCACTAGAGTGATGCTAACGCGGTTTCTGAATCCTTAAATGGCTCATTTGATTAAATAAACGGGGTGTACGGATGAGTGTCTACAACTTGGGCGAAGTCGCCCCGCAACTGCCTAAAGAAGATGAATACTGGATCGCGCCGAACGCCGCGGTGATCGGCCGGGTGATTCTCAAGAAGAACGCTTCGGTCTGGTTCGGCGCGACGATCCGCGGCGACAACGACCCGATCACCATCGGCGAGAACTCGAACGTCCAGGACGGCAGCGTCCTGCACACCGACACCGGCTATCCGCTGACCATCGGCGCCAACGTCACCGTGGGCCACAAGGTCATGCTGCACGGCTGCAGCATCGGCGACGGCTCGCTGATCGGCATCGGCTCGATCGTGCTCAACGGCGCCAAGATCGGGAAGAACTGCCTGATCGGCGCCAACTGCCTGATCACCGAGGGCAAGGAGATCCCCGACAATTCGCTGGTCATGGGCGCGCCGGGCAAGGTCGTGCGCGAGATTTCCGAAGACCAGGCCAAGGCCCTGGCCGGCGGGGCCATGCACTATGTCGAGAACTGGAAGCGCTATCGCGCCGGCCTGCGCCCGGTCGGCTGACGCTTGACCGACGTAGCGGCGCCCACGGAACCCTGGGCGCCGCAGACACCAAAGGGAAGGGATCCTCGATGGCCTATGAGTTCATCCGCGTGGACCGCGAGGGTCCGATCACCGTCTTCACGCTCAACCGGCCGGAGGTGATGAACGCCCTGCATTCGCCGGCCCATTTCGAACTCGACGACGCCTTCAACGCCTTCGCCGCCGACCCGGATCAGTGGGTCGGCATCGTCACCGGCGCGGGCGAGCGGGCGTTCTCGGCCGGCAACGACCTGAAGCACCAGGCCACCGGCGGCGAGATGAAATCCCCGCCGTCGGGCTTCGCCGGCCTGACCTCGCGCTTCGACCTGACCAAGCCGCTGATCGCCGCGGTCAACGGCGTGGCCATGGGCGGCGGGTTCGAAATCGCGCTGGCCTGCGACCTGATCGTGGCGGCCGACACCGCGACCTTCGCCCTGCCGGAGCCGCGGGTCGGCCTGGCCGCGCTGGCCGGCGGCCTGCACCGGCTGCCGCGGATGATCGGCCAGAAGCAGGCCCTGGGCATGATCCTCACCGGCCGCCGGGTCAGCGCCGCCGAGGGGCAGGCCCTGGGGTTCGTCAACGAGGTGGTTCCCCCGGCCGAGCTGATGGCCGCCGCCCGCCGCTGGGCCGGCCAGATCTGCGAGCTGTCGCCGATGTCGATCCGCGCCTCGAAGGAGGCGGTCTATCGTGGCCTGGACGAGCCGACCCTGGAGGCGGCGATCAAGGGCCAGAACCGCTATCCGGCGGTGGGCGCGCTGTTCAAGTCCGAGGACTTCGTCGAAGGACCGCTGGCCTTCGCCCAAAAACGCGCCCCGGCCTGGAAGGGACGCTGAGGCCGCACTGACCGTCTCATTGGCGCCTTACGCTGCGACAAGATTTCGCCGACCTTGCCCCGCCTGGGGGAGTAAGGACGAGCGAGTTTCAGCGGAGGCGTACCCATGGCAGGCAACACTCGGATCGGCTGCGAGAAGCTTCGCGCCAAGGTGACGGACGCAGCCCACGCCGCCTCGCTCATCGCGTCGGGCTCGACCGTCGCGATGAGCGGCTTCACCGGCTCGGGCTACCCGAAGGCCGTGCCGCTGGCCCTGGCCAGCCGCATCGAGGCCGAGCACGCCGCCGGCCGCAAGTTCCAGGTCCGCGTCTGGACCGGCGCCTCCACCGGCCCGGAGCTGGACGGCGCCCTGGCCAAGGCCGACGGCATCGAGTTCCGGCTGCCCTATAATTCCGACCCCATCGCCCGCGAGAAGATCAATCGCGGCGAGATGGAATATTTCGACATGCACCTCAGCCAGGTCGCCCCCATGGCGTGGCAGGGGTTTCTCGGCCCGCTCGACACCGCGGTGATCGAGGTCTCGGGCATACGCCCCGACGGCTCGCTGATCCCCTCATCCTCGGTCGGCAACAACAAGACCTGGCTGGACCGCGCCCGCCAAGTGATCCTCGAGGTCAACAGCTGGCAGAACCCGGCGCTGGAAGGGATGCACGACATCTATTACGGCACGGCCCTGCCGCCCGACCGCGTCCCGATCCCGCTGGTCCGGGCCGACGACCGCATCGGCGAGGCCTACTTCCGCTGCGACCCCGACAAGGTCGTCGCCATCGTCGAGACGCAGGCGCCGGACCGGAACCTGCCGTTCGCCGCGCCGGACGGCGTCGCCTCGGCCATCGCCGGCCACCTGCTGGAGTTCTTCGCGCACGAGGTCGCCAAGGGCCGGCTGCCCGCCAACCTGCTGCCGCTGCAGTCCGGGGTCGGCAACATCGCCAACGCCGTGCTGACCGGGCTGGTCGACGGCCCGTTCGAGAACATGACCGCCTATACCGAGGTCATTCAGGACGGCATGCTCGACCTGATCACCGCCGGCAAGCTGCGCATGGCTTCGGCCACCGCCTTCTCGCTGAGCCCCGAAGCGGCCGCGGCGCTCAACGACAACATGGCCTTCTACCGGGACAAGCTGATCCTGCGTCCGCAGGAGATCAGCAATCACCCCGAACTGATCCGCCGCCTGGGCTGCCTGGCGATGAACGGCATGATCGAGGCCGACATCTACGGCAACGTGAACTCGACCCACATCATGGGCTCGCGGATCCAGAACGGCATCGGCGGCTCGGGCGACTTTGCGCGCAACGCCTACGTCTCGGTGTTCGTGACCCCGTCGACCGCCAAGGGCGGCAAGATCTCGGCGATCGTGCCGCAGGCCAGCCACGTCGACCACATCAATCAGGACGTCCAGGTGATCGTCACCGAGCAGGGCCTGGCGGACCTGCGCGGCCTGTCGCCCAAGCAGAAGGCCGAAGTGATCATCGCCAACTGCGCCCACCCCGACTATCGCCCGGCCCTGGCCGACTACTATGCCCGCGCGCGCCAGCACGCCTACGGCCAGCAGTCGCCTTCGCTGCTGAACGAGGCGCTGTCCTGGCACCAGCGGTTCGTCGAGACCGGTTCGATGCGCCCCTGATCGGCGTCCTGACACGCTGCTGACAGATCCCTGTCAGCAGCCCCCCGCTAGATCGGCGATCCCTGACAGGAGGACCCGGTGATGAGCGCGGCTCACGACTTCGACTTCAATCACGGCGACTGGGACGTGACGAACCGGCGGCTGAAGGTCCGCGGCGTCGGCTCGGACGACTGGGAGGTGTTTGCCTCCTTCGAAACCGCCCAGCTGCTGATGGACGGCGCGGTCTCGATCGACGAGAGCGACTTTCCGACCAAGGGCTTCCGGGGCATGACCCTGCGGCTCTACGACCCCGGCCAGGATCGCTGGGCCATCTACTGGATCAATTCCAGGGACGGACAACTGCAGCCGCCGGTCTATGGCCGCTTCGAGAACGGCCGGGGCGTCTTCGCCGGCGACGACTTCGATGACGGCAAGCCGGTGAAGGTGCTGTTCGACTGGAGCGGTACCGATACCGAAACCCCGCGCTGGAGCCAGGCCTTCTCATATGACGGCGGGGCGACCTGGGAGACCAACTGGATCATGGAGTTTCGCCGTCCGGCGCGTTGAAGCTTGGCCGCATGGCGCCGAAACTGCGGCGGGATCAGGCCGCAAGAAAGCCCCACGAATCTAGAACCTACGACGCCAGGGAGCGCCCGGAGGGGGACCCCTGTCCCCCAATCCGGACGGAGGCGTCATGGCTGCGCAAATCGACAATTCGCCCTGTGTGGCAGGGCGCGCGCCGTGACCACCGAGACTTTCGATCTGCCCAAGATCCGGGTGCGCGGGCGCAGCATCATGGCCCTGATCCTGGCGCCGGAAGCGCCGTTCGCGCAGTGGTTCGCAGCGCTGGACCAGCAACTGCACGCCTCGGCCGGGTTGTTCGACAACCGCCCGATCGTCGTCGACCTTGGCCCGGCCCTGGAGAGCGTCGGGCCCGAAGCGGTGCTGGTCGCGCTCGACGGGATCAGCGCCCGCGGCCTCAAGCTGATCGGCGTGGAGGGGCTGCGCCCGGCCGGGCTCAACGGTACGCCATGGGCGCACCTGCCGACCAATCTACACGGCAACGTCGCGCGCAAGGCCCGCAGCGACGTGGCCGCCGCGGTCGCGCCGGAGGCCGCCGAGGCCCCAGTCGCGTCGCCGGTTTCCCCGTCGCTGTTGATCGACCGGCCGGTGCGCTCGGGCCAGTCGGTGATCTTCGAGGAGGGCGACGTGACCATCGTCGGCGCGGTCGCCTCGGGGGCCGAGGTGCTCGCCGGCGGCTCGATCCACGTCTACGGCGCGCTGCGCGGCCGGGCGATCGCCGGCCTGCGGACGGGCGCCGAGGCCCGCATCTTTTGCCGCCGGCTCGAGGCCGAGCTGGTCGGCGTCGATCATCTGTATCGGACGGCCGAGCACTGGGGGCCCGACCTCCATGGCCACGCCGTTCAGATCCGCTGCGATCGCGGGGCCCTGCGCCTCTCGGCGCTCGGCTAGTTGCGTTGCTCGTCGTGGGGCGAGGGGAAGGAACGGTGAGACATGTCCAAGGTAGTCGTCGTCACGTCGGGCAAGGGGGGCGTGGGCAAGACCACGTCCTCGGCGTCGCTGGGCGCGGCGCTCGCCCAGGCGGGCCAGAAGGTGGTGGTGGTCGATTTCGACGTCGGCCTGCGTAACCTCGATCTGGTCATGGGGGCCGAGCGGCGGGTGGTGTTCGACCTCGTCAACGTCGTCCAGGGCGACGCCAAGCTCGCCCAGGCCCTGATCCGCGACAAACGCGTCGAGACGCTCAGCCTGCTTCCGGCCTCGCAGACCCGTGACAAGGACGCCCTGACCGAGGACGGAGTCGGGCGGGTCATCGAAGACCTGCGCGAACAGTTCGACTGGGTGATCTGCGACAGCCCGGCGGGAATCGAGAAGGGCGCGACCCTGGCCATGCGGTTCGCCGACCTGGCTGTGGTGGTCACCAATCCGGAGGTCTCGTCCGTGCGCGACTCCGACCGCATCATCGGCCTGCTGGATTCCAAGACCCACCGTGCCGAGAGCGGCGAGCGGATGGAAAAGCAGCTGCTGCTGACGCGCTACGACCCGGCCCGCGCGGCCAAGGGCGAGATGATGAGCGTCGAGGACGTGCTGGAGATCCTGGCGATCCCGCTGCTGGGCATCGTCTCGGAAAGTCCGGACGTGCTCAGCGCCTCCAACGTCGGCTGTCCGGTGACCTTGCACAACCCGGTGTCGCCGGCCGCCCAGGCCTATAGCGAGGCCGCGCGGCGGCTGATGGGCGACAATATCGCCGTCAGCGTGCCCAAGGAACGTCAGAGCTTCATGAGCCGGCTGTTCGGCCGCAAGGCGGTCGCATGAGCCTCCTGAATTTCTTCGGCAAGGGGCGCCGCTCGGCGCCGGTGGCGCGCGACCGCCTGCAGCTGCTGCTCGCCCATGAGCGCGGGCTGGGCGGCGGCGAGGACCTGGCGGCCATCCTGCAGCAGGAGATCCTGGCCGTAATCGCCAAGCACATCCCGATCGACCGCGACCGCGTGGTGGTCAAGCTCGATCGCGGCGATCAGGTCTCGACCCTGGAGATCGATATCGAGATGCCGGAAACGGCGCTGTCGCGGGACTAGCGGGGCGAGCTGACGGCCTTGGGTTCCGGTCCGGCCTCGGTCTCGGCCTCAGCCAGCGGCAGGTCGAAACACGCGCGGGTGCCCGCGCCCAGCTTGCTGTCCAGCTCCAGGCGGCCGCCGTGCCGCTCGATGAGGTCGTGCGACAGGGCCAGGCCCAGGCCCCAGCCTTCTGCGCGGGTGACCCGGTCGCCCGTCTGGACATAGGGCCGGCCGAGCACCGCCAGGTCTTCCTCGCGGATGCCCTGGCCGAAGTCGCGCACGCAGATCACCAGCCGTTCGTCCCTGACCTCGGACGAAACTTCGACCAGGCCGGTCGGCGGCGAGAACTTCACGGCGTTGGCCAGCAGGTTGATCAGGATCTGCTTTACGGCCCGGTGGTCGGCAAGGACCTCCGGCCAGTCGCCGGGCTCCATCACCACCGTAACTCCGGCGTCGATCGACAGTCCCCGGACCAGCCGCAACGCCTGCTCGACGATCTCCCGGCTGGAGGCCGGCGCCGGCGACAGTTCGATCTGCCCGGCCTCGATCTTGGCGGTGTCGAGCAGGTCGGTGACCAGGTCGCTGAGGTGCGAACCGGCGATCTCGATCGACTGGGCGTAGTCGAGATACTTCGGATGACCCACCGGCCCGTAGGCCTGGCGGGCCATCATGCCGGAGAAGCCGACCACCGCGGTCAGCGGCGAGCGCAGTTCGTGGGTCATGGTCGCCAGCAGCAGCGTGCGGGCGCTCATCGCCTCCTCGGCGGCGCGGCGGGCGAGTTCGGCCTCGCGCAGCAGGGCGTTGCGGCTGGCCATGACGCCGGCGACCGTGATCGGGGCCAGCGCCACCAGCATCACCCCCAGGCGCAGCGACATCAGGTCGAAACCCATCACCGAGACGAAGCCCATCGAGGCCGACGCGGTCGACAGGAACAGCAGGCTCCACACCGCGAACGACAGCGTCAGCAAGGTCGTGGCCGCCAGGCTGTAGGTGAGGGCGCACCAGAGCAGGGTCGGGACCGGGAACGCCAGGGCCCCGGGGCCGCCCACCGAGGGCACCATCGCCAGGCTGATCAGGTAGAGAACCAGCGGCGCGGCCGTGCGCAGCTGCGGGCGGGTCGTGAAGGTGCGCGCCAGCCAGCACTTCAGGTCCGACGGGCGCGGGAAGGTCAGCGCCACCGGCAGCACGACGATGTAGTTGGCCAGTTCGGTCGCCAGCCAGATGAAGAAGCCGCTGATCGGGTCGCGGTGGAAGAGCAGGGCGTTGACCGCCGCCCCCAGCACGCTGGTCGCCGCCGAGGCGGCGAGGGCGATCAGGGTGACGGAGAGCAGGGAGGCCGGCCGCTGCAGCAGCCGGTCCTCGGGCGAGAGTCGCTTGAACAGCAGGTAGCCGGTCAGCACGCCGGCCAGATTGCCCGCGGTCAGCAGCAGCGTACGCGCCCAGCCGCTGCCGGTGAGCGCGTCCGCGGCGATCAGGCTGGCGGCCGCCGCCAGCCAGCCGGCCGGGGTCGCGAGGTCAGGGCGGCGCACCAGCAGGCCGAGCAGCACGGCGTTGGCCGCCCAGAATGTGCTGAGGTGTCCGCTGGGGCGCAGCAGGATGCCCGCGATCGCCGCGAGAAAGACGATCGCGCCGACGGTCAGGCCGGCGGTCACCTGATGATTCAGGCCTCGAAGGAGGCGGTCTCCACCTCCGGCCGAGGCCTTCTGCTGGGCGCTCATGGGACTGTCGTTAGGACCGGATTGCCGCCTAAGTCCATTGGCGCATGAAACTCATTTGCGCTCAAGGCGTCTCGCCGTCCGGCCGATTCCTGACAGGGGGCGGGCGAAACCTGCCGCTGGGGCGCCCAAAAACAAGGTTCTGCAGCACTTGTTTCGCGCCCGGGGTTCGGCCAGTGTGCGGCTAACTTAACAGTGTTTAGGGACGGAACAAATGGATCGCTTCGACTACGTCATCATTGGCGCGGGGTCCGCAGGATGCGTGCTCGCCAATCGGTTGACGGAGGATCCGCAGGTCAAGGTGCTGCTGCTGGAAGCGGGCGGCAAGGACAGCTCGATTCTGGTGAAGATGCCGGCCGGCGTCGGCGCGCTGATCGGCAAGCCGGGGACCTACAACTGGGGTTTCTGGACCGAGGCCGAGCCGAACCTGGAGGACCGCAAGCTCTGGTGGCCGCGCGGCAAGGGCTGGGGCGGCTCCTCGTCGATCAACGGCATGATCTACATTCGCGGCCACGCCCGCGACTACGACCAGTGGCGGCAGATGGGCCTGCAGGGCTGGTCGTATCGGGACGTTCTGCCCTACTTCAAGCGCTCGGAGAGCCTCGAGGGCGGCGGCGACGCCTGGCATGGCGGCGATGGCCCGCTGAAGGTCTCCAAGGCTTCGACCCCGAACCCGATCTTCTCGGCCACGGTCGAGGCCGGCCGCCAGGCGGGCTTCAAGGTCACCAGCGATTTCAACGGCTTCCAGCAGGAGGGCTGGGGCCCGTACCAGCTGACCATCCATGACGGCCAGCGCTGGAGCGCCGCCCGCGGCTATCTGCATCCGGCCCTGTCGCGGTCCAACCTGACCTGCATCACCGGCGCACGGACCAGCAAGATCGTCATCGAGAACGGCCGCGCCACGGGCGTGGAGTACATCGACGCCAAGAGCGGTGAAAAGCGGGTCGTTCACGCCGACAAGGAAGTGCTGCTTTCGGCCGGCGCCGTGCAGTCGCCGCAGATCCTGCAACTGTCGGGGATCGGCGACCCCGAGGAACTCGGCAAGTTCGGCATCCCGGTGGTCAAGGCGCTGAAGGGCGTCGGCGCGAACCTCCAGGATCACCTGGACGTCTGCATGTCCTGGGAGTGCCCGCAGCCGATCACCGCCCACTCGCTGCGCAAGGGCCTGGTCAAGACCCTGGCGATCGGCATGAATTACATGTTCTTCGGCAAGGGCCTGGGCCGCCAGCAGTTCCTGGAATCGGGCGCCTTCCTGAAGTCGCGGCCCGACCTCGACCGTCCCGACCTGCAGGTCCACACCGTCGCGGCGATCATGCAGGAGCACGGCAAGGTCGCGGTGCCCAAGGACGGCTTCACCTTCCACATCTGCCAGCTGCGGCCCGAGAGCCGCGGTCGCGTCGGCCTGCGCTCGGCCAATCCGTCGGACGATCCGGCGATCTTCGCGAACTATCTGGCCACCGAGGAAGACCGCCGGGCCCTGCGCGAGGGCGTGCGCATGATGCGCAAGGTGGCCGCCCAGTCGGCGCTGGATCCCTACCGCACCCAGGAGCTGTTCCCGGGCAAGGACGTCGAGACCGACGAGCAGATCGACGCCTGGATCCGCAAGCACGCCGAGACGATCTATCACCCGGTCGGCACCTGCAAGATGGGCGCGGACGGCGACGAGATGGCGGTCGTCGACGGCGAGCTGAAGGTGCGCGGGATCGAGGGGCTGCGTGTGGTCGACGCCTCGGTCATGCCCACCCTGGTCGGCGGCAACACCAACGCCCCGACCATCATGATCGCCGAAAAGATCTCGGACATTATCCGCGGGCGGGCCGCGCTGCCGGCGGAGGACGCGCCGGTCTACGAGGACGACCAGAAGGCCGCTTAGAGCTATCATTTGGCCCTCCCCGACCGGGGAGGGCCTTTTTCTTTATATTTTCAATAATTTTCATGGGAGGCGACGATGGAACTGCGCAGGTTGGGCAAGTCCGATTTGAAGGTCGCGCCGCTGGTTCTCGGCGGCAATGTGTTCGGGTGGACGGCGGACGAAGCCACTTCGTTCAAGCTGCTGGACGCCTTCGTGGCCGGCGGCTTCAACATGGTCGACTCGGCCGACGTCTATTCGCGCTGGGCGCCGGCCGGCGGCGGGGCGTCCGAAACGGTGATCGGCAAGTGGCTGGCCCAGGGCGGCAAGCGCGACAAGATCGTGCTGGCGACCAAGTTCGGCTCTGAGATGGGCGAGGGCATGAAGGGCCTCTCGGCCAAGTACATGGTCGAGGCGGTGGAGGCCTCGCTCAAGCGCCTGCAGACCGACTACATCGACCTCTACCAGTCGCACCGCGACGACCCGGACACCCCGCAGGAGGAGACCGCCGAGGCCTTCGACCGGCTGGTCAAGGCCGGCAAGGTGCGCGCCATCGGCTCATCGAACTTCACGCCCGAGCGCCTGAAGTCCGCCATCGAGATCAGCCAGGCCAAGGGCCTGGCGCGCTACAACAGCGAGCAGCCGCTCTACAACCTCTATGCCCGCCAGGGCTTCGAAAGCGGTTTGCAGCAGGTTTGCATCGAGAACGAGGTGGGGGTGATCCCGTACTACGGCCTCGCCTCAGGCTTCCTGACCGGCAAGTACCGCACCGAGGCCGACCTCTCGAAGAGTCCGCGCGGACAGGGCGTCAAGCGGATGATGGACGCCCGCGGCATGCGCATCCTGGCCGCTCTGGACGAGGTCTCTGCGGCCCGGACGGCCTCGCAGGCGCAGGTCGCCCTGGCCTGGGTCATGGCCCAGCCGGGCCTGACCGGCCCGATCGCCTCGGCGACCAGCCTCGAACAGCTCGACGAGTTGATGGGTTCGGCCCGGCTGACGCTGACCGCTGAGGACTTGGCGACGCTGGACAAGGCGTCCGCCATCGATTCTTGAGAAAACGACCGATCGTGCTAAAGTGCGGCGCATGAAGAAAGGCGCCGCGACACGAGAGGCTATCGTCGGTCGGGCCCTCCAGCAGGCCGTTGCGGTTGGGCTGGAGGGACTGTCGCTCGGCCCGCTGGCCGACAGCCTGGAGCTGTCCAAGAGCGGGCTGTTCGCTCACTTTCGCTCGAAGGAGGCGCTGCAGCTGGCGGTGCTGGAGGAAGCGATCGCGCGGTTCAGCAGCCGCGTGATCGAGCCCAGCCTGGCCCTGCCGCGCGGGCGCGCGCGCATGGACGCCTTGCTCGGGCGCTGGTTCGACTGGCTGGAGGGCGAGCCCGACATGCGCGGCTGCATCTTCGCGGTCTCGGCCCAGGAGTATGACGACCGGCCCGGCGCCATCCGCGACCGGCTGGTCGAGTCGCAGCGCGAGTGGCACGAAACCCTGGTTCGGGTGGCCGCGGATCTGCCCAAGGCGGGCAAGGCGCCGCCCGACTACTGCCGGCAGGTCGTCTTCGAGCTGGTGGGCGTCAGCCTGGCGTTCCAGCAGCAGGCCAAGCTGTTCCACGCCCCCAACGCCCGCGCGCGGGCCGAAGAGGCCGTATCCCGGATCTTGGACGACGCCGGCGAAGCACTCTGAGCCTCAGGCGACCCAGCGGCCGTCGAGGGTCGCCAGGCGCAGGCGGTGGGTTTCCTCGTTGGCGTGGCCGACGCCCTGGACGTCGCGCACGAACAGCTGGCGGATCGGCTCGTCGCGCAGGGCGGCGACCAGCGAAATCGGCTGATAGAGGCCGAGGTAGCGCTCCGGCGAGCCGCGGCCCCCGGCGATCGGGGCGAACAGCAGTTCGAGTTCGAGCGTTGCGGTGTCGCTGAGCGCGTTGATACGGGCGACCACCGGCTCGGGACGGCGGCGGCCGGTCTCCAGGGCGGTCTGCACCTCGTGGCGGCCGAGCGGATCGAGCAGGGTCAGGAAGTTGCGCCCGCGCAGGTCGCGCTGGTGCAGTTCGGACACCAGGGCCCCGGACAGCCGCACCGGATAGATCCCCGAGCTTTCGCGGCCCAGCATGAAGGCCTGGGGCGCGAGCTTGGCGAACTCCGTCGGATCGATGTCGGCGCGCACGGGCAGCCCCGAAACGCCGCTTTTGCTGCGCCAGTAGTCGATCATCTGCTGCGTGTTCGAATGGAACATCTCGACGCCTCCGAGGCGGCCCTTGGCGACCGCATGGGGCTTGCAAGCAGGATCAGGGCCAGGCCGCGGACGTGTCAGAACGAGACGCGCCCGGCCTGGAGATCAAAGGTGGCTCGAGGCGCTAGCTCTCGAAGAACAGGAACCCGCAGCCGAGCGGGGAGGGCGGCGCCACGTGCAGTCGCCCCTCGGCCTCCACCACAGCCAGGTCGGAGCTCAGCGCCGCGCGCGCCGCCGCCAGCGAACCGACGCGGATGCGGACGGCGCAGTCGACGCCCGGGCCGAACGCGTCGCCGAAGCGGGCTTGCTCCCAGTACTCGAAGCCGGACAGGTCCAGGACCTGCGCCGCCGCTTGGGCGAAGGGCCCAGGCTCGGCGCCCGCGAAGACCGCGCCGGCGACTTCCTTGGCGTTGTTGGGATGGATGAACCAGGCGGGCGAGGCGTCCAGGCAGGGAAAGTGGTGCTCGATGACCGCCAGGCCGAGGGGGCTGATCCGTTCGCGCACGGCGAACATCGCGAACTCCTCCTCACCCTGCTCGGGCGCATCGTCCCAGCCGCGGACGAGTCGATAGGGCGGAAGCTGGCGCATCTTGGAGAGGCGCGCGCTCGCCGCGTCCAGGTCGTCGGTCAGGAACAGGGCCCCGCCCGGCCGAACAGGTGGCGGGGCGCCCGGAGCCTGCAACAGGTCGAACCAGCCCTTGTCCAGAAAGACGCAGTGATTTTCCCACCGGGCGCCCGGCTCGTCGGGAGAGGTGTAGGCGCATCGGGGAGAGACGTTGAAGCCCAGCGCGGCGAACGCCGCGGCCGTCGCCGCCAGGTCAGGCCCGGGAAATGGAATGTGGTCTAGCGGCAGCATGGCCCGGCCCCCTCGGCAGGGGAGCGATCATCGGCCAAACCTAAGGATGCGCAAGCGATGCGCGATGGGGTCGCTGATACGGGCGAGGCCCCCCAACTGCCGTTCCAGCTCCGCGACAGCGCCGCGGATTCGCTTGAGCCATAGAGCCAGAGCCGCTCCAGCTTGACCATATGACGCTATGCCGCGCGGGGCGCGACGATCGGCGCGGTTCCCTATTTCTTGGCCGGAACGACCTCTAGCATCCACATGGCGTCGTCTTTCAGCACCGCTTGGGCGGCCCGCTGGACGTCGGCGGCGGTCACCCGTTCGGTGCCGGGGATCAGGGCGCGGGTGGCGTCCAGCCGGCGCGGGTCGGTCTGTGCGCCGGACAGTTCGGACAGCCAGTAGCCGTTGGTCTCGCGGATTTTCTCGATCTGGTCGATCCGGGGCTTCTTGGCGCGGGCCAACTCGTCCGCGCTGACCGGCTTGTCGCGTAGGTCGGCGGCGATGTTTTTCACGTCGGCGAAGAAGTTCGGCAGCTTGGCAGGGGGGATCTCGACGCTAGCCGAGACATAGCCCCAACGCGGCCAGATCATGCTGTGGCTATAGACGACGCTCGGCGAATAGGTGGCCCCCTGCGCCTCACGCAGTTCCTCGACCAGCCGCAGTTCCAGGATCTCGCCCAGCACCGCGGTGTCGCGCGCTTTCTGCGGATCGGCGAAGAAGTCGTTGGTGCGCCAGGCGATGTAGCCGATCGACTGGTCGGCGCGGCCCTTGTGCGTCAGGACCACCGGCTGCTGCACGCCGGCGGGGAAGCCGACCTCGCGCTGGGCCGCCGGGACCTGGGTTCCGGGACGGGGCGGCAGCGCGCCCAGGGTGCGGGCGACGGCTTCGGTCGCCTTCTCGACCGTGGTGTCGCCGACGATCACCACCTCGATCGGGCCGTCGGCCAGGGCCGGGGCGACCAGCTTGCGGAAGTCGTCGAGCTTGGCGTCGGCGATCTGTTCGCGGCTGGGGAACGCCCAGCGCTTGTCGCCCTCGCGCAGCAAGAGCGACAGGTCGCGGCTGAGCACGCCGGAGTCGGTGGATTCATATTGGTCGTTGGCGGTCTTGTATGCGCTCTGCAGCCGCGTGAAGGCTTCGGCGCGCCAGCCGGGTTCGGCCGCATAGGCGCTCAGCACCTGGAGCTGGACATCCAGGTCCTCGGGCCGGGTGGAGCCGCTCAGCACGAAGGCGTCGTCGGCGACGCTGAACTGCGCGCCATAGACGCGGCTGGCGAGCACCTGTTCCATGTCCTCGGCGCTGATCTGCTTGAGGCCGCCTTCGATATAGGCCCCGGAGGCCCATCCCAGGCTCTGTGCGTCCTTGGGCAGGTCGAGCCGGCCGTCGCCGATGTTCACCCGCACCAGGACCTCGTCATCCTTGAAGCGCGTCGGCTTGACGGTCAGGCGGACCCCGTTCTCAAAGCGGATGAAGGTGGTGTCGAAGTCCGGCGCGTCCTTGGTCTCCACGACCTTGCCCGCGCCGCCGAACGACGTGTAGGGCCAGGCGACCTCGGTCGCGGCCGACGGCTCGGCCACCGCCACCTTGCGTGAGGCGTCCAGTTCGGCCAGCACGCTCGCCTCGCCGCCCTCGATCGGCCGGGGCGAGGCCATAAACAGCAGCGGGCCTTCACCGGCGAAGCTGGCCTTCAGCGCCGCGGACACCTTCTCGGCCTTGAGGTCCTTCACGGTTTGCTCGAACAGGGCCAGATCCTGGGCCGGGTCGGTGACGACCTCGCGATCGCCCAGCGAGGCGATGATCTCGCCGGACAGCTGGGCTGGCGTGCGGGTGGCGGCGCCGGCGGCGTCGGCCTTCAGGTTGGCGCGGTATTCGGCGATCTCGCGGTCCAGCTCGTCCTGGCGCACGCCGTACTGCACGGCGCGGCGCTGTTCCTGCTCGGCGGCGGCCAGCGCCTCGCGCCAGCGGCCCGGCTCGGCGTTGACGATCAGCAGCGTGGACTCGGCCGCGTCGTACTCGTTGTTCTTGAAGACCCCGGCCGCCAGGAACGGGGGCTGGCCGGCGCGCGCCAGGCGCTGCAGCCGCCGGTTGACCACCGAGAAGCCCAGCTGCTCGACGAGGTCGGCCTTGCGCTTGGCGACCGTATCGGCGGCCAGGTCCGGCTTGCGCATCCAGGCGATCTGCATCGACAGCGGGGCCCCGGCCTCAATGACCAGCTTGGCCTCGGTCTTGCGCGGCTGGAGCTGACCAAGGTTCGGGGACTCGCCGGCTGGACCGGTCGGCGTCCAGTCGCCGAACTTGGCCTTGATCTTGGCCTCCATCGCATCGAGGTCGAAGTCGCCGACGGCGACCAGCACCGCGCGTTCGGGGCGATAGTAGCGGTTGTAGAAATCAGCGAACTCGGCGGCCGGCGCGGTCTCCAGCACCTGGACCTGGCCGATCGGATATCGGGTCGGCGGACGCTGGCCCTTCAGGAAGAAGCCGAGCCGTTCCTTGTAGATGCGATAGGGCGGGGTGTCCCGGGCCCGCTCCTCGGACAGCACCACGCCGCGCTCGCGGTCGATGGCGCCCTGGTCGAGGGTCAGGTTTCCGGCCGCCTCGCGCATCAGCATCAGGGCGGTGTCGACCGTCTCGTCGTTCGTGCGCGGCAGGTCGAGCTTGTAGATCGTCTCGTCGAAGTTGGTGGAGGCGTTGGTGTCGGCGCCGAACGCCAGGCCCAGGCGCTCCAGGATCTTGATCATCTCGCCTTCCGGGACCGCCTTGGATCCGTTGAAGGCCATGTGCTCGAGGAAGTGGGCGAGGCCCTGCTGGGCGTCGGTCTCCATCAGCGAGCCGGCGCCGATGCGCAGGCGGATCGCCGCCTGGCCCGGGGGGATCGTCTGCTTGCGGATCGCATAGCGCATGCCGTTGGGCAGGGCGCCGAAGCGGATGGTCGGGTCGGGGGCGACGTCGGAGCGGGCCTGCGCCCACTCGCCGGGCTTCAGCGCCGCCGGCGCCGTGTCGGCCGCCGCCTTGTCGCGTCCCAGTTTCGGGAGAGGGAAGCTGGAGGCGTCCACGGGTAGGGACAGGGCGATAGCGAGCACGGAGGCCGCGCCGAAGAGACGTCGCATCAGGTGTTACGGATCCGAGACCAGTTGAGCTTGAAACCATGCACAGGCGAGCGTGGCCTTCGCAAGGCGCGGTTGCGGCGCAGGATGGCCCGAAGAGCGGCCTTGGGGCGGGCGCTCTTCGAAAAAGACGACAGCCGTTCGCACATTGCGCTCAGACTGGCCGAACTTGAGTGTATCTAGGGGCCAGACTTTCTGGCGGGTGCGGAGTACGGATTTTGAGCGACGACGAGCGGCAGCCGATCTTCAACGCCCCGTGGCCCGCGGTCGTGGCCACCCTGGTCATCCTCGGCGGTTACTTCATACAGACCCTGCTGCCGCAAAACTGGCTGCTGGCGAACTTCGCCTTTTCCTCGGCGGCGTTCGAGCAGGGCCGCTGGCCGTTGCTGTTCACCGCCATCTTCCTGCACGGCAGCTGGGCGCACGCCCTCATGAACGCCGGCGCGGCGCTGGCCTTCGGGACGCCGGTCGCGCGCTACTTCGGGGCCAGCCTCCGCGGCGCGCTGATCTTCCTGGTCTTCTATCTGCTGTGCGGCGGGCTCGCGAGCCTGGGCTATGGTCTGGTCAATCCGGGCAGCACGACGCTGATGATCGGCGCCTCGGGCGCGGTGGCCGGGCTGGTGGGGGCGGCCGCGCGCCTGATCGGGCGCCCGACACCTGGTCCCTTCCTCAGCCCGCCGGTGATCAGCATGACGCTCGGCTGGATCGCGGTGAACCTGATCCTTGCGTTGGTCGGCTTCGCGCCGGGCCTGGGCGGAGCGGGCGTGGCCTGGGAGGCGCATATCTTCGGCTACATCGCCGGGCTGCTGCTGATCGGCGCGTTCGGCCGGGTGGCGGGCGCCCAGCAAGCTTGACGTTTTCGCGAGAACGTTGATTTCGCTGGCGTCCTGCGCGACGCTTTCCTGACGGTGTCAGGGAGAACGTGCAGATGCTTGTGTCTCAGATCCTCAAGGCCAAGGGCGACCTGGTGTTCACGGTCGGCCCGGCGGAAACCGTCGGCGCGATCTGCGCCCTGCTTCATTCCCGCAGGGTGGGCGCGATGGTGGTGCTGGACGCCGACCGGGTGGTCGGGATCGTCTCCGAGCGCGATCTGGTGCGGGCCATGGCCAAGGAAGGCGCGGCCGCGCTCGACAAGCCGGTGTCGGCCTTCATGACCCACGACGTGATCTTCGCCGAGCCCGCAGAGACTGTGGATTCGTTGCTGGGGCGAATGACCGACCGCCGCGTCCGTCACCTGCCGGTGTGCGTCGAGGAGCGCCTCGTCGGGATCATCTCCATCGGCGACCTGGTGAAGTGGAAGATCTCCGAGGTCGAGGCTGAGGCCGACGGCTTGAAGGCCTATATCGCCACGGGCTGAGGGCGGGTGGCGCCTGCGAATATTCTTGTTTTGTTCTCAACTTCCGGCGCGGTTGTGAGAGGCTGTAGCTCTGCAATCGTGTTGGAGCTTGAGGATGGCTGTAGGTGACGATGGTGAGCGCCGGCGCCTCCGCGGCCCCTGGCCGCTGACGAAAGCCATGAGGCGAGTGCTTGCTGTGGCCGGCCTCGTGTCGATGGCCGCGTGCATGCCGCCCGCAGGGGTGCTGGTGGTCAACGAGACTGGCGCGCCGATCAGCTTTCAAGCCGCGAAGAACAATTGGCGGTCTGGGGCCAAGGCACCTCTCGAGATCGACGTCGCACCTGGCGGAAAGCGCTTCATCTACTGGCACGAGTTTCCTGAGCGTCTCGTCGTGTCGGCGGGGCGCTGCAGCCACGACTATGGCGACGCTGAAAAATTGGGACGCCTGGGCGTGCGCTATCGTGTGGGGGTTCGGCTGGAGCCCGATTTCTCGGCGCATCTGATCTCGCTCGATGCGATCGACGGCTTCAAGATCGGGCAGGCGTTGCCGCACGAGGCGATCAGGCCGGTGAAGACCTGCCGTTGATGGTCAGGGCGCGGTGAACACTTCGGCGCCGCCCGAGGTTGCGGCGTCGGCCAGACTGTACCCCTCAAGCACCTCGGACGTGGCGTCGCGGGCCTTGAGCAGCGCCTCGCGCAGGGCGCAGGTGGCCAGGTCCGGACAGTCCTCGCATTTGCGGAAGGAGAGGCGGCTGACGCAGGGGGCCAGGGCCAGGGGGCCGTCGATGACCCGGATCACTTCGGCGAAGCTCACCTCCGCCGGCGGCCGGGCCAGGGTGTAGCCGCCGAACTTTCCCCGCCGGCTGACCACGATGCGGTTGCGGGCGAGCTCCAGCAGAATCGCCTCGAGGAACTTGCGCGGCGCGTCGGCGCGGACGGCGAGTTCTCCGGACGTGACCTGGGCGCCGTCGGCGCGCGCCAGCTCGACGAGGGCGCGGAGGGCGTAGCGGGCCTTTTGCGAGAGCATTGCTTCTATAAGTCTCCTGGTTCGTCTCTTAGATGCCGACGCGAGGCTTTCTACAAGGTGTGCGGGCGCTCTCCGTCCCTGCGCGGGGGCCAGATCGGGCGGTTTGCACAGAGTTCTCCCCACCCGTTTCATCGAAGCGTCATGAGCGCTGTTGACTCCCTCAGGGCAGGGGCCTAGACAGCCGCCTCCTCGGACGGGTCGCCGCCGGGACGGACTGAAGAGATCCCTTGGATCACTTGGGTTTGCCGATGGCGAAGCGGTCGAGGGTCGATCCGTTTTCGGACGTTTTCCGGTTCTTCCGGAGGCCTTCGAAAAGAAGCTGAAAAAGCCGGGTTGACGAGGACGGGGCGGCCCTCTAGATAGCCGCCTCCCTGGACGGGGACGCCGCCGGGACGAACTTCGGAAGACCTTGGTTTTCTTGGGTTTGCAGGCGTCGGAACGGTCTGGGCGTCGACCATTTTCGAGGGTTTCGGGTTGATCTCGAGGTTCTCGAAAAAAGACTGAAAAGTCTGGTTGACGGGAACGGGGCGGTCCCGTAGATAGCCGCCTCCGCCGACCACCGGCGCTAAACAGTGGGGCCGGCGGAGCCGGTCACGGTCTTTGACATCGTTG
>JAGOQB010000025.1 GCA_017991675.1 Phenylobacterium sp. | reverse complement strand
TTGGGGAAGTGCGGCTGCAGCCGCGCCATCTGCTCGTCCGTAAGCCAATAGAGGTCGCTCATATCCAGTCTCCTTGCAGAGCCTGAATCAGATCGAGCACATCACATCAATGGGTCCTGAGCCTAGCAAGCAGGCGCCCTGGAGGTCAGGGGGCGGCTACATTGGACCTTTTTGAGGGGATAGCGTGGCCTAATGGACAAGCGACGAGCCGAAATTGAGCGCTCTTTGCGGCGCGAAGAATATTCGCGGTTCACCCACGATCCTCGGGAGGTGAGGGCGTCTAGGCGCCGCGGCCCTCGGGGAGGCGAAGCGGGTGGAACTGAGCCCTCGCCCGTGGAGCCTCGCGGCGGAGGCGGGCTGAGTGGCGGAGCGGCCGCCTCAGTCGACGAAAACTAAGTCTGCCAGGCGGCGAGTTGCGGTCGATCTCGTAGCGCCCGTTCGTGGAAGCCCGCGCTATGCGGCAGGTCAGAACGCGACGGGCGGCAGGTCCTTGAGCCGCGGCGCGGAGCGGTCCCGCTCGGAGAGGATGACGGCGCCGGGATCGACGCCCCAGGTGATGCGCAGGTCCGGGTCGTCCCAGGCGATAGCGCCCTGGTGCTGGGGGGCGTGGGGGCGGTCGACCTTGAGGAGCAGTTCGCTGTCGTCGGTGAGGGTGACACAACCGCGGGCGAAGCCGCGCGGCGAGTAGAGCTGCTCGCCGCCTTCGGCGCTCAGCCGGGCGCCTGCCCAACGGCCGAAGGTCGGCGAGCCGGGACGGATGTCCACGGCGACGTCATAGGCGGCCCCGCGCAGCACGCGCATGAGCTTGGCCTGCGCAAAGGGCGCGGCCTGGAAGTGAAGGCCGCGGACCGTGCCGGCGCGCAGCGAGTTCACCTGATTGTCCTGCAGGAAGTCGGCCTCGATCCCCGCCGCCGCCAGGCGCGAGCGCTCCCAGGTCGCCGAGACCCACCCGCGTGCATCCTCGTGGCGCTCTGGAACCAGCAGCCGCACTTCGGGGAGGGCCAGCGGGGTGACGTTCATCGATGCGGCCTTCCCGGGGGACGCGGGTCAGGCGGCGACGACCTCGATCTGCAGCGGGCCGCCGCCGGCGACGATTTCCAGCAGGCGGTCGATGTTGGGGTGTGCGCCGGGGCGGCTGCGGGCGTCGGCCGTGTGCTCGGCGAACACCGCCAGGCCATGCTCGGCCGCCTGGGCGTCCAGGGCGCCGAAGGCCTGCTTCAGGTACTGGTAGACGGCCAGCGAGCCTTGCTTGCCGGGCTGGTTCTCGATGCTGGCGACGAGCGCGCCCTGGGCGTCGAGGAGGTCGATGCGCTGCACGCCGTCGATGGCCGGCAGCTGCTGCAGGTTGTCCTTGAAGGTCGCGCCCGGGTGAATCATCGCCAGCCTGTCTCGAAGTTGATTGCAGGAGGCGTGTAGCACTTGCCGGGGCGAACTCCAGGGCAGGGGCGAAATTGGGGTTCAAGGGCGCGGGGCGCGGGCTTAGGGTCGCGGCCATGATCGTTTCCGTGCCCGCCGACGTGATCTCCCGCCTCAAGGCCGTGCTCGGCGAGGGCGGCTGGAGCCAGGACCCCGAGCGGCTGGCGCCCAAGCTGGTCGAGTGGCGCGACCGCTGGCAGGGCGATACGCCGTTCCTGGCGCTGCCGAAGACCACGGCCGAGGTCGCCGCGGTGATCGGCGTCTGCGCGGAGTCGGGAACGCCGGTGGTGCCGCAGGGCGGCAACACCGGTCTGGTCGGCGGCCAGATTCCGCTGGGCGAAATCCTGCTCTCCACCGAGCGGATGCGGGCGATCCGCGACGTCGACGCCTTCGACGACGTGCTGGTGGCCGAGGCCGGGGTGACCCTGCAGGCCGCGCACGAGGCGGCGCTGGAGGTGCGGCGGCGCTTCCCGCTCGACATCGCCTCGCAGGGGACGGCGACGATCGGCGGGATCATCTCGACCAACGCCGGCGGCACGGCGGTGCTGCGCTATGGCAACACCCGCGACCTGGTGCTGGGGCTGGAGGCGGTCTTGCCCAACGGCGAGATCTGGAACGGGCTGAAGCGGCTGCGCAAGGACAACACCGGCTATGACCTCAAGCAGCTGCTGATCGGCGCGGAGGGCACGCTGGGCGTCGTCACCGCGGCCAGCCTGAAGCTGTTCCCGGTGCTGGTCTCGCGCGCCACGGCCATCGCCGCGGTCGACGATCCCGAGGCGGCGATCCGGCTGCTGGCGCGGGCCAAGGACGAGGCGGGCGGGGCGGTTGAAGCCTTCGAGCTGATGGGCCGGCGCGGCGTCGACTTCGTCTTGAAGAACATCCCCAACCAGCGCGACCCGCTGGCGCAGGTGCACCCCTGGTACGTGCTGATCGAGATCGCCTCGGGCGAGCCCGGCGCGGCCGAGAGCGCCATGGAGCGGCTGCTGGCCGCGGCGCTGGAGGACGGGCTGGTGCGCGACGCCGCCGTCGCTCAGAGCCAGGCCCAGGCCCAGGCGTTCTGGTCGGTGCGCGAGAACCAGTCGCCGGGCCAGAAGCCGGAAGGGGCGACCTGGAAGCACGACGTCTCGGTGCCAGTCAGCCGGGTGGCCGACTTCCTGAACCAGGCGACGGCGCGGATGGAGGCGCTGGTTCCGGGGGCCCGCGTCACGGCTTTCGGCCATGTCGGCGACGGCAATATCCATTACGACGTGATCCGGCCCGACGGCGGCGACGACGCGGCGCATTCGGCGCTGCGCAGCGAAGGCTCGCGGATCGTGCACGACATCGTCGCCTCGATGGGCGGCTCGATCTCGGCCGAGCACGGTCTGGGGTCGATGAAGACCGAGGAAGCGCGGCGCTACAAGTCGCCGGTCGAGGTTGCGGCGCTCTCGGCGATCCGGCTAAGCCTGGACCCGAAGCGGATCATGAATCCGCGAGTCCATTTCTGAGTCCCCATGCTGATCGTCATCTCCCCCGCCAAGGCGCTCGACTTCACGCGGCCGGACGCCGCCGCCCCGATGACGACGCCGCAGATGGCCGACGACATCGCCGAGCTGAGCGTCACGGCCAAGAAGCTGAAGGTCTCGGACCTCAAGAAGATGATGGACCTGTCGGACAAGCTGGCCGAGCTGAACCGCGAGCGGTTCGCCGCCTTCGATCCGGCGATGGAGGACGGGCTGCAGGCGGCGTTCGCGTTCAACGGCGACGTCTATTCGGGGCTGAAGGCGCGCGAGCTGAACAAGAAGGGCCTGAACTACGCCCAGAAGCACCTGCGCATCCTGTCGGGGCTGTACGGGGTGCTGCGGCCGCTGGACGCCATCCAGCCCTATCGCCTGGAGATGGGCGTGCGGATCAAGACCAAGCGCGGCGCCAGCCTCTACGACTTCTGGGGCGAGAAGATCGCCGGGGTGCTGAACGAGGCCGGGGCCGGGCACAAGGACCCGACCCTGGTGAACTGCGCCAGCCAGGAATACTTCGGCGCGGTCGACCGCAATGCCATCAAGCTGCCCGTGGTGACGGCCAAGTTCTTCGAGGAAAAGGACGGTTCGTCCAAGATCATCTCGTTCTACGCCAAGAAGGCGCGCGGCCTGATGGCGCGCTACGCCATCGACCACGGGATCGAGAAGGCCGAGGATCTGAAGGCCTTCGACAGCGAGGGCTACCGTTTCCAGAAGAGCGCCTCGAGCGACACCGAATGGGTGTTCTCGCGGCCCCAGCCGCCGCCGCCCTCGGCGGCCAAGAAACAGAAGGACTGAGCCGATGGCCGTCGACTATGGGCTGCAGGGCCATGTGGCCGTCATCACCGGTTCGACCAGCGGCATCGGCCAGGCGATGGCCGCCTCGCTGGCCGAGCAGGGCGTCAACGTCGTCCTCAACGGTTTCGGCGACCCGGCCAAGATCGAGGCCGACCGCGCGGCGTTGGAGCAACGGACCGGCGTCAAGGTCCGCTACCACGGCGCCGACATGCTGAAGGCGGGCGACGTCGCCGACATGGTCGACTTCGCCCGCCGCGAGTTCGGACGGCTGGACATCCTGGTCAACAACGCCGGCTTCCAGCACGTGGCGCCGATCGACGAGTTCCCGGTCGAGACCTGGAACAACCTGATCGGGGTGGTGCTGACCTCGACCTTCCTGGCGACCCGCGCGGCGCTGCCGATCATGAAGGCGCAGGGCCGCGGCCGGATCGTGAACATCGCCTCGGCCCACGGCCTGGTCGCCTCGCAGTTCAAGTCGGCCTATGTGGCCGCCAAGCACGGGGTGGTCGGCTTCACCAAGGTCACGGCGCTGGAAAACGCCCGGCTGGGGATCACCGCCAACGCCATCTGCCCCGGCTATGTGAAGACCCCGCTGGTCGAGGCCCAGATCGCCGACCAGGCCAAGGCGCGCGGCATCCCCGAGGACCGGGTGATGGAGGAGGTCATCCTGGCCGCCCAGCCGAACAAGCAGTTCGTCGAGTACGAACACCTGGCTGGCATGCTGCTCTACCTGGTGTCGGACATGGGCGCGTCGGCGACCGGCGCGGCCATGGTGCTGGACGGCGGCTGGACGGCGACCTGAGGATCGCCGTCGCCTGAAGCGCGCTATTTCTTGAAGGTCAGTTCGCGGGCGGTGAGGCCGCCGCGCAGCACGCGGATCTGTTCGCGCGAGACCGCGGCCTGGTTGCTCTTCGGAACGCTGCCGAAGGCCTTGGCCATGACCGCTTCGCCCTCTTCGAGGCTGCGGTCGAACACGGCCATGTTCTTGTACTCGATCATCAGGATGACGTCGGCCTCGCCGTCGCGCGGGTTGTCGACCGCCAGCACCCGGTAGTCGAGCACGTCGCCGCGGGCCTTGTCGGTCTCCTGGATGTTGCGCCAGGTCGAGTTTAGATACGCCATGTAGTCGTCGAACATGCCCGGCTTGGTCTCGATGTAGGAAATCTGCCAGACCGGACCGAGGTCGTAGGTCCTGGGCGCGTTCTGGGCCATGGCGGCGGTGCTGAGTCCCAGGGCCAGGGCGGCTGCTGCAAGAATAGTTCTCACGCAAACTCTCCTGTCATCTTCGCGCGGGTTTGCGCGGCGGGAGCTTGCTCTGCCGTAATTCAAAGAACAACGTTACTCAGGTTGTGGTGACGCTCGCAGGGTCCACAGCGCCCAGATCGAGACCGGCAGGTTGACCAGGACTGCGCTCGCCACCCCGGGCGCGTAGCCGCCGAACGCCCAGGCCGCCAACACGTGCGGCAGCGGCACGTTGAGCAGCAGCACCACGGCGATGGCCCGCAGGGTGAGGATCTTGCCGCCCGTGGTCGCGCCGGTCGCCGCCCACCCGGCCAGGGCGCCGACCGACAGGGTGAGGGCGGTCAGCAGCAGGGCGAACACCGCCGGCTCGGGCCGCCACCAGGTGATGCGGTAGACCTCGAGCATGGCGGCGGTCTGTTCGTGCAGCAGCGCGTAGGCCAGCCCCTCCTCGAGGTCGTGCAGGGCGAGGGCGGCGATCAGCGCCAGCCCGACAGTTCGGCGAGCGCTCATGCTAGCCGCCCTGGCCGGCGGGCGAAATCGGGTGGTCGTGGAGCTTGAGCATGGCGAGGCGCCCTCTGGCTTTCGCGATCGAGCCGCCTTCGCGCGCCGGAAGTCAACACGGGCGCTTGACGACCCTGGCGGAAGGACGCTCCTGTTGTCTCCAACAACTGTTTGAAAATGAGGGAGGCGCCAGTGGCCTACAAACCATTCGACCTGACCGGCAAGGTGGCCCTGGTGACCGGCGGCAACGGCGGCATCGGCTTCGGCATGGTCGAGGCCATGGCCCAGGCCGGCGCCGACATCGTCATCTGGGGCTCGAACGTGGGCAAGAACGCCGACGCGGCCGAGAAGCTGAAGGCGACCGGCGTGCGGGTGCTGACCCAGCAGGTCGACGTCGCCGACGAGGCGGCGGTGCGCGCGGGGATGGCCGAGGCGGTGGCCAAGATGGGCCGCGTCGACACCGTGGTCGCCAACGCCGGCATCGGCGGCGGCGCCAAGTCGTTCGCCGAGTTCCCCACCGACACCTATCGCAAGGTGCTGTCGGTCAATCTGGACGGCGTGTTCTTCACCTTCCGCGAGGCCTGCAAGCACATGGTCGAGCGGGCCGGCCAGGGCGACCAGGGCGGCGGCTCGCTGGTGGCGATCTCCTCGCTGTCGGCGCTGGACGGGGCGGCGCGCAACCAGGCCTATGCGGCGACCAAGGGCGCGCTGATCCCGATGGTCCGCGCCATCGCCGTCGAGCACGCCCGCTACGGCGTGCGGGCCAACTGCATCCTGCCCGGCTGGATCGCCACCGACATGACTGCGGGCGCGCAGGACAACGACAAGTTCAACGACAACGTCATCAAGCGGGTGCCGATGCGGCGCTGGGGCAAGCCGGCCGACTTCGGCGGCATGGCGGTCTATTTCGCCTCGGACGCCTCGGCGTTCCACACCGGGGACTCGGTGCTGATCGACGGCGGGTACGGGATCTTCTGAGGCGGCCGCCCATCGGCTGTCATCCCGGTTTCGCCGCAGGCGAAGACCGGGACCCATTGCCGCCTGAAAGCGAAGGATTGGCGCGGCCAAGCCGCATCCTGACCTATCTGGTGTTCATGGATCCCGGTCTTGCTGCGCAAACCGGGATGACACCTCTCCGGAGCTCATGACGTCGGGTCATGGTTTCCACCGCGCCCGCCCGGCGCCATCCTCCCGGCCATAAGAACTTCGGGAGGATTACGATGAGCCTGCATACTCCGCTCTGCGATCTGCTGGGTGTGAAGCACCCGATCATGCTGGCCGGGATGGGCGGCGTCTCCTACGCCGAGCTGGCGGCGGCGGTGTCCAACGCCGGCGGCTATGGCGTGCTGGGCATGGCCGGCCGCAACCCGGACTTCATCCGCGAGGAGATGCGCAAGGTCAAAAGCCTGACCGACAAGCCGTTCGGCGTCGACTTGCTGGCCGCCAGCCCCGAGAGCCTGACCGCCTCGGTCGAGATCATCATCGAGGAGGGCGCCTCGTCGTTCGTGGCGGGCCTCGGCGTGCCGATGCCGATCATGGAAAAGCTGAAGAAGGCCGGCCTCAAGGTCATGGTCGTCTGCGGCGCGGTGAAGCACGCGGTGAAGGCCGAGCAGGCCGGCTGCGACGCGGTGATCTGCCAGGGCGGCGAGGGCGGCGGGCATACCGGCCTGGTCGGCACCATGCCGCTGGTGGCCCAGGCGGTGGAGGCGGTGAAGATCCCGGTGGTGGCGGCCGGCGGCCTCTATGACGGGCGCGGCCTGGCTGCGGCGCTGACCCTGGGCGCGACCGGCGTTTGGATGGGCACCCGGTTCATCGCCTCGCAGGAGGCCCATGCCGGGGAGCTGTACCGCCAGGCGATCCTGGAGGCGGCCGACGAGGACACGGTGCGCACCCGCTCGTACTCGGGCAAGCCGATGCGGGTGAAGAAGAACCCCTATGTCGAGGAGTGGGAGACCCGGCCGCAGGACATCCAGGCCTTCCCGATGCAGGCCATGGTCTCGCATCAGGCCGGGGTGATGGGCGGCATCGGCGGCCAGATCGAGGGCCTGGACCCCGACCGCTCGTGCTTCGCCATGGGCCAGTCGGCCGGCGGGGTGCACGAGGTGCTGCCGGCGGCGACAATCGTCGCCAACCTGATCAAGGAAGCCGAGGCCGCCATCGACCGGACCGTCAAGCTGCGCGCCGGCGTGCCGGCCTAGGACGGCCACTCAGCCGCTGACCCCGGCGAGGGATGGGGTGAGCGCATATGCTTCGGTGTCATCCCGGTTTCGGCGCAGCCGAAGACCGGGACCTATGAACACCTGATCTGCCGGAAGACGGTCTGTCCTCGCCCCATTCTGCATCTCGGTGCGAATGGATCCCGGTCTTGCTTCGCAACCCGGGATGACACCTCAGCAGCAGTCGGAGACATCGATCACCCTGCGGCGAAGGATGAGCAGACGCCAAAGAGCCCGCCCCCGGGGCTGGCGGGGACGGGCTCGGCGTTGCGGCGGAAGGGGTGTGCGGCCTTCCGCCGGCGTCCCGGACGTTACGCTGCGACCTTGGCCGCAATCTGGGCCAGGTGGCGGCCTTGGAAGCGCGCGCCGTCCAGTTCGTTGGCGCTGGGCTGGCGCGAGCCGTCCCCCGCAGTGATAGTCGAGGCGCCGTAGGGGCTGCCGCCGGTGATCTCGTCCAGCTTCATCTGGCCGGCCCAGGCGTAGGGCAGGCCGACGATCACCATGCCGTGGTGCAGCAGCTGGGTGATGGTCGAGATGATGGTCGTCTCCTGGCCGCCGTGCTGGGTGGCGGTCGAGGTGAAGACGCCGCCGACCTTGCCGACCAGGGCGCCCTTGGCCCACAGGCCGCCGGTCAGATCCCAGAATGCGGCCATCTGCGAGGCCATGCGGCCGTAGCGGGTGCCGACCCCGACGATGATCGCGTCGTAGTTCGCCAGGTCCTCGACCGTGGCGATCGGCGCTTCCTGGTCGAGCTTATAGCCGAAGGTCTTGGCGAGCTCGGCCGGGACGGTTTCCGGGACGCGCTTGATGTCGACGGTCGCGCCGGCCTCGCGGGCGCCTTCGGCGACGGCCTTGGCCATGGTTTCGATATGGCCGTAGGTCGAGTGATAGAGCACGAGGACTTTGGTCATCGGGGGTTCCTGGCTTTCGAAAGTTTGAAGAAAGGGCGGCCCGGACGGGGGAGCGTCCGGGCCTTAGGCTCAGGACTCATAGCCAGAAGAGCACGGTAGCGGCGAGGGCGATGGCGGACAGGAAGACGGTCGGGCATCGATCGTAGCGGGTGGCGACGCGACGCCAGTCCTTGAGCCGGCCGAACAT